>NZ_JBIKNZ010000003.1:0-121567 GCF_044358365.1 Phenylobacterium sp. | reverse complement strand
CGAGCGAACCGTCGGTGCCCTCTGGGACGCCATCGGACGCTTCATCGACCTCTTCACTCCGACCGAGTGCGCCAACTACTTCAAGAGCTGCGGATACGATGCAGACTGAATGGAATCCGCTCTAGCGCCTTCGGCCCGGAGCCAGGCGCGATGGGGGCGTTCGTCGCCCACCAGATCGCGAACGTGGGCCCAGAAGCGGGGTCCGTGGTTCAACTCACGCAAATGGGCGCACTCGTGAGCGACCACATAGTCAGCCACTGCGAACGGCGCCAGCGCCAGCCGCCAGGAGTAACGGATCACGCCGGCTGTCCCGCCCGGGCCGGGTTTGCATGAGCCCCAGCGGGATTTGGCGTCGGTCAGCGCCACCTTCGGCATCGGCGCGTCAAGCTGTGCGGCATAGTGGGCGGTGCGCCGGGTCAGGACCTCGGCGGCCTGTTTGCGGATCACCAGCATCACCGCGCGGGCATAGCCTTCACCCTCGCCCATGGCGCAGATCCGGGGCGTGGAGCCATCTTCCGGTTCGATCCAGCAGGCACGGCCTGTAGCAGTGTCGAGCCGGACCGGTTGTCCGAAGACCTCGATCAACTCGCCAGGGCTGAGACGGGTCGCGACGGGCAGTTCTGCCAGCCGGGCCGTGATCCAGCCCGCGCGATCACGCGCAAAGGCGGCGGCCTCGGCCAGACGTCGGGCTGATGGGGCGGTCGCGACAATCTCGCGCCGGGTGCGATCCAGGCGGAGCGAAACCCGCCGGGCGCGGCCGTTGACCTTCAGGCGCACCAGCACGCCGGCGACTTCCAGCCGGTCGCCGTCATGCAGGGAGGGGCGCAGGAGACTCACCCCGCGAAATCTAGGGCGTTACCCCGGTTTCGCGAAATGAAGACGTCAGGCGGAGTTCAGGCCTCTGAAGCTTTCGACCGGATTGGCACTACCTCTGCGGAACCGGTTCGGTGTTCCGTCCTGCGCGGCAGGCCCTGTTCCATCCTGCGGATGAAGGCCCGCACGCGGGGATAGATCTCCTCGCGGAAGCGCTTGCCGTTGAAGACGCCGTAGTGGCCCACGTGGGGCTGGACGTAATCTTCCTTCATCTCGGTAGGCAGGCTCAAGCACAGATAGTGCGCTGCCTGGGTCTGGCCGATCCCGGAGATGTCGTCATTTTCGCCCTCAACCGTCATCAGGCCGATATCGGTGATCCGTTCCGGCCGGACGCGACGTTCTTCATGATAGAGCTCACCCTTGGGCAATAGATGCCGCTGGAATACCACGTCGACGGTCTGAAGGTAGAACTCCTCGGTAAGGTCCAGCACCGAGAGATACTCATCGTAGAATTCCAGATGCTTTTCGGCGCTGTCGCCGTCATCGCCCATCAGATGCTTGAGATAATTCAGGTGGGCTTCCTTGTGCTTCTCGATGTTCATCGACATGAAGCTGGCCAACTGAACGAAGCCTGGATAGACGCGCCGGCCCGTGCCCAGGAAGGGCGGCGGCACATTGTAGATCATGTTGGATTCGAACCAGGCGAACGGGCGGTCCTCAGCCAGCTTGTTGGTCACTGTCGGCGAAAGCCGCGCATCTATGGGCGAGCCCATAAACGTCATCGATGCGGGGCGGCTTTCTTCATTGTCCTCGGCCATCAGGGCGGCAGCGGCCAGAACCGGCGGGCCGGGCTGGCAGACCGCCACCACGTGCGGCCTGGGACCCATCTGCCGCAGCATGTCGCGGATGTGGTCGATGTAATCGTGAAAGCCGAACTTGCCTTCCACGAACGGAACATCGCGCGCATTCGACCACTCCGTGATGAACACGTCGTGGTCCTGAAGGAACGCCTCGACAGTACCGCGCAGAAGGGTGGCGTAATGGCCCGAGAGGGGCGCGGCGATCAGCACCGCTGGCTCCAGATCGGTCTTGCCGGCCCGGCGCAGATCGCTCAGGTCGCGGGCGAAATGGGTAAGCTTGCACCAGGGGCTGGACCACACTGTCGTTGGCCGCACCCGCACCGCAGCGCCGTTGATGACGACTGCATTGATATTCCAGTCCGGCTTGCCGTAGCGCCGGGTCAGGTTCGCGAACAGATCGGCGTTTGCATAGATCCGCCGTCCGAAATCGGTGTTGGCGGCGGGATTGAGGGGCGAACTCCAAAAGTTACGCGTCGCCAGCGCCGCCATACGCAGGGGTGTGGTGGCGTAATATCCGGCTTCGTACATCGAATAGAGCATGTGGACCCAGCCTTTGTGCGCTGCAACATACCCTGACGAACCTTAACGGGCTCCGCAAGTCGCTTCGAATTTCAGGGGACGGTTCAGCATCGCTCGGCGCGGTCGCCCAGCTTCATCGCTTCAGTGATTTTTGCGGCGGTCTGTTCCGGCGTCAGTTCATAGGCCAGCACGCAGGTGAACCGGCCCTTGGGGTTCATCAGATAGCTGTAGGCGGCATGATTGACCTGATAGTCGGCGCCTTCACCCACCTTCTTGTAGAAGACGCGATAGGCTTTTGCGGCCACGTCCACCTGGGCTGCAGATCCGGTCAAGCCCATGAGTCGCTTCGGAAAGGCGTCGTTGGCCACATAGGCCTTGACCTGCGCCGCTGTGTCGCGGTCCGGGTCGACGGAGATGAACACGGTCTGCACCCTGTCGGCCCTGGCGCCCAGCAAGGGCTCGACCTGGGCCATTTCAAACAGGGTCGTGGGGCAGATGTCCGGACAATGAGTGAAGCCGAAAAACACCACACTCCACTTGCCCTTCAGCACATCCTGGTCGACGGTGCGTCCCGAGGTGTCGACCAGCTGAAATGGGCCTCCGATCGCGATCCCTTTCGCCTCCGGACCTGACGCACCCTTGCGCACCGCCAGGCCGACCAGCAATGCGAGCGCTAGCGCCAGGACGGCGGATAGGGCCATTATGCGTCTGGACAAGTTCGTACTTTCCTATGGCGGACTGCAATGACCGATACTCGTCCGCGTTCCGGTTTGGATAGTGTCCTGTCCAGGGCTGCGCAAGACGTCTGGGCCGACGCAGATCTTCGCAAGGGCCACCTGCGGGTGCGAACCCTGCTGAGGGTCCGCTGGATGGTCATAGCCGGAGAGGTGCTGCTTCTGGCTGCCATCACCTTTGGCATGGGCAACAAGGCGCCCTTCGCCATTGCTGCGGCCGTGATCATCTCTGCGATAGCCGCCAACCTGTGGACCGCGCATGTTCGACAGCTTCAACACGTCCTCAGCGACCGTGGGGCAGCGTTGCAGCTTGCCTTCGACGTTGCTCATCTCTCGGCGCTGATGATCCTGATCGGCGGCGCGGCAAACCCCTTCATCATCGTGCTTCTGGCCCCGGTGACCCTGGCCGCAGCCACGCTGCCCTTGCGACCACTGATCCTGGTGGCGGGCCTCGCCTCTATCGCCGCCGTTTCGATGGCCTTCTTCTCGATGCCCTATCCCAACATTCACGTGCACAGCCTGCACTGGCTCAAACCTGAGGATCACCGCGATCCTATGCTGACGCTTGAATACCGGCTCACCGTCGCTGCGTCCATGGTCGTGGGAATCGTCCTGATCGCCGGAATCGTCCGGCAGTCCGTGGTCCAGGCCGCGCGTATGGCCCTGGCCCTGGATGTCACCCGTTCGGTCCTGGCCCGCGAACAGAAGCTGTCGTCTCTCGGCCTGCTGGCCGCCGCCACGGCGCATGAACTCGGAACGCCGCTCAGCACCATTTCCATCATAGCCCGGGAGCTGGCGCGATCACCTCCGACCGCCGCTGTTGGAGAAGATGCCGAACTGTTGATCGCCGAAGCCGCCCGATGCCGCGAGATTCTCAGCAGGCTGGGCGAGATGCCGGAGCAGACTGCGGACGCCGATCTTGGCCGGGCGCCGCTTCGACAGTTGTTGCAGGAACTGGTTGAGCCTTATCAAAACGTCCTGCCGAACGTCCGGATCGACTTCGAGTTTGAGGGCGCCCCGGAGGTTGCCATGATTTCCCTGCAGCGCTGGCCAGAAATAAGTCATGGCATGTCAACCCTCATTGAAAATGCGGTTGATTTTGCCAGATCAAGAGTCTGGATCGTCGCCCGGGTGGACGACAAGACCGTTGAGCTCGACATCCACGATGATGGACCTGGCTTCGCTTCTGACATACTATCGCGGCTCGGTGAGCCCTATGTCACCTCGCGCGCGACGGGTGAGCATTCGCCGACGGGGCACATCGGTCTGGGTTTAGGGTTCTTCATCGCCAAGACGCTTCTGGAACGCACGGGCGCACTTATGACTTACCGTAATGATCGCGCCGGTGGCGCGGTTGTGGCGCTGAGATGGAAACGCAAGGCGACCTCGGGAGCCGGATCGCCCCCCGGGCCGGACTTGTGAACGTCATCTAACTGCGACATTCTGTAGCAGTGGGATTTGGGGGAGCCTCGCAAGGGGCCGCGCAATGGCCAACTCTTCCGTCGATATCGGAACCCTTTCCGACACAAGTCTGCTTATCCTTGATGACGACGGAGTCTTCCGTGCGCGACTGGGCAAGGCGCTCGAACAGAGGGGCTTCCGGCCCACGCTCGCCGCAAGTCTTTCCGAAGCCATTGCGATTATCGAAGCCGCCCCGCCCGCCTTCGCCGTTCTGGACCTTCGGCTTGACGACGGCTCGGGCCTGACACTGGTTCAGGCGCTACGCGAGGCTCGCCCGGAATGCAGGATCATCATGTTGACGGGGTACGGCAACATCGCCTCGGCGGTCCAGGCCGTGAAGGCAGGCGCCGTAGACTATCTGGCCAAGCCCGCCGACGCCGACGATGTCGTCCGGGCGCTTCTTACCCTGGGCGCCGCCGCCCAGCCGCCTGACAGCCCCATGAGCGCCGATCGAGTCCGTTGGGAGCACATACAGCGCGTTTATGAGCTCTGCGGACAGAACGTCTCCGAGACTGCCCGCCGCCTCACTATGCACCGCCGCACGCTTCAGCGGATTCTGGCGAAGCGTGCGCCGAAGTGAAGAACAGTCTGGCGATCCTCTGGTTGTCTGTCTCTCAGAGTTCCGTCGCCACCCCACTCGCAGCGCGTAGCGCCGCCAGCCTCGCAAAGGCCAAGGTCAACGCCCTTCGCCGCGCCCCGGCCAGAACCTCCAGCGGCGCCTCGCGCAATATCGCCCCGCCGAAGCCGTCGGCGACGATCAGGCCTGGCTCTTCCGGCAGGATCTCGCGGGGAAACTCCGGCGCCACCGCAAAAGCGAAGATGTCGCAATAGGGCCGGTACTCCGGCCACTTCAGATCCACGCGGAAGTCCTCGATCCCGGATTTGACCTCCACGATGAAAATCTGCCCCTTGGGGCCCAGGGCCATCAGATCGGCGCGCCGGCCGTTCGGCAGAGCCACCTCGGCCAGTGGCGCGTAGCCCAGGGCGACCAGCAACCGCGCCGCGCCGCGCGTGACAGTGGTCGTGGTTTCCGGCCGGGAGGCGGTGACAATGGTGACGTCCATTGCTCCACCATGTTCGGCCTTCGTTCCGGATTCAAGCCTGAAAAAGCCCGCCGGGTCTCCCCGGCGGGCGGATTTCACGAAACGACCAGCCGGCTATTCGGCGGCGATCAGAATCTGGCGTGCCTTGTCGGAGAAGTTGATCTCCTGAAGGTACTTTATGCCCTCTTCGGCGATGTCGTCGCCGACCATCCTGTCGCCCTCGCCGCGCAGTTCCTCGATATCCACATAGGTGCCGTAGAAGGCCTTGGTACGGTCGGTGATGATGCCGGCGTTCAGTAGGGTCTTCACCAGCACGCGGAAGATGTTGGACTGCTCCTTCATGTTCTCGCGGCGGATCTCGTCGGTCATGTTGGCCGCCATCTCGGCGATCACGCGGTCCGGATCGAGGCCGAATTCCTCATAGAGGTCGCGCTGCTGGGTGGGGGCCACGAGGTTGAACAGCAGGGTCTGGAAGCAGTGGGCGGCCCACAGTTCGATGGTCTCGTGTTCCTTTTCCGAGAGGTGCGGAATGGTGCGGTCCGCCCAGATCTTCCCGAACTTGTGGTGGAAGGCCTCGTCGGTCATGACCAGCTGCATCAGCTTCTTGGCCAGCGGATCATTGGTCTTGGCGAACACGGTGGCGAAGGCGCCCATGGCGAGGCCTTCGACCAGCATCTGCATGCCGATGATCTTCTTGTAGACCTCCGGGCTACCGATGATGTCGACCAGCAGTGTCTTCAGCGTCGGGCCGCATTCCACCGGCTTGCCCCAGCGCGCCTTGATGTATTTGGCGAAGGCGGTGACGTGGCGGGCTTCCTCGCGGGTCTGGTTGGCGGCGTATTCCTGCGCGCCCTGGTCCTTCAGCACGTGGCAAAGGCTGGCCGACAGGTTCAGCGCGCCCTGTTCGCCATGCAGGATCGACGAGAAGGTGCGCAGCGTCGACTGGTTCACGAACCGTACGCGGGTCTTCCAGTCGCTCAGGTGGTTGGAGACATAGTCGGTGGAGAGCGAAATGATCATCTCCTCCGGCAGGAGCATCTCGTTCTCCATGTCGAAGGGCTCGGTGAAGTCGATGTACTTCGGATCCAGCGGATCCCAGAAATGGTCATGGGTCGCTGAAATGATCTTGTCGAAAGCGGTCGAGCGATTGCCGTACCGTTCAAGCTCAAGCATGGACTCAAAGTCGTCGGGCGCGACGGCGTCGTAGATGATGTCCTTGGTGATGTTGCCGTCGGCGGCCATGGCTCTGCTCCTGCCTCGTTCTTGGGCGCATCATGCAATTTGAACAGTGATCAGTCAATTAAGATGACGGGTGTGTCACTTTTGATCGATACCTGACCGGAGCGTCAGAATTTCGTCTCGCGCGCGCTGAACGCGTCAAGGTCGCGTCTAGGGCTTGAGGCGCCGGAACACCCAGCCGCCCACCGTGGCGCCGAACGCTGTTATGAACGTCCCCCAGACGATGTCGATGACGGTGATGTGGGTGGACCACACCTTCAGCGTCGCCTGATTGGTCAGGTCGTAGGTGGCGTAGCACATGGCCCCCAGCATCGCCCCGGTGATGGCGGTCTTGCGCAGCGGTTCATTGCGGGTGGGCCAGATGGCCAGCGCCATCACGCCGGCGATGTAGGCGAAATAGAACACCGCCGCTGGACCAAGGCGCGGCGCGCGCATGGCGACCGGATCCAGGGTCGGGAAATAGACCTGTGGGCCGAACTGGGTCAGCCAGATGTAGTCGACGGCGGCGAAGGCCAGGCCTGTCGCGAGGTAGGTGAGGATCAGCCGGCGCACGTTTCGTCCCTTTCAAACCGGCGGTCTGCCGCCACGGCAAGGACCCCGAAACGCTCTTGTAGCGAAGTCCTGTTCTGGTGTCCGCCCGTGACCTGACCAGAGCGAAGCGGAATCAAATAGCCGCTATGCGTCCAGCCAGGCCACGCCCTGGGTCATCGCGGCGGCGCCACTGGATGTGCGAACCTCGGAGCGCACGGCGCCAGCGCCAGCAGGCTCACGGCGCACCACAATGTCGTCACCTGGCAGAACCATGCCCGCGAAGCGACCGGTCAGTTGTTTCAGGCCACCCACGTCATTCCCGGCGTGTTCCCGCAGGATCGTCAGCCCCGCCAGAGCTCATGTGGCGGCGGCCATGGAATTCATCAAGCGCGTGGATCATGACTTTCAACCCGGCGCTTGACCGACCCTGCGTCAGGCGGTCCGACTGGGGCCAACCAATTACAAAGGGAGCCTGGCGATGGCCGAATTCAATATGGACGACCTGATGTTCAAGCCTGGCCTGATGAAGGGCCAGCGCATCCTGATCACCGGAGGTGGCACGGGTCTGGGCAAGGTGATGGCCGAGGCCTGCGTGATGCTGGGCGCTGACGTCTACATCTGGGGCCGACGCGGCAGCGTCATCGAGGCCGCAGCCAAAGAACTGATGGACGCCCACCCCGCCGGCGGCAAATGCATCGGGATGGCGTGTGACATCCGGGTGCCCGAAGCGATCCACGACGCCATGGACACGATCTGGGCCGACGGAGCCCTGACCGGCCTGGTCAACAACGCGGCGGGTAATTTCATCAGCCGGACCGAAGACCTGTCGCCCCGGGCGTTCGACGCCATCGCCAACATCGTGTTCCGCGGATCCTTCTTCGTGACCCTGGACGCCGGTAAACGCTGGCTGGCTGAAGGCAAGCACGCCTCGGTCATTTCCATCCTCACCACCTGGGTCTGGCACGGCGGTCCCTTCACGGTGCCCTCGGCGATGTCCAAGGCCGGTCTCAACGTCATGACCCAGTCGCTGGCGGTCGAGTGGGGCGGACGCGGCATCCGCTTCAACGCCATCGCGCCGGGGCCGTTCCCGACCGAGGGCGCCTGGGCGCGCCTCAACCCCGGCAGCACGGAGGCCACCAGCGGCGGTCCGCCCGAGAAGCCGGACCCCACCATTCCGCTGAACCGCAACGGCGAGATGCGCGAACTGGCCAATATGGCGGTCTACCTGCTGGACCCGGGCTCAGCCTATATCAACGGCCAGACCATCGCCATCGATGGCGGCGGCCACCTGAAGGGCGGCGGCGGCTTCGGCCGCCTCTCCGAGTGGGGCGACGCCGAGTGGGAAGCCGCGCGCAACGCCATCAAGGGCGCCAACGAGAAGGATCGGGCGCAGCGGACGGTGTGACAGGAGGGTTACATAGCCCTTGCCCTGAAGTCCGACACCCGCAAGAATGACGTCCGTCACTTTTGTAAGTCGAGTATGATGGCCGACGACGCCTTTCTTCCTGCGGGCAAGCGCGAACTGACCAAGGTCCAGAACCGGCTGGCGATCCTGGATGCCGCACGCGAGGTGTTCGGTGAGTTGGGGTACGAGACGGCGACCGTGCGTGACATCATCCGGCGCACGGGCCTGGCCGCCGGCACCTTCTACAACTACTTCCGATCAAAGGAAGAAGTGTTCGCCGCTCTGTCGGACGACGGCGCGCGCCGGTTCGCGCCGATCCTGAAGGCCCTGCGCAGCAAGGGAAACTTCGACACCTTCGTGCGCGAGGCCCTCGTCGCCTATTTCGAGTTTATCGCCGATGAGCACACCAGCTGGGCCGCCCGTCGTCCTGCGGGAGAGCCGGTGATCCTGGTTCAGGGCGAGACGCCGGAGATGGCGGCTGTGTTCGCCGAGGTGAAGGACGCTATCGAGGACGCCATCCAGCGCGGCCACGGTCCTATTGCCGACAGTGAGTATCTTGCTGCAGCCTGTATCGGCATAGCCCGCGAGGTAGGTGACAAGATGCTGATGCGGCGGCCCATCGACACCGCGGCGGCGGCAGACTTTGCCGTCAGCCTGATCCTGAATGGTCTGCGCGGACTGCCCGGAGACCGGCCCTGATGGCGTCAGCCGCCATCCAGCGCCTCGTCGCTCAGGCCCTCTTATCACTACCCACGCCAATCCTGAGAGCGATGTCGGGCGGAGGGGTGGTCTATGTGGGCGGTCGCACGCTGGAGCCGCGCCTGCAGTTTCTCGCGTCACAGGGTCGTAACGCGCCGCCGATTTCGAGCCTCTCGCCGCAGGATGTGCGACGCGGGGAGATCACGGGGCTCGCGTTGGTGTCAGGCGCGCTGGAACCGGGCGTGCGCGTCGATAGCCTCAGTGTGCCTGGCGCCGTTGGGCCAGTGCCAGCCCGCCTCTACAGGCCCGAGCGGCAGGACGCCTCGGCCCCGTTGATGGTCTGGGCGCACATGGGCGGGGGCGTGATCGGGACCCTCGACACCAGCCACTGGTTTTGCAGCATGCTGGCCCGGATCACCCGTGGTCCGGTGCTGTCGGTAGATTATCGCCTGGCGCCGGAGTACCGGTTTCCGGCGGGTCTGGAGGATGTTCTGGCCGCCTACCGCTGGGCGCGGGACCAGGCCTCGACCTACGGCGCCCGGGGCGTAGCGATCGGCGGCGATTCCATGGGCGGCAGTTTCGCCGCCATAATCTGCCAGGATCTGAAGCGCGTTGGCGAGGAACAGCCGGTGCTGCAGCTGATGCTCTATCCCTGCACCGATGTGGCCTCCGAAACCCCATCCATGTCCACCTACGCCGAGGCCTTTCCCCTTAACCGGGCGATGATGGACTGGTTCATGGGGCACTACCTTGGCCCCGACGCTGATCCCGCCGATCCCCGGCTTTCGCCCCTGAAGGCGGAGGATCTCTCGGGCCTGGCGCCGGCGGTGATCGCCACCGCGGGGTTCGATCCGCTGATCGACCAGGGCGCGGCCTATGGGCAGAAGTTGCGGGAGGCGGGCATCGCCACCACCTGGCGCAGCTACGACAGTCTCTGCCACGGCTTCGCCTCGTTCACCGGTGCGGTCCCGGCGGCCGACGCGGCGTGCCGCGAGATCGCGGGGCTGGTCCGTGATTACTATGACGGAGTGAAGACCTGATGCGTGCGCTCGTGGTCGAGGAACTGAAGGCCGATTACGCAGGCTGTGTGGTCAAGGAGATCCCTACGCCTGAGCCGGGCCCGGGCCAGGTGCGGATCCGGGTGCGCGCTGCGGCCGTGAACTTCCCCGACCTGATGCAGACGCGCGGCGAGCACCAGCACAAGCCTGAAGCGCCATTCGTCGGCGGCCTGGAACTGGCCGGCGAGGTCGACAAGCTGGGCCCGGGCGTCACCAGCTTTGCGGTGGGCGAGGCTGTGGTCTGCGGCGGCCGGGGCGGCTTCGCGGAATTCGCGCTTGTTCCGGTCGAAGGGCTCCGGCGCAAGCCCGCCAACCTGACCTTCGGCCAGGCGGCCGGATATCCGGTGGCCTATCTCACCGCCTATGTGGCGCTGAAACGCTGTGCGGACGCGCAACCCGGCGAATGGGTGCTGGTGCATGGCGCCGCCGGCGGCGTGGGCCTGGCGGCCGTGGACTACGCCAGGCTGCTGGGCTGCAAAGTGATCGCCGCCTCGGCCTCGGACGAGAAGCTGGCGGTGATCGCCGCTGAATATGACGTCGACGCCACGGTCAATGTCACCGGCGGTTTCCGCGAGCGGGTGAAGGAGATCACCGGCGGGCGCGGGGCAGACGTGATCTATGATCCTGTCGGCGGCGACGTGTTCGACGAGAGCGTGCGTTGCATCGCCTTTGGCGGGCGGCTGCTGTCGATCGGCTTCACCTCGGGCCGGCTGCCGGTGATGCCGGTCAATATCGCGCTCATCAAGGGCATCTCGCTGATGGGCGTCCGCGCCGGCGAATACGGTCGCCAGTTCCCCCGCAAAGGCCGCGAAAACAACGAGGCGATCTGGAAGATGGCCGAGGACGGGCTGGTGAAACCCCGCGTCGACGCCGAGTATCCCTTGAGTGAATGGCGGGCGGCTTTCGAGACGCTGGCCCAACGCAAGGTCGTGGGCAAGACCATCATCCGGCCAGATCTCTAGGAAACCCGAAATGACCATTGGTAACGAAGACGAACTCGAAAAGCTGAAAGCCGCCGGTGTGCTTGTGGCGCGGACGCTGCAGGCCATGGGGCAGGCGCTGGAGCCCGGGATCACGACGCGGGAGCTTGATCAGATCGGGCGGCAGATGCTGGAACGGGAGGGCGCCCGGTCGGCGCCTGAACTCACTTACAACTTCCCTGGCGCCACCTGTATTTCGATCGCGCCGGACGTGGCGCACGGGATCCCCGATGATCGGGCGATCAAAGCGGGCGACCTCATCAACATCGACGTGTCTGCTGAGCTGGAAGGGTTCTTTGGCGACACAGGGTCCAGTTTTGCGGTGCCGCCAGTCTCCAGGCAGGTGGAACGTCTGTGCCGCGATGGCCGCCGCGCCCTGTGGACCGGCATCCGCGCCGTGCGCACCGGCGGCGACCTTGCCGCGCCCGGCCGGCAGATCGAGGCGTTTGCGCGCAAGAATGGCTATAGCCTGGTCCGTAACCTGGCCAGCCATGGGGTTGGCGGCGCTCTGCACGAGCATCCCACGGAAATTCCGACCTGGAATGAGAGGTCCGAGCGGCGAAAGATCACCGAAGGGCTGGTCTTCACGCTGGAGCCTTTCCTGTCTCTGGGCGCCGATTGGGTCGAGGAAACCGGCGACGGCTGGACGCTGCGCCCGCCGGGCGGCGAGCCCACGGTGCAGTACGAGCATACCCTGGTGGCGACGCGGAACGGACCAGTGGTGTTGACGCTGGCATAGCGGCCGACGCCACTGTGGTTGACAGGCCCCCGCCCTTCGACTATCCACCGCCGCTCGATTTTCGACCCCGGAGCTTTCCCCGTGAAGCGCACTTTTCAACCGTCCCGCCTCGTGCGCGCGCGCCGTCACGGCTTCCGTCTTCGCATGTCCACGAAGAATGGTCAGAAGATCCTGGCGCGCCGCCGCGCCAAGGGTCGCAAGCGCCTGAGCGCTTAAGCCCGGCGTGAGATAAGGTGTCCGGGTGACGGACGCCGCACTTTCCATTCAGAAACTGACCAGGCGCAGCGAATTCCTCGCCTGCGCCAAGGCCCCCTACTGTGCAAGGGGAGCGGTCGTCGTCCAGGCCCTGCCCCGCGAGGACGACAACGCTTTGGTCCGCGTCGGCTTTACCGCCACAAAACGCATCGGCGGCGCCGTGCAACGCAACCGCGCCAAGCGCCGGTTGCGCGAGGCGGCCCGCCAGATTTTGCCCCTGATCGCCAGCCCCGGAACCGACTATGTGATCATTGCGCGCACGGGCGTGATCACGCGCAACTGGACCCGGTTGCTTGACGATGTGAAAAGCGCGCTGTTAAGGCTCGCCGCCGACCGCAAGGCCCCCCATGTAGATGGGCCTGTCCCTTCCTCCGCTGGAAACCCGCGTCCCCGCTCATGAGAGACGATAACACTCGCAACACGATCATCTTCTTCGTGAGCGCGGCCCTGCTGCTGATGGTCTATCAGTTCTTTGTCATTGAGCCGCAGGCCAAGCAGAGACAGACAGCCGCCGCCGTGGCGGCCGCGACCCAGGCGCCGGCAGGCCCCGGTCTGGCTGCCCCGCAGGTCCCCCAGGCCATGACCCGGGAGGCCGCGATCGGAGCCAGCCCTCGCGTTCCCATCGAGACTGCGGCGCTCAAGGGGTCGCTGTCGCTCCGCGGTGGCCGTATCGATGATCTTTACCTCGTGGGGTATCGCCAGACCCTGGACAAGGGGTCTCCGCCGGTCGAGTTGTTGCGACCGGAAGGCGCAACCCATGCCCTGTTCACAGACATCGGCTGGGCCGGCGCCAACGTTCCCGGACTGCCAACCGCCCAGACCCTATGGACTCTGGCGAAGGGCTCGGTGCTGTCACCCGGCAATCCCATCACCCTGACCTACGCCAATGGCCAGGGCCTGACGTTCACTCGGGTCGTCGCGGTCGACGACAGGTTCATGTTTACGGTGACCGACAGCGTGGCCAATGCCGGCGGCCTGCCCATCACCCTGGCGCCCTATGGTTCGGTTCAGCGTCAAGGGGTGCCGGAACACCTTGGCAAGAACTCGGTCGTCCACGAGGGTGGCATGGGCTGGATGGACGGCAAGCGTCGGCCGATCCGCTACGCCAAGTGGGAGAAAGAGGGCGGTGGCCCGGTCTATCCGTCCACCGGCGGCTGGATCGGCATTACCGATCACTACTGGCTGACAGCCCTGATCCCGGCCCAAACCGAAAAGATGGAAGCCCGCTACCGTGTGACGAAGACGGCGGCGCTCAACATTTTCGACGCCAGCTTCGTGGGGCAGGCCCGGACCATTGCGGTGGGCAAGCAGGTCAGCTCCACCATCCACGTCTTTGCCGGCGCCAAACAGGAACCTGTGCTTAAGGCCTACCAGGAGAAGCTGGGAGTCGCCCATCTGGATGAGGCGATCGACTGGGGCATGCTCTGGTTCATCACCCGGCCGATCTTCCTGTTCCTGGCCTGGATCTTCCATTACGTCGGCAACTTCGGCGTGGCCATTCTGCTGCTGACCGTTGTCGTGCGCCTGGTCTTCTTCCCGCTCGCCAACAAGCAGTACGAGTCGATGACCAAGATGAAGAAGGTGCAGCCGGCGATGGAGGAGCTGCGCAAGACCTTCAAGGACGATCCGGCGCGCCAGCAGCAGGAGCTGATGGAACTCTACAAGCGCGAGAAGGTGAATCCGCTGGCAGGTTGCTTCCCGATCCTCCTTCAGATTCCGGTGTTCTTCGCGCTCTTCAAGGTGCTGCAGATCAGCATCGAAATGCGCCATGCGCCATTTGTCGGCTTCATCAAGGACCTGTCGGCGCCGGATCCAACGACGATCTTCAATCTGTTCGGCCTGATCCCCTGGGATCCAGGCACGGCGCCCATGATCGGCAGCCTTCTGGCCTATGGTACGCCGCCGGGCTTCCTGCACATCGGCATCCTGCCGATCCTCTACGGGATCACCACCTGGCTCACCACCTCGATGAGCCCGCCTGCGCCGGACCCGATGCAGCAGCGGATCTTCCAGCTGATGCCGATCCTTTTCACCTTCATCATGGCCCAGTTCGCCATCGGCCTGCTGGTCTACTACACTTGGTCCAACATCCTGACCGCCATGCAGCAGTATGTGATCATGCGGCGCTTCAAGGTGGACAATCCCATCGACCAGCTGATCCGGCGGATCACGGGCAAGCCCGCGGAACTGACGTGAGCGAACCCTCCGTCGCCTTCGATGAAGAGGCGCTGGAGGCGGCGCGGGTGTTTTTCGCGCATCCCGTCGCCTTCCTGATGGGCGCCGTCGCCATCGATGGTCTGCCTTCGACAGACTTGCCGGAAGTGGCCTTCGCGGGTCGTTCCAATGTGGGCAAGTCGTCGCTCATCAACGCGGTGACCGGACGCACCCATCTGGCGCGGGCCTCCACGGCGCCGGGACGCACCCGTGAAATCAACTTTTTCGTTTGCGACGAGACCCTGCGCCTGGTCGATCTGCCCGGCTACGGCTTCGCCAAGGTCAGCCGCGAGGCCAAGAACAAGTTCCAGAACCTGGGGCGCGCCTATCTGCGCGGCCGACCTAATCTCAAGCGCGCCTATCTGCTGATCGACAGTCGTCATGGCCTGAAGGACGTGGATCTGGATGCTATGGAGGCGTTCGATCTGGCAGCCGTTTCCTACCAGATCATCCTGACCAAGGCCGACAAGCTGAGCGCCCGCGATGTGGCCCAGGTCACCGCCGAAACCCAGCGCAAGATCGCCAAGCGTCCTGCGGCCTTCCCGCGGGTGCTGGCGACCTCTTCCGAAAAGGGTGGAGGCATCCCCGAGCTGCGCGCCGAGATCGTGGCGGCCTGCGCCGCTTGATGCGGCCAATTCAGGTGTCGAACTTGTCCTTGCGGCGTTGGCCGAACAGTCGTGCGCCGCAAGGTGCGGATTGAAGCAGACCTTGACGCCGCTACCCGCCCCGGAGAGGACGTAGGCCATGATCGACGTCGCCCGTTTCATTCAGGGTCTGCCCAAGGCCGAACTGCACCTGCATATTGAGGGAAGCCTCGAACCCGAGCTGATGTTCGATCTGGCGCGGCGCAACCGCATCAGCCTGCCGTTCACCTCGGTCGAGGCGGTGCGCGCGGCCTATGCCTTCTCAAACCTGCAGGATTTCCTGGACATCTATTATAAGGGCGCGGGCGTCTTGATGACGGAACAGGACTTCCAGGACCTGGCCATGGCCTATTTCCGACGGGTAGCCGCCGACGGCTGCCGCCACGTCGAACTGTTCTTCGATCCCCAGACCCACACAGATCGCGGGCTGCCGTTCCGTATTGCTATCGAAGGGCTTCTGGCCGGAATGGCCGAGGCCGAGCGGAGGTTCGGCGTATCGTCCAGTCTGATTCTCTGCTTCCTGCGACACCTGGATGAGGACGCCGCCTTCACGACCCTAAGGGCGGCAGAACCCTATCTCGACCGCATCCTTGGTGTCGGCCTGGATTCCTCTGAAGTCGGGCATCCGCCGTCGAAGTTCGCGCGGGTGTTCGCGGCCGCCGGGGAGCGGGGCCTGAAGCGGGTCGCCCATGCCGGTGAGGAGGGTCCCCCAGCCTATGTCCGGGAAGCGCTGGACCTGCTGCACGTGGATCGCATCGACCATGGCAATCGGGCGCTGGAGGATCCGGCGCTGGTGGCGCGGCTTGTGGCGGAGGGGATGACGCTAACGGTGTGTCCACTGTCGAACCTCAAGCTCTGCGTCGTTGACGACCTGAAGGCGCACCCGTTGAAGCGAATGCTGGACCTCGGCCTCAAGGCCACGATCAACTCGGATGATCCGGCTTATTTCGGCGGGTACCTGGGACGGAACTGGACCGAGACAGCCCAGGCGCTTTCACTATCGCGCGCCGAACTCGTCACCCTGGCGAAAAACAGCTTCACCGGCTCGTTCCTGCCGCCGGATGCAGTCAGTGACCATCTTGCCGGGATAGACGCCTATCTGTCGTCGAACTCGTAGAAGTACAGCACGAAGGGCTCCGCCTCGGACCCGCGCCCCTTGTAGAGCGCGCGTGCGGCCTCATTGTCGACTTCAGTGCCCACCCAGGCTTCCTCGCACCCGAGACTGCGGGCCCAGTCCGTCAGATCGTCCAGCAAGCGGGTGGCGACGCCTTCGCGTTTACGGTCGGGGGTGACGCCCAAATTGTCGATATAGAGCTCGGTGGGCGCGTCCGGGTGTCGATGAACGACACCGCGCGCCTGGCCAATGACCTCTCCGTTGAAAGTCGCAACCACCATAAGGTGCGAAGGGTCCCGCAGGTAGTGCGCCAGCCGGGCCAGATCGATCCGGTCGTCAAAGACGTCCTCTGCAACCCGATCCAGCAGATCGGCCTGAGCGGGCCCCACGCGTATGATCTGGACATCCATGGCGCTGACCTTAGGGTTCTCGTCAACTTTGTGAAGAGCGACGCGTTTGAGGCCTAACCTCGATCTGCAGCGCCAGGAGGACCCCGATTATCAAACTTGCGACAGCCCTGCTCGCCGCCACGGCGCTGGCGAGCGCCGCCCAGGCCAAAACGATCGCGGTGGGGCCGGGACCCGACGCTCAGGAGCGCATCCAGACCGCGCTGCTCGACGCCAAGCCGGGCGACACGGTGCAGTTCGCCGCCGGCCGCTATGAGCTGACCGACGGCCTGTCGCTGGACGTGAACAATGTCACGGTCAAGGGCGCCGGCCCCGACGCTACAGTCCTGTCGTTCAAGGGGCAGAAGGGCGCCGGTGAGGGGCTGCTGATCACCTCGGATCAGGTGACGGTCCGCGACTTCGCCGTTGAGGACAGCCGCGGCGACGGTATCAAGTCCAAGGGCGCTGACGAGATCAGCTTTCTGAACGTGCGCGTCGAATGGACCGGCGGCCCCAGGGAGACCAACGGCGCCTATGGCGTCTATCCGGTAGCCTCGACCAATGTGCTGATCGATCGGGTGGTGGTGCGCGGCGCGTCCGACGCCGGGATATATGTCGGCCAGTCCAAGAACATCGTGGTCAAGAACAGCCGGGCCGAGTTCAACGTGGCCGGGATCGAGATCGAGAACTCGATGAACGCCGACGTCTTCGACAACGTCGCCACGCGCAATACCGGCGGGATTCTGGTGTTTGACCTGCCCAATCTGCCGCAGATGGGCGGCCATTCCACGCGCCTCTACCGCAACAAGGTGGTCGACAACGACACACCCAACTTCGCGCCCAAGGGCAATATCGTGGCGGGCGTGCCTACGGGCACGGGCATCATGGTGATGGCCAACCGCAACGTCCACGTCTTTGACAACGAGATTTCAGGCAATCAGAGCACGGCGGTGATGCTGGTCAGCTACACGCGCACCTTCGACGACAAGAGCTACAATCCCCTGCCACGTGATATCGTCGTGCGGAACAACCGGATCGGGAAGAATGGCTGGGACCCCAAATTCGACGGCGGCCCGATGATCGCCAAGCTGATGGGCGGCAGCCTGCCGCCGGTGGTCTGGGACGGCGTGACCACCTTCGCGGGTTCGCCGGATGTAGCCCAGGTCCGGATCAGTGACGGTCCGGTGCTGAATCTCAACCTTCCCGGCCCGGGTCAGATCGAAAAGGCCCGCCCTTCCGTCGCCAAGACGGTCGGCGACACGCAGATCGCGGAACCTGGCGCGGTAGTCCTGCCGAAGCGACAGGCTGACCTCGGCGCATGAAGGCCTGGTTTGCCGGACTGGCTGCGCTGCTGTGCCTTGGCGCCTCGCCGCCGCCGCCCGGTGTTGCACTTGATCTGCTGCTGGCCGAGACCCCGGCGACGAAACTGGCGGACTACCGGCTGTTTACCGACGCCAGTGGCCGCAAGGTCAACGCCGGTCTGACCCCCTACGCCCTGAATACGCCGCTGTTCACAGACTATGCCGAAAAACTGCGGTTCGCCTGGTTGCCGCCGGGAACCCGGGCGCACTACCGCGCCGACGAAGTCTTAGCGTTTCCGGTCGGAACCGTGCTGGTGAAGACCTTTGCCTATCCCGCTGACCTTCGAGAGCCAGCCAAAGGCGTCCGCTACATCGAAACGCGGCTGTTGATCCGCAAGGCCGCGGGCTGGGTCGCGCAGACCTACCTCTGGAATCCGGAACAGACCGAAGCGGTGCTCAAGCGGGCAGGAGCGCGGGTGGACGTGGCCTTCATCGACAATCAGGGGCGCGCCCGCACGGTGGATTACGCGGTTCCCAACCAGAACCAATGCAAGGAATGCCACCAGCTCGACGAGGCGCTAACGCCGATAGGACCCAAGGGACGAAACCTCAACGGCGTACTCGACTATCCCGGGGCGTCGGAAAACCAACTGGTCCACTGGACCCACAAGGGCCTGCTGGCCGGCGCACCGGCGGCCGGGACGGCGCCGCGCACCGCGCGCTGGGATGATCCTGCCGAGCCCCTGGATCGGCGCGCCCGGGCCTACCTAGATGCCAATTGCGCCCATTGTCACAACCCTCGCGCGGTGGCCAGCAACTCCGGCCTGTTCCTTGGCGTCGAAGAGACCCGGCCCGCAGCGCTGGGGATCGGGAAGGGGCCGGTGGCCGCCGGTCGCGGCTCTGGAAACCTGCAGGTTGGCATCGAGCCGGGACACGCGGAGGCCTCGATCCTGGCCTATCGGGTGGCGTCGAACGAGCCTGGTGTGATGATGCCCGAACTGGGGCGCACCCTGATCCACGACGAGGGCGTCGCGCTCATCCGGGCCTGGATCGACGGAATGAAGCGCCCTTGAGCGTTGGGCGACGCACCTTTCTGGTGCTGGGCGCCGGCCTCGCCGCCGACTGTGCCCTGGCTCAGGCTCCAGCGCGATCTGTTCCGGCCCCACCCGCCGCCGACGCTTCCGCCTGGACCGCCTACGAGGCGAGGCTCCGCGCCCGCCTCCATGACGCCGGCGGCGGCGCCTTCGATGGGGATGGCGGTCGCCTGGCCCTCGATCTGGTCAACCGCGCCCGCGCGGTGGCCGGCGCCTCGCACTTGGCGTGGCACGAGGAACTGGCCGAAACCGCGCGCGCCCACGCCGGCGACCTGGTTCGACGTGGCTATGTGGAGCACGTCTCGCCTGAAGGCTTCGAACCCAGCCACCGGTTCTGGTTGATCGGTCGCACGACCATCGGCTCGCCGTCCGAGAACATCGCCCACCACCGGGGATCAGAGGGCCGGGCCACACCACAACAGCTGGTGCAGCTCTGGCGTTACAGCTCTGGCCACTGGCGCAACGTGCTACGCCCATTGCACACCCACGCCGCGTTCGCGCTGGTGAGGACGCCGGGCAAGGCGTGGCTGGTAGGTCTGTTCGCCCGGCCGCTGGCGACGCTGTCCGAGCCATTGGCCTTCCGGGCTATCGGGCCGGAGATCAGCCGCGCCCTGCGCAGTCTCTCCCCAGACCTGCGCGCGAGCGTCTCGATCCCTCAGGGCAGTCGCCTGGGCGATGTGAATGGCCCGCCTCCCGTTCTTCAGATCACAGCGGTTCGCCCCGCCGGCCTGGGCGCTTATGATGTCATCGGCGGCCCGATCTTTCTGGCCGCCGCCTGACTGCACCCTGATTTGCCAAACCTAGCGGAAGCCCGTTAGGTCACGGACGCTTTCCCCTTTCGGAGTCCCGCCATGGCCGACCTCTTCGATCCCATGACCTTCCCGCATGGCCCAGCCATGAAGAACCGGTTCATGCTGGCGCCGCTGACCAACTGGCAGAGCCATCCCGACGGGCGGCTGTCCGACGATGAGTTCAAGTGGTTGACCATGCGCGCCGAAGGCGGCTTCGGCCTGACCATGACCTGCGCGGCGCACGTGCAGGCCGTTGGTCAGGGCTTCCCGGGCCAACTGGGCGTGTTCGGTGATCAGCATCTGGAGGGCCTGAGCCGCCTCGCCGCCGCCATCAAGGCTAACGGCAGCGTCTCGTCGCTGCAGATGCACCATGCGGGCAACCGATCGCCCAAGGAGCTCGTCGGCCAGCCGGTCTGCCCGTCGGACGATCCCGAAACCGGCGCGCGCGGCCTGTCGCTGGGTGAGGTTGAGCAACTGATCGAGGACTTCGTCGCCGCCGCTGTCCGTTCGGAACAGGCGGGCTTCGAGGGCGTGGAGATCCACGGCGCCCACGGCTACATCATCGCCCAGTTCCTGTCGGCCGAACTCAACCACCGCACCGACCGCTACGGCGGCTCGGTCGAGAATCGCGCCCGCATCATCCACGAGATCATTGACGGCGTGCGCAGCCGCTGCGGGCCCGACTTCCAGCTGGGCCTGCGCCTGTCGCCGGAACGCTTCGGCCTGAAGCTGGCCGAGATCCTTCAGATCACCCAGACCATCCTCACCGATGGCCGCATCGATTATCTGGACATGTCGCTTTGGGATGTCGCCAAGGAGCCCATGGAAGAGGAATTCCAGGGTAGGTCGCTGATGTCGTACTTCACGGCGCTGGATCGTGGACAGGTGCGGCTGGGCGTCGCCGGCAAGGTGACCAGCCCGGCGGTGGCGCGCGAGATGCTGGCGGGGGGCGCCGATTTCGTCCTGATCGGCCGCGCGGCCATCCTGCACCACGACTTCCCGAAGCTCTCCCACGATCCCGCCTTCGAGCCGATCGCCCTGCCGGTCACCCGCGAGCATCTGGTCAAGGAAGGCCTCGGCCCGGCGTTCGTGGACTACATGTCCACCTGGAAGGGCTTTGTGCAGGAGCCGGTAGCGGCCGAGGCTTAAAGGCCGAGACGTGCCGGCTTCGGCCCACCGGTCGCCCAGTCCAGGAGCTCCACGGGGTGGACCACTGGCGCATCCAGCACTGGCGCAAGTTGCGCGATACAGCCGATGTTGCCGGCGGCCACAACGACGGCGCCCGTGCGGTTGATGTTGGCCGCCTTGCGGTCGCGGAGTTGGGTGGCGAGGTCGGGCTGCAGGATGTTGTAGACGCCGGCTGAACCGCAGCAGATGTGACCCTCCGGAACCGTCCGCACCTCGAACCCGGCCGCTCCCAGCAGCGCCGGAGGGCCGGTCTTGATCTGCTGGCCATGTTGAAGCGAGCAGGCAGCATGATAGGCCACAACCAGTCCCGATGGCGCTAGGACAGGCGGGAGCCCCACCTCGCCGATGAACTCCAGGATGTCTTTGGCCGGTACAGCCTCGCCGACCAGCTGCTGGTAGGACTTCAGCATTGTCCCGCAGCCAGCCGCCGTGGTGATGATGGCGTCGATCGTCCCGGCGCGCGCCCAGGCGGCGAGATTGGCGTTCGCCATCGCCTTCGCTTCGGCCGCGCGGCCAAGGTGTTCGGAGAGCGCGCCGCAGCAGCCTTCACCCTCGGCCAGCACGACGTCAATACCTGCCCGGTTGAGCAATCGGATCGCCGCTTCGCGGATCTCCGGCGCCATCACCGGCTCAACGCATCCCTGAAGCAGGATCACCCGGCCTCTCACCGGCTGGGCCGCTCCTGTCGGCGCGGCGCCGTGCCCTGGCGCAGTGACGCCGGCCCGTGATTTCGGGACCAAACCGAGCATGGCTGCCAAGGGTTTCAGTCCCAGACGCCTCAAGAGGGGCTCAAGCGGCCGAGCGATCCGCCCAAGGCCAAGCGCAATCCGCAACCTTCCAGGCCGCGTCATCACGCCCGCCAGGACGGCGCGCAGTATCCGCTCGGGCAAGGGCCGCACGTGATGTGTCTCGATATGGGTCCGGGCGTGATCGATCAGCTGCGCGTAGTCGACGCCGGAAGGGCAGGTGGTCGTACAGGCCAGGCATGACAGGCATCGGTCCACATGGGTGACGGTGCTGGCCGGCGGCGGCCCGCCATCCTCCAGCATCGCCTTGATCAGCTCGATCCGCCCGCGGGGACTGTCGCGCTCATCGCCCAGCAGCACATAGGTGGGGCAGGTCGCCGTGCAGAACCCGCAGTGGACGCACTTTCGGATCGCCGCGGCCGAGGCTGCGGTTTCGGGATCGGCCAGCTGTTCCGGTGTGAACGAGGTTCTCATCCGCGCCCCTCCATGCGGCCGGGATTGAGAACGCTTAAGGGATCAAAGGCGGCTTTGACCCGCGCCTGTAGCGCCCCCAGCGCCCCGCTTCTCGCCGTGAACGCCTCGCCGCCCTGCAGGCAAAGGCCATGGCCGCCCAGGTTCGCGACAACGGCGCGGATGCGGTCAGGCAGCGCCTCAGTCCGTAGCCAGACCTGTCCGCCAGCCCAGTCATAGAACGCATCGCCCGCAAGCTGCTCTGGCCCGCGCCATCCCGACGCCGGGGGCAGGGACAGTCGCCAGAGCGGCCGTGGATCGTCGGCCAGGGCCTCAACCTCGCGCACCTGCTTCCAGAACGGGCGACTGTGGCCGGCGTCCAGCGTCTCGATCCGACCGAAGGGCCTGAGCGCCGCCGCCAGCGCCTCGGCCCGCGCCGTGACCGACGCCTCGAACCCCTCGAGCCGCAGCGCCGTCACCGCGCTCTCGGCCTTCAGGAGGCTTGCCTTGGCCGCGAAGGGCGGAAGATGGGCCGCGCCGGACACTTCAAAGGGGCCGTTCATCGCCGCACCTATGGCTTCAAAGGCCCTGGTGTCGTTCAGACCAAACAGCATCAGGGTGGTTTCGGCTCGTGGCGCGGGGAGCACCTTGATGGTGACTTCGGTCAATACCGCCAGCGTGCCCCAGGACCCCGCCATCAGCTTCATCAGATCATAGCCGGTGACATTCTTCACGACCTTGCCGCCGGCCTTGAACATCTCCCCCCGACCGGAGACGGCTTCGAACCCCAGGAAGTGATCCCGCGCGGCGCCCGAACGAATCCGCCGGGGTCCCGAGACGTTGGCCGCGAGGACCCCACCGAGGGTCGGCTGCCCCGTTGCGCCCAGCAGCCCGGTCCAGTGCGGCGGCTCAAAGGCCAGCATCTGACCCTGACTGGCCACCCGCGCCTCCAGATCCGCCAGCCGCACGCCGGGCTGCGCGGTCAGCACCAGCTCGTCCGGGGCATAGTCGATGATGCGGTCAAGACGCGTCGTCGACAGGACCAGATCCGTCCGGTCGACACCGCCGATGCTCCGCTTCGTGCCGCCGCCGACGACCTCGATGCGACGCCCCTTCGCGCCGGCCTCCGCGACAGCGTCGAGCACCTCTTCGGGCGTCGCGGGTTCCAGGGTGGGGGCGTTGGACATCAGAACCGCGACAGATCCGGGAAGGCCAGCTTCCCGCGGTGAACATGGACGCGTCCCAGCTCGGCGCAGCGATGCAGCACCGGAAACACCTTGCCGGGATTGAGCAGGAGGCCAGGATCAAAGGCGCACTTGACCCTTTGCTGGCAGGCCAGATCGGTCTCGTCGAACATCTCGCTCATGAGGTCGCGTTTCTCGACACCCACGCCATGCTCCCCGGTCAGGACGCCGCCCACCGATACGCAGAGTTTCAGGATGTCGGCGCCGAACGCCTCGGCCTTTTCCAGATCACCCGGGATGTCGACATCGTAGAGGATCAGCGGATGCAGGTTGCCGTCGCCAGCGTGAAAGACATTGGCCACACCCAGCCCGTACTGCCCGCTCAGCTCGGTGATCCTGGCCAGCACCTGCGGCAGCTTGCCCCTGGGTATCGTGCCGTCCATGCAGAAATAGTCCGGTGCGATCCGTCCCACAGCCGGGAAGGCGGCCTTGCGGCCCGCCCAGAAGGCCTGACGCTCGGCTTCGGACTTTGACACGCGCTCGAAAGTGACATTCCGCACCGCCGCCAGAGCCCGGATGTGGCCGGTCAGTTCGTCGCACTCGGCCTGCGGTCCATCCAGTTCGACGATAAGCAGGGCCGCGCAGTCCACCGGATAGCCGACGCCCACAAAGGCCTCCGCCGCCCGGATCGCGGGGTTATCCATCATTTCCAGGCCCGCCGGAATGACGCCCGCGGCGATGATGTCGCCCACCAGCCCGCCCGCATCTTCCACCGAGGCGAACCCCAGCAACATGGCCTTGGCGGTCTCGGGCTTTGGCAGGATCCGCACTGTCACCTCGGTGACAATTCCCAGAAGACCCTCAGATCCGGTCACCAGTCCCAGCAGATCATAGCCGTCCGCGTCCATCGCCTTGCCGCCCAGGCGCACGATCTCGCCGCTCATCAGCACCAGTTCACAGCCCAGCAGGTTGTTGGTGGTCAGGCCGTACTTCAGGCAGTGCACCCCGCCGGAGTTCTCGGCCACGTTACCGCCGATGGTGCAGGCGATTTGACTGGAGGGATCGGGGGCATAGTAGAACCCCTCGGCCTCGACGGCCCCGGTGATCGCCAGATTGGTCACGCCCGGCTGCACCACAGCGCAGCGATTGGGATAGTCCACCTCCAGCACCCGATTGAACTTTGACAGACCCACGACGACGCTGTCCGCCAACGGCAGCGCGCCGCCGGATAGTGAGGTCCCGGCCCCGCGCGGCACGACCTTGACGCCATTGGCCTGACACCAGCGCAGTACCTCGGCGACCTGCGCTGTGGTTTCTGGGAGGACCACGGCGATAGGCGCCTGCCGATAGGCCGACAGTCCGTCGCTTTCGAAAGGGACAAGTTCGCTCGCAGCGCTCACCACGCCCTCGCCAGGCACGATCTGCTGCAAGGCGCGCACGATCTCGGCCTTTCGGGATATCAGGTCGGCATCCGGCACGGGCATCTTCATGCGGCGGACGGTAAGCGGATGTGCGCTTCGAGGCTACGGCCCTTGCGCGTTCAGCCGGGCCTCACCCGTCGTAGAACAGCGCCGGGTGCAGGCCGATCACCTTGCGCTCACGGGACGTGGTTGCCCGCGCGATGGCCTCTGTGGAGAGCTGATTCGCCTCATCTGTCGTAACCAGCCGCTGGGCGATGTCGCGACGACCATAGTGGACCTGCAGGAAGAACCGCCCTTGGTCGCCGTCCCGCGTCGGCATCCGTCGGTGCCAGACGTCGGAAACGAACAGGCCCGCGTCACCGGCCCGGGTCAGCAAGGGCACAACGCGTTGGCCCTCATAGTCGAGGTCATCATCCATGTTGCGCGCATGAGGCGGCGCCCGGCCTGAGAGATGGCTGCCCGGCAGCACGCCGGTCGGGCCGTCTTCCAGTGCGCAGTCCTGCAGATAGAGATGCACCCCGATGGCGAACACAGGGTGCGGAATTTCGGCTGGCCATCTCACGCCCTCGGGCAACGGCACATGGGGACCGGCGTCAATGTGCCAGGCCTGCCCTCCGTGCGAACCGGGATGGCCGGCCGGGTTCCGCCAGGCTGTATTGGCGATCACGTGGCAATCCTCGCCCAGCAGCGGCTCTATCACTGACAGCAGCCGCGGATGCGCGCACACGCGCTGGGCGGCGGCGCTTCGGTTCAGCATCGCGTAACGGAACATCGCCGCATCTTCCGGCGGTCGGTCACCGCGCCGGTCGGACGGATCGCGGTCATAGATCTCGCCGATCTCGGTGCATAGCTCGGCCATCTCTGCCGGTGAGAGCAGGCCACGGATGATGGCGAAACCGTCCCGCTCCAGCTGGACGGACTCTTCCGGCGCCGGTTCGGTGCGAACTTCCAGATAGGGGCGGCCGCGTCGGATCATGCTGTGGCTCCATGTGGGCTCAGCCTATCCACTGCCTGGGCGGCGCGCCACTATGAAGGATCGCCTACTCGGCCTTGAACGCGGGCGTCCGCTTCTCGTTGAAGCTGGCTACGCCTTCGCGGCGGTCGGCGGTGGTGAAGAGGCGGTTGTAGAGGCTGAGTTCCAGGTCCATCGCAGCCTTCAGGTCAAGGTCCTGACCGCCATGGACCACCCGCTTCAGCGCCCGCACCGACAGGGGCGCCCGGCTGGCGATCTGGGCGGCGACGGCCAACACGGTGTCGAGCAGGGCGTCGACCGGAACCACGCCGTTGACGATCCCGTAGTCCAGCGCCTTGTCCGCCGGGATCGGGGCGGCGGTTGTCATGATCTCGATGGCCCGGCGGGGTCCCACGGCGCGGGTCAGGAGCTGGGTGCCGCCCAGACCCGGCATGATGCCGAGCCCGGCTTCAGGCAAACCGAACCGCGCGCCTTCGGCGGCGTAGGCGAAGTCGCAGGCGAGCGTCATCTCGCAGCCGCCACCCATGGCCGCACCCTGCACGGCCGCGATCACGGGAACCGGCACGGCCAGCTGTGCGCGGGCCATGTCCTCGAAGATCTTGTGCTGGGCCGCCCAGGCCTCATCGGTCATGCCGTTGCGTTCCTTGAGGTCCGCGCCGGCCTGGAAGTTCTTGCCCTCGCCGCGCAGGATCACGCAGCGCAGATCGACGCGCGCACCCAGTTTGGTCCAGGCGTCCAGCAGTTCGCGGCCCATGGTCGACGACAGGGCGTTGGCCACCTCCGGCCGGTTGAACACCACCGCCACGATGCCGGGGCCGAGGTCTTCCAGTTTGATCGTCTCGTAATCCATCAGAAGCTCTTCGGCTGGCCCAGCACGTGGGTGGCCACGTGGCTGAGGATGAGGTTCGTGGAGATGGGAGCCACCTGGTAGAGGCGGGTCTCCCGGAACTTGCGCTCTATGTCGTATTCCTCGGCGAAGCCGAAGCCGCCGTGGGTCTGGATCGCCATGTCGGCGGCGAACCAGCTGGCCTCCGAGGCGACCAGTTTGGCCATGTTGGCCTCGGTGCCGCAGGGCTGACCGGCCTCGAACAGTTCCGCCGCCTTTTCCACCATCAGATTGGCTGAGGTCATCTGCACATAGGCCCGCGCCAACGGGAACTGGACGCCCTGATTCTCGCCGATGGGACGGCCGAAGACCACCCGGTCCTTGGCATACTGGCTGGCGCGGTCGATGAAGAACTTCGCATCGCCGATGCACTCGGCCGCGATCAGGATCCGCTCGGCGTTCATGCCGTCGAGGATGTACTTGAAGCCCTTGCCCTCCTCGCCGATCAGGTTCTCGGCGGGAACCTCCAGGTCCTCGAAGAGCAGCTCGGTCGTGGCGTGGTTCAGCATGGTGCGGACCGGCGTGATGGTCAGGCCGTTCCCCACCGCCGCGCGCATGTCGACCAGCAGCACGCTCATCCCGGCCGACGTCTTCGCCTCGTCGCGCGGTGACGTGCGGCAGAGCAGCACCATCAGGTCGGAATGCTCGGCCCGGCTGATCCACAGCTTGCGGCCGTTCACGACGTACTTGTCGCCGACCTTCCTCGCAAATGTGGTGATGCGGGTGGTGTCAGTGCCGGCGTCCGGCTCGGTGACCCCGAAGGCCTGCAGGCGCAGCTCGCCGCTGGCGATCCGGGGCATATAGGCCTCTTTCTGCGCTGACGTGCCGTGCCGCAGCAGCGTGCCCATTGTGTACATCTGGGCGTGACAGGCACCGCCGTTGCAGCCCGACCGGTGGATTTCCTCCAGCACCGCCGACCCCGCCGCCAGACCCAGGCCCGAGCCGCCGTACTCTTCCGGAATCAGCACCGACAGGAAGCCGGCCTCGGTCAGGGCCTGCACGAAGGCCGTCGGATAGGCGCGATCGCGGTCAAGCGCCCGCCAGTAGGCGCCGGGGAAGCGGGCGCACAGCTTGCGCACCGCCTCGCGAATTTCAGGGAAGGTTTCGGTCATCGTGGTGTCTCTGTCATGCGCGGCACTGGAGATCGACTGCCAAAAGTGATCATCTCCACAAAACAGGAAACGTCGGGGAACCCAAGGTGAGTCAACTCAGCTATGTGCATGGCGCGAGTTCGCAGCCGCTGATCGGAAAGACCATCGGCGTGGTGTTCGACGAGACGTGCGCCGCCCATCCCGATCAGCTTGCGGTAATCTCTCGCCATCAGAAGATCCGCTGGACCTATGCTGAACTACAACGCCGCGTCGACGCCTTCGCCGGCGGCCTGATTGCGCTGGGCCTGGAACCGGGTGACCGGATCGGAATCTGGGCGCCGAACTGCGCCGAATGGGTCGTCACCCAGTTCGCCACCGCCAAGGCGGGCCTGATCCTTGTGAACATCAACCCGGCCTATCGTCTGTCCGAGGCTGAGTACGCCCTGAACAAGGTTGGCTGCAAAGCCCTGGTCATCGCCGTCCGCCACAAGACCAGCGAGTATCTGTCGATGGTGCATGAGTTGCGTGACGCCGGCCGCCTGCCGCATCTCGAAGTCGTCATCACAATCGGCGACGATCCGCATCGCGGCTGCCAGAGCTTTCCGCACGTATCGAATACCGCGCGTCTGGCCGACCGGTCGCGGCTGACCGAGATCGGCGCGACCCTGCAGTTCGACGACCCCATCAATATCCAGTTCACCAGCGGCACCACCGGCTTTCCCAAGGGCGCGACGCTCAGCCACCACAACATCCTGAACAACGGCTTCTTTGTCGGCGAGGCGCTGCGTCTGAAGGCCGGATCCCGACTCTGCATTCCGGTACCGCTCTATCACTGCTTCGGCATGGTGATGGGCAATCTGGGCTGCATCACCCGCGGCGCCACAATGGTGCTCCCCTCGGAGGGGTTCGAACCCCTGGCGGTGCTGGAGGCTGTGTCAGAGGAGCGCTGCGAGGCCCTGTACGGGGTGCCCACCATGTTCATCGCCGTACTGGCGCATCCGGCCTTCGACAGTTTCGATCTGACCTGTCTGCGCACCGGGATCATGGCCGGCTCGCCCTGTCCGGTGGAGGTGATGCGTCAGGTGATTGACCGGATGCACATGCCGGAAGTGACCATCGCCTATGGCATGACCGAGACCAGCCCGATCAGCTTCCAGTCCAGCTGCGACGACAGTCTGGAAGCCCGGGTCTCCACGGTCGGTCGCATCCAGCCCCACATCGAGGTCAAGATCGTCGACGAGGCCGGACGGATCGTGCCCCGCGGCGCGCCCGGCGAACTCTGCACCCGGGGCTACTCCGTGATGCTGGGCTACTGGGATGATGCCGAGCGGACGGACGAGGCCCTCGACCGGTCCGGCTGGATGCATACCGGCGACCTCGCCACCCTCGATGCCGACGGCTACTGCAACATCGTCGGCCGCATCAAGGACATGGTCATTCGAGGCGGCGAGAACGTCTATCCGCGCGAGATCGAGGAGTATCTCTATGGCCATCCCGCCGTACAGGACGTGCAGGTGATCGGCGTACCCGATCTCAGGTTCGGCGAGGAGCTCTGTGCCTGGATCGTGCTGAAGCCCGGCGAAGCGGTCACTGACGAGGAGGTCCGCGATTTCTGCCGCGGCCAGATCGCCCACTACAAGATCCCCCGCTATATCCGCTTCGTGGAGGGTTTCCCCACCACCGTCACCGGCAAGGTGCGCAAGGTCGAGATGCGCGAGACCATGATCGCCGAGCTTGACCTGAAACTGGAAAAGACGGCCTAGGCCAACCATGAGGAAGCTGTACAGCGCCGTCGATCCGAACGGCCCGGCCTTTGCGGCCAACGCCCGGGTGAACCGAGCCCTGGCGGACGATCTCCGCGCCCGGGCGGGCAAGGCCGCACTGGGCGGGCCAGAAGCCTCGCGCACCCGGCACGTGGCGCGCGGCAAGCTGTTGCCCCGCGACCGGGTGATGCGCCTGCTCGACCCCGGTGCGCCGTTCCTGGAAGTCGGTTCGTTGGCGGCGAACGGCCTCTATGACGATGAGGCTCCGGCCGCCGGCGTCATCACCGGCATCGGCCGAGTGTCCGGCCGCGAGGTGATGATTGTCGCCAATGACGCGACAGTGAAGGGTGGGGCCTATTTCCCGATCACTGTGAAGAAGCACCTCCGCGCCCAGGAGATCGCCCAGCAGAACCGCCTGCCCTGCGTCTATCTGGTGGACTCGGGCGGCGCCAACCTGCCGCATCAGGCCGAGGTATTTCCCGACCGCGAGCATTTCGGGCGGATCTTCTTCAACCAGGCCCGGATGAGCGCCGAGGGCATTGCACAGATCGCCTGCGTCATGGGCTCCTGCACCGCCGGCGGCGCCTATGTCCCGGCGATGAGCGACGAGACGGTGATCGTGCGCGGCCAGGGCACGATCTTTCTGGGCGGCCCGCCCCTGGTTAAGGCCGCCACCGGTGAGATCATCTCGGCCGAGGAACTGGGCGGCGCCGACACCCACGGCCGTCGCTCCGGCGTGGTCGACCATGTGGCCGAAGACGACGAGGACGCCCTGGCCATCGTCCGGCGGATCGTGGCCAATCTCAACACCACCAAACCGCAGGACATCACGCTGGCCGAGCCGGAGCCCCCGGCCTTCGACCCCGAGGAACTCTATGGCGTGGTCCCCACGGACGTCCGCGCCCCCTACGATGTGCGTGAAGTGATCGCCCGCGTCGTCGACGGCTCCCGGTTTGATGAATTCAAGGCGCTCTACGGTGCGACGCTGGTCTGTGGCTTCGCCCGCATCTGGGGTTATCCGGTGGCGATCCTGGCCAACAACGGCGTATTGTTCTCGGAGAGCGCGCTGAAGGGCGCCCACTTCATCGAACTGGCCTGCCAGCGGAAAATCCCGCTGGTGTTCCTGCAGAATATCTCGGGCTTCATGGTCGGCGGGAAGTACGAGGCCGGCGGCATCGCCAAGGACGGGGCCAAGCTGGTCACCGCGGTCGCCAGCGCCAATGTGCCCAAGTTCACCGTCCTCATCGGCGGCTCGTTCGGGGCCGGCAACTACGGCATGTGCGGCCGGGCCTATTCCCCCCGCTTCCTGTGGAGCTGGCCCAACAGCCGGATCTCGGTCATGGGCGGCGAGCAGGCTGCCTCGGTCCTGGCCACCGTCCACCGCGACGCCGACAAATGGACGCCCGCCGATGAAGAAGCCTTCAAGGCCCCGGTCCGCCAGCGCTACGAGGATGAGGGCAACCCCTACTTCGCCACCGCGCGACTGTGGGATGACGGCATCATCGACCCGGCCCAGACCCGCGACGTTCTGGGCCTGTCCATATCGGCGGCCCTCAACGCCCCGATCCCGGAGACACGCTTCGGCGTGTTCAGGATGTAGCGGATGGCCAGGTCAAAGATGTTCAAGTCCGTCCTGGTCGCCAACCGTGGAGAGATCGCCCGCCGCATCTTCGGCACCGCGCGCCGGATGGGGATCGAAACGGTCGCGGTCCACTCCGAGGCCGACACCCACGCCGCCCACGTCCGCGACGCCGACCAGGCGATCCTGATCGGGCCCGCCGCCGCGCGGGAAAGCTACCTGGTCCCAGAAAAGATCATCGCCGCGGCGAAGCAGACCGGCGCCGAGGCGATCCACCCGGGCTATGGCTTCCTGTCAGAGAACGCCGCGTTCGCCGAGGCCGTGACGGCGGCAGGTCTGATCTGGATCGGGCCGCCGCCGTCGGCGATCCGCGCCATGGGCCTGAAGGACGCCGCCAAGAGCCTGATGGCCAGGGCCGGTGTCCCGGTGACGCCCGGCTATCTGGGCGAGGACCAGTCGCCGGAGATCCTGGCCCGCGAGGCCGCCCGCATCGGCTATCCGGTGCTGATCAAGGCCGTGGCCGGCGGCGGCGGCAAGGGCATGCGGCTGGTAGACAGCGCCGACGCGTTCGCCGAGGCGCTCGCCTCCTGCAAACGCGAGGCCGCCGCCAGCTTCGGCGATGATCGCGTGCTGCTTGAGACCTATGTGAGCCGCCCCCGCCACATCGAGGTGCAGGTGTTCGGCGACAGCTACGGAAACGTTGTACACCTGTTCGAACGCGACTGTTCGTTGCAGCGCCGCCACCAGAAGGTGATCGAGGAGGCGCCGGCGCCCGGCATGGACGCCACCACCCGAGCGGCCGTCACCGCCGCCGCAGTCAAGGCGGCCAAGGCGGTGAACTATGTCGGCGCCGGCACCATCGAGTTCATCGCCGACGCGAGCGCCGGCCTGCGCCCCGACCGCATCTGGTTCATGGAGATGAACACCCGCCTGCAGGTGGAGCATCCCGTCACCGAGATGGTCACCGGTCTCGACCTCGTGGAATGGCAGTTCCGCGTGGCGGCCGGCGAAAAGCTGCCCTTGAAGCAGGATCAGATCCTGATGACCGGCCACGCCGTCGAGGCGCGCCTTTATGCCGAGAACCCCGCCTCGGGCTTCTTGCCGTCGATCGGTCGGCTTGACGCCTTCAGCCTGCCGCAGGGGATCCGGGTCGATGCCGGGGTCGAGGCGGGCGATGTCATCAGTCCCTTCTACGATCCGATGATCGCCAAGCTGATCGTGCATGGCGAAACCCGTGAGGAGGCCATCGCCGATCTGGCCGAAGCCTGCGCCGAGGTGGACATCTGGCCGGTGAAGACCAATGCCGGCTTCCTGGTCCGCTGCCTGGAGAACCCTGACTTTATTGCCGGCGCCGTTGACACCGGCCTGATCGCCCGAAACCTGAACACCCTGGCCGCAACGCCCGAGCCCAGCCCGGAGGTCCTGGCGACGGCTGGCTGGGCCTTCCGCGAGGTGATCGAGCGCGCCGCCGCCGGCCAGCCGGCCACGCCCTGGGTGGAACTGCTGGGCTTCCGCCTCAACGCCCCGCCGCTGGAGACGGCCCGCGTCTTCCTGGGCGCAACGGCCGTCCATGTCCCTATGCCGCTGGAACCCAGTCGCATTGTCCATGCGCCAGGCGACGACGAGTTGGTGGTCTTCGAGGCCGGTGAGGCCTTCGTCTTCCGCGATAACCCGGCCATAAGGGAGGGTGGCGTCGCGGCTGGCGACGGCTCGATCCGGGCGCCCATGCCGGGCAGGATCACCCAGTTGTCGGTCAAGGCGGGGGACAGGGTGACATCAGGTCAGCCTCTGTTGACCCTCGAAGCCATGAAGATGGAGCACGCCCTGGCCGCGCCATTCGACGGTGAGGTAAGCGAGGTCGCCGCCGAACTTGGCGGACAGGTCACCGAGGGGGCGGTGCTGGTGAAGCTGACAGCGGACTAGAGCCTGTCCGGTTCAGATGGAATCATCTGAACCGGATAAACAGGCTCGTTATCAAATGTTTAGAGCACGACGGGCGCTTGAACCGGTATCCACTTCAAGCTGTCGTGCTCTAGGGTCAGCTGGCCCCTGCCACCACGCCCGCGTCGTGCAGCTTGCCGATCTCGCCGCTGCTCATGCCCAGCACCTCGGCCAGCACCTCGTCCGTGTGTTGACCCAGTTTCGGCGCCGGTAGCACCGGTCCACGTTCGTCCTGCGGGATCGTGCCCATGGCGCCGGGGGCGGGGTAGGTGAGGCCGCTGGGGTGTTTCACGGCCTCGAACACCGGGTTGTTCTTGTAGAGGCGGGTGTCCTCGAGAGCGGCTTCCAGGGTCTGGTAGCTGCCCCAGGTGACGCCGCCGGCGTCGAAGGCCGGTGTCAGGGCGGCGGCGTCCTTCGCCGCGAACGCCCGCTCGAACAGCGGATAGAGCCGCGCGCGGTGGGTGAACCTCAAGCCTTCGTCGGTTGCGAAGGAGACGCCCAACGCCGCCTCCACGGCCGACACCTCGGCGCCGATACCCAGCGCTTCCAGGGCCTTGCTCCACTGCTTGGGCGTGATCGCCAGCAGCATCAGCTTCTGCCCGTCGCGGGTGGTGAAGTCGCGGCCGAAGGCGCCGAACACGTCATTGCCCATGCGGGGGCGCTGGTGGCCGGCCAGCATCGCCTCGGCGGTGAAGCCCATGTTGGCCATGGACGCTGCGCCGATGTCCGACAACGGGGCCCGGATCTCACGCCCACCGGCTCCGCGATGACGCGCCAGAAGCGCAGACACCAGGCCAAATGCGCAGTAGGCGCCGGTGAGCAGGTCCCAGGCCGCCAGCACGTGGTTGACCGGCCGGTCGTCGTCGGCCGGCCCTGTCATCAATGGCAGGCCCAATGCCGAGTTGATCGTGTAGTCCATGCCCTGCGAGCCGTCGGCCCAGCCCATGACCCGCACGCAGATGAGATCGGTGCGAAGGGCGCTGAGCTTCTCGTAGGACAGGAACCCGTCGACCGGGAAGTTGGTCACAAACAGGCCGGCGTCATCACCGGGGGAGGCGGCAAGCCGTTGGGCGATCTCACGCCCTGCGGGCCCCGAGAGGTCCAGGGCCACCGACTTCTTGCCCTTGTTCAGCCCCTCCCAGTAGAGGCTGGCGCCATTGTCAGCCAACGGCCAGCGCCGGTAATCCGGACCGCCGCCGATATTGTCGAACCGGATCACCTCGGCGCCCATCTGGGCCAGATAGAGACCGCAGGTGGGCGCGGCGACAAAAGCCGATCCCTCAACGACGCGCAGGCCTTTCAGAAGATCGTACATGGTCAGGCCACCAGCTTTCCGACCTCGGCCACCTCATCGGGCGTGAGCCGCCACTCCGCGGTGGCAGCATTGGTGCGGACCTGCTCCGGCGACGTGGCGCCGGCGATCACCGAGGACACCGCCTCATGACCCAGCAGCCAGGCGAAGGCCAGCTCCAGGATCGTATGCCCGCGCTCGGACGCCCACGCCTCGAGCGCCTCGATCCGGTCAAAGTTGCGGTCGCTCATCGCCTGGGCGCCGCGCGCGCCCCAGGCGGCCAGCCGCGTACCTTCTGGCGGCGCCTCGCCGCGCTTGTACTTGCCCGACAGCAGGCCCGATGCGAGCGGGAAGAACGGCAGGAAGCCCAGGCCGAAATGCTGGCAGGCCGGCAATACCTCGCGCTCAACATCGCGCTCCAGCAGGGAGTAGAGGTTCTGTGCTGACACAAACCGCGTCTGGCCGGCGGCGCTCCAGTCGGCGTCGGCGATCTGCCAGCCGGTGTAGTTGGAGTTGCCGAGGTAGCGGACCTTGCCATGCGTGACGAGGTCGTCCAGCGCGCGCAGCGTCTCGTCCACCGGGGTATCGCCGTCGGACTGATGATGCTGATAGAGGTCGATGTGGTCGGTGCCTAGCCGGCGAAGGCTGTCTTCGACCGCCGTCATGATCCAGCGGCGCGATCCCCCGCGCTTCCTGGGGTCTTGGCCGATCTGCATGCCGAATTTGGTGGCCAGCACGATCTCATGGCGTCGCTTGCCCAGCGCCTTGCCCAGGAAAACCTCTGACTGCGTGCCGCCATAGATGTCGGCCGTGTCGAACAGGGTGATGCCCGCGTCGATCGCGGCGTCCACGACGGCCTGGGTCTGGCCCTGGTCGATCCGCATGCCGAAATTGTTGCAGCCCAGGCCCACCACACTGACCTTCAGTCCCGAGTTACCCAGCCGGCGCACCTTCATCCGTCATCTCCCTCATCTGTTGTCGGGCCGTTTCTAGCTGTCCCGGCGAGAGAAGCGCCAGCGGGATCATGCTTAAGCCTACGTTCACTGTGATTGTTGGCGATGTCGCAAGTCGGTTGTCGTTAACGTTGCGAGATCAGACAGAAACTCGCGGCGGATCAATAGATGCGGCTCGTAACCATCGCCAGCCTTGGGGTTTCCGCGGTCCTCGGCCTCGGCGCCCTTTTTGTGGCCAAGATCGCGCTGCCCAGCGCCTCGGCAGCGAAAAGTCCGGTCGTCCAAGAGATGAAGGGCGCGCCGCTCGTCGTCGCCGCCCGCGCTATCAATTATGGCGAGAAGCTGGACGCCGGCATGCTGAAGGTGATCAAGGCGCCCGAAAACGCGGTGCCCGCCGGCGCCTTCACCTCCGTCGCCGCCGCGCTGGCGGCGGACAACGGCGGCGCGCCGGTGGTGCTGTTCCCGATTTCCGAGCGTGAGGCGATCCTGCCCACCAAGGTCTCCGGCCCGGGCGCGCGGCCGTCGGTGGCGGCCGAGGTGGCCGAGGGCATGCGGGCCTATGCGGTGAAGGTGGATGACGCCACGGGCGTGGGCGGCCATGCCTTGCCTGGAGATCGCGTGGACGTGGTGCTGATGCGCGACCTGACGCCCACCGGGCCCGAGCGGAACTTCATCTCCTATGTGGTGGTTCAGAACTCCCGCGTGCTGGGTGTCGATCTGAACGCTGACCCCACCTCGAACAAGCCCGCCAGCCCCAACACGGCCACCCTCGAGGTCTCGGTCGAGGACTCACAGAAACTCTCGGTGGCCTCCACCCTGGGCACCCTGTCGCTGGCGTTGCGGCGCAACGGCGAGGCGGTCATCGCCGACGCCACACCCCTGCGCACCTCCGACTTTCTGGTGGGCAGCGGCGGTGGTCGCAGCACCGGGGGCGGACGCGCAGTGTCGCGCGGTCCGGCCCGGTCGTACTCGGCGATCCTGATCATCGAGGGCGAACCCTCCAAGCGTGGCGGCGGCTCGCGCCGGGCGCCCGCACCTGCACCGCCCCCTGCCGCGAACGCGGCTGGCGGCGCCAACCCCCAGGCCGGCTCCGCCGGCGTCGGCGCGATCGGATAGGCCATGACCCCCCGTCGGATTTCCAGAACCGCTCTTGGGCTGCTGGCGCTTTCGCTGGCGCCGCTGGTTCCGCTGGCGACACCCGTCCCCGCAGCGGCCCAATCCCTGTCGAGCGAGCCGGTCTTGCGCCGGACAATCCATGTTCCGCGCGACAAATCCCTGTCGTTCCGACTGCCCCAGGCGGCCTCGCGGATCGTCATCGCCCAGCCGGACATCGCCAAGGTCACGGCGACCAGCGACTCCAGCTTCTATGTCCAGGGCATCGAGTTCGGGTCCACAAACCTGCTGGTCTACGGCGCTGGCGGGCGGCTGCAGGAGGTGATCGACATCCGGGTTGGCTACGACTCCGACGGCCTTCAGCAGGACTTCGCCGCCGCCTTCCCCGGCGAGGGGTTGAAGGTGCGAAACCTGGGCGAGGCGCTGATGCTGGCGGGGGAAGTTTCCACCACCGGCGTGCAGGCCGGGGCCGAGCGGATCGCCGCCAAATATGCGCCCGACTCGGTCATTTCCCGCATCACCGTACGGGCGTCACAGCAGATCATCCTTGAGGTCCGTATCCTCGAGGCCAGCCGGAACGCCATGCAGGACCTCGGGGTGAACCTGAACGTGGCCAATGGGTCGTTCTCGATGTTGAGCGGTTCAGGCCTGGTCGGCCTGACCCCCGCCGCCGGCGTCCTGACCACCCGTGGCGGGTCGGGCAGCACCCGGATCGATACGCAGATCCAGGCCCTGGAAGAGCGGGGCGTGATCCGGACCCTGGCCAAGCCAAATCTGGTGGCCATCTCCGGCGAGAAGGCCAGCTTCCTGGCGGGTGGGGAGTTCCCGTTCCCGGTGCCTACGGGTCGTGACGGCATCACCATTGAGTTCCGCCCCTACGGCGTCCGTCTGAACTTCACCCCCAAGGTGCAGGATAATGGCTGGATCCGGATGAGTGTAGAGCCCGAGGTCAGCCAGCTGGATCCCAACCGATCCCTGACCATCAATGGCGTCAACATACCGGCGCTGTCCGTGCGACGCGCATCCACCACACTGGAGCTGAAGTCCGGCGACAGCTTCGCCATGGCCGGACTGTTCCAGCACGACTACCAGAACAACACGGCCCAGACTCCCTGGCTCGGTGATATTCCGGTGCTGGGCGCCCTGTTCCGCTCGGCGCGGTTCAAGCGCGCGGAGACCGAGTTGCTGATCATCGTGACGCCACGTCTGGCCACCGCCGAGGAACGCCAGATCACGCCGGTTGATAGCCTGCCCGGTCGCGAACCCTCTGCGGCGGACCTGTTCCTGCGTGGCAAGTCCCTTGACCGGCCCATGGCGCGTGACCTTGGTCCGCCGGTCGCCGCCAACAGCCTTAGCGGGAAGAAGTAGCGCCAGTCATGTTGCGTTTGAAGTCCGCGTCACCGCCCCCTGCCAACCTCATTGACGGCCGCCGCGTGCTCGCGCTGGGCGCCGCGTTAGCGAACCTGATCGAGGGTCCCCTTCAGGGTGCGACCGTCCAGATGGGGGCCATCCCCCAACTCCAGACCCTGGCGGCTGGCGCGTTCGACCTGGTCCTGATCGACGCCGACGCCTGGGAGGCGCCGGCCCTGGCCGCGGCCGTCCAGGCGCTATCGGCGCTGAAGGCCTGCCCGCCGGTGCTGGTGGTGGGCGCCAACCTGCCTGCCGGTCTGGTCCGCAACCTGATGCGGCTGGAGGCGGCCGACATCCTGGAGGCGCCCTACACCGACCAGCAAATGGCCGGGGAGATCCAGAATCTGCTGGCGCGCGCCCAACCCGTGCTTTCGGCGGCGACCGGCGAGGTCGGTGGCTCGCGTTGCTGGGCCGTGACCGGCGCGGTGGGGGGGTGTGGCGCCACTACCGTGGCGATCGAGATCGCTTACGGTCTGGCCACCCGGTCCGGCAAGGATCGCAGTGTCTGTCTGGTGGACCTCAATCTGACCGACGGGGCGGCTGCAGCCTATCTGGGTGCTGCGCCGACCATGCGCCTCTCAGACTTCGGCAACGCCGCCGACCGGATCGATGCGGCCATGTTGCAGGCCTTTGTTACTCCGGTCTGCAAGGGACTAGATCTGGTGGCCGGCGTGCGCGATCCATCCGCGTTCGAAACCGTCGGTCGCGACGCCATCCTGCGCATGCTGGAAGTGGCCTGCGAGGTCTACGACTGGGTGATCCTGGATGTGCCACGCCATCGCCGCAGCTGGACGCTGGAGGCGCTGGCCGGGTGCGATGAGGTGCTGGTGATCTCGGAGCTGACCGTTCCGGCCCTGCTCGCCGCGCGCGCCCAGTCGGACGAGATCGAGGAGGGGGTCGGCGTCGCTGTCGGTCTTCGTCCGCGAATCGTATTGAACCGCCTGGCCAACCGGATGTTTGGACCTGCGCCCTCGGTAATGGAGGCCGAGAAGGCCCTTCAGCGCAAGGCTGAGGCCGGGGTCAGTTCGGATTGGGAAGCCGCCGCCGCGTCGGTCAATCTGGGTGGTCCGATCGCCCAGCACCGCCCCAAGTCGAAGATCGTCAAGGACATCCAGCAGATGGTAGAGCGGCTGGCCGCCCAGCCGCTGCGGCGCGACACCGCCCAGAAGGCCGCCTGATGAGCCGCTTCAGCTTGGCCCGTTCCGCGCCCGCACCGGCTCCCGCCGCCCCGGCAGCGCCGCCGCCGGTCGCGACCCCGGCGGCCCGCGTGGAATCCAAGCCGAAGTCGCCGGCGCGCGACGCCGGGCTGGACCTGCGCCTGCGTCTGCACGCCAAGCTGATCGAGGAACTGGATCTCGCCAAGCTGGACAAGCTGGACGAGGCGGAGCTTCGCCGTCAGGTGCTGGGTCAGGTCACCGAGTTCGCCCGCATCGAGCGCATGGCGCTGAACGCCAGGGAGCTCGAGGCGCTGGGCGCCTCGATCTACGACGAGATGGTGGGGCTGGGACCCATCGAGCCACTGCTGAAGGATGACTCGATCAACGACATCCTGATCAATGGACCCTATCAGGTTTACATCGAGCGGCGCGGTGAGCTGGAGCTCACCCCGATCCGCTTCCGCGACAACGACCACCTGCTGCGCATCGTCAACCGCATCGTCGCCGCTGTCGGCCGCCGGATCGACGAAAGCCAGCCAATGGTCGACGCGCGTCTGCCCGACGGTAGCCGGGTCAATGCCGCCATCCCGCCGGTGGCCATTGACGGATGCTCGGTCTCCATCCGGAAGTTCTCCAAGAAGCCGCTGACGCTGGAGAAGCTGGTCGAATTCGGGGCCATGACCCAGTCGATGTCCGACTTTCTCTATGGGGCCGTCCGGAGCCGGGTCTCGACCGTGATTTCCGGCGGCACCGGGTCGGGCAAGACCACCCTGCTCAACGCCCTGTCGTCGGCGATCAGCGAGGGCGAGCGCCTGATCACCATAGAGGACGCGGCCGAGCTGCAGCTGCAGCAGCCGCACGTGGTGCGCATGGAGACGCGGCCGCCGAACATCGAGGGCAAGGGCGAGATCCGTCAGCGCGAGCTGGTCAAGAACGCCCTGCGGATGCGACCCGACCGGGTGATCCTGGGCGAGGTGCGGTCCGAAGAAGCCTTCGACATGCTTCAGGCCATGAATACCGGCCACGAAGGCTCGATGGCGACGATCCACTCCAATAATCCGCGCGAAGCCATCAGCCGTCTCGAACAGATGGTGGCCATGGGGGGGCTGAATATCGGCGCCGACGCCGTACGCCACCAGATCGCCGCCGCCGTAGGGCTCGTGGTGCAGGTGATGCGCCTGTCGGACGGCAAGCGGAAGGTCACCCATGTCACCGAGATCACCGGCATGGAAGGCCAGGTCGTGCAGATGCAGGACATCTTTGTGTTCAACCGGACGCACACCGGCGCCGATGGTGAGGTGTTCGGCGAATTCCGCGCGACGGGCCTCAGGCCCCTCTGCCTGGACGAGATGATCCGTCGCGGCATTCCGTACGACACCGCCAACTTTGACCCCTCGAAGGTACTGGGCTGATGTTCGGGCTCGTGATCGACGCCAAGCTGGTGGTCATGGTGATGGTCGCTGCCGCCGTGTTCGCCGGCGTCCAGGGGCTGGTCGGCATGCTCACGGTCGCGACCCAGAAGCGCAAGCTGAACCAGCGCCTCAAGATCGGTGAGAAGGTCGAAGGGGTCTCGGCCCTGGTGATCGAGCTCAGGAAACGGCGAGGGCTGACGTCGTCTGGCGGGCGCCCGGGTGGCCTGCGCTGGCTGTCCGACCTGATCGTCGCCTCCGGCCTGCCCTACGACCAGAGCAAATGGCTGATGTATCTGGCCGCCGCCACGGTGCTGGGTAGCATACTGGTTGGCGTCCTGACCCGCACGCCACTTGGTTTTGCCGGCGGCGCCCTGCTGGGCGGCGTCGTCGCTCCGCTGGGACTGCTCAAGGTGAAGGCGGGCCAGCGCGCTGCGGCGCTTGGTCTGCAGTTGCCCCAGGCGCTGGACATCATCGTGCGGTCGCTGGAAGCGGGGCACCCGGTGCCGTCCGCTGTCAATCTGGTGGGCCGCGAGTTGCCCGATCCCATCGGGACCGAGTTTGGCATGGCCGCTGACGAGATCGCCTACGGCGCCACCCTCGAGCAGGCGATCGAGCGGATGTCGGAGCGCTGCCAGCACCCTGACGTCGACCTCTTTGCCGCCACCGTGCGCCTGCAGGAAAAGACCGGCGGCAATCTGACGGGCCTGCTCAAGCTCAACGCCCATACCGTGCGGGACCGCCACAAGATGCGGCTGAAGATCAAGGCCGCTTCCTCGGAAGGCCGCGCCTCGGCGATGATCCTGACGTCCGCGCCCTTCATCGCCGTGGGCTTCATCATGATCTCCTCGCCACACTTCTACGGCGATGTCATCGACCAGCCGATGGTGAAGTACGGCCTGGCGGCGGTCGGCTTCTGGATCTTCCTCGGCAACATGATCATGCGGCGCATGATCGACATGCGGCTCTGACGCCATGAACCTTGAAACCATCATCTATCTTGTTGGCCTGGTTCTGACCGTTGGCGCGATCGGCGGCCTTGGTCTGGTGGGGTTCGGCGAGCTGCGTACGCGCGCCCAGCGCCGCAACCGCCTGACCGGCACGGTCGAGGGCCGCCGCTCGGCCGGAAACGGGGCCATCCCGGGCGCAGCGATTTCGGCCCAGCTGGTGGGCGCGGTTCGCAAACTGGGCCAGCAGAGCGCGGTCAGCGACCCGGCCAAGGTTTCGGAGATGCGCTCACGGCTGATGCAGGCGGGGTTCTATTCCCGCGAGGCGCCGATCATCTTCATGGGCATCAAGGCGATCGGCGTGGCGCTGGCGACACTGGGCGTGGTGCTGACGCTGCCGTCCATGATCGCTCACAAGGGTGGAAATCTCGTGGCCCTGGGGATCGCGGTGGGGCTCTCGCTGGCCGCCCTCTACGGCCCCGACTTCGTGCTTAAACAGCGCAAGATCACGCGTGAGCGGGAGTATTCGGACGGGTTTCCCGACCTGCTGGATCTGCTGGGGGCCTCGGTCGAGGCCGGACTGTCGCTTGACGCGGGCGTCACCCGGGTGACCGAGGAGCTGGAGCGTCGTTACCCGACGCTGACGGTGCATCTGCGGTTCCTGGTGCTGGAACTACGCGCCGGCCGCGCCCGCAAGGACGCCTGGACCGCTTTCGCTGACCGCCTGGGCATCGACGACGCGCGCCAGCTGGCCACCATGTTGCGTCAGGCCGAGGAGATGGGCACGAGCCTGGGGGAGACGCTCTCCGTGTTCTCCGCCGACATGCGTTCCAAGCGGATGCTGCGGGCCGAGGAGAAGGCGCTGGGACTATCGGCCAAGCTGACGGTGCCCCTGATCCTGTTTATCTTCCCCTCGTTGCTGGCGGCCCTGTTGCTGCCGGCGGCGGCGCGGGTGGTTCACATCTTCGGCGACAAGTGATCCGGGCGCGGTCGAACTAGGCGGCCACACCGAACATCAGGCCGACGCCCGCGGTGAGGGCCATGGCGGCGGCGCCCCAGAAGGTCACCCGCAACACGCTTTTCAGCACCGGCGCGCCGCCCGCCCTGGCGCCAACGGCGCCCAGCAGGACCAGGAACAGGATCGAGGCGGTGGACACCGCCGGGGTGATCACGGCTTGGGGCGAGAAGGTCGCAGCCGCCAGCGGCAGGGCGGCGCCGACCGAGAATGTCATGGCCGAGGTCAGCGCGGCCTGGATCGGGCGGGCCGTCGTGATCTCCGAGATGCCGAGTTCGTCACGGGCGTGGGCGCCCAGGGCGTCCCTCGCCATCAGCTGGGTCGCGACCTGCCGGGCCAGGGCGGGCTCGACGCCGCGCGCCGCGTAGAGGCCTGCCAGTTCATCGAGCTCCAGTTCAGGCTGGGTGGCCAGCTCCGCCCGCTCCCGCGCCAGGTCTGCGCCCTCGGTATCGGATTGCGAGCTGACCGAGACATATTCTCCGGCCGCCATCGACATGGCGCCGGCTACCAGGCCCGCTGCGCCGGCCACGAGGATCTCGGTCCGGCCCTGCGCGGCTGCGGCGACACCGACGATCAGGCTGGCGGTCGAGACGATGCCGTCGTTGGCCCCGAGGACTGCGGCCCGTAGCCAGCCGATCCGCTGCACCAGATGTCGTTCCGCGTGAAGTCGACTCATCATCAGTGTGGCTCCATCGTTTCAGGTGCGACGGACCCAGAGCATACGCTGAAAGGTCCTGTCACGATCCAGCAGCAGGTGCTTCACAGCGCCCCCGACGTGCAGGACGACGAGGGGCCAGAACAGCTTCTTCGCCAGACCGTGCATATCTTCCGCAAGGTCATGCAGCCACACGATACGGGTCGGAAACGGACTGGGCAGGCTGAACAGGTCAAACACGGTGATGGCCCGCGGCGCAGACCACACCGCGAGCGGTCCCGTGACGATCAGCACGGCGATCATCAGCAGAAACAATCCCTGGACGACCCTCGCGGCAATGCGGAACCATTTGTTCCGCTCGAACGAATCCGGATGCGGTTGCGACAGGCTCCACAAAAGCCGCGCCAGCAGAAAGGTGAACAGCAGGGCGCCGACGGAGACGTGCAGGCCCTGGGCGGCGGCTTTTGCGACCTTGTCCGGGGCGTCCTCCATCTGCTCGCCCAGGACGTACATTGCCACGACGCCGATTGCGCTGATCCAGTGCAGCGCGATGGCGATCCAGCCGTAGGCGGCCTTCGTGTTGGTCAATGACATGTGGCGGTCTCCCGTAACCTTTCAGATCGGCGATCCCGTGCGGCGCTGCATTGATAAGGCGCAACGGGCCAGATGTGCGCCGGGGCCTTCTATCCGGGGTCGGTTAGGCTAGAATGCGCCCTGACAGCGGCGTTGACCGCCAGACCCAGGAACGCTCCGCCATGTCCGACGCCCCGCTCCACACCGAAACCCTGGTCGTCCACGCCGGCTGGCGGGCTGATCCATCGACCGGCTCGGTAGCGGTGCCGATCCACCAGACGACATCCTACCAGTTCCGCGACGCGGGCCATGCCGCTGCGCTCTTCTCGCTGTCCGAACTGGGCAACATTTACACCCGCATCATGAACCCCACGACCGACGTGCTCGAAAAGCGTGTCGCGGCGCTGGAGGGCGGCGTGGGCGCTCTGGCTGTGGCGTCCGGGCAGGCGGCGTCGGCCTATGCCGTGCAGAACCTGGCGCGGGCGGGCGACAACATCGTGTCGTCCACCGCCCTCTATGGCGGCACCTGGAACCTGTTCGCCAACACGCTGAAGGACCAGGGCATCGAGGTCCGCTTTGTCGATCCTGCCGACCCGGAAGCCTTTCGCCGCGCCACTGATGACCGCACGCGCGCCTACTACGCCGAGACCCTGCCGAACCCGAAGCTCGAGGTCTTCCCCATCGCCGAGGTCGCCGCCATCGGCCGCGAGTTTGGCATTCCGCTGATCATGGACAACACCGCCGCACCACTGCTCTGTCGTCCGCTGGATCATGGCGCGGCCATCGTGGTCTATTCCGCTACCAAATACCTGGGCGGTCACGGCACCTCCATCGGCGGCCTGATCGTCGACGGCGGCAATTTCGACTGGGAAGCCAACCCCGAACGCCAGCCCCAGCTCAACACGCCCGACGCCTCGTACCATGGTGCGGTGTGGACCCAGGCGGTCAAGCCGCTCGGCCCCATCGCCTACATCCTGCGCGCCCGCGTGATCCTGTTGCGCGATCTGGGCGCCGCCATCTCGCCCTTCAACGCCTTCCAGATCATCCAGGGTATCGAGACCCTGGCGCTGCGGATGGAACGCCATTGCGCCAACGCTGCAAAGGTCGCCGCCTGGCTGGCCGCGCGCGCTGGCGTCACCCGGGTGATTCACCCCAGCCTGCAGACCGGCGAGGCCCGCGCGCGGGCAGACCGCAACCTGAAGGGCGGCTACGGCGGCCTTGTGGGCTTCGAAATGGCCGGCGGGGTCGAGGCCGGCGCCGCCTTCATCAACGCCCTGAAGCTGCTCTACCACGTGGCCAACATCGGCGATGCGCGCAGCCTCGCGATCCACCCGGCCTCCACCACCCATTCCCAGCTCACGCCCGACGAACAGGCCGCCACCGGGGTGACGCCGGGCTACGTGCGCCTGTCCATCGGCATCGAGCACGTGGACGACATCATCGCCGACCTTGATCAGGCGTTGAAGGCCGCAGGGGTCTAGAAGCCCAGCGGCCGGTAGGGTCCAAGGATCAGCTGTTCGAACACGCCCACACCCACCTGATCGTCCCGGCCCGGCTGTGACAGAGTGGCGCGGCTGATGGCCTGGATGTGCAGGTTGCCGGGATCGGCGTGGTCGAAGTTCACCGTGTCCAGGTCCTCGCGCGCCACGGCCAGCTCGCCCTTGAGCGCACCGTGCCGCCACTCACCGCCATAACCGATGCCGCGCATCAGGAAGGTGGCGACAGGCTCGATCTTCACGGTGGCCTCGCCCTGCGCCAGGGGGATGATCAGTTTGCCGGATTTTGCATGCCGGGTGCCGGGCAGGATTTCGGTCTCCATCACCGGGGCGTCGGAGTGATAGCCGCCCTCGGGGCCTGCGCCGTCCGGGAGGATCACAGCGCGGGTGTTCCAGGGCTTGCCGTCCGGGTCGGCGTTGATGTGGAAATAGACGGATGTGTCGGCGAAGTTCAGCGGGGTCCATTGCCAGAAGAAGCCGGTGATCCCGCCGCCGGGGGTAGGCTGGGTGTCGGGCGCGCCGACGGGACGGATCCCCCAGGAGCGGTCACGGGTGCCGACCCAGCCGGCAACCTCGATCCGCTCGCCGTCCACTTCCAGCCAGCCCGAGGCCCGCACGTTCTGCGTCAGGCGGGTGTAGTCCATGAACAGGCGCGGGCCGTTGCGCTTGACGAAGCGCGGCTCCTCGATGGGAAAGGCGCGGCCTTCGAAGGTGATCTCGCCGGCGATGCCCTCGGTCTTCTGGATCGTCACCTTCAGCTTCTGCAGGGGCTCCAGGATGTCGATGGCGATCGGCCCCACCTTAAGGTCCAGCCGTTCCATACCCAGGACGCGCGAGGCGTGCAGGCAACGCTCCTTGCCGTCCGTGACGATGGCGATGTGCGCATCGGCCACGTTCAGCGCTGGATAGACGCCAAAGGCGATGGCCGCGAACGCCGACCCATCCGGCGCATAGGCGTTGAAAAAGTAGCGGTCATAGAAGTTCCGGTCCGAACCTGAATAGGCGATCGGCTCGGGAGTCTGGTGGATCGGGTAGTCATCACCCTTGGTCAGCATCGCCTGGCGTCTCCGGTTGACGCGCGGTCACACTTGCGGGCCGTCGCGTTGGGGGTATCAACTCCCTTCAGGATACGAACAATCAGACGGCGTCGTCTCGCGTGACCTCACGTCAGGCCGCTGCCCCGGAGACCAAATGTCCGCCACCACCGCCGCCGACCACATGATCCCCCAGGCCCATGCCGATCATCTGGCGATGCCGGCCGCCTACGCTGACAACCGGATCCACGACACCTACCGCTGGCTGCGCGCCAACGAGCCCATGGGCATGGCCAAGATCGACGGCATTGACCCGTTCTGGGTGGCCACCAAACACGCCGACATTCTCGAGATCAGCCGCCAGAACGACCTGTTCCACAATGGCGACCGCGCCGCGACGCTCACCAGCCAGGCCGCTGACAAGCGCGTGCGCGAGATGATGGGCGGTAGCCCCCACCTGCTGCGCACCCTGGTGCAGATGGACGCGCCGGATCATCCCAAGTACCGCGCCCTGACCCAGGGCTGGTTCATGCCCCAGAACCTGAAGAAGCTGGAAGAACGCATTCGCGTCATCGCCCGCGCCTCGGTCGACAAGATGGCGGCCAAGGGCGGCGAGTGCGACTTCGTCAATGAGGTGGCGCTGCACTTCCCGCTGCACGTGATCATGACCATCCTGGGCGTGCCCGAGAGCGACGAGCCCCGGATGCTGAAGCTGACCCAGGAGCTGTTCGGCGCCACCGACCCCGAGCTTGGCCGCAAGCCGAATGAGGCGCAGACCACCGAGAGGGGCGAGCCAGCCTTCGACATGGGCGTGATCATCGATTTCAACAACTATTTCAGCGCCCTGTCCGCCGCGCGCAGGGCCAATCCCACCGATGATCTGGCCTCGCTGATCGCCAACAGCCAGATCAACGGCGCGCCCATCTCCGACTTCGAGGCCATGGGCTACTACATCATCGTCGCCACGGCCGGCCACGACACCACCTCGTCATCGACGGCCGGCGCCATGTGGGCGCTGGTGGATAATCCTGGCCAGCTTCGCAAGGTGAAGGCCGACCTGTCGCTGATCCCGGGCCTGGTGGACGAATCTATCCGCTGGACCACCCCGGTGAAGACCTTCATGCGCACGCTCACCGCCGACACCGAGTTCGCCGGTCGCCAGATGAAGCAGAACGACTGGCTGATGCTCTGCTACGCCTCGGGCAACCGCGACGAAGAGGTCTTCGAGGCCCCCGACGAGTTCCGCGTCGACCGCTCGCCCAACAAGCATCTGGCCTTTGGCTACGGCGCGCACCTGTGCCTCGGCCAGCACCTGGCCAAGATGGAGATGCGCATTCTCTGGGAGGAACTGCTGCCCAGACTTGAATCTGTCGAGATGGCCGGGACACCTGCCATGAGCGAAAGCTTCTTCGTCAACGGCCCCAAACGCCTGCCTATCCGCTTCAAGATGAGCTGATGATCGGCGGGGTCGCCATCGCGGTCTTCCCGCACCCCTCTCGCCTCCGGGCGGAATGACCGGTAAAGCGCGACGTATGATTGACGCCGTTGAACTGACCCGCGACCTGATCCGCCGCCCTTCGGTGACGCCCGCTGACGCCGGCGCCATGGATATCGTCGAGCAGACGCTTGCAGGGTTGGGCTTCGCCTGCCGCCGAATGAAATTCGGCGATATCGAGAACCTCTACGCCCGCTACGGGACCGCCAGGCCCAATCTCTGCTTTGCCGGACATACCGATGTGGTGCCGGTGGGCGACGCCGGCGCCTGGACGAAGGATGCGTTCGGTGCCGAGGTGATTGATGGCGTGCTGATCGGACGCGGTGCCGTGGACATGAAGAGCGCCATTGCCGCCTTCGCGGCTGCGGCCTCCGAAGCCATTGCTGCGGGCCAGGTCACCGGCTCGATCTCGTTCCTGATCACCGGGGACGAGGAGGGCGTCGCCACCCATGGCACAAAGCTGGTGGTCGAAGAGCTGGCCGCCGAGGGCGAGGTGATCGATCACTGTGTGGTGGGCGAACCCACCTCGGCCGAAACGTTCGGCGACATGGTCAAGGTGGGCCGGCGCGGTTCGATCAACGCCGAGATACTTGTGGAAGGCATCCAGGGCCACGTGGCCTATCCGCATCGGGCGGCCAACCCTGTGCCCGTGCTGGTGAAGCTTCTCTCGGCGCTGCAGGAGCGCAAGCTGGACGAGGGCTATGCCGAGTTCCAGCCCTCCAATCTCGAAGTCACCATGATCGAGGCGCCCAACACGGCGACCAATGTTATCCCCGGCGTGGCGCGGGCCAGGCTCAACATCCGGTTCAACCCCAACCACACGGGACAGCAGCTGGCCGACTGGTTCGAGCTGGAGGTCTGGCGCGCCTCAGTGGGCTTTGCCGGGAAGATCACGGTCACGCCCCAGATCAGCGGCGAGGCCTTTCTGACCGAGCGGGGCGCCTTCACCGACCTTGTGGCAGCCGCTGTGGCCGACGTCACCGGCGCGGCCCCGGAGCTGTCAACTTCAGGCGGCACGTCTGACGCCCGCTTCATCCGCGCGCTGTGCCCGGTGATCGAAGTGGGGCTGGTGGGCAAGACCATGCACCAGGTGGATGAGCGCGCCCCGGTCGAGGAAATCCGCACCCTGCAGAAGGTCTATGCCCGGATCATCCAGCGCTACTTCGCGCCGGCCTGATCCCTATCGATTGCCGCCGATCAGGTCGCCGAGTCCGCCCAGAACCGAGCCCTCGCCGCGGTTCCCGCCCTGTCCGCCCGCCGCCGCCAGCATCCGACCGGCCAGGCGCGAGAACGGCAAGGACTGGATCCAGACCTTTCCGGGGCCGCGCAGGCGGGCGAAGAACAGACCCTCGCCGCCGAACAGCACACTCTTGACGCCGCCGGCCATCACCAGGTCGAAATCGACGCTGGGCGTATAGGCGGCCAGACAGCCGGTATCCACGTGCAGTTCCTCGCCGGCCGCCAGGGTGCGTTCGATCACGGTGCCGCCCATCTGGACAAACACCCAGCCGTCGCCCTCCAGCTTCTGCATGATGAAGCCTTCGCCCCCGAACAGGCCGGTCATCATGCGGCGCTGGAACTGGATACCGATGGACACGCCGCGCGCAGCGGCCAGGAAACTGTCCTTCTGGCAGATCAGGCAGCCGCCCTGTTCCCCCAGATTGATCGGCAGGATTGCACCTGGCGTCGGCGAGGCGAAGGCCACGCGGGCCTTGCCCCCTGCGTTGTGGGTGAAGACGGTGGTGAACAGGCTCTCGCCGGTGACCAGACGCTTGCCGGCGCCCAGCAGCTTGCCCATGAAGCCACCTTCCGCGCCTGCGCCGTCACCGAACACGGTGGTCATTCCGATACTGGCGTCCTTCCAGACAAGCGCGCCGGCCTCGGCCACGGCGCTCTCGCCGGGATCGAGTTCAATCTCCAGGAACTGCAGCTCCTGGCCCTTGATCTCGAAATCGATGTCATCGGCGACGTTGGCGTTGCGGTGATGAACCCAGGGGCTTTGTGTCATGGCGGAGGTCCTCAGGATGTTGAAGGAGATGCCGGCTGATAGCCGACGTGGGTAAGGTAGAGGCCGTCAGGCGGGGCCACCGGGCCGCAAGCCCTGCGGTCCCGCGCGGCCAGGGCGTCGGCGACGTCGGCCCGGCTCCAACGCCCGACGCCCACCTGGGCCAGGGTGCCTGTCATGGAGCGTACCTGCCTGTGCAGAAACGAGCGCGAGGCGAAGTCCAGGATCACCTCATCGCCCTCCCGGCGCACCGTGGCGATGTCCAGGGTCTTCATCGGCGACTTCGCCTGACAGGCCAGGTCACGGAAGGTGGTGAAGTCGTGGTGGCCCAGGAGCGCCTGGGCGGCGTCGTGCATGGCCTGTGCATCAAGGGGCTTGCGAACATACCAGACCCGGCCCTGATTCAGCGCCGGTGGGCTCTGCCGATTGAGAATGCGATAGCGATAGCGCCGCTCCATTGCCGAAAACCGGGCATGCCAGCCCTCCGTGGCCTCCGTGGCCTCCAGTACACAGACAGGCTGGGGCATGAGATGGGCGTTCAGCGCCTTGCGCACCGTGTCCGCCGGCCAGTCGCGGGCAAGGTCGACATGGACGACCTGACCGGTGGCGTGGACGCCGGTGTCGGTCCGGCCCGCCGCTTGCACCCGGACGGTCTCACCGCTGAACCCCAGAACGGCGGCCTCCAGCGCGCCCTGCACAGATGGCAATCCGGCCTGGGTCTGATAGCCGCAGAACGGACGGCCGTCATATTCGATCAGGAGGCGATAGCGCGGCATCAGCTCAGCCGAACGCCGGCGGCCACCGGCGTCCCCCGGAGGAAAACCTCAGCCTCCTGCGGGCCGCGGCCCTCGCGTTGCACTCTGAGCAGGCGCACGGCGCCCTGGCCTGTCGCCACCAGCAGCCGATCGTCGAGGGTGACGCCTGGCACGCCGCCAGCGTCCTCGAACGCCGAGAGCAGAGCTTTTACGCGCACAGGCCCTTTCTCGGAGGGCAGTTCGAACCAGGCGCCCGGCGCCGGCGACATTCCACGGATCTTGGCGTCAAGCATCGCCCCTGGCTTGGTCCAGTCCAGCCGCGCATGCCTGGGGCTGATCTTGCGGGCATAGGTGACGCCCTCCCTGGCCTGAGGCGTTTCCACGGCGCGCCCGGCGGCGATATCGGCCAGGGTGCGGACGAGGAGATCCGCGCCAATCGGGGCCAGCCGTTCAAACAGGGTCGCAGTCGTTTCCAGAGCGTCGATCCGGACCGTCGCGGTGGCCAGCACAGGGCCTTCGTCGAGCCCCTCGGTCATGCGCATGACCTGCACGCCGGTAACCTTGTCGCCGGCCATGATCGCTCGCTGGATCGGCGCGGCGCCTCGCCAGCGCGGCAGCAGCGAGCCGTGGAGGTTGAACGAGCCCAAGCGTGGTGCGTCGAGCACCCCGCCCGGCAGGATCTGACCGAACGCGACCACGACGGCGGCGTCGAGGTTTAGGGTGGCGAAAGCGGCGATCTCGAGAGGGTCGCGCATTGAGGCGGGCGTGCGGACCGTCAGGCCATGGCTGTCGGCGAAGGCGTGAACCGGCGAAGGCTTCAGGTCATGCCCGCGCCCGCGCGGCGCCGGCGGCTGGGTATAGACGCACGCCACCTCATGCCCCGCCGCCAGGATGGCGCTCAGGCTGGCGACAGCAAAATCCGGGGTGCCGAGGAAGGCGAGACGCATGGCCGGAGTTTAGCGCGTGGACGGGGCGAAGGCGAGGATCGCCCGGCTTACGCCCGAACCAGCTTCTTGACCTTCTTGATCGCCTGCTCGCGCTTCAGCCGGGACAGATGATCGATGAACAGCACACCTTCAAGGTGGTCCATCTCGTGCTGGATGCAGACGGCGAACATGCCGTCGGCGTCTTCCTCGACTGCCTCGCCCTGATAGTTCAGGTACTTGAGCTTCACGCGGGCTGGCCGTTCGACCTCATCATAATACTCCGGCACGGAGAGGCAGCCTTCCTCGTAGGGTGCGGTGTCGTCCGAGGCCCAGACGATCTCGGGATTGACGAAATAGCGCGGCGCCGGGGGTTCGTCCTTGCCCGCCAGATCCATCACGATCACCCGCTTGGGCACACCGATCTGCACCGCCGCCAGGCCGATGCCCGGCGCGTCGTACATGGTCTCCAGCATGTCATCCATCAGGGCGCGCAGGGCGTCGTCGACCACATCAACGGACGTCGACACCTGTTTCAGCACAGGGTGGGGGACGACAAGGATCTCTCGGATAGCCATGGCGCGGACGTAAGGTCGCTATCTGCAGGCGTCAAGGTGCGTGACCCTGGCGCTAGCCCTCGTCGCCGGCCACAAGTCGCACCGGTGGGGTCTCGCCGGCGGGCAGTTTGGTCAGCGGCCGTACGGCGCTGTCCAGCGGCTCCAGCACGGCGACGGTTTTGCCCTGATGGTCGACCTTGAGGTCTTCGAAGCGGCGCGCCTGGGTCAGCACCTGGGCTTCCAGAGAGCCTACGAACTGATTGTAGCGGCCAACCGCCGTCTGCAGTGCCTTGCCCATGGCATCGGCATGGCCGCCCATCACCGCAATGCGCTTGTAGAGTTCACGCCCCAGCTCGGCGATTTTCTGGGCGTTGGCGGCCTGTTCCTCGACGCGCCAGCCGTAGACCACGGCCTTGCAGAGCGCGAACAGGGTGGACGGGGTGACGATCACCACCCGCTTGTCCATGGCCTCATTCATCAGGTTAGGCTCGCGGTCGAGCGCGGCGGCCAGGGCGGAGTCCAGCGGCACGAACATGGCCACGAAGTCCGGCGAAGCATCGAACTGGTCCCAGTAAGCCTTGGCCGAGAGGCCTGAGATGTGGCTGCGCACGCTCTGCACGTGACGGATCCCGGCGGCGTCGCGGGCGAAGTCGTCCACGGCTTCCTGGATTTCGAGGAAGGCGTTCAGTGAGCACTTGGCGTCGATGACGAACAGGGCCCCGCCTGGCAGGCGCACGGTTACATCAGGCCGACGTCGACCTTCGTCTGTGTCGGTGGAGGTCTGTTCGTCGAAGTCGTAGCGGTTGGTAAGGCCCGCGGCCTCCAGCACATTGCGCAGGGTCTGCTCGCCCCAGCGACCCTGCACGCCAGCGCCGCGCCGCAGGGCGCTGGAGAGCTTGCGGGCCTCATCCTGGGTGGCGGTGGCCGCCTGCAGCATCTGGGCGATCTGTTCCTTCAGGCCGCCGGTCTCCTCAGCGCGTTGCTTCTCCACGGCCGTCACCTGCTCCTGGAACTTCAGCAGGGTGTCGGCGACGGGCTTGAGTTGCGCCTCCAGCCGGGCCTGGGCCAGCTGCTCGCGGCCCCGCACCGCCTCATCGTTCTTGCGCAGGATCTCCTCGGCGACACTGGCCGCCGACTGGGTCAACTGGTTGCGAACCAGCTCGCCCTGTTCCTGATAGAGCGCCAGCCTGAGCTCGGCCGCCGCTGCCCGACCGCGTTCACGCAGAGCCCAGGCGATGGCGATCGCGGCGGTCAGAGCCAGCAACATGATCATCAGCAGCATCAGGTTCATGCTGTGTTCCTAGCGACTTAGGTGAGTCGGGACCAGCCGTGTCAGTGTCCGTGAAAAGGGGATCGGGGGAACACCATGACGACGGAAACGGCGGCGAAGCCGCTGCGCGAGGCTTTCAGCCCATTCATAGTGCCGCTGCTCGCGGCGGCGGTGTTCATCAACTATGTGGACCGGGGCGGTCTGGCCACCGCTGCGCCGCTGATCAAGGACGAACTCGCCCTCACCTCGACCCAGATCGGGATCCTGATCTCGGCCTTCTTCTGGACCTACACGCCGGGGCTCGTCCTCTCCGGCTGGATGGCCGACCGTTTCAACGCTTACAAGACCCTGGCTGCCGGTCTGGCGATCTGGTCGCTGGCGACCTTCTTCAGCGGCTTCGCGGCAGGTTTCGTGGCCCTGCTGATGCTACGTTTGCTACTGGGGGTCGGCGAGAGCGCCGCCTTTCCGGTCAGTTCGACCCTGATCGCGCGGCATGTGCCCGCAGCCCGCCTGGGCGCCGCCAACGGCCTGATCATCGTCGGTCTGTCGCTCGGGCCGGCGGTTGGCATCTTCTTCGGCGGACACCTTATGGAGACGCTTGGCTGGCGCGGGGTCTTCATCATGTTCGGCGCCATCTCCCTGCTCTGGCTTGTGCCCTGGCTGTTGGTGACCGGCAGGCTCACGGACCGGGGCGCCGCAGATCATGAGCCGGGCGCGGGGCCGTCCTTTCCGGATATCTTCCGGCGCCCGGAGCTCTGGGGAGCCAGCCTCGGCCATTTCTCGGTCAACTTCGCCTTCTACTTCGTCGTCTCCTGGATCCCGCTCTACCTGGTGAAGTCGCAGGGCTACACGCTGGGAGAAATGGCCAATGTCGGCGGCGGCCTCTACCTGGTCTATGCGGGGGGTTCGTTCCTGAGCGGCTGGCTTTCAGACCGCTGGATCGCGACCGGCGCAACGCCCAACCGGGCCCGCAAGACCATCTTTGTGTGCGCCCATCTTGTCACCGCCGCCGGTCTGCTGGCCTGCGCCTATGTGGCGCCGCAGGTGGCGATCGGATGCCTGTTCGTCGTCGCCTTCGCCCTGGGCGCGGTCGGTCCGCACATTTTCGCCACCGGTCAGACGCTGGCCGGACCCAAGGCGGCGGGCAAGTGGATAGGGGTGCAGAACGGCTGGGCCAACTTCGCCGGCATTCTGGGACCGATCATCACCGGCATGATTGTTGACAGCACGGGAAGTTTCCACGCCGCCTTCATCGTCACGGCGGCGGGCGCCTTGCTGGGTGTCGCAGGCTGGGGCCTGATGATCCGGAAGATCGAGCCGGTCCCCTGGAAGGCAGGCTAGAGCCTGTCCGGTTCAGATGGAATCATCTGAACCGGATAAACAGGCTCGTTACCATATCTTTAGAGCACGACGGGCGCTTGAACCGGTATCCACTTCAAGCTGTCGTGCTCTAGGCCGGCCGTCGCGCGCGGATGGCGTGGGCGATGGTGCCGTCGTCCAGCCAGTCCAGTTCACCGCCGACAGGAACGCCGCGCGCCATCATCGAAACCGAGACGTTACACCCGGCCAGCCGCTCGGCCAGATAGTGCGCCGTGGTCTGGCCGTCGACCGTGGCTGGCAGGGCCAGGATCACCTCGGAGGTATGGTCGCGCGAGGCGCGCTCTACCAGGTCGTCCACGCGTAGAGCCTCCGGCCCCACACCCTCCAGCGCTGAGAGCAGACCACTCAGTACGTGGTAGCGTCCGCGAAAGGCTGCGGCGCGTTCCATGGCCCAGAGCGCACCTACATCTTCGACAACGCAGATCAGGGCGTCGTCGCGGCTCCAGTCAGCGCAGATGGCGCAGGGGTTCTGGGTGTCCAGTGAGCCGCACTCATCGCAGGTCTGCACCAGCCGCGCCGCTTCACTGAGGGCGTCGGCCAGCGGGACCAGCAACTGATCGCGCCGCTTGAGCAGCGCCAGCGCCGCACGACGAGCGGAGCGGCGCCCCAGTCCTGGAATCTTGGCCAGCAGCGTGACCAGGCGTTCGATCTCTGGTCCGGCGGACGCGGCCATCTCAGAACTTCGGCATGCCGGGAATGTTCATGCCGGCCAGCGGCCCGGCCGCCTCGCGCATCAGTTCGCCCTGTGCGGCGTCCAGCTTGCGCTTGGCGTCGGCGTGGGCGGCGACCATCAGATCGGCCACTACCTCGCCCTCGCCCGGCGCCATCAGACCGGGATCAAGCTCTACGCGCGCCAGTTCGCCCGATCCGCGCAGCACCAGTTTCACCATGCCGCCGCCGGACGTGCCCTCCACCTCGATGGCGGCAATCCGTTCCTGCGCATCGGCCATCCGCTGCTGCATGGCCTGGGCCTGTTTCATCAGGGCATTGATGTCCATCAGCCGTTACTCCTCGTCATCATCATCGACCTCGGTCGGGGCCACGCCCTCGATCGCCGGGGTCGGCGTCAGGTTGCGGACGCCGATGATCTCGGCGCCGGGAAAGGCTTCCATCACGGAGCGGACGAAGGGGTCCTGCTCGATCTCGGCGCGGACCTCGCGCTGCTCGCGCCGTTGTTTCTCCCAGGCGCTTTCGGCGCCGCCGCCGCCCTGCGCGGCGATCAGCCAGCGCTCGCCGGTCCACTCCTTCAGCCTCGCCACCAGCCGCTGAGCCAGATTGACGGGCGCGCCGGGGCCGGGTTCGTACTCAATGGCGCCCTGCCGGAAGCTGATGGGGCGGATGTAGCGCTCCACATCCATCTTCAATGTCACATCGCGTCGACGGTCGATCAGCGCCAGCAGGTCCTCGAAGGTGTTCAGGACCGCAGCGGGCTCCGGAGAGTGCGGGGCCAACGGCATAGGCTGGAGGGCCACCGCATTTGTGGCGCTGCGCCCTGTAACACCCCCGCCGCCGCCGGCCGGGCCGCCGCCGAGCGGCCCGGCGCCCGGAAGTTCACCGGCCTGCAGCCGCTTCAAAGCCTCCTCCGGCCCCGGCAGGTCGGCCGCATAGGCCAGCCGGATCAGGGCCATGTCCACCGCCGCAGCCGCATCGGGCGCGCGCCGCACCTCCTCATAGGCCTTCAGCGTCAATTGCCAGATGCGCGAGAGGGTCCCGGCCGATACCGCCGCCCCGACGGCGGCCAGCCGTCCCGCCTGTTCCCGCGGCAGCACCAGCGCCTGCGGACCGATGGCCTTGGCGACAGATGCGCCGTGGGTGTGGTCCAGCAGGTCCATCACCACCTGATCGGGATTGGCGCCATAGCCATAGAGCGCGCGGAAGGTTTCAATGGCGGCGCCGGCTTCGCCGCGCATGATCTGTTCAAACAGTGAGATAGTCTGGGCGCGGTCGGCCAGCCCCAGCATGTCGCGGATCGAGGCGGCGGTGACGGTGACGCCCGGATCAGCCTGGACGATGGCCTGGTCCAGCATCGACTGACCGTCGCGGACCGAGCCTTCTGCGGCGCGGGCGATCAGCATCAGGCCCTCGGCCTCGACGCGGGCGCCCTCGTTCTCGCAGATCATCTCGAGATTCTTGACCAGCACATCGGGCTCCACCCGGCGCAGGTCGAACCGCTGGGTTCGCGACAGGATGGTCACCGGCACCTTGCGGATCTCGGTGGTGGCGAAGATGAACTTCGCGTGCGGCGGCGGCTCTTCCAGCGTCTTCAGCAGCGCGTTGAACGCGCCGGTCGACAGCATGTGCACTTCGTCGATGATGTAGACCTTGAAGCGGGCCTCCACCGGCGAATAGCGCACGCCTTCCAGCAGGTCGCGGATGTCGCCCACACCGGTGCGCGAGGCGGCGTCCAGTTCCAGCACATCCATATGCCGCCCCTCGATGATCGAGCGGCAGTGGATGCCCTCCTGGTGGAAATCGAGGGTGGGCGTGTCAACCGTGGCGGTCTGGAAATTCAGAGCGCGCGCCAGCAGGCGCGCGGTGGTGGTCTTGCCGACCCCACGTACGCCGGTGAGCATGAAGGCATGCGCGATCCGACCTGAGGAGAAGGCGTTGCGCAGGGTGCGCACCATGGCCTCCTGGCCATAGAGATCGTCGAAGGTCTGCGGCCGGTACTTCCGCGCGATGACGGTGTAGGCGGCGCTGTCCATGGTGGGCGCGGGCGGGGTCGTAACCGGCGCATCGCCGAACATGTCGCCCGTGTTCGGGTCACGCTCGGGTGGCTCAAGGTCGTCGCGGGGAAAGTCTTCGTCGCCCATGGCGCCATCTAAGGGAACGGCCAACCTCCGCGCCACGCGAAAATTGAAAAGTCTGGGGAAAGGTGGAGACCGAACGACGACCCGGAGCGAAACTCGTTGTGGCTGCTGCCTTCCGGCCCTGACCAGGTTGGCGAGGCGTCCGCCCGTCGCCGATCTCCGGGGCGGCATATGGCGGATCGGAGGGCCGTGGGCAAGAGGCAGCCCAAGCGCGGCTACCCCCCGGCGTTCCTCGCCACGTCTCGCTTAGTCCACCGTCCGGCCAGAACGAACGCCGGGATCGCCAGGGCCGAGATGGCGGTGAACACCAGCACCGAGGCCGTGTAGGGTTGGGCTGCCCCTGCGTCCCGGAATTGGTCGATGACCCAACCGGCTCCGGTGATGCCGATCCCCAGGCCGACAACGTTCAGGCAGAGGATGTAGAAGGCGGTGACGGTTGCACGCGCACCGGGTGGCGCCAGTTCCTGTACGGTCGAGAAGGTCGGGCCATAGAACGCCGCCAACTGGAAGATGCCGATCCCCATGCCGATGAGAAAGAACGGCGAGTCCGCCGGGACCACGCGGTAGGCCAGAGCCAGTGGCATCGTCACCAGGATCAGCAGGGCGAGCATCATTGGTCGCCCGGATTTCATCTTCTGCTGCCACCAGTCGCCGATGAAGCCGCCAAACAGATTCCCCGCGACGCCGGCGACCACCGTGATGTAGCCGGCCAGTTGCGCGATATGCGCCCTTTCAAAACCACGCTCGGCGACAAACCAGAGCTGGTCGAACTGGGCCGCGCCGATGCCGATGTGGAGCGCCACCCCGCCGCAGATGGTGGCGACGAGCGCGGGTGAGCGCTTCAGGGCGTCGCCAAGAAGACGGGTCTGCACCAGGAATCCAGGCCCCTTTGTATGTTGGGCTTCGCGCTTGGGGCGCGGGTCGCGGACGAACAGGAAGGCCAGGGCCAGGACCAATCCCACCGCACCCAGCACATAGAAACAATTCCGCCAGCCGATCGCCGGGCCGAGGTAGCCCGCGATCAGCAGACCGGCGCCGGTGCCGATGGGTACGCCCATGTAGTAGATGGCGCTGGCCAGTCCCATGCGCGAAGGGTGAACCCGGTCCGCGAGCAGCGACATGGCCGAGGGCGTCAGCGCTGACTCGCCGATGCCGATAAGCGCGCGCGGAATCGCCAGCGAGATGAACCCGCGCGCCATTCCCGAAATTGCGGTCAGAGCGCTCCAGACCGCAACGGCGCCGGCGATCAGCCGAGGACGGTGCGACAGATCCGCCAACATGCCCATGAACAGGCCCGCCACCGCATAGAAGACCAGAAACACCAGTCCGGTCAGCAAACCGAACTGGGTGTCGGTGAGGTTGAGCTCGGGCTTCAGGAAGTTGGCGAAACTGGCCAGCAGGTTCCGGTCGACGAAATTCAGCGCGTTGGTGACCGTCAGCAGGGCGAGCAATCCCACCGGCAGAGCCGCCGCGGTGGTCGCCGACGGTGGCGTCGTCGTTGTCTTGTCGCTCATGAACTGTTCCCCCTGGGTCGGCCCATGACACTTGCGGTCACATGGCCAACGCGCTGCCCTGCGGTACTCAAACAGAAGTCTGGCCACAGAGCACGCGGGAATCGCGGGGGCTTGCGCCTGACCTTCGACCTGACCCAAGATCGCTGGCAGAAAACGCCGGGGGGCAGCAGATGATCAGACAATCCATGTGCGCGGTGCTTGCGCTCAGCGCCACGCTTTCAGTCGCGAACGCGGCATTGGCCCAGGTGGCGGTGACGCCCGAGGTGGCGTTGAGATTCCTGGACGCCAACAAGGACGGGATGGTGACGCTCAACGATTATCTGAATGTCCAGATGCCGAAGATGACAGCCGGTGATCTCGATCAGAATGGCGAGCTGACCTACAAGGAGTTCAAGGAAACCCTGGAAGGCCGCGCCAGGACGAATGCCGAACAGAGTTTCAGGGCCTTCAACCGCGATGGTCGCGAGCGCACCATGAACCAGCGCGATTTCCTGAACTATCACGCCTATGTTTTCACAGGCATTCTCGATGGCGACAAGGACGGGTTCCTGACCGCGGGCGAGCTCGGCAAGGTCATGAGCCAAGACAGGTAGGCTGGCGTTGATCGCAATCAACGCCGTCTGCGATGGGATGACGTGCGCGCTGGGGCGCACTATGAACATCCCATGGCTCTCTCCTTCTTCCAGAACACCTTCGCCGGAAACCCCCTGAATCGCGCCAGCGAGCGACGGGGCGATGCGGGATGGCTTGCCGAACAGCTGCAGTCGCCCGACAGCCTCGGGCTGGCGCTGTGGAACGGTAAACCCCTCATCGAGAAGACCAAGGACGACGGCGCCCAGATCGCCTACCTGCCGGCGAAGCTGGTGGGTGAGCTGGCGGGCGGCCCCGAGCGGCTGCTGTTCATGGGCCTCTGGAAGGACACAGCCATCTTTGCCCTCGACATGGAGGGCGCCGCCGATCCCGCACAGGGACCCCTGCAGGGCCTGGGCGAGTTCAAGGATCTTCGGCAGGTCGCCATGCAGCTTCCGGGCACGGAGGCGGCGATCTGCGGGACCGCCAAACAGATGTTCGAGTGGCGCCGGCGTCACGGCTATTGCGCCGCCTGTGGTCAGCCCAGCGAGGCCGTGGACGGCGGGTGGAAGCGCAAGTGCCCGTCGTGCCAGGTCGAGCACTTCCCGCGCACCGATCCCGTCGTGATCATGCTGGCCTATCACGGCGAGCGTTGCATGCTGGGACGCCAGGAGATCTGGCCCGCTGGGATGTTCTCGGCCCTCGCCGGCTTCCTGGAGCCGGGCGAATCCATTGAGGAAGCCTGTGCTCGCGAACTGAACGAGGAAGCCGGTCTGCGAACCCGCCAGGTGCGGTATCACTCCACCCAGCCCTGGCCCTATCCGTCATCCCTGATGATCGGCCTGATCGCCGAGGTGGAGGACGACGAGGGCACGCCGGACCAGACCGAGCTCAGCGAAGTCCGCTGGTTCACCCGCGCCGAGGCTCGCGCCCTGATCGCCGGCCAGATCGAAGCCACCTTCGCGCCTGGGCCACTGGCGATCGCACACCAGCTCATCAAGGCGTGGGCGGAGGAAGCATAGGGATCTTGAGTGTGTTGTTCCCATTCGGGGAACATGCTAGAGCCCCGTCGTGCAGATCATCGCCAAACGGACGCTGATTGAGTTCTGGGCGCGTCATCCAGATGCCGAACGGCCCCTGCGCGCCTGGTACGGCCTGGTAGACAAGGCGCTCTGGACCGGCCCGGCAGACGTAAAGGCGATGTTCGGGACGACCGTCGACTTCGTGGCAGACAATCGCGTCGTCTTCGATATCGGCGGCAACAAGTACCGTCTCGTGATCCACGTCGCCTACTCCTACCGGCGCGTGCTGATCAAGTTCGTGGGAACCCATGCGGCATATGACCGCATCAATGTGGAGACCGTCTGATGGATGTTCGCGCCCTGCGCTCGGAGGCTGATTATGATTGGGCCCTCGGCGAGATCGCGGGATATTTTGTCGACCTGCCGGCGATGGGTAGCGAGGCTGCGGCGCGATTTGATGTGCTCGCAGATCTGATCGAAGCCTATGAGCGTCGTGCCTGGCCAATCGCCCCAGCAGAACCCCTGGACGCGATCCGCTATGCGATGGAGCTCAAGGGGCTTACTCAGACAGACCTTGCAAGCTTGCTGGGATCGCGGTCCCGGGCTTCGGAAGTGCTGAACGGGCGGCGTGGACTGACGCCGTCGATGATGGCCAAGTTGCACCGTCATTGGGGCGTGCCCGCCGAGAGCCTACTGCGTACCCTGGACGCCGCCTGACCCGCCGGAGCCAGGCTTTGGCTAAAGGACGGAACCTCAGGCCACCTTGGCCAATGTTCCCGCCAGATCGCCCTTCGGCTCCACCCGCACGGTCTCCAATCCCAGCCAGCCAGCCATCTGTTTCAACTCGGCGGCCAGTCGAACCGGGGTCTGGTCGTTGGCCCAGGGTTCGGCGTGGGAGGCTTGCACCAGGAGCGCGCCGGCCTTGCGGTCGGCCTTCAGATCCACGCGGGCGGTGATGGCGTCGCCTTCCAGGAACGGCAGCACATAGTAGCCGTGCTGGCGCTTCTCGGCGGGCACATAGATCTCGATCCGGTAGCGCACGCCGAAGATGCGTTCGGTGCGCTCGCGAAACCAGATCAGATTGTCGAAGGGCGAGAGGAGGGCGGTCGCCTCGATCTTCCGGGGGCGGCGCGCCGTAGGGTCGAGAAAGGCCGGCTCGGCCCAGCCCTTCACCGTCACCGGCAGCAAGGACCCGGCTTCCACCAGTTCTCCGACGCGCGCGCGGGTGTCCTCCAACCCCATCCGGAAATAGTCGCGCAGGTCGCGCATCGTGGCCACGCCCATGGCGCGGGCGGCGATCCGGATCAGCTGGCGCTGCGCCTCGTCGCGGGGCGGGGTGGGGGTCGCGACGACGGCTTTGGGCAGTACCCGGTGGGGCACATCATAGACTCGCTCGAAGGTTCCGCGCCGGGTGGCGGTGGTGAGTTCGCCGGTCCAGAATAGGCCCTCGACCGCGCGCTTGCCCTCGCTCCAGCCCCACCAGCCGCCCGCGCCCTTGGCGCCCAGCTCCAGTTCCGATGCTGACATGGGCCCGCGTGTGGCGATCTCGTCCAGCGCCCGGTCCACGAAATCGCGGCGCTCGCGCAGGAAACGCGCGATGCCCTTCCAGGCGCCAACGCCCTCCAGCGCGTCCGTCATCCGCCAGCGGAACAGCGGTTGACTGGAGAGCGGCAGCAGCGAGGCCTCATGGGCCCAGTACTCGAACAGCGGTCGCTTCTTCGACCAGGCAATGTCCTCCAGCATCTCTCGCGGATAGGCGCCCAGGCGCGAGTAGGCGGGCAAGTAGTGGGTGCGCGACACCACGTTCACGGAATCGATCTGGATCACGCCCAGCCGGTCGACCAGTTGCGTAAGTTGGCGTCGGCTGACGGGACCCTCGCGTGAGCCCCCGAACCCCTGGGCCGCCAGCGCGACCCGGCGAGCCTCTCCAGCGGTCAATGTATGTGCTGGCATCGATCCCCCTTAGTGAGCCGGCAGGAGGGCGGTCGTCATCGAACAAAGACCAAAAAAATCAGCTCGCCAACCCCAGCGCATCAATCGCCGCAACCCGCGCTTGCTCCATAGGCCCGGCGGCCTCTGCGGCCAGGCACTGGGCCAGTTCGGCGCGGTTCTTCACGCCCAGAACGATGGTGTCATAGTTGGCGAGGCTCAGCGCATAGTGGTGCGCCACCTGGGCGGGATCCTCACCCCAGGCGGCGCAGAGCTCGCGGAACGGCGCAGCGCGGGCGAAGTCGGCATTGTCAGGGCTGTTGGCCGACAGATCGCGGTCCACGCCTGAGGTCAGCGCCCCGGCCTGAACCGCGCGGATGCCCATGACGCCGACGCCCCGGGCCCTGGCCGCCGCCGCGATCGCGCGGGGTTGTGGCGCTTCGGCATAGCGCCTCAGCGCGCCAGGGCTATCCATCAGGTTGGCGATCACCTGCACCGCGTCGGGCTTCTGCGCCTGATCCAGCGCGGCGAGGATCGCAGTGGGCACGCCGATGCCGGTGATCCCCCAGCCGCCGATCCGGCCCTGGGCCTTCAGCTTCAGCATGGCCGGAACAACGTGGCCCTCATACAGCGACATCGCTGTCGAGAACGTATCCCGGCGCGCGTTGCCGTGGGCATATTCAAAGCCGTCGGCGTGCAGATTGGAATGCAGGAAAAAGAGGTCTACCCGCTCCAGCCCCATGGCGGACAGACTGGCCTCCAGCGAGGCGATCAGACGGGCTTCCACCTCCGCGGCAGGCGACGTGGCGAGGTAGTGCTTGGTCGTGACCTTGACGCCGGTCGGAAGTTTGCCGCCAAAGGTCTTGCCGATCAGGGCCTCGCAACTGCCGTAGATCGGCGCCGCATCCAGCACCGTGATCCCGGCTTCGAGGGCGGCCATCACTGTGGCCATCGCCTCCTCGTCGTTGGTCTCGCCCCAGATCTGGCCGATACCGCCGCCGCCCAGCGTCAGCCGACTGACCGGTCCCAGGGATCCCAGTGTCGAAGTCTGCATGCTCAGCGCTCCAGTCGGCCGTCGGAGAAAGCGGCGGTGTCAAAGGTATAGAGGACGTCGGGGTCCGGCTTCGGAACGCTCTTCGCCACTTCCGCAGGCGCCAGGGCATGCAGAAGGTGGCGCATGATCGCGGTGCGCGCCCGGGCCTTCTTGTCGGTGTGCACGATCACCCAGGGCGATTCTGCGGAGTGCGTTCGCGACAGCATCTCGTCGCGGGCCCGGGAATAGTCGTCCCACTTTTCCTGGGCGACGGCGTCCAGCGGGCTGATCTTGAGCGTCTTCAATGGATCTGTCTTGCGGGCCTCCAGACGGGTCGCCTGCTCCTTGCGAGAGATGTCCAGCCACAGCTTCACCATGCGCACGCCGTCGCCGATCAGCATGCGTTCGAACACGGGCGTCTCGTCCAGGAAGACAGCGTTCTGTTCCGGCGTACAGAAGCCCATCACCGGCTCTACCCCTCCACGATTGTACCAGGAGCGGTTGAGGATGACGAGCTCGCCGGCCGCCGGCAGGTGCGCCACATACCTTTGGAAATACCATTGGCTGCGCTCGCGCTCCGTGGGTTTGGGCAGGGCCACCACGCGGGTGTTGCGGACCGAGAGATACTCATTGATCCGCTTGATCGCCCCGTCCTTGCCGGCGGTGTCGCGGCCTTCGAAGACCACCAGGTCCCGGCGCCCCTGGGCGATAGCGTCCACCTGATATCGCACCAGGGCGACCTGCAGGGCTTCCAGTTCTTCGTCGTCGGAATTGGCCATGGCCCATTTAGACGCCTCGGAGTGATTTCGCCCAGCCCCAACCGTTGGTAGGGATGCGGTATGATCCGTCTCTACGTGCCGTATGATCTGGCGCCGGGCGCCCAGTTCACCCTCGATGAGGGCCAGAGCCGCTATCTGTCAGCTGTCATGCGCCAGACGGTGGGCGACACGCTGGCGGTGTTCAATGGCCGCGACGGTGAGTGGCGGGCTTCCGTCGCCAAGGTGGGAAAGCGGGCAGTCACGCTCACGGCGCTTTCCTGCGTACGCCCCCAGCACGTGGGCCCCGACCTCGATCTGATGATCGCCCTGGTCAAGCGCGGCCGGCTTGAAACCATCATCGAAAAGGCCGCAGAGCTGGGCGCGCGTCGCGTACGTCTGGTGACCACTGAACGCACCAACGCCGACCACATCCGCGTCGAGCGCCTGCGCGCCATTGCCATGGAAGCCACCGAACAGACCGGGCGGCTGGATGTTCCGCAGATTGCAGAGCCCGTTAAACTCGATCGCCTGCTGGCCGACTGGGACCCCGCGCGCCGCCTGCTGTTCTGCGACGAGGCGGGGGATGCGCCAACCGTGCTGGAGGCTGTCACCACGCCCGGCCCCTGGGCCATCCTGATTGGACCGGAGGGGGGCTTCTCCCCCGGGGAACGCGACCGGCTGCGGGCTTTACCCTATGCCGCCGCCGCCGCCCTGGGCCCCAGGATCCTCCGCGCCGACACCGCCGCCATCAGCGCATTGACGCTCTGGCAGGCGGCGGTGGGGGATTGGCGCTAATCCTCCCCGAACACGCTGTCCTCGGGCGCATCGGTAGGGCTTTCGAATTCCAGCCGGTAGCCGTCGGGGTCGTCGAAGCCGGCCAGCCACATGCCATTGCCCACTTCCGGAGGCGGGGCGTCCAGGCCACGTGCGGTCGCTTCGGTCCAGACGACCGTGGCGTCCTCGCAGGGGAAATAGATCGTCACCCCTTCGCCCACCGGGCCGGCGGCGATCCAGGCGTCCTGGCCCTTGGGTTTGAACTGCTGGAGCCGGAGCGTCGCCCCGCCCAGCTTCAGGCTGCACCATCGTAGTACGCCGCGGTCATCCCAGCGCTTGTCGATCTCGAAGCCGAGACCCTCCACGTAGAAGGCCAGCGAGGCCTTCATGTCCCGGACCCTGAAGTACGGGACGGCCTCCTTCACGTTCGCCGCGGCCATCATGTCTCCAGACTGTCTTTGCAAAGACCCTATAGCCCGCCCTTGAGCTTCACGGAATTGCGCCCACCTATCCTAACAGCGTAAAGACGCGACCGCGTGAGCCTCTTTGAGTGTTGCCGCGTTATCTCGGGGGAGGATTTACGAATGGCCGACGTGGTGAGCGATGATCGTCCCCTTGTCTTTGAAGACCTGGTGGGCTGGATGGCGGAGGGCGGAAAGCCCGCCAGCGCCTGGCGCGTAGGCGCCGAGCACGAGAAGTTCGTCTACCGCCTGGCCGACAATTCGCCGGTAGCCTACGAGCCTCGCGGCATCAAGGCGCTGCTGGACGGCCTGACCCGCTTCGGCTGGACCCCGGTTATGGAAGGCGAGTACGTCATCGCCCTGGAACGTGGGCTTGCTAATGTCAGCCTGGAGCCGGGCGGCCAGTTCGAGCTCTCGGGTGCGCCGCTGGAGACCGTCCACGACATCTGCGAGGAGACCGGTAACCACCTGGCCGAGGTCAAACAGGTGGCCGACGAACTGGGCCTCGGGTTCCTGGGGCTGGGCTACAGCCCGATCTGGCGGCGCGACCAGGTGCCGGTGATGCCCAAGGGCCGCTACAAGATCATGCGGGAATACATGCCCAAGGTGGGCAATCTCGGCCTCGACATGATGTTCCGCACCTGCACGGTGCAGGCCAACCTCGACTTCGCCGACGAGGCCGACATGGTGGCCAAGTTCCGCACCTCGCTGGCCTTGCAGCCGATCTGCACCGCCCTGTTCGCCAACTCGCCGTTCATCGAAGGTAAGCCGTCAGGCTTCGTTTCGGCCCGCGCCAATGTGTGGACCGATACCGATCCGGACCGGACCGGCATGCTGGATTTCGTGTTCCGCGAGGGCTTCAACTTCGAGACCTACGCCCGCTATGCGCTGAAGGTGCCGATGTATTTCGTAAAGCGCGGCGACCGCTACATCGACGTGGCTGGGCGCTCCTTCGTGGACTTCATGGAGGGCAAGCTGCCGGAGTTGCCGGGAGAGCGGCCGACAAGCAAGGACTGGGCCGACCACATGACCACCATCTTCCCGGAGGTCAGGCTCAAGAAATATCTGGAGATGCGCGGCGCCGACGCCGGACCCTGGAGCCGTCTCTGCGCCCTGCCGGCGCTGTGGATGGGGATTTTCTACGATGCGCCCGCGCTGGCGGCGGCCTGGGACCTCTGCAAGGACTGGCACATCGAGGACCATGAGCGCCTGCGCGCCGACGTGGCCCGGGTGGGCCTGAAGGCGCAGATCGCCGGGCGCAGCGTGCAGGACGTGGCGAAGGATATGCTGGCCATCTCGCGCTCGGGCCTGAAGAACCGCAACCGCCTGTCCGGCGGCATGGTGGACGAGACCGGCTACCTCTCCGAACTGGACCAGATCGCCGAGAGCGGGATCACGCCTGCCGAGCGTCTGCTGGAGCTCTACAACACCCGTTGGGAAGGCGACGCCAGCCGCGTGTTTGCGGACTTCGCCTACTAGGGTCTGAGCCCACGAAAAAAGGCCCGCGAAGGGCCCCCATCCAGACGAAAACGCCGCCGGTTATTGGACCGGCGGCGTTTCAAATTCCAAAGATCGCTCAGGCCGCGACCATCTTCCGGCGGTGACGCAGCGCAGCGCCGGCCAGGCCGAAACCGCAGATCATCAGCGCCCAGGCGCCGGGTTCCGGGACCACATTGCCGACCGTGAAGGCGTAGTAGTTGTCCGCGACCGGGTTTTTCCAGGAGATCGAGGTCACCGCGCCGCTGAACTGCAGCACGCCGTTGCCTTCCACGCCCACCGCGTTAGCTCCGGACAGGGTCAAGCCGCCGCCGCCATACTGCGTGGTGGGGCCACCGGCGACGATCGAGATTGAGGGACTGTCCAGGAAGTCAAACCTGGTGGCTATGCCGCCCCCTCCCAGGCTCCAGATCAGGAACACAGGGTTGATCAGGGCCTCGGAAAACGTGATCGTGTTCGTGGTTGCATCTTCGCCGCGGCCGCCGATCAGCTTCAGCGCGCCGTTGGCATTGGTGGGTACGTTGCCGACCGGACCGCCCAGGAAGGATGAGTTCGGAATGTAACCCTGGAACGAAGGAATGCTGCCCGGGAAAATCAGGCCTTCCTCCTCGCCTGAGTAGGTCACGTTCACGTCGCCCATCGTACCGGCGGTGTTGGAGGCCCATTGTGTCCACACGACGGTCGCCGCCTGGGCTGCAGGGCTGATCAATAGTGCCACAGTCGCACAAGCCACGGCGCCTGCCATCCTGAAATTCATCTCGTTCTCCCGTAATCAGGCGACCCGCATCCCGTGGGCGCTCTTCGACTTGCGTTAACTATACACCTAAAGTCGGGAGCCAGAAGCGGTTTTCCCGGAGAGGAGAGTAAGGGGGGCCTGCGGTTGTGTCTGACCTTCCAGGCGACGCGGCTGCGCAGCCCTGGACGATTTGATCTGCAAGTAGGTATCAAGCTGCGCCCTTTCAGGCGTGGAGACCAAAAATCTCCGGAAAGGCAGGAAGGCAGCAACATTATCCCCTGTTTCGGCACGAATTCATTGGATGCGATACAGACATTCTCCCGCCCGCCCTCCATTCTGGAGCCAGTTCAGGACCACAGGCGATCCCATGTTCAAGGCTTTCACACAGCACCCTGGAACGGTCGGCGAGACCTATTTCGAGCATCTGGCCTCGGCGAGCGGCTATGCGGCGACGATGGCCGCAGGCGCCATAGCCTGCCTGCTGCACGGCATCTTTCCGTTCGCGTTTCAGGCCTCGGGCAGTCGGCGGATCCGCGAACTGCACCACCGGATGGTGACGCATCGCACCGCCGGCAAGACCCGGCCGGAGCCGGGCCTAACGGGCTGGTGTCCCGAGATCTGAGGTCTCGCTACCAGATGTTCACGCGCTGCTCCGGCGGGATGTAGAGCTTGTCGCCGGGCTTGATATCCCAGGCGTCGTACCAGGCCTGGATGTTTCGAATTGGGCCCATCACCCGGTAGAACGACGGCGCGTGCGGACCGGTGGCGATCTGACGGCGGGTGAAGTCCTCCCGGGCCTTGCTGCGCCAGGCCTGGGCGTAACCCAGGAACACCCGCTGATCGCCGGTGAACCCGTCGATCACGGGCGCCGGGGCGCCCTTCAATGAAGCGCGATAGGCGTCCAGCGCCAGCTTCAGTCCACCCAGGTCCGCGATGTTCTCGCCAAGGCTCAGGGCGCCCTGCACCCTCACGCCGGGAAAAGGCTCAAAGGCGTCAAACTGCGCGGTGAGCCGGCCAGCCTGCGCCTTGAACTTGGCGTCGTCCTCCGGTTGCCACCAGTCGGTCAGGACGCCGCCGGCATCGGCCTTGCGGCCCTGATCGTCGAAACCGTGAGTGATCTCATGGCCGATCACCGCGCCGACAGCCCCGTAGTTCACCGCCGGGTCCGCGTCCGGATCAAAGAACGGCGGCTGCAGGAACGCGGCGGGGAAGGCGATCTCGATGTTGAACGTGTGATAGTAGGCGTTGACGGTCTGCGGCGTCATGCCCCACTCGGTCCGATCCACCGGCTTGTCAAAGCGGGCGACCTGGCGTCGCCACTCGAAGACACTGGATCGCATGGCGTTGCCGTAGAGGTCGTCCGGCTTCATCTCTAGCGCGGAATAGTCCAGCCACTGGTCCGGATAGCCAATTTTCAGACCCAGGCGGTCCAGCTTCTCCAGTGCCTTGGCCTTGGTGGCGGGGCCCATCCACGCCAGGTTCTCGATCCGGCCGCGCATGGCGCTACGGACGTTTGTCACCAACTCCAAGGCCTTGACCTTGGTCTCCGGCGGGAAGTAGCGGGCGACATAGACCTTGCCGACCGACTCGCCGAGCGCGCCGTCCATCCAGCGTGCGGCCCGCTTCCAGCGCGGCGCCAATTCCTTCTGACCGGTCAGTTCCTTGCCCTGGAACTCAAAGCGCGCGTCGACGAACCGCTTGGAGAGGTAGGGCGCGGCGCCATCGGTCAGGTGGAACGCCTGCCAGGCCTTCAGCGTGTCCACCGGCGTGGCCGCATAGATCGCGGTGATCTTCGGGAAGGCCGGCTTGCTCCAGACAATGATCTTGTCGGCTTTCGGCAGGTCGGCCGCGGCCAGATAGGACTTCCAGTCGAAGTCGGGCGTATAGGCGGCCAGCTCGGCCGGGGTCATCGGATTGTAGGTTTTGTCACGGTCACGCTGCTCGACGCGGGTCATGCTGACCTCGGCCATTTTCGTCTCGAAGGCCACGATGGCCCTGGCGCTCTCGGCCGGCTTTTCCCAGCCGATCATCGTCAGCATCCGGGCGATATAGGCCTCGTACTTGACCTTCTTGTCGGCGAAGCTGGCCTGCAGGTAGTAGTCGCGGTCAGGCAGGCCCAACCCCGAATTCGACGTTAGCAGCACGTAGCGGTCCGGCGCCTTGGCATCGAAGGAGATCTGCACCGGCAGGACCGAGGTAAATCCCGTGGTGTTCGACTTCGCCATCAGGGCGGTGAAGTCGGCCCGGGTCTTCACCTTGCGGATCATCGCCAGCTCTGGCGCCAAGGGCTTGGCGTCCAGGGCTTCGACGCGGGCTTCATCCATGAAAGCGCCATAGGCTGCGGCGATCCTAGCCGCGTCGGGGTGGTCCAGCTTGCCGGCGGCGGCCTCTTCCAGAATGGCACGGACGCGAGCTTCCGAAAGCACCTGCAGCGTATCGAATGACCCATACCGGACGCGGTCGGCCGGGATTTCCGTTCGCTCGGCCCATTTGCCGTTGGCGAAGGCATAGAAGTCATCGCCGGGCTTCACCGAGCGATCCATCCCGCTGAGGTCAAAACCCCAGGTTCCGAACTTCGGTGAGACGAGCGACTCGGCGGTCGCGCCGCCCGTCGGGCTGGCAGCCGCCGTGACCTGCGCGTCGGGCGCCTGGTCGTGCGTGTCATGCGCCTGTGCTGCGCCTGTGGAAAGGGCCAATAGCGCGGCGGCGCTGGTCGCCATCACGCGGGTGCGGAACATCTGGGCCATGGATTTTCTCGTTGAGGTTGCAGTGGATGTGGTGCCTGCGTTAACGCGAATTGAGACAAATCTGTGGCTTTGCCAGTCCAGCATTCATTACAGTTCTGTCAGACTTGACCTGCCAGCCTGCGCCGGTGATGGGTTGGACGCTCAGGAGACTCAACATGGTCCGGTTCACGGTCGCTCTTTTCGCCCTGGCGCTCGCCCTCCCGGCCGCCGCGGCCCCGCCGCCGCGCGTCAGCATCAGTGACTACGGCCAGCTCAAGACACCGCTGCCCTATCCGTATGATGAGGCCGCCAACGCGTCGGCCCAGACGGACAAGGCCCTGGCGAGGGCCAAGGCGGGTAAGAAGCTTTTGATGATCAAGATGGGCGGAAACTGGTGCGGCGACTGCCGGATCCTGCAGGCCACCATGGATCTGCCCGAGATGAAAGCCTTCCTGGGCCGCCACTACGAGATGATCAGCATTGACGTGGGCCGCATGGACAAGAACCTGCAGGTGCCCGCCCGCTTCGGCGTGAAGGACAAGCTGGAAGGTGTGCCCGCGATCCTGATCGTCGACCCCGCCAGCGGCAAGCAACTGGTCGCCCGCGCCGACGTGGCCGCTCTGGCCGACGCGCGCCACATGACCCCCCAGGCCCTGGCCAACTGGCTGGCGAAGTATACGCGGTAGGAAACAATGACCGATTCTCAGTTGCAGCCCGTCACCGCCCTGCACTGGGGGGTGAAGACGAGCTTCCGGGGTTACGTGGCGATGATGGGCGGCGTGACCGAGGTCGGTGGCGGCGCCGACATCGCCCCGGACGGCGGGTTCACCTTTGCCGCCGCGCCCGACAGCGACCTTGGGCTTGCCGTGGATGGGTCACTGACAGGTCAGGGCCGGTTTTTGGGCGAGGTGCGGTTCGAGGCGCACGGCGGCATGCTGAAGGTGTTCCTGGCCGATCCGGCGATCGAGATCTCCGAGACCGGCGCTGTCCTGACGGTCGCCGACAGCGCGGCGCGGACCCGCCGCGTCGAAATCGCAAAGCTGGATCTGGCGGCGATAACTGGGGGCGAGCCAAGCGAGACGTTGATACCCGCCTCGCTGACAATGGATGGGAGCTTCGTGCTCGGTGACCACTATCCACCGACGACGGCACTGGATCCCGCCAGGCTCACTGTCGCGGCGCGCTGACCGCCGCGCTCAGTCCGCCCGATACACCACCTTGCCGTCCACTACCGTCAGCACGGCCCGGCCCTTGGGGATATCGGCTTCCGGCGCCGTCATCAGATCGACCGAGAAGGCTGACAGGTCGGCGATCTTGCCCACCTCGATCGTGCCCAGCTCGTTCTCGGCGAAGCTGGCCCAGGCGGCCTCCGAGGTAAACAGTTTCAGCGCTTCGGCGCGGGAGAGTTTCTGTTCCGGTTGCCAGTCGGGCGCCGAGAACCCGCTGAGGTCCTTGCGGGCCACGGCGGCATAGAACTCGATCAGGGGATCGCCGCGTTCTACCGGCGCGTCGGATCCGCCCACCACACGGGCCCCGGCCTTCAGCATGTCCTTCCAGGCGTAGGCGCCGGCCAGCCGGGCCTCGCCCAGGCGCGCGGGGGCAAAGTGCAGGTCACCGATAGCATGGCTGGGCTGCATCGAGGCGATCACGCCCATCGTAGCGAAGCGCGGGATATCGGCGGGCCGCACGATCTGGGAATGCTCGATCCGCCAGCGCAGCTTCGATGCGTCCTGCCCGGCGTAGAGGTCCAGCACATTGGCGTTGCCGCGATCTCCGATAGCGTGGGTGGCGACCTGGATGCCGGCAGCCCTGGCCCTGGCCATGGTGGCGCGCATGGTCTCGGGCGACGTCAGCACCAGGCCGCTGGTGGCGGGCGCGTCGGCGTAGGGGGCGAACAGCGCCGCCCCGCGGGACCCCAGAGCCCCGTCCTCGTATAGCTTGATCGCCCGCGTGGTGATCCGCCCGGATCTGGAGGCGCGCGGACCTGTGGTGAACAGTGGCCCGGCCTGGTCGCCGTCGACGGCGTTGTACACCCGCAAGGCCGCCTTGCCCTCGGCGTCCATCGCTTCCAGCAGCGGCACATCGGCCCAGTCGACGCTCATGGAATGGACGCCGGTCCAGCCATAGGCCGCTTCCACCTTGAAGGCCGCCTCGAAGGCTGCCCGGCGATCCGCCCCGGTCGGGGCGGTCCGGAGCTTGCGGATCAGACCCATGGCGTTGTCCACGAATACGCCCGTGAGGCGACCCTGGGCGTCCTTCAGGATCGCGCCGCCGTCGGGCGCCGGCGTAGCCTCGGTGATCCCGGCGGCCTTCAGCGCGGCAGTATTGGCGGTGAGCGCGTGGCCGTCTGCGCGCACCAGGATCACGGGCTGATCGGGCGCGATCGGGTCCAGATCGTCGCGGTTGAGGAACCGGCCCTCGGGCCATCCGGTTTCGATCCAGCCGCGCCCGAACACGGGTCCCGCCGGCTTGCGCTGGGCCAGGTAGGCCTTCACCCGCGCCGTAGCCTCTGCGGCGGATTTCGAGCCTTCCAGGTTCAGGCTCAGCTCGCGCTCCCCGATCCCGCGCAGGTGGGCGTGTCCATCGGTAAAGCCCGGAAACAGCGCTGCGCCCTTCAGGTCGATCACCTGGGTGTTCGGGCCCAGCTTCGCCTGGGCGCCAGCCTTCGACCCCACATAGACGATCTTGCCGCCAGCGACCGCGACCGCGTCCACGGCCTTCGGCGCAACCCCGGTATAGACCGGCCCGCCCCAGATCATCAGGTCGGCCGGCTGGGCGGTGGCGGGGGTGGCCAGGAGGGTGGCGAGGAGGAAAAGACGGCGGTTCATCCCGTCAGGCTAAGGCCTCCGGCACGCCACCGCCAGTCGCCAGGCGCGCAGAATTGTCGGCAAGACCGACTTGACGCAAAAGCATGCAGGGTCTTCGAAAGCTGTCTGATCAGGAGCGCTTGCCGTGACACCCGACGAGATGAAAGCCATCGTGATGTCGTTCCCCGGCGCCGAGGAGGGGATGAGCTATGGCAGCCCCGCCTTCAAGGTGAACGGCAAGTTCTTCACCCGTCTGCGGCGCGACGACGCCAGCGTGGTGCTGATGGATGTCAGCGCGGACGAGCGCGACATGCTGATGGAGGCCGAACCCGGCACGTTCCACATCACGCCGCACTACAAGGACTATCCCAGCGTGCTCGCCCGCATCGAGACCCTGCACCCCGGCTCGTTCCGGAACTTTCTGGAGCGCCGGTTCCGGAAGGTGGCGAAGAGGAGCGTGGTGAAGGCGTGGGAGGCGGAACGGGCCGCCTAGAATTCGTCCTCGACGGCTGATCGAAATTTTCCATCACCTCGTGCATTTGCTCCTCTGGCGAAATTTCGAGCTCACTCACGGCCACCGGCGCGACGGCCGCCGTCAGCCACCCTTCCACGGCGCCGTGCTGCACCAGCATCAACGCCTCACCGTCGCCGAGGACGCTCAGCAAGGCCGCAATCTTCGGCGGCAGGTCGTCAAGATCGAGGTGGGTATGTCGCCATCCTAGACCGCTTCCGGCGAGACGGGTACACCGCCGCATGGCCTATAAATCCCTGCGCGAATTCCTGGACAAGCTGGAGGCGGCCGGCGAGCTGGTCCGCGTGACCGAGCCGGTCTCCACCGTCCTTGAGATGACCGAGATCCAGCGGCGACTGCTGCGCGATGGCGGACCCGCCGTGCTGTTCGAGAATGTCATCCGGGCCGACGGCGAGCCCTCGTCGATGCCCTGCCTCGTGAACCTGTTCGGCACGGTGAAACGGGTGGCCATGGGGGTTACCCTGGAGGGGCGCGAACGCACCACCGCCGAAGAGCTGCGCGAGGTGGGTGAACTGCTGGCCTTCCTGCGTCAGCCCGAACCGCCGCGCGGGATCAAGGACGCCATGGAGATGCTGCCGCTGGCCCGCACCGTGATGTCCATGCGACCCGCCACGGTGAAGAAGGCGCCGGTGCAGGAGATCGTGCTGAAAGGCGACGACATCGACCTGAGGAAATTGCCGATCCAGACCTGCTGGCCGGGGGAGCCTGCGCCCCTGATCACGTGGCCGCTGGTGGTCACCAAGGGTCCGTCGGACAAGCGCGAGGACAACTACAATCTCGGCATCTATCGCATGCAGGTGCTGGACAAGAACCGCACCGTCATGCGCTGGCTGGCCCATCGCGGCGGCGCCCAGCATCACCGGCGCTGGAAGGCCGAGGGCAAGCGCGAGCCGCTGCCCGCCTGCGCGGTGATCGGCGCCGATCCTGGTACAATCGTGGCTGCCGTGACGCCGGTGCCGGACACCCTGTCGGAATACCAGTTCGCGGGCCTGCTGCGCGGCTCGAAGCTGGACCTCGTGCCCGCCAAGACCGTGCCGCTGATGGTGCCGGCCCAGGCGGAGATCGTGCTGGAAGGCCATGTGCTGCTGGATGACTACGCCGATGAAGGGCCCTACGGCGACCACACCGGCTACTACAATTCCGTCGAGAAGTTCCCGATCTTCCAGGTGACCGCGATCACCATGCGGAGGAACCCGATCTATCTGACCACCTTCACGGGCCGCCCGCCGGATGAGCCCAGCGTGCTGGGCGAGGCCTTGAACGAGGTGTTCATTCCCCTGTTGCAGCAGCAGTTCCCGGAGATCGTCGACTTCTGGCTGCCGCCGGAAGGCTGCAGCTACCGGATCGCCGTCGTCTCGATGAAGAAGGGCTACCCGGGGCACGCCAAGCGCGTGATGATGGGCGTCTGGAGCTATCTGCGGCAGTTCATGTATACCAAGTGGGTCATCGTCGTGGACGACGACATCAACGCCCGCGACTGGAAGGACGTCATGTGGGCGCTGTCCACCCGCATGGATCCGGCTCGCGACATCACCGTGATCGAGAACACCCCCATCGACTATCTGGACTTCGCCTCGCCGGAGAGCGGCCTGGGCTCCAAGATCGGGCTGGACGCCACCAACAAATGGCCGCCCGAGACCCATCGCGAGTGGGGTGAGAAGCTCGGCATGGACGAGGCCACCATCGCGGCGGTCACGGAGAAGTGGTCCAGATTGGGCCTGCCGGGGGATGGACGACCGGTAGAATGAGGTAAGGAGGCAAAATGGACCCCCAAGCTTCAGCACACGCCGCCGCCCTCTGGACCGGCCTGCATCTGATCCTCCTGCTTGTGCTCTCGGTGCTGGTGACCCGCCAGCGGCGCAAGCATCATGTCGAGATCGGCGACGGCGGCGTTCCAGCGCTGAACCAGGCCATTCGTGCGTTTGGAAATGCGACGGAGTATGTTCCCGCCGCGCTGATCGGACTGGCTGTTCTCGCTCTGGCCAGCGCCATGCCGCTGTTGATCCACCTGATAGGATTTATGCTGCTGACGGGACGGGTGATGCACGCCGCCGGCCTGTCTCGCAGCGCGGGCGTCTCCTGGCTGAGGACGGCGGGCGTGCTGGCGACGTGGATCGCCTACATCGCGCTGGCTGCGTCATTGTTGTTCTACGCGGTGCCGTAGGGTTGTTCCGAAGAGCCCGGTCGGCCATATCCCTCAGATGAACGAGACTCTTCTGAACGACGTCGTGGTCGCCGCCTTGAAGGCGGGCGCCGACGCCGCCGAAGCTGTGGGTGCTGAGCGACGCAGCCTTTCCATCGGGGTGCGCAACGGGGCGCTTGAGGAAGTGGAGCGCGAGGAATCGCGGGATCTGGGCCTGCGCGTCTTCATCGGCCAGCGCCAGGCGACTGTGTCCGGCTCCGACATTTCGGCGGAAGCGCGCGCAAAACTGGTCGCCCGCGCCGTGGCCATGGCGCGGCTGGCCCCCGAGGATCCCTATGGCGGACTGGCCGATCCGGACCGGTTGGCGCGGGGACCCTTGCCTGACCTTGACCTGTATGACCCCACCGAACCCTCGCCGCTGGAGCTCGAGGACCGGGCCCGCGCGGCCGAAGCGGCGGCGCGGGAAGTGCCGAAGGTGACCAACTCCGACGGCGGCAGCGGCTCCTGGTCATCGTCGCAATGGACCATGGTGACCAGCAGCGGGTTCGCAGGCGTCCACCGGGCCTCGGGCTTTGCTATTGGCGCCTCGGCCATCGCCGGAGATGAGGACGGCATGGAGACCGGCTACGATGGCCGTTCCGCCCGTTGGCAGGCCGATTTGCCTTCGCCCGAGAGCCTTGGCGCTGAAGCCGGTCGCCGGGCAGCGTCGCGACTTGGCGCTCGCAAGATTGCGTCAACCACCGCGCCAGTGATCTTCGAGAACCGTCTGGCGGGATCGCTGCTCAGTCCGCTGATCGGCGGAATCTCCGGGCCGTCCATCGCGCGCGGCACCTCGTTCCTGAAGGACAAGCTTGGACAGCAGCTTTTCGCCAAAGGGATCGTGATCTCGGACGATCCGCACCGCCTGCGAGGTCTCGGCTCATCTCCCTTCGATGACGAGGGTGTGGCCAATGGGGCCCGCAACCTGATCGACGACGGGGTCCTGACCACCTGGCTGCTGAATTCCTCCTCGGCGCGGCAACTGGGCCTCACCACCACCGGCCACGCCTCGCGCGGCCTGGCCGGACCGCCGGGCGTCTCGACATCGAACCTGACTTTCCATCCGGGCGATCGCGATCTGGCCGGTCTGATGCAGGACGCCAGGGCGGGCCTGCTGGTGACCTCGATGTTCGGTCCCTCGCTCAATGGCAACACCGGCGACTGGTCGGTGGGGTGTTCGGGCTTCTGGTTCGAGGCGGGCGAGATCGCCTATCCGGTCAACGAGATCACTGTCGCGGGTAACCTGCTGGATATCTTTGCGCGCGTTGTGCCTGGCGCGGATCTCGAGATCCGGGGGTCTGCCAATTCGCCGTCCCTGCTGGTCGATGGGCTGGCCATCGCGGGGCTATGACCCTCGATCTGGCGCTGATCACCGAGGCCGCACATGCCGCCGGCGCGCTGGCGCGGGATATACGCAGGAAGGGTCTGCAGGTCGAGTACAAGGATGACCGCAGCCCGGTCACCGACGCCGATCTGGCCACTGACGCCCTGCTGACCGAACGTCTGCGCGCGGCGCGGCCAGACTACGGCTGGTTGTCGGAAGAGACCGCTGACGCCACTCACCGTCTGGATTGTCGCCGCATCTTCGTGGTCGATCCTATCGATGGCACGCGGGCCTTCCTCAATGACCGGCCCTGGTGGTCAGTGGCTATCGCCATCGTCGAGGACGGTTTGGCGGTGGCCGGCGTGGTCTATGCGCCGGAGTTTGAGCAGACCTATGTCGCCACCGCCGGCGGCGGCGCCCGGTTGAACGGTGAGCCGATCCAACCCAGCTCTGCCCTGTTGCTGGAAGACTGCCGGATGGCGGGCGATCCGTCGCTTTTCAGACATCCGGCCTGGCCGCAGCCATGGCCGAACATGAGGGTAGAGCCCAGAAACTCCACGGCCTATCGCATGTGCCTGGTGGCCTCCGGAAATTTCGACGCGGCGGTCGCACCAGTGCGAAAAAGTGACTGGGATGTCGCCGCAGGCGATCTTATTGCCCGCGAGGCTGGATGTTTTGTCGGGGATCACCTGGGCGCCGCGTTTCGCTACAATCGCCCACGGCCGTCGCAGGCCAGCCTGATCTGCGCTACCCCGGCGTTGGCCCCATTGATCCTGGACCGCGTTCGGCATATTGGCGCATCCAGATGATTTCATTTGAAACGGCCTGACCATGCCGCACAGACAATTGCTCCACCTCGTCATAGGCGGGGAACTGAAATCCCTCGAGGGAACGCCGGAGTTCAGCGATCTGACCAAGGTCGATCTGGTCGGCGCCTATCCGACCTATGACGACGCGGTTCGCGCCTGGCGGGCCAAGGCTCAGCAGACCGTCGACAACGCCCTGATGCGCTACTTCATCATCCATGCGCACAAGCTTCTGGCGCCGGACGCCGGCGAACACGAAGGCTGAGCCTAACGCCCTTGCGCCGCCATTGGTTCGGTATCCTGATCGGCGGCTGTCGTCACAGGGTTGTCCGCTCCTGTTGACCAGCGACCCAGCATGTTCAACAGCTGCTCGGGGCTGATCGGTTTGCCAAGATGGTCGTCCATCCCGGCTTCGAGGCAGCGCGCGACCTGTTCCGGAAGCACATTAGCCGTCAGGGCGATGATGGGCACACGCCCGCCATCCACTGCTTCGGCGGCGCGAATGCGGCGTGTTGCGGTCAGGCCGTCCATGTTTGGCATCTGGACGTCCATCAGGATCAGGTCGTAGGCCGCCCTTGCTGCGGCCTCAACAGCCTCGACGCCGTCGTTGGCGGTCTCGATATCCACGTCAAAGGGCTCGAGAAGGGCGCATACCAGCTCGCGGTTCACCGGGTTGTCGTCGACCAGCAACAGCCGCAGCGCCTGGCCGGTTTCCATCGCGGGCGTGGCTTCTGGCTCTCCCATGCGCGCTGCCTCCGCCGCCGGCATGACAACCTCGAACCAGAAATTTGAACCCTTTCCGGGCTCACTCTCCACGGCGATCTGTCCGCCCAGCGCTTCGATGATCCGCCGCGAGATCGCCAGACCCAGGCCCGTGCCGCCATACTGGCGTGACACCGAAGCGTCAGCCTGGGTGAAACGTCCGAATATGCCCTCGATCTGGTCGGAAGGAATTCCGATCCCCGTGTCACGCACCGACATGCGCAGCTTGCGCTGATCACCCACCGCGGCTTGCCGGATCACAACCTTGATTTCGCCTGAGGCCGTGAACTTCACGGCGTTGGACAACAGATTGGTCAGTACCTGGCGAAGACGCGCGCCGTCGCCCAGCAGGCTACCCTTAAAGCCGTCTGCTTCCACCGAGAGGTAGAGGTCCTTGGCGGCGGCCTGGTTGGCCAGCAACGCGACGGTGGATTGGGCCATCGACAACGGGTCGAAGGGATGGGCGTCGAGCTCCACAGCTCCGGCTTCCAGCCGGGAAAAATCAAGCACGTCGTTGACCACGCTCAAGAGGTTCTCGCTGGCGTCGCAGATGATGCCCACCTGGCGAGCGTGGATGGGGTTGAGATCCTGGGCGCCCTTCAGAAGGCTGGAGAAGCCGACGATGGCGGTGAGCGGCGTCCGCAGCTCATGGGTCATGTTCGCGAGGAAGTCGGACTTGGCCTTGAGCGCTGCCTTCGCATCATCCAGCGCGCGGTGCAGTTCCCGCTCCAGCTGCTTGCGTTCGGTCGCCACGCGGCCCGTGGAGAGCATGCGGCCACTTCCGTCATTCAGCCGCTGGAACGTCCCTTCCACCCAGACGATGGAGCCATCCCTGTGAAACAGGCGATAGTCGGCGTTATGCAGGCCGTCCTCAGGCGTAAGATCCTTGAAGATGGACCGGATCAGTTCGACATCGTCGGGATGAGGCGCCGCGAAATTCGGGAGCTTGGCCCGGTCCTCCAGCGTGTATCCGAACGCGCGAACGACAGAAGGCGAGCTGTAGATCGGGCTTCCGTCCGGCCCCCAGAGCGCGATCATGTCGCTCTGGTTGTCGGCCAACAGCCTGTAGAGGGTCTCACTTTCCCGCGACCGCTCGAGGGCGCGCTCAGCTTCGGCCTTGTGGCGGATGAGATCCTCGAAGCCCCGTGCATTGCCGAACTGCAGGTAGCGGGCGTTGGCGACAAAAACGACGCCGAGGGCGGCGAACAACAAGGGCGTCTGCCCTTCGCCGATGGCATAGAGGTTCCAGACCAATGCCACCGCAGCCGCAGGGGCGGTGGCCAGGAACATGTGTCGATGCAGGCTATGCTGCGCGCCGACTGTCAAAAGAATGCCAGCGGCCAGAGTGACGCCAACCAGCTGGGGTACAGCGCCTCCCGGGATTGTGAAAAAGCAGGGCAAGGCCGCCAGGGTGCTGAGTGCGGCGGACAGGCCGATCAACTCGGCCTGAAGTCTGTTGTAGATCGCCGCATTGAGGCAGCCCAGAACCTTCTGCGCCCGACGCCACCAGACCATCAGCGCGACCTCGCCCGCTGCATAAGTCAAGGCCCATAGCGCGGCCAGGACAGGAGACCAGACCTCGAAGACTGTCGTCGCCCCGGCGACAAGAGCAATACTGACCAATCGAACCGCCAACTGGTCGCCGTAGGTACGGTTGTAGTAGGTCTCCAGGGTCGTCCCGTAGACCGAGTTGAAGGCATTGGAGTTTTCCACGCCCTTAGTGTGACAGAAGCCCGTAAAAGTTTTCTGAAACCGCCAAATCTCGGAATGGTTGTGGTTGCTCGTCAGATTGGCTTTTTCGCTGTAGGCCTTTGCGATGTCCATACGCACCGCACCGCTTCGCCGCCTGATCGATCTGCCCGGCGTAAAGGATCTCGAGTTCCGGGCCGTTATGAAACGCGACTTCGCCGAACCGGAAGCCCGAATGGAGTTCCCGGAGATTGACGCCTGCGCCCACGCCCTGTTCGGCCTGACCAATGACGACGCCGAAAGCGCTGTACGCCCCGCTGACTGAGACAACATCGAACTCAAGACCGTGGCTGTTCAGGTGGCGGCGTTCGAGGATGCCGGGTGGGACGTCACCGATGACAAGCGCCGACCTCTGCGCGTTCTGGCCCATTTCAATCAGCCGCTTTGGTTGGCGATCAGAGGTGTGGCCGGCGCCCTGCCTTTCCAGTCCGATAGCGGTGAGCCAGAGGCCTGGGTTTCGAAGCTGGAGGCCGAGGCCAAGCGGTTCCGGAAGCGGTAGGGCGACGATCCGGGCCGTTGATCTGGATCAAGGCGGCGCGGCCTCTGGATGGGATAGTCTGGAATCACAATCTGGAGCGACGACCTCGCATGGACCGCCGCTTTGGCATGGTCGTCCTGACGCTCGGCCTGAGCGCCTGTGCGACGCAGGATGCGCGCAAGCACGATGACCCGGTCGCGCGCGGCCATCACATCGCTCAGCGGGCATGCGCCACCTGTCATGCGATAGAGAAGGGCGACGCCACCAGCCGCGCCCGCCGCGCCGCGCCGTTTGCAAGCCTCGAAATGCGACATACGGTCGGATTGGAAGGTCGACTGGCCGACCTGACCAGCAAGGGTCACTACAGCATGGCGCCTGTCGTGCTCACGGTCGGCGAGCTGGCAGATCTACGGGCATATATCGAGAGCCTCCACACCCACTGATCGGTGTGAAACCCTATCGGGCGGCGCGGCGAGCGCGGCGGACGGCGGCGGACAAGGCACGGTTTTCGAGGCCCCCCTGGATGAGTAAGGGACCAACCAGATAGGCCGGCGTTCCCTGCAGGCCCAGGCCGAACGCCTGCAGATTGTGGTGGCCCAGCTGGGCGTCAATGTCAGCCGCGTAGGCGGCCTGATCGGCCCGGAGCCGGGTGACGTCCAGCCCGGCGGCGGCGGCGATCGCGTCAATCCTGGGCGGATCCAGAGGGCCGCGGCTGGCCATCAGCGCCCGGTGAAACGGAAGATAGCGGTCCTGGTAGCGCGCAGCCAGCGCCGCATGAGCTGCGGCCGTGGAGTCCGGGCCGCGAATGGGCCAGTCCTTGAAGGTCACCCGGACTCTTGGGTCGGTAGCCAGAAGGCGATCCAGCGCCGGCGCCGTCGACTGGCAGATCCCGCAGCGATAGTCGGTGAACACCACGATAGTGACATCGGCATTCGCCGGGCCTGCCCGGGGCGACCCCGGATCGTCGAGAACCGAGGCGACTACCGGAGTCCGTGACAGCGGCTGCGGCGACTGCGGCAGGTTCTGCAGCACCCAGGATACGGCGAACCCCAGGAGCAGCACGCCGGCCAGCATCAGCCCTGAGTGTCGAGGCGCCGGCGCTCCGGCCACCTCAGTTCCCCACAGCAGTGCGCTCGGCCAGGCGGGCGCCGGCGAGGATGCCGGGCAGCGCATAGTTGCCCTCTTGACAGGCGAACTCATAAATCTGTCCGGCCAAGGCGCTCAGGCTCATTTCGGCGCGCCAGGGACGACTGTAGTAGACAGGGTCCTCGACCTGGAACGCGTAGAATATCTCGCTGGCCGCGACGGGTGTGAAACGCTCGGTCACTTTTCCGCGCGGTGACAGGAAGATGGGGCCGAACCCGCCCTGCTGCTGGTTCACAGTCACGGTTTCGACGACCAGGGTATTCCCGCTCCACCACCCTGCGGAATCGCCGAGCCAACGATTGAGCACCGCCGGACCATGGAACGCCCGCGCGGCCTCAGCGTTTGCCCGGATGGGGATGATGCGGGCATCGTGGATCATCTCCGACACGATCACCACGGCGTCCGGTGTCTGCACGATCTGGTAGTTGCTGTTGTAGATGTTGTTGAGCAAGCCCGGGCCGCCGGCGCCCCTTGAGGCGATCAGGCAGCGATTATTGGGCGCCAGGCGCCCGGGGCCCTCAGGGTCTTCACGCGCGCGAACCCACGGACTGGCCGCTGCAAGACGTCGCGCCTCGTCCCCGGACAGGGTCACAGACGCCAGGTTCGCCGGGCGCTGAAGCAGGGTGAGCGAGGCGTTGGACCAGACGCCGGTCAGGTTGGCCGGGTGATCCGCCACATTTGGCGCCGACTGGGCCACTGAAGTCTGCGCTGCCGCCAGACACAAGACGACCACTATCCACATCCATCGCGCGCTGTTCACGGTCGCCGAACCCTCCCGAGCCTCAGCCTAGCCCCCACATTCATCTTCGGGCACCAACTGGAACATGGCCGCTGTCCGCCAGCAGGCGGCGGTCTCGCGTTCATGGGTCCATGCCCAGGCGAGACTGGCGCACATCACGGCCAGTGCGACACAGAGGCCCGCCAGAATGCGTGCGGCGCCGACCGATCGGTCCTTCTGGGGGTCCTTCGACATCAGGCAGGCTTTGGCTGAACCGCAGCAGCAGGGCAAGACCTGCGGGGCCCGGGGCCGGCTGTACCGGCGGCGATGTCAGGAAATGATGCGATTGTTACCCTTGCGGTCGATCGCCGCAGACAAGCGTGCCATGGCGTCACGTAGCTGGCTACGCAGCTCGCTGGCGGTGGCCAGAACTGGCGCGGCGACGCCCCAGAACATCATCAGGGCGAGCATCGATCCTTTCTGGGCGACGCCGTCGGGGCTGAGGAACAGCTCGTAGCCCAGCAAACCGCCGCCCAGCATCACCAGCCCGCCACAAAGCGGCCCGCGCACCAGTCCCGCCACCAGCACAGCGGCGATATACAGCATGAACGGGGACAGGCCGCCAAGGTAGGGTATCAAGGCCATCCGCACCCAGGTGGTGACAGCCAGCAGCAAGCCCGCCACGATCAATGTGATCGCAAACTGCAGGAGCCGCCAACCGGGTCGCTTTTCAGGCCTGACCATCTCTGTCATTTGATCAAAGCCTGCGGCAAACGCAATCTGACGGCGCCCATAGAATGGGTTGGGAGGGGTTATGGGACTGATGACAGGCGCCCCGGCGCCGCTCTTCAAGGCATTGTCGCCGGTCAATCCCCAGTTCGCGCTTTCGAGCGTCGGGGGTCGGTATGTGGTCCTGGCGTTCCTGCCGGAGCCAGGGCTGGAGCGTGATGCAGCCCTTACGCTGGTTGGGCGTTACCGGCATCTCTTCAACGACGAGAATTGCCTGTTCTTCGGGGTGTTGCCGGATCAGGCCTCGTTCGAGAGGGCCCGAAACTCCGGCCTGATGCGTTGGTTCGCGGACTTCGACGGGGCGCTTCGGCGGCTCTATGACGCCGAGGGCCCGGATGGTCGCGTCGCGCCGCGTTGGGTGGCGATTGATCCTTCGCAGCGTGTGCTGGCCTGGACGGATCTGAATCAGGGGCCCGCGCTCCTTGACCATCTGGTGCGCATGGGGCCGCCTGAGGATCACGCTGCTGTGCCCCTGCATGCGCCGGTGATGATCGTGCCCCGGGTGCTGGAACCCCAGCTTTGCCGGCAACTGATTGATCTGTACCTGGCTGATGGAGGCTCACCCTCCGGCGTGATGCGCGAGAAGGACGGCAAGACCATTGGTGTGCTGGACGATTTCAAACGTCGCCGGGACACCACGATCACCGATGAGTCGCTGATGGCCACCCTGCGCCACCGGGTGGACAAGCGGCTGGTTCCGGAGATCTTCAAGGCCTTTCAGTTTCAGGTGACAAGGATCGAACGCTACATCGTCGCCTGCTACGACGCCTCGGACGGGGGGTATTTCAAGGCGCACCGGGACAACACGACCTCGGCCACCGCTCATCGCAAGTTCGCCGTCTCCATCAATCTGAATGCCGAGGAATTTGAGGGTGGCGACCTGCGCTTTCCGGAGTTTGGATCCCGTACCTACCGCCCGCCCACCGGCGGTGCGGTGGTGTTTTCCTGCTCGCTGCTGCATGAGGCGACCCCGGTGAAACGCGGCACGCGGTACGCCTTTTTGCCGTTCCTGTTCGATGAGGCCGGGGCGCGGCTCCGGGAGCAGAACCAGCATCTTCTGGTGACGGGGTCTGCACCCCCCGCCTAGCCATGGCGACAGTCCTGCGCGGTCACGACAGGCGCGGACACGGATTAGTGTCGCTCAGCGAACGTTGGCGTGCTGCGCCGGATGAACCAAACGCGCTTTGCCGGGTTGGTGCTGTGGGGACCACCCCTCAGAGGAATTCCCATGAAGTCCGCATTGATCTTGCTGCTGGCCTTGTCGACGTCACTGTCACCTGTCGTCGTCGAAGCGGCCCAACCAGGTCGAGAGCAGCGTGAGGATCGGCAGGAGCACCGCGAAAACCGCCAGGCGTTGAAGGCAGACCAACGCGACGCGCGCCGCGACGGCGTAGTTACCCAACAGGAGCAGCGTGAGCTGGCCCGCGACCGCGCCGACGTGCGCGAGAGCCTGCGCGAGCTACGCTACGACCGCAGTCGGCAGGAGACGTGGCGGGAGCGGACGGAGTGGAAATCCTACCGCGGGCAGCGCTCCGGGTATTGGTATGCGCCCGGCTATGGATACCAAACCAGCGTGCGAGGCCGCGCCTGGCGCCGTGGCGCCTATGTGCCACGCGCCTATCGCCGCTTCTATGTCCAGGAACCCCGCTACTATGGGCTGGCGCAGGCCCCCCGAGGCCAGCGCTGGATCTATGCCGATGGCAATTTTGTCCGTTTGATTGTGGCGACCGGCCTGATCGCCAGCGTGGTGGTGAACGGCTATTGAGTGCGAAATCCCGGGCTGCAGGCCAAATTTGCAGCCCGGCTTGACCGCCCTTGCGTGACGCAGGGAACCTGGTCGACAAGGGGCCATGAATGATCGTGACGTGTATCTGAAGCTGGCGGCCGTGGCCGAGGAGTTGATGGCGCTTTCAGAGGCTGCGGAAACCTACGTGGGTGAGACGGCGCTACGCACCGCTGCCAGCACCATCGCGGGAACCGCGAAGGCGGTTTACGAGCACGTCATGGACTCCGACAGCACCCACTGAACCTTGCCTCCGCCGTCGCGTCAGAGGTCGAAACGATCCAGGTTCATCACCTTGGTCCAGGCCTTCACGAAGTCGGCCACGAAGGCTGCCTCGGCGTCGTCACTGGCATAGACCTCGGCAATGGCGCGCAGCTGGGAGTTCGAGCCGAACACCAGATCTGCCCTGGTGGCGATCCAGATCAGCGCCCCGGAGGCTCGATCGCGCCCTTCGAAGACGCCGGCCGCCGCCACGGGCCGCCACTCGGTAGCCATATCGGTCAGATTGACGAAGACGTCGTTGGTCAGCACGCCGGGGCGGGCGGTCAGAACGCCATACGCCGCCTCGCCAGATGTCACGCCCAGGGCGCGTAGGCCACCCACCAGCACTGTCATTTCCGGCGCCGACAAGGTCAGAAGCTGCGCGCGATCAAGCAGCAGCTCCTCGGCGGAGATCGCCAGGTCAGGTTTCAGATAGTTCCTGAACCCGTCAGCGGCCGGCTCAAGCACGGCGAAGGAGTCTACGTCCGTCTGGTCCTGAGACGCGTCGGTGCGTCCGGGCGTGAAGGCGACGGTGACGTCGTGTCCCGCGGCCCTTGCGGCGGCTTCCACCGCCGCGTCGCCGCCTAGCACGATCAGATCTGCCAGCGAGACCCGCTTGCGATCGGTGCGCCCGGTGTTGAATTCGGCCTTAATGGTTTCCAGTGCCGCCAGCACCCGTGCCAGTTGTTCCGGCTTGTTGACTGCCCAGTCCTTCTGCGGCGCCAGTCGAACCCGCGCGCCGTTGGCTCCGCCGCGCTTGTCGGACCCCCGGAAGGTCGATGCCGAGGCCCAGGCAGTTTCAACCAGCTCGGTGACGCTTGGGCCGGCGGCCAGGATCGTCGCCTTCAAGGCCGCGATATCCGCAGCGTCGATCAAGACGTGGTCCACCGCTGGAACCGGGTCCTGCCAGATCATCACTTCGGCAGGGACTTGCGGGCCCATGTAACGGGCGCGGGGCCCCATGTCGCGATGGGTCAGCTTGAACCATGCGCGGGCGAAAGCGTCGGCGAAAGCCTGGGGGTTTTCGTGGAAGTGTTTCGAGATGCGCAGATAGTCGGGGTCGGCCCGTAGCGCGAGGTCGGTTGTGGCCATCATCGGGGCGTGCCGGCGCGACGGATCGTGGGCGTCCGGCACGGCGTCGCCTGCGGCGCCGGCCCTGGGGGTCCACTGCTGGGCGCCGGCCGGGCTCTTGGTCAGTTCCCACTCATGGCCGAACAGGGTGTCGAAGTAGCTGTTGTCCCAGGTGATCGGCGTGGGCGTCCAGGCGCCTTCCAGACCGCTGGTGATGGTGTGCACGCCTTTTCCGCTGCCGAACCGGTTGGTCCAGCCAAAGCCCTGTTCCTCGAGGCTCGCGCCTTCGGGCTCGGGACCGACATACTGGTCCGGGTCAGCTGCGCCGTGCGCCTTGCCGAAGGTGTGTCCGCCGGCGATCAGGGCGACTGTCTCCTCGTCGTCCATGGCCATGCGTGCGAAGGTCTCGCGGATATCGCGGGCCGAGGCCAGCGGGTCAGGGTTCCCGTCCGGGCCCTGCGGATTGACGTAGATCAGGCCCATCTGGACGGCCGCCAGCGGCTTTTCAAGGTCGCGGTCGCCGCTGTAGCGCTCATCGGCCAGCCACTTGCCTTCGGGGCCCCAGTAGATGTCCTCCTCCGGCTCCCAGACGTCAGCGCGGCCGCCGCCGAAGCCGAAGGTCCTGAAGCCCATGGAGTCGAGCGCGACGTTGCCGGCAAGGATCATCAGGTCGGCCCACGACAGCTTGCGGCCGTACTTCTGCTTGATCGGCCACAGCAGCCGCCGCGCCTTGTCGAGGTTGCCGTTGTCCGGCCAACTGTTGAGCGGCGCGAACCTCTGCGTGCCCGAGCCTGCCCCGCCGCGGCCATCGCCGGTACGGTAAGTGCCGGCGCTGTGCCAGGCCATGCGAATGAAGAAGGGGCCATAGTGGCCATAGTCGGCGGGCCACCAGTCCTGGGAGTCGGTCATCAGGGCGTGGAGGTCGGCAACCACCGCATCCAGGTCGAGCGTCTTGAACTCCGCCGCGTAGTCGAAGGCCGCGCCCATCGGGTCAGACGCAACTGAGTGCTGATGGAGGACCTTGAGGTTGAGCTGGTTCGGCCACCAGGTCGCGTTGCCAGACGCGCCAGCGGTGGTGGCTCGGCGTGCGCCCGCCATAGGGCATTTGGACTCGGTGGACATGTGCGGCTCCTGCTAGCGTCAGATCTTCGCTGACGAGTGTAGGCAACGCTTTGACATTGATCCAATCGATAGTTCTTATAATAAAAATAGAGCGACACGATGATGATGCTCTGCAAGGCGGCCGGCAGGAGTAGGACAGTGGGATTGGTGTCGGCGATGCGTGAGGTCGGGCGGACTATCGTGCGCCTCTTGCTTTCTGCGGCCGGACCACGCCTGGACAGGGCCTATCTGGCGGCTGATGTGCCGGGTCCGACCCGCCTGACCGCCCACGCGACTTTTGCCGACCGCGTGGTGGAGGCGGGCGACAAGCCTGGCTTCCGCATCCTGGAGATCGGCAGCCGGGAGGTGGCGGGTGGCCCGCCCATGCGGGGTCGACTGTCGCACGCGGAGTATGTCGGGTTCGATTACTACCCCGGCCCGAACGTCGACGTGGCCGGTGACGCGCACCGACTGTCAGATCTCGTTGAGGGCTTGTTCGATGTGGTCTACTCGACGGCGGTCTTCGAACACCTGGCCATGCCCTGGGTGGTAGCCGAGGAGATCGCCCAGGTGCTGAAGCCGGGCGGGCTGGTGTTCGTCGAGACCCATTTCTCCTATTCTTCGCACGAACGACCCTGGCACTTCTTCCAGTTCAGCGACATGGGTCTGAGGGCTCTGTTTTCGCCGGCGCTGGGCTTCGAGTGCGTGGAGGCCGCGATGCAGAACCCGATCGTCGGGCGCTTCTCCGCCTACGCTGATCGTTACCTGCGGTTCCAGCCCGTGAGAGCGCTTTACTGCCACAGCAACATCGTCGCGCGGAAAGTGCGCGACGTCGAAGGCTTCGATTGGCGCCTGGCGGCGCTTGGGTCGATCGCAGGCGATACAGCCTATCCAGCTCCGGTCAGTCCCGAAGCAGCTCGTTGATCGAGGTCTTCGATCGGGTGCGCTCGTCCACCGTCTTCATGATCACCGCACAATAGGTCGAGGGCAGGGACGGGTCTGTGGCATTGGGGCGCGATCCCGACATCAGCACCGAATAGGGCGGCACCTCGCCGGTGAAGACCGCGCCGGTCTTGCGGTCGACGATGGGTGTGGTCGAGGTCAGGTAGACCCCCATCGACAGCACGCTGCCTTCCCGCACGATCACACCCTCGGCGACCTCTGAGCGTGCGCCGATGAAGCAGTTGTCCTCGATGATCGTGGGATTGGCCTGCAGCGGCTCCAGCACCCCGCCGATGCCCGCGCCGCCCGAAAGGTGCACGTTCTTGCCGATCTGGGCGCAGGAGCCGACCGTGGCCCAGCCATCGACCATGGTCCCCTCGTCCACATAGGCGCCGATGTTCACGAAAGACGGCATCAGAACCACATTGCGCGCGATGAAGGCGCCACGCCTCGCCACCGCGCCCGGCACGGCGCGGAAGCCCGCGGCTTCAAACCGCGCCGCGTCCCAGCCGGCGAACTTCGACGGCACCTTGTCCCAGTACGGACCCGGGGCGTCACCCTCCATCAATTCGTTCGGATTCAGTCGAAACGACAACAGGATCGCCTGCTTGGCCCATTGATGGGTGGTCCAGACGCCGTCATCGCCACGGGAAGCCACCCGCAGGACGCCGCTGTCCAACTGGTCGAGCGTCTCGCGCACGGCGTCCCGGATTTCGCCCCTGGTGCCGGTGTTGACGCCATCCCGCGCCTCCCATGCCGCTTCAATGATGCGCTTCAGGTCTTCGGACATCAGGCGGCCTCCCGGATTTGTGCGCCGGCGAGGAAGGGCGCCAGCGTTTCGGTTCTGTGGTGGACGAATTGAGCGGTGGACCCGGCGGCGTGCGCGCCCACCAGCACGGTGGTCATGCCAAGCTCGGCGGCCGGCGCCAGATTGCGCTCGGCGTCCTCGAAGAAGGCGGTGACAGCCGGATTGATGCTGTGCGCCGCGCTCATCAGGGCGAACGCCTCGGGGCTGGGCTTGGGTTCATAGTTGGCCGAACCGATGTGGAAAACGTCGTCGAAAAGGTGGCTGAGACCGAGGCGCTCCAGCACGCGCTCGGCATGAACATCATCGGCGTTGGTGAAGATCAGCCGCCGCCCCGGCAGGCGCTCCAGGGCTGCCAGAAGCTGAGGTTCATGGGCCAGCGCCTCCAGCGACAGGTCGTGGAAGATGGCGTGAAACTCGGCCGGGTCCACGCCGTGGTTCAACATCATCCCCTTCAGGGTCAGGCCATGCTCGGCCAGATAGGCTTTCTGCAGCCGGAATGCTTCATCCCGGGGCAGGCCAGTGACCTTCTCGACGAAATCGGTCATCCGTACGACCATCTTGGCCATAAAGCCCGACTCGGCCGGATAGAGGGTGTTGTCCAGGTCGAACAGCCAGGTGTCGATATGGCGCAGGTCGGCGCTCATCGGCGGATCATGGTGCCGGATCCGTGCTCGGTGAACAGTTCCACCAGCATGGCATGGGGCCTGCGGCCGTCCAGGATCACCACGGCCTCGACACCGGCCTCGACGGCCGCCATGGCGGTTTCCAGCTTGGGGATCATCCCGCCGGTCGCCACCCCGTCCGCAATCGCCTGTCGGGCCTCGGCGACGGTCATCTGGGCGAGCCGGTTGCCGTCCTTGTCCAGCACGCCGGCCACATCTGTCAGCAACAGCATACGCTTGGCGTCCAGCGCGCCTGCCAGAGCGCCGGCCACGGTGTCGGCGTTGATGTTGTAGGTCTGGCCTTCCTCCGATACGCCGATCGGCGCGATCACGGGAATATAGTCGTCGTCTGCGCTCAGCAGCGCCTTGATGATCGTGGTGTCGATGGCCTTGGGTTCGCCGACAAATCCCAGATCGACCACCTTCTCGATTTCTGAATCCGGATCCTTCCGGGTCCGGGTGACCTTTTCGACGGTGATCAGCCGCGCGTCCTTGCCGGAAAGACCTACGCCGCGCACCTTGGCCTGCGATCCGGCCTGGGTGATCCAGCTGGCGATTTCCTTGTTGATGGCGCCGGACAGCACCATCTCGGCGACTTCCATGGTGGCCGCGTCCGTGACCCGCAGGCCGTCGATGAACGTCGACTTTACGCCGGCGCGGTCCAGCATGGCCGAAATCTGCGGACCGCCACCGTGGACGACAACGGGGTGCAGACCCAGCATCTTCAGGAGGACAACGTCCGTGGCGAACAGCCGGGCCACCGACTCATCCCCCATGGCGTGGCCGCCATATTTGATGACCACGGTCTCACGATCGTAGGTCTGGATATAGGGCAGGGCCTCCGCCAGCGTTCTGGCTGTGGCCCAGCCTTGCTCTTCCGTCTCTTCGCCCAATGACCCGTCCTCGAAACTTGCGCGTCCCGATAGCGGACGGGGGCGCGACTGTCACGCGGCGGTCTAGATAGAGCGGGCGACGACTTCCTTCATGATCTCCGATGTGCCGCCATAAATTCGCTGGACCCGGGCGTCGCGCCACAGCCGGGCGATGGGATACTCGTTCATGTATCCGGCCCCGCCATGCAGTTGCAGGGCTGCGTCACAAACCTCCCACTGCAGCTCGGTGTGGAACAGCTTGGCGGCCGAGCCTTCAGCTGCCGTCAGCTTGCCTTCCAGGTGGCGCGCCAGGCACCAGTCGATGTGCGCCCAGCCGGCCTGCAACTTGGCCTTCAGGCCGGCCAGGGTGAAACGGGTGTTCTGGAAGTCGAAAACCGACTGGCCGAAGGCTTTTCGCTCCTTGGTGAACTTCACCGCCTCATCGAAGGCGCGCTGCGCGCCGCCCTGGGCCGAGATGGCGATGCCCAGTCGCTCCTGCGGCAACTGGCTCATCAGATAGGCGAATCCCCGGCCTTCCTCGCCCAGGCAGTTGGTGATTGGCACGCGCACGTCCTCGAAGAACAGCTCCGATGTGTCCGCCGAATTCTGGCCGATCTTGTCCAGGTTGCGCCCGCGCGAGAACCCCGCCCGCGTGGCCTCCACCAGGATCAGCGAGATCCCCTTGCCGCCGGCCGAGGGGTCGGTCTTGGCCACCAGGATGATCAGGTCGGCGTTCTGGCCATTGGTGATGTAGGTCTTGGAGCCGTTGATGACATACTCATTGCCGCTGCGGATGGCGGTGGTGCGCACCGATTGCAGGTCGGAGCCAGTGCCAGGCTCGGTCATGGCGATGGCGGTGATCGCCTCGCCGGAGATCATCTTCGGCAGCCACTGCTGCTTTTGCTCATCGGAGCCATAGTTCAGGATGTAGTCGGCAACGATGTCCGACTGCAGGGTGATGCCTGCGCTGGAACCCGCATAGGCCAGTTCCTCGTCGATCACCGCGTTGAACCGGAAATCGAGGCCCAGGCCGCCATATTCCACCGGCAGGGTCGGACACAGCAGTCCCGCCTCGCCGCAGGCCAGCCAGAAGTCGCGGTCGACGAGGCCGTCCTCCTCCCAGCGGTCTAGGTGCGGATAGAGCGCCTTGTCAAAGAACTTGCGCACCTGATCCCGGAACAGCGTCAGGTCCTGGTCATAGACGGTGCGGGCGTCGGTCTGGATCATGGCGATCTCCTCAAGGCGTGGCCGCCAGATACCGTGATGACGCTAGGGAGGTGAAGAGGGGTCCGGCTATTCGAAGACCTTCGGACGCGCCCCGTTCAGGTCCTGCACCGTACCATAGACGATGGCGCCCAGTAGAATACTGGCCGTGGTGATCGCCGCCAATCCGCCAATGATCGCATAAGAGAAAACACCGAGGCGGAAGTCGCCTGCCGCCACGGCATCACCAACAACGCCACAAAATCCGCCCGATGACGCCAACGGTCTGGGTGATCACCCTGTCGACGTTTTGCGCCGGATGGGTGAAAAGCCGCGCATGAGCCTCGTCCTCCGTGTCCGTGCCGAACGTCTGGCCCTGCGCGCGCCATTCCGCATCTCGCGCGGCGTCAAGACCCATGCAGAGGTGGTCGTCGCCGAACTGGCCGATGGTGAGGTGCTGGGGCGCGGCGAATGTGTGCCCTACGCCCGTTATGGCGAAACCCTGGATGGTGTCGCGGCCCGGTTGGCCGCCGTGGGCGACCGGCTGCGCAGCGGTATGCCGATAGAAGCCGTACTGACCGCGCTCCCGGCCGGCGCAGCGCGCAACGCGCTGGACTGTGCGCTCTGGGATCTTGATGCGCGCCGTAGCGGCCGCTCTGTGGGCCAGCGTCTGGGTCGCCCGCCGCCTGGTCCGATACCGACCGCCGTGACCATCAGCCTGGGCGCCCCGGCCGCCATGCGCGCCGCGGCGGCAGCGGTGGCCGATGCGCCGCTGCTGAAGGTCAAGCTGGATGCCGAACAACCCGCTGCCTGCCTGGCCGCCGTGGTCGAGGGCGCCCCGGACGCGCGGCTGATTGTCGATCCCAACGAGGGCTGGACCCTCGCTGTCCTCATGGCCATGGCCGACCAGATTTCGCAGCTGAACGTGATCATGGTGGAGCAGCCGCTGCCCGCTGACGCAGATCAGGACCTCGAGGGCCTGGCCTATCCCGCCCCACTCTGCGCCGACGAGGCGGTCCATACGTCCGAAGACCTGGAGCAGGTGGCCGGGCGCTATCAGATGGTCAACATCAAGCTCGACAAGGCTGGCGGCCTGACCGAGGCGCTGGCCATGGCGGAACGTGCGCGGGCGCTCGGACTCGGCGTCATGGCGGGCTGCATGGTCTGCAGTTCCCTCTCCATCGCCCCCCATCTATGGGTCGCCGCCCAGGCTGACGCCTGCGATCTCGACGGCCCCTGGTGGCTGGCGCAGGACCGCCCCGGCGGCTGCCGGGTCGAGTCCGGCGTGCTCTATCCGCCAAAGTCGGGGTTCTGGGGCGGCTAATCCTTCCACCAGGGATAGAGGTCCGGCATGTCTTCGGACACCCGCCCCGGGAACCGGGGCGGGCGCTTTTCCAGAAAGGCGCTGACGCCTTCCTTCACGTCGGGGCCGGCGCCCAGGATCATCGACAGGCGCCCATCCACGGCCAGCGCCCCGGAGGGATCCGGTTCGCCGGAGAAGCGCCATAGCATTTGCCGCGCCAGCGCGATGGACACAGGCGCGGTGTTTTCGGCGATCTCCATCGCGATCTCGCGAGCGCGAACCAGCAAATGGTCCGGATCGACGACCTCGCTCACCAGTCCGCCCGCAAGGGCCTCATCGGCCGGAACCAGCTTGCCCGTCAGGCACCAGCGCAGCGCCTGCGGCAGGCCCACCAGCCGGGGCAGGAACCAGGCGCTGCCGGCCTCCGGCACCAGGCCGCGACGCGCGAAGATAAAGCCTATCCGCGCGCCCGACGCTGCGATCCGGATGTCCATCGGCAGGGTCAAGGTGGCGCCCACGCCTACGGCTGCCCCATTGATCGCTGCTATGGATGGCTTGCGACAGCCATAGATGGCCCCCACGAATCCGCCGCCTTCGGCCCGCGCCTGGCCTGGAGCCTGGAACGCCACGGACCCTTCCGCCTGGGTGTCGAAAGCACCCGCGCCGGCCGAGATGTCCGCGCCCGCGCAGAAGCCCCGACCCGCGCCCGTGACAATCACCACCCGCACCGCGTCGTCCGCATCTGCTCTCTGAAACGCGTCGGTCAGCTCGGCGCCCATGGTGGCGGTGTAGGCGTTCAGCTTGTCCGGACGATTGAGTGTGATCGTAAGAACGGGCCCGTCCAGCTCGTAGAGCAGGGTCTCATAGGCCATCGCATCCTCCTGGTATTTTGCACATCACGCGCGCCTTCCGGCGCGGCAGGCAAGCGCAGGCGAATCCGCCAGAGATGGGCTATAGGCGACGCGTGACGTGCGGCCCCCAAATCCTCGATACTTCCGGTGATATGAGAGCCGTAGCGCTACGCGCCTTCGCATGGGCCGATCCGCTGGAGGTCGCGTCGGCTTTCGCTGATGAGACGCATGCCTGCGTGCTGCTGTCGGGCGAAGGGGGTTGGTCGTATGTCCTGCGTCACCCCCGGCTGACGGTCAGGGGCGAAGACCCCGCAGATCTGGATTGTTCAGGCGCTGAATTGTACGCCGGGGGACCGCCGTTCCAGGGGGGCTTTGTCGGCCTCGCCGCCTATGAACTTTCTGCTGAGCTGGAGCCCACGGCGCCCCAGGCGCGGGGCGATGGGCCGGACCTGATCGTACTGTGCTATCCGGCGCTGCTGGCCTTCCACGCCGGCGAACGGCGTGCGGTGGCCGTGGGTCGGGGCTCTGATGCCCTCATGGCAAAGGCCCGGGCGGATGCGGCGCTGACCTGGCTGGACGGCCCGCGATGCTTCGCGCGAGCCGGCGTGCTGGCCGATCATGTTGCGTGCGCTGTGTCCGACGCCGACCACGCCCTGGCAGTGGCGGACACCGTCTGCCGGATTGCCGCCGGCGACCTGTTCCAGGCCAATCTGGCCCGACCCTGGCGGGGGCGACTTGCGGCGGGCGTCACACCATTCGATCTGTTCCGCCGACTGACGCGCCAGAGCCCGGCGGCCTATGCGGCTTACCTGCGTCTTCCCGGTCGCGCCCTGGTCTCCAATTCACCGGAGCAGTTCCTGTCGGTCCGTCGGGAAGGTGACGCACTATGGGCCGAGAGCCAGCCGATCAAAGGCACCCGCGCGCGCGGCGCCGACCCGGTGAGCGATGCGGCGCTGGCCGCCGAGCTTCAGGCCAGCGCCAAGGATCAGGCGGAGAATCTGATGATCGTCGACCTGATACGCAATGATCTGGCCCGGGTCTGCGATCCCGGCACGGTGAGCGTCCCGGCGCGCGCGGTCCTGCGTAGCTACGCCAATGTCCACCATCTGGTCTCACGCGTCCGGGGGCGGTTGAAGACTGGAGCCACGACCTGGGACGCCTTCTGTGCTGCCTTCCCGCCAGGCTCGGTGACGGGCGCGCCCAAGCTGGCGGCGATGTCGGTGATCGCCCGCCACGAGCCGCCCAGGGGTCCCTATTGCGGCAGCCTGTTCTGGCTGGGCCTCGACGGGTCGATGGAGGCCAGTGTTCTCATCCGCACGGTGTCCCTGAGCGAAAACCCGGCAGGCTGGGGGTTCGAAGCCCGCGCGGGCGGCGGAATCGTCGCCGACAGCGACCCGATGTCCGAGGTGCGGGAGACGACGGCCAAGATCGGCGCCATCCTCAACGCGCTGACGGGGGCGAGATGACTGACATCGCCATGGATGACCGTGGATTCACCCTGGGCCACGGACTGTTCGAGACCGTGCTGTGGGCGTCGGGCGAACCGGAACACTGGGACGCCCATGTTGAGCGCCTGGAGCGGGGCTGCCGGGCGCTGGGCCTGCCCCTGCCGGATCGGCGGGATATCCGCTCGGCTGCCGATGCAGCGGTTCGCGACCTCGGGCCCGCAAAGCGCGTCGCTGTCCGGCTGAGCTGGACCGCGGGATCGGGCGGTCGTGGGCTTGATCTCCCGGAGGTGCTGGCGCCTCGGCTGGTCGTATCGGCTGCGCCTTCGGGGCTTCCCACCGGACCGGTCAGCCTGGCCACCGCCCGTGTCCGTCGCAACGACCGCTCGCCGACGTCGCGGCTGAAATCCTTGTCCTACCTGGACAACGTCCTGGCCCGGGCTGAGGCGCGCGGGGCGGGGGCCGAGGAAGCGCTGATGCTGAACACCGCCGGCGAGATCGCCTGCGCTGCAGCGGCCAATGTGTTCTGGATCCGCCATGACGAGGTGTTCACCCCCAGCCTGGAGTGCGGGGTTCTGGACGGGATCATGCGCCGCGAAGTTATCGCCGCCTGCCAGGGCCTCGGACTGCCTGTGGGGGAGGTATTCGCCAACCCAGGCCGTCTGGCCGGCGCGCCGATGTTCATCACCAACAGCCTGATCGGCGTACGCGCGGTGGCCAGTCTGGACGGCAACCCCCTTCCGACGTCGGCGCGCGTAGCGGCGATCGCCAGGGCGGTCAGTCGAGCGTCGAAATGACCCGGCGCAGGGTTTCCACGATCCGGCCGATCTCGCCCTCGCTGACAATCAGAGGCGGAGAAAGGGCGATGGTGTCGCCGGTGGCGCGTACGAGAACGCCTGCCTCCAGCATGCGAACCAGCATTTCATAGCCGCGTGCGCCCGGAGCTCCGGGACGCGGCGCCAGGTCAAGCCCCGCCATAAGGCCAAGGTTGCGAATGTCGGTCATGTGCGGTGCGTCCGCCAGGCTGTGGATCGCCGTCTCCCAGGTTTCGGCGAGGCCCCCGACACGCGTCAACAGACCCTCGCGGCGGTAGATCTCCAGCGTGGCGAGCCCGGCGGCGGCGGCTACCGGATGGCCGGAATAGGTGTAGCCGTGGAAGAACTCGATCACGCCCTCCGCGCCGCTGTCGACCACCGCGTCGTGCACCGCCCGGCTGGCGAACACGGCGCCCATCGGCAGAACGCCATTGGTGATGGCCTTGGCGGTGGTCATCAGGTCAGGGACCACGCCGAAATGATGGGCGGCGAAGGCGGAGCCCAGTCGCCCGAAGCCGGTGATCACCTCATCGAAGATCAGCAGGATTCCATGGGCGTCGCAGATGGCGCGCAGGCGCTCCAGATAGCCCACCGGCGGTGGCAGCACCCCGGCGGATCCTGACACCGGCTCGACGATCACCGCCGCCAGGGTTTCGGCGCCGTGCAGCGCGATCAGCTGTTCGAGATCTTCGGCCCGTTCGGCGCCATGGGCGGGCAGTCCCCGGGAAAACGCGTTCCGCGCCGGATCATGAGTGTGGCGCATATGGTCCGAGGGCAGGGTTACAAAAGTCCGGCGATTGTTCACCAGCCCGCCCGCCGATATCCCGCCGAAGCCGACGCCGTGATAACCTTTCTCGCGACCCACGATGCGGGTGCGCTGTCCCTGGCCGCGAGCGCGGTGATAGGCCATGGCGATCTTCAGCGCGGTATCCACCGCCTCCGATCCCGAGTTGGTGAAGAAAACCCGGTCGAGGCCCGATGGCGTCAACTTCGCCAGCGCCGAAGCGAAGTCAAAGGCGACGGGATGGCCCATCTGGAATGTGGGCGCATAGTCCAGGGTCATCAGCTGCCTGTGGACGGCGTCGGCGATCTCGATACGCCCATGACCTGCGTTGACGCACCAGAGACCCGAGGTCGCGTCCAGAATCTCGCGGCCATCCTCCGTGCGGTAGTACATCCCGGCTGCAGACGCCAACAGACGCGGCGCGGCCTTGAACTGTCGGTTTGCGGTGAACGGCATCCAGAAGGCCGACAGGTCCAGGCTGTTGGCGAGGGTGGGCGCGGCGTCGTCCATCAGGGTCTCGTCTGCTCGAATTCAGCCCTGCGCCCAGAGGGGGGAGGAGCCTTTCAGCACCCGCAGGAAATAGAGGACGCGGGCGATGTCGTGCCCGGCCTCGGTGAAGATGACTTCATACCAGACGTTCTCGGTCTTTGGGCTCTCACTCAGCTTGAGCACCCTGGTGCGGGCCTGATAGTCGACGCCCACCCTGAGTGGCCCGGCCAGGTTCTGCACCTCCAGCGCGCCGTAGAGGGCGACTTGCGGGCGGGTGGATTTCGCCATCACCGCCTCGCGCGTCATGTGCGCCATGTGGATCACCAGTGACGGGGGCAGGATACCGGTCTCATAGGCGGATAGGGCCTCGGTGATGACCCCCAGAGAGCGGGCCAGGGTCTCCGGCGCCACGGATACGGCCAGATCGTGGTTTTCATCTCCGACCTGCATCGCGGCCAGGATGCGCAGCGCTCCGGCCGCTGCAGGGGTCTGTGTCTCGAACCGCCGCGCCAGTTCCGACCCGGCGTCGGGTTGGGCCGATGCGGTCCCCTGGCAGATCAGGGCGCCATCGTGGTTGTGCATCGAGAGTCGCAGGCGGTCCGCGCCGGGCTCGACAGCGCATTGAACCTCCTCGCGGTCCACGGTCGCCTGGGTGAAATAGACCGATAGCCCGCCGGTCTCGAACCATTGCGGTCCAAAGTTTTCCACCAGGCGTGGCACGAACTGGTCCAGGTGGATCGATCCCGCCACCGTGCCGCCACGAAAGCCAAGTCGCGTCGCCGTGGCGTCGTCATGGATCGAGCCCCGGGCCTCGGCGGCCATGTTGCGCGGCGTCCGGAACGGACCCACCCAGGTTTCCGGCGATACGGCTTCGCTCATGGCGATCTCCCAATTCCCGCTCTTCCGGCGGCCGGCCGACGCTGACCCTGACGGACGGCGACGTCAACGGGCTTGCCATCACGTACTGTCCAACGCGAAAGTGAATTCAAGAGCGCCGAAGGGCGTCGACCAACAGGAGCAAACGCGCCATGCGGTTCGGGATCTTCTACGAGCACCAGCTGCCCAAACCCTGGAATCCGGGCGATGAGGCCAGGATGTTCCATGACGCCCTGGAGCAGGTCGTGCTCGCTGACCGGCTGGGCTATGACTACGCTTGGGAGGTGGAACATCATTTCCTCGAGGAATACTCCCACTCTTCCGCACCTGAGGTGTTCCTGTCAGCCTGTGCGGCCCTGACCAAGAACATCCGGGTAGGCCACGGCATCCGCCAGGTGATCCCCAACTACAATCATCCGGCGCGCACCGCCGAGGGTCTGGCGACCCTCGACATCATCTCCCGCGGCCGGCTCGACTTCGGCATCGGCGAGGGGGCGACCCGGCTGGAACTGGGCGGCTTCGGCATTCCCGCCCGCGAGAAGAGGGCCATGGCCATCGAGGCCGCCGAGCAGATCGCCAACATGATGGTGATGGACCCCTATCCGGGCTTTGAAGGGAAGAGCTTCTCCTTTCCCTGCCGCAATGTGATCCCCAAGCCGATGCAGTCACCCCATCCGCCCATGTGGATGGCCTGCACCAATCGCGACACCATCAAGGTGGCGGCTTCCCTTGGCGTCGGCGCGCTGGCCTTTTCCTTCGTCAATCCGGAGGAGGCGCGGGCCTGGGCCGATATCTACTACGGGATCATCAAGTCTGAAGCGTGTGTCCCCATCGGCCATGCGGTGAACGCCAACATCGCCATGGTCTCGAACTTCTCGGTCCATCACGATCGCGACGAGGCGATCCGACGCGGGCAGGAGGGGTTCGAGTTCTTCTCCTATGCGGTCAACGCCCTGGTGGCCCACGACGCCGTGCCGGGCCGCTCCACCCTGTTCGAGGATTTCCAGAAATCCCGCGCGGCCAGCGACGACGAGATAATCGCCGCGCGAAAAGCGGCGAAGTTCAACGCCAACGGCATTGGCACCCCCGACGATATCCGCCAGCATATCGCCGCCTTTCAGGCTGCAGGGGTGGATCAGGTGATCTTCCTGCAACAAGCTGGTCGTAACCGGCACGCTCACATCTGTGAGTCGCTGGAGTTGTTCGCCGCCGAGGTGATGCCGACGTTCAAGGCCGAGGTGGCAGAGCGTGAGGCCCGCAAGCAAAAGGAACTTGCGCCGTATCTCGCTGCGGCAATGGCGCGCAAGACATGGATGAAGCCGCTCGAGGATCACGAGATCCCCGTCGTCCCATCCTCTCGCCCAAAGGCCCAGATCAACGAGGCGGCGGGTTAGGCTGCGCGCCCGGCGGCGCCAATTGGGGGAGATCAGAATGACAACGACAACGGATGACGGGCTCCCGCCAGACCAGCGGGACGACCGCTTCTTTCTCGGCACTGTGATCGCCATGGCCGTGGTGCTCGTCGCGGGCTTCTCGGTTCAACTGGCGACGGGCAGATCCAGCTTCTCGGCGCCGCTGATGGTCCATGCGCATGCCGTCGTTTTCATGGGCTGGCTGGGCATCTACCTGTTGCAGAACATATTCGTCGCCACAGGTCGGAGCGCGCTTCATCGCCGCCTCGGCTGGATCGGCGCCGGCTGGATCCTGGCGATGCTCGTGCTCGGGTGCGCCGTGACCGTTGACATGGCGCGTCGGGGTGCGATCCCGTTCTTTTTCCGTCCGCTGCAGTTCCTGGTGTTCGATGTCCTGTCGCTGCTCACGTTCGTGGGACTGACCACAGCTGCGATCGCGCTGCGGCGACAGACAGACTGGCATCGACGCCTGCACTTTTGCGCGATGGCGATACTTCTCGGCCCCGGCCTTGGCCGACTGCTGCCCATGCCGCTGCTGACGCCCTGGGCCTGGGAGGCGACATTCGTCGTTTCATTGATCTTCCCCCTTGTCGGGATGTGGGCCGACCATCGTCGCAGCGGGCGCATCCACCCGGCCTGGAGTCGGGGGTTGGCGGCCATGTTCGGGCTGCTTCTGGTGGTCGAGGCTGTCACCTACAGCCCGCTCGGCGACGCGCTCTACAGGGCCGCGGTTGCGGGATCGCCGGGCGCAGCGGTGGCGCCGCTGGCCTTTCCCCCGCCCCCTGGTCCGCCCCCCATGGGCGAAGTCGGAGCCCGCTGAGACAAACAAGACTGACGGCCGCGATTTGCGAACTGGCCCAAAATAGGCGCATGTTCATGCGAGGGAGACACGTTCATGGCGGATGGCGCGATCAATCTGAAGGATGAGTTCCAGGCAAAGGCGTGGTCCACGCCGCTGGAGGACCTTAATCCAGGCGATCCCGAGCTTTTCCTGAACGACGCCCACTGGCCCTATTTCGAGCGCCTGCGCGCCGAGGCGCCGGTGCACTGGTGCAAGGAGAGTGAGTTCGGCCCCTATTGGTCGGTGACCCGATATCAGGACATCATGGCGGTGGACACCAACCACGCCACCTTCTCCTCGGATGCGGCGCTGGGCGGGATCACGATCCGTGACGCACGTCTGGATCTGCGGCGGCCCAGTTTCATCGCCATGGATCCGCCCAAGCACGACGTGCAGCGCAAGGCGGTCAGCCCCATCGTCTCCCCCGCCAACCTGATGCAGATGGAACCGATTATCCGCGAGCGGGCCGGCAAGATCCTCGACGCCCTGCCGGTTGGCGAAACCTTCGACTGGGTCGACCGGGTGTCCATCGAGCTCACCACACAGATGTTGGCCACGCTGTTTGACTTCCCCTTCGAGGAGCGTCGAAAGCTCACCCGTTGGTCCGATGTGGCGACAGCCTTGCCCGTGGCCGGCGGAATAGTTGAGACGGAAGAGGCCCGTCAGGCCGAGCTCATGGAGTGTCTGGCCTATTTCACCGGCCTCTGGAACGAGCGGGTGAACCTGCCGCCGCGAGGCGACCTGATCTCGATGATGGCCCACAGCGACGCCACCCGGAACATGAGCCCGGATGAGTATCTGGGGAATGTAATCCTGCTGATCGTGGGCGGTAACGATACCACCCGCAATTCCCTCAGCGGGGGTCTCTATGCCCTGAGCAAGTTCCCAGCCGAGTTCGAAAAGCTGCGCGCCGACCACAGCCTGGTCACCAGCATGGTTCCCGAGATCATCCGCTGGCAAACGCCGCTGGCCCATATGCGCCGCACGGCTGTCAAGGATGTGGAACTGGGTGGCCAGACCATCAAAAAGGGCGACAAGGTCGTCATGTGGTACGTCTCCGGCAACCGCGACGACGCCGAGATCGCCAACCCTGACGCCTTAATCATTGATCGCGAGCGTCCGCGCCAGCACCTGTCATTCGGCTTTGGCATCCATCGCTGCGTGGGCAATCGGCTCGCGGAGTTGCAGCTCAAGATCGTCTGGGAAGAAATTCTCAAGCGGTGGAGCCATATTGAGGTCATGGCCGAACCACGGCGCGTGCGCTCGAGCTTCGTAAAGGGCTACGAGAGTCTGCCGGTCAGGATCGTCGGTTAACCTTCACGGCGTCCAGGATACCCGTCCCCGTCGCATCCAACGCGGCCCGGTGTCAGGCGATCAGGGTTTCCAGGATATCTTCACGCCCCATGCGCCCATTCTTGGTTTGACCACGACCGAGTCGGTGGCGCGATACTTGAGCGTGCTCTCGGGCCTCGCCCACTGGAGCTGATATCGCACCACGTAGCCGTCGTGATCGGAAAGCCGCGGCTGGCCTTTTGCATTAGAGAACATCAGGTCGGTCTTCAGAGGGCGAATGCTCACCTGCTCATCTGAGACGAAGGCCTGCAGGTCCTGCGAGCGGAGCCAGGGTTCAGTGACAGGGTCAGCATCGCGTACGCCGCAGTCGGGCTCGGTCCGCTGACTGCAGTACTCGCTGACCACCGTGTAGGGGCGCTCCAGGGCGTTGAAGTAGTAGCGTTGCGGGGCGTTGCGCACATTGAAGTCACCGCCCACCACCATCGGGACCCCCGGCTGGCGGACTTTTTCGACGAAGGCGTTCAGCTGGCGCACCTGGCGATTGTGGGCGGCCAACGCGTCAGCTGGCGCGGCCCGCGAAGCGCGTTTGGAGTTCAGGTGAGTGTTGACGATGTCGATCGGTGTCGCATAGCCGTCGGGGACAATCCGCACGGACATGACGCCCTTGTTGGCGAAACAGTCCAGGCCCGCACAGTCGCCGAAAGCGTGGCGTCTGACGTCAATGATCGGGGCATCTGACAGGACGTGCAGCCCGGCGCTCGTCAGGCGGCCAAAGCCTGACCCACGCCCTGGCCCCCGCGCCCAGAAGCGGTATCCGCTGGTTTGCACCAGCTCGGCGATCTCGCTGCGGAACCCCTCCTGGATCAGCACCACATCGGGTTGTTGTCCTGATCGCCGCATCTGCGCCAGTTCCTGCCCGATCGCCCTCAATGCATCACCGCGCCCGCTAGCGATGGGCCATGGCAGTCCTCGCACATTGTAGGTCAGGACGCTGAGATCCCGGGTTGGGCTGGTGTCGGGATCGGAGGCGCCGCCAAGCACCCGGGACTCGACGGCCGGTCGCTCAATCGACGCTATGGGGGCTATATCTTCCAAGTACATCAACTGCCGCTCCAAAGACTTGCGCGCAGGATGAAGCGGATCTTGAATCGAACCGCGTTCGCCCCTCGTCGCGTTGCTCAAGTGCTGCCCGATGAATCTGTGATGAACTTCGAGCGGGGGCTAAATGATCTGATTGGGTTACCGGCCTGTGGCGTCTTTGCTGCAGTTTCATGTCGCGCGCGGAATTATTGATGGCGCAATCGTGCCTGTCTCACACTCTCGTGGCCGTAGGCGTTATCGATCCGCTGAGACGGTGGTGGTCCGCGCCGTGTCGCCGCAGGTCGGGGCCTGTTGGGCTGCCTCGTCGGACAGGATCTGGAACCTGGCCTCCAGATCATCAATAACCTGGGCGTTGGTGCTGCGCGCCAGAACTTCCTGGTTAAGGTACCGCGATGTCGCCGTGTAGTTGAAACTGCCGAACCAGGCTGATCGCTGACCACCGTCGTCAATGAGCACGAACTTGGCGTGCATTGGCAGGTCCCCTGCGTCGCAATAGCGCTGGATATTCACCCCCGCCCTGCCAAGATCCCGAACAACGCTTCGGGGCACCCGGCGGGTCGTCTCGTGAACCACCAGATCGATCTCGGCGCCCCGCTCCGCCGCCTCGGCCAACTGCCTGGCGAAGGGACCTTTGTCCATGTGCGAAATGGCCGCCTGAACCCGATCTCCCGGACCGAGTCTTTCGATCCGGCGGTCAACCACATCCGGCCTCAGGCGTGGGAAATAGTAGAGGCGCGCATCCTCGAACCTGCGGGGCCGATTCATCCGACTGGCGAAGCGCGAGACGCCCCGGCCTGTCCAGATTCGCTCAGCCTGGCGGTACAGCGAGCGGGCGACGCCCGGTTCGCGAAAGGCCACGAGCAGATTCTGGCCCCGGTCCTGGTCACCGATTTGCGCCAGCAATCCGGGGTTGGGAATTTCGTCCCCCGAAGGATTGAACGACCCGATCAGGGCTTCCGGCTGCGGACCGGAAAAGGCGTAGATCTTGGTGTGAAGGTGCGCCAACCCGAACCAGGCCCGCTGCACACGCAGGTCATCACCGAGTTCCGCCCGGAGCATGTCAATAACGGCGCGGTTGGCATCGGGGCTGCGGGGGCTGGCCTCGATGCGGATTCGCACCCGAACACCACGTCGGTGGGCCGCCACAAGGCTTCCAGCGAGATCCCGGTCGCGGAAATAGTAAGTAGCCCAGACGATTTCGCTGCCAGCCGGCGCGGCCTCTACCCGGGCCTTCAGGACATCACGCAGCGCGCGAGGCGCCTGATCCGGGCCGCCATAATAGACTTCCGTCAGCGGTCGGATCGCCGCAGGCGAGGCCACCGCCCGGTCGATCATCGGTGGCGCATCAATGTCCAGCCACATGCCAGTCTCGCGTCAATGCCGTCAGTTCCAAACCTACATTCCCCTGCTCTCGAACGCCAATTTGAACGTCGCGCGACGCGGCTGTACGCGCGCCCGCCGCCGCATCTTCGGCGCCAGTTGGAAGATTCTGCCCCCGGCCAGCGGTCCTGCCCATCGACAAGGGCCGATCATGCCGGGTAAATGCGCCCGAGATGCACGTACGGCCCTCCTCAAGTGAGGTATCGGGTCGCGGTTACGCGTGCTTGTGTGAGAGACGACGATGGGACTGCCCAAGCCGCAAGGACTGTACGATCCGGCGAACGAGCACGATGCGTGCGGCGTGGGCTTTGTCGCGAATATCAAAGGCCGCAAATCGCACGAGGTTGTCCGGTCCGGTCTGCAGATCCTGCTGAATATCGACCATCGCGGCGCCGTGGGCGCCGACCCGCTTGTGGGTGATGGTGCGGGCTGCCTTATCCAGATTCCCGATGTCCTGTACCGCGCCTGGGCCGAAGAGGCTGGCGTTGAGCTCCCGCCGCCAGGCGAATATGCGGTCGCAATGTGCTTCCTGCCGCAGGATCCGCTTAGCCGAACTGCGGCCATGGAGCAGTTCGAGCACTTCCTGCGCGTGGAAAAGCAGCCGCTGATCGGGTGGCGCGACGTGCCCACGGATCCGACAGGCCTGGGCGAAGCCGTGCTGGCGTCGATGCCGGTGGTGCGGCAGGCGTTTATCGGCCGGGGTCCCAATGTAAAGGACCAGGACGCTCACGAGCGCAAGCTGCTGGCCGTGCGCAAGCAGTTCCAGAATCCCTTGGCCGACGTCGCGGCCAAGCGGGGCCTGCCGGATCTGGTCAACGTTTACCTACCATCCCTGTCCACGCGCACCGTGGTCTACAAGGGCCTGTTGCTGGCCGGCCAGGTGGGGACCTTCTACAAGGACCTGTCGGACGAGCGATGCACGTCGGCCCTGGCGCTGGTCCACCAACGATTCTCCACCAACACCTTCCCGTCCTGGAAGCTGGCCCACCCGTACCGGTTCATTGCCCATAACGGCGAGATCAACACGGTCCGCGGCAATGTGAACTGGATGAACGCACGGCGCCGTTCGCTGGAAAGCGACCTGATCGGCCCGGACCTCAACAAGATGTGGCCGCTGATCCCGCACGGCCAGTCAGACACCGCCTGCCTCGACAATGCGCTCGAGCTGCTGGTGGCAGGCGGAATTCCGTTGGCCCAGGCGGTGATGATGCTGATCCCGGAGGCTTGGGCCGGCAATCCGCTGATGGACGCCAAGCGGAAGGCTTTCTACGAGTATCACGCCGCGCTTATGGAGCCTTGGGACGGCCCTGCTGCGGTGGCCTTCACGGATGGCCGCCAGATCGGCGCCACCCTGGATCGGAACGGTCTGCGCCCGGCGCGTTTCGTGATCACTGACGAAGACCACGTGATCATGGCTTCCGAGGTCGGCGTGCTGGACGTTCCGGAAGCGCGCATCGTCCGTAAGTGGCGTCTTCAGCCCGGCAAGATGCTGCTCATCGACATGGAAGAAGGCCGCATCATCGAGGACGAGGAGATCAAGCGGACCCTCGCCGAAGCCGAACCCTATGAGGAATGGCTGGCGGAAACCCAGTTCAAGCTGGAAGAGCTCTCCATGGAGGGCGTCGTCGGCGAAGCGGTCACCAATGACCCCGAGACCCTTCTCGATCGCCAGCAGGCGTTTGGTTACACCCAGGAAGACCTGCAGTTCTTCCTGGAGCCCATGGGCCGCGACGGGGACGATCCTATCGGCTCCATGGGCGCCGACACGCCCATCGCCGTACTCTCGCAGCGTCCGAAGCTGATATACGAGTACTTCAAGCAGAACTTCGCTCAGGTCACCAACCCGCCGATCGATCCGATCCGCGAGGAGCTGGTCATGAGCCTTGTGTCCATGATCGGCCCCCGACCCAACCTGCTGGGCCGCAACGCCGGAACCCACAAGCGGCTGGAAGTGGCCCAACCCATCCTCACCGATGAAGATCTGGCCAAGATCCGCGCCGTAAATGAGCTGCTGGATGGCGCTTTCCGCACCGCCACCCTCGATGCCACCTGGGCGGCGGAGGAGGGCGCCGACGGCCTCGATGCGGCCATCGAGCGCCTTTGCCGTGAGGCCACCGACGCCGTGCTGGCCGACAACAATATACTCATCCTGTCTGACCGCGAGGTCTCCGCGGACCGCATTCCAATCCCGGCGGCCCTGGCTACGGCGGCGGTGCACCATCACCTGATCCGCCAGGGCCTGCGTATGCAGACCGGCCTGGTCGTCGAGACCGGCGAGGCCCGCGAGGTGCATCACTTCTGTGTGCTGGCCGGCTATGGCGCCGAGGCCGTCAATCCCTACCTCGCCTTCCAGACCCTGGAGCAGTTACGGGTCCGCAACGGCCTCACGCTTTCAGCTTACGAGGTCCGCAAGAACTATATCAAGGCGGTTGGCAAGGGCATCATGAAGGTGATGTCCAAGATGGGCATCTCCACCTACCAGTCCTATTGCGGCGCCCAGATTTTCGACGCCGTTGGCTTGTCGACCGACCTGATCGACCGGTACTTCACCGGCACAGCCTCGACCATTCAGGGGGCCGGCCTGATCGAGATCGCCAAGGAAAGCGTCCGCCGCCACCGCGACGCCTTCGGCGACAATCCAATTTACCGGACGATGCTGGATGTAGGCGGCCAGTACGGTTGGCGGCTGCGCGGCGAGAGCCATGCCTGGACGCCGGAAGCGGTCTCGGGCCTTCAGCACGCCGTTCGCGGCAACCTGCCCGACGCCTACCAGCGCTTCGCCGATGAGATCAACGAGCAGAGCGAACGCCTGCTCACCATCCGCGGCCTGATGCGTTTCACCGACGGCGCCGCGGTCCCGTTGGACGAGGTCGAACCGGCGTCGGAGATCGTCAAGCGCTTCTCCACGGGAGCCATGTCGTTTGGCTCGATCAGCCGGGAAGCCCACACCACGCTGGCGATCGCCATGAACCGCATCGGTGGTCGGTCCAACACGGGCGAAGGCGGTGAGGAGCCGGATCGCTTCGTCCGGATGGCCAATGGCGACTCCATGCGTTCGGCGATCAAGCAGGTCGCCTCGGGCCGGTTCGGCGTGACCACCGAGTATCTGGTCAACGCCGACGACATCCAGATCAAGATGGCACAGGGCGCCAAGCCCGGCGAAGGCGGCCAGCTTCCCGGCCACAAGGTCGACGCCAACATCGCCCGTGTACGTCACTCGACGCCGGGCGTAGGCCTGATCAGCCCGCCGCCGCATCACGATATCTATTCGATCGAGGATCTGGCCCAGCTGATCCACGACCTGAAGAACGTGAATTCGAAGGCGCGGATTTCTGTGAAGCTGGTCTCGGAGGTGGGCGTGGGCACCGTGGCGGCCGGCGTCGCCAAGGCCCGGGCCGATCATGTCACCATTTCTGGCTTCGAGGGCGGTACTGGCGCCTCCCCACTGACCTCCCTGACCCATGCTGGATCGCCCTGGGAAATCGGCCTGGCCGAGACCCAGCAGACGCTGCTGCTCAACGGCCTGCGCGCCCGCATTGCGGTGCAGGTGGACGGGGGCCTCCGTACCGGCCGGGACGTGGCCATCGGCGCGTTGCTGGGGGCCGATGAATTCGGGTTTGCTACTGCTCCGCTGATCGCGGCGGGCTGTATCATGATGCGCAAGTGCCACCTCAACACCTGCCCGGTAGGGGTCGCGACCCAGGATCCGGTGCTGCGCGCGCGCTTCACCGGCCAGCCCGAGCATGTGATCAACTACTTCTTCTTCGTGGCCGAGGAACTGCGGGCGATCATGGCCCAGCTGGGCTTCCGGACGGTCGCCGAGATGATCGGTCGGGTTGATCGTCTCAACATGGCTCCGGCGCTGGACCACTGGAAGGCCCACGGTATCGACCTGTCACGCATCCTCTATTCCGTGCCGGACCAGGGCCAGAAGAGCCTGCGTAATGCCGAGCACCAGAACCATGGCCTGGAGCACGCTCTGGACCACACCCTGATCGCCGATGCGCAGGAGGCTCTTGAGAAGGGGTCGCCGGTTCGCGGCGAATACGCCGTGCGCAACATCAACCGAACCGTAGGTGCGATGCTCTCCGGTGAGGTGGCCAAGCGCTATGGCCATGCGGGTCTGGCCGATGACACGATCGCGCTCATGTTCAAGGGTACGGCCGGCCAGAGCTTCGGCGCCTTTGCGGCGCGGGGCGTCAGCCTGACTCTTGTCGGGGACGCCAACGACTATGTGGGCAAGGGCCTGTCCGGCGGCCGCGTGGTGGTGCGTCAGCCTGCGGGATCGCTGCGTGACCCGACCCAGAACATCGTCGTGGGCAATACGGTGCTCTACGGCGCGATCGCGGGTGAAGCCTATCTTGAGGGCGTGGCCGGCGAGCGGTTCGCCGTGCGGAATTCCGGCGCGGTGGCGGTCGTCGAGGGCGTGGGCGACCACGGCTGCGAGTACATGACCGGCGGCGTCGTGGTCGTTCTCGGCGATACCGGCCGAAATTTCGCGGCTGGCATGAGTGGCGGCGTGGCCTATGTCTACGATCCCCGACGCCGCTTCGATCCGCTTTGCAACAAGGCCATGGTCGATCTTGAGCCGGTTGGGCCCGCCCAGGGCGGCGATGACGCGGGTCGACCCGGCCAGCGCTCCGTCTCGGTGGACAACAATGGCATGGGCGACCTATTGGCCTTCGATGCAGAGCGGTTGCGCATCCTGATCGAGCGCCATCACCTGCATACCGGTAGCAAGCGCGCGGCCGAGATCCTGGATAACTGGGACAAGGCTCTCCTGTCCTTCGTCAAGGTCATGCCAAAGGACTACCGCCGCGCACTCACCGATATGGCGCGCGAGCGCGCCGCCGCCGCCGCCGCCGTCGCGGCTGAATAGTAAAGTTTACGGGGGACTACATGGGCAAGCCCACCGGCTTCCTGGAGATCGAGCGTCATGACCGCGGCTACGCGCCCGTGGCCGAACGCCTGAAGCACTGGAAGGAATTCGTCGAACCCCTGCCGCAGGCTGAACTGCAGCAGCAGGCGTCCCGCTGCATGAGCTGCGGGATCCCGTTCTGTCACCAGGGCTGCCCGGTGAACAACCAGATCCCGGATTTCAACGATCTGGTTTATCGCGACCAATGGCGCGATGCGCTGGACAACCTGCAGTCCACGAACAATTTTCCGGAATTCACCGGTCGCATCTGCCCTGCCCCATGCGAGGCGTCCTGTACGCTGAACATCCCGGATACGCCGGTCACGATCAAGTCGATCGAGTGCCAGATCATTGATCGCGGATGGGAAGAAGGCTGGGTCACGCCCCAGCCCTCGGAGCGCGGCACCGGAAAGCGCGTGGCCGTGGTCGGTTCGGGCCCGGCTGGCCTGGCCTGCGCCCAGCAGTTGGCGCGCGCGGGCCATGCGACCACAGTGTTCGAGAAGTCGGACCGTCCCGGCGGCCTGCTGCGGTACGGCATTCCCGACTTCAAGATGGAAAAGCACCTCATCGACCGGCGCATCCGGCAGATGGAGGCGGAGGGCGTCATCTTCCGCTGCAATTTCGAGGTCGGTGTCGACGTCTCGGTCCAGCGGCTGCTGGATGACTACGATGTGCTGGTCATGGCCAACGGCGCTGAAGACCCCCGCGACCTGAACGCCCACGGCCGGGATCTGGACGGCATCCACTATGCCATGGAGTTCCTGACCCAGCAGAACAAGCGCAATGCGGGCGATCAAGAGGACGTAGCGGCGCCCGCCGGCACGCTGTCGGCAAAGGGCAAGCACGTGGTGGTGATCGGCGGCGGTGACACCGGCTCCGACTGCATCGGTACTTCAAACCGCCAGGGCGCGGCCTCGGTCGTCCAGCTCGAGATCATGCCGCAGCCGCCCGAGCACGAGAACAAGGCGCTGACCTGGCCTGACTGGCCGCTGAAGATGCGCACCTCTTCCTCACAGCAGGAAGGCGTCGAGCGCGACTTCGCCGTCGCCACCCGCCGCGCGCTGGGGCAGGATGGTCGTGTAACCGCGCTCGATTGCGCCCGCCTGGAATGGGTCGCCGGCGATGACGGCCGCATGCAGATGCGTGAAGTCGAAGGGTCGGCCTTTGAGCTGAAGGCTGACCTGGTGCTGCTGGCCATGGGGTTCGTGGGGCCCCGCAAGTCGGGACTTATCGAGCAGAGCGCCGTCGAGCTGGACGCCCGCGGCAACGTCAAGGCCAACGTGCAGGACTACCGCACCTCCGACGCCCGGATCTTCGCCTGCGGAGACGCCCGTCGCGGTCAGTCGCTCGTGGTCTGGGCCATCCGCGAAGGCCGCCAGTGCGCCCGCGCCATCGATGCGCACCTTATGGGGGTGTCGAAGCTGCCGCGATAGCGCAGGTTGACAGCCGGCTCCGATGAGATCACGCTTTTGTGATAGGCCGGAGATCTCTGCTATGGACGCGAAGGTGTTGGCGACAGGGCTCATCTTTCTCGCCTTGGTCGGCTGTGCGAAAAAGGAAGAGGCGCCGGCGGCGGAAGCGTTTGGGCCCTTCAGCAGTCCAGGCCAACGCGGCCGCTATGTAGCGGTGGGGCTCTACACGCCGGGCGATTTGTGGGAGCAGTTGCGCCCAGCGGTGTCAGCCCAGAGCGTTCAGCCAGCTGTCGTGGACCCCCAGGCCGCAAGTCTCAACGACGACGAGCAGGTTGTCGTTGTGATGGACAGCAAGACTGGCGAACTTCGCCAGTGCGGTAACCTGAGCGGCCACTGCATCGGCTTCAACCCCTGGGCCAAGCCGCTTGGCGTAGAGCAGAAGGCGCCAGTGAAGCTGGTGAAGACAGCGCAGCAACTCAAGGCCGAGGTCATGGCTGCGCAGGAAGCATTGGAGCGGGACCACAACAAAGGGTTGGCGGCCAGGGACCCCGCCCGCTCTCAGTCCCCCGCCAATTGACGCCAGCCCACGGCGCGTACCCGCGCGGCGCCCAGCACTCCGGCGAGAGGCGTCGCTGAAAACATCCCGGCGAACGCGGCATCGCGCACGTTCAGCCCGCCCGCATAGGCGCCGAAAGCCGGCAGGATGATCCGCTGGCCGTCGGTGATGAAGCAGCGGCGACGCACTGTCCCGCGCGGCGCCCTGACGCGCGCCGCCGGGTGCAGGTGGCCGGCCACTTCGCCGGGTTGCAGACCGGGTTGCGGCTCGTGTCGGAAGGTGAGCCCCGCCAGCACAAGTTCGTCCACCGCATCACCTGGCAGATTCTGCGGCCCGTCGGCGTCGTGGTTGCCGATGACCCAGACCAGCCTGCGACCCGCCGCCAGCCTTCGTAGCCGATCGGTGTCGTCCGCCGCCAGCCGGTCTTCGCTGCGCCGGTCATGGAAGGTGTCGCCCAGCAGGACAACGGTGTCGGGGACCAGCGCCGCTATCTCCGCCTCCAGCCGTTGCAGGGTCTCGCGGGTGTCATAGGGCGGCAGCATCTGACCGCGCGCGGCATAGCTCGACCCTTTCTCGAGATGCAGGTCCGCCACCACGAGCGTCCTGACAGCCTCCAGCCATAGTGCGCCGGAGCATCGCAGGACGACCTCGCCGGCGCCGAGGGCAATCCTGAGTCCTCCACACGCATTGAGGGCCACAGTTCCTCCCCCCTTGGGGGATGTGGCGGCGAAGCCGACGGAGGGGGCTTCATCCGGAACGATCGCGGCGGCGGAAGCCCCCTCCACCGCTTCGCGGTCCCCCTCCCCCGAGGGGGGAGGAACTAGAGATCCTACATCCTGCCTCATCCCATGGCCTCGGCGATCAGCTCGTCCTCGGCTTCCGCCAGGATCATGTCGGCCGCCCCGCCAGGGGAGCGCTCCTTGCCGATCTCCAGCAGGATCGGCACCGAGAACGGCGACAGATGTTCGAGCGGCGCATGACGGATCCGGCCCTTGATCCGCGCCAGCATCCCCGCCAGCCGCGCTACATCCACCAGGCCGGTCGCCGCATCGGCCCGCGCGCAACGCAGTAACAGATGGTCCGGCTGATGGCGGCGCAGGACGTCGTAGATCAGGTCGGTTGAAAAGGTGATCTGGCGCCCCGTCTTTTGTTCCTGTCCCGGGAACCGCCGCTCGATCAGCCCGGAAATGATCGCACAACCCTTGAAGGCTCGCTTCATCATCAAGCTCTCGGAGAGCCATGATTCCAGGTCGTCGCCCAGCATGTCCTCGGCGAACAACTCCTCATGGTCCAGTGCGTCCATCGGATTCAGCGCCCAGATCGCCAGCGCATAGTCGTTGCAGACAAACCCCATTGGCCCGATGCCGAGACGCTCAAGACGGCGTGTCAGCAGCATGGCCAGCGTCGTGTGGGCCAGCCGGCCCTCGAACGGATAGATCACCATGAAGTTGCGCTTGCCGCGCGGAAAGGTCTCCAGTAGCAGCTCGTCCTCGCCCACGATCCGGGATCGATCTCTTTGGGCCTCCAGCCATTCGCGGACATCGGCCGGCAATACGCCCCATTGGTTCTGATCGAACATCAACTGCCGCACCCGCTTTGCCAGGTAGGTGGACAGCGCGAACTTCGAACCGCCCCAGGACGGCATCTTGGGATCCTTGTCGTTGGCCGGCTTCACCAGCACATCGAGATTGGTCACACCCACCAGCGACCAGACCTGACCGGCGAACACGAAGGTGTCGCCTGGGTCCAGCATCTCCAGCATGCCCTCCTCGACCTCGCCGATCTTCCTGCCGCCTCGACCGCCGCGCATGGCGATCCGCACCGCCAGCATGGCCGGTGAGACAATGGCGCCGACGTTCAACCGGTGGCGCTGGGCGGTCGGCAGGTCGCGCACGCGCCACAGGCCGTCCTGCCCCTGCACGATCCGGCGAAACCGGTCGTAGGTCTTCAGCGCGTAGCCGCCCGTGGAAACGAAATCGACGACCTGCTCGAAGTCCTCCCAGATGAGGTCGCGATAGGGTCCGGCGGAGCGGACCTCGTCGTAGAGCGCCAGCAGTTCGAAGGGTTCGGAGACCGCGCACCCCATGACGTGTTGCGCCAGAACGTCCAGCGCGCCCACCCGGGCCGGGTCGCCGTCCAGCCGGTTCTCGGCGATGGCTTCGCGCGCGGCCTGGCACTCCAGCATTTCAAACCGGTTGGCCGGCACGAACAGCGCGCGTGATGGCTCGTCCAGCCGATGATTGGCGCGTCCGATCCGTTGCACCATCCGCGATGCGCCCTTGGGGCTGGCCAGCTGGATCACCAGGTCCACATCGCCCCAGTCGATTCCAAGATCCAGAGTTGAGGTGCAGACCACGGCGCGAAGCTCGCCCCGGGCCATGGCCGCCTCCACCTTGCGCCGCTGCTCGGCCGCCAGGCTGCCGTGATGCAGGGCGATGGGAAGGCTGTCGTCGTTCAGCCGCCAGAGTTCCTGAAAGGCAAACTCCGCCTGAAACCGCGTGTTGACGAACACCAGGGCGATCCGGCTCTTTCTGATCACCTCATAGACTTCGGCCATCGCGTGTTTGGCTGTATGTCCCGCCCACGGCACCCGGCCTTCCGACAACAGCATGTCCACAATGGGCTGCGCGCCGGCCGGCCCACGGACGAGGTCGATCTCCTTTGTTCCTCCCCCATCGGGGGAGGGGGACCGCGAAGCGGGGGAGGGGGCCAGCCCCAGGCTCGGCGCGCCCCACATGCTCCCTTTATTCGCGTCAAGGCGATCCCCCTTTTCCGGCGAGGGAGGAGCAAGGCGGGTCCCACCCCCCACCACCTCAACCGCCCGATGGTTCCCCATCCAGGCCTTGATCACCTCGGGATCGTCCACCGTCGCGCTCAGCCCGACGCGGCGCATCGCCGGAGCCAGCACCTGAAGCCGGGCCAGATCCAGCGCCAGCAGGTCGCCGCGTTTCGACGAATGCAGCGTGTGGATTTCATCCAGGATCACGCAGCGCAGGTCTTCGAAGAACAGCCGCGCGCCTTCCCAGGCGCACAGCAAGGCCAGTTGCTCGGGCGTGGTCAGCAAGATGTCCGGGGGCTTGATCCTCTGGCGTTGGCGGCGCGCGATGCCGGTGTCCCCGGTACGGCTCTCAGCCACAATCTTCAGGCCCATCTCGGCGATAGGCGCCCCCAGGTTTCGCTCTACATCCACCGCCAGCGCTTTCAGAGGTGAGATGTAGATGGTGTGCAGGCCTCTTGGCGTATTGGCGGGGGGCCTCTGCGACAGGTCGATCAGACTGGGCAGAAACCCTGCCAGCGTCTTGCCGCCGCCGGTGGGCGCGATCAGCAGGGCGTCACGGCCCTCCATTCCCTTTGCCACCATCTCCAGCTGATGTGAGCGCGCGGTCCAGCCGCGCCCCGCGAACCAGTTCCGGAACGCAGGCGGCAAGTGGTCGTCGGCAGGTCTGGCGGCGTCAGCCATACGCCATCCATATCACGTTCACTTTCCGTTTCACTGGTGTTGGTCGTGGATTCGGGTTGAGTAACGCCCATGAGGAACAGTCTCGCCGCCCTGGTCGCAACCCTGCTCTGCGCCTGCTCACCGCCTTCCGCCAGCGTTGGCGCACCGGTCCCCCCAACCGTCCGCGATCCGGCAGGATTCCCGGCGGCAGACCGTCCCGTCGCGGGCATCGTTTCACCGGAGTGGTCCAGCGGCCCCGACCGGGACGCCGCTGATGAATCGGGGCAGTTGATCCGTGCGCTGGGCATCCGCAAGGGCATGGTGGTGGCCGACATCGGTGCAGGGTCGGGGTACCATACCCTGCGGCTGTCGCCGGCCGTCGGACCGCAGGGCCTCGTCTATGCCGAAGACATCGTGGAGGCCTATGTCGCGGGCCTTCGCCGCGAGGCCGAACGCCGCAAGCTTGCCAACGTCAGGATCGTCATCGGGACCGCCGACGATCCGAAATTGCCTGCGGCGACCATGGACCGTGCGGTGCTGGTCCACATGTACCATGAGATCGAGAGCCCCTACGCCCTGCTGTGGAACCTGGCGGGCGCCATGAAGCCCGGTGGTCTTGTTGGCGTCATCGACCTTGATCGGAAAATCGAGAACCACGGTACGCCGCCGGCCCTGCTCAGGTGTGAGTTTGAAGCCGTGGGATATCGCCGGGTCTCCCATATCGATATGGCCGGCGGAACCGGCTACATCGCCATCTTCGAGGCGCCGAAGGCTCGCCCGAAGCCGACCGACATCAAACCCTGTCGGGCCAAGCCCTAAGCTGCGCGCGGTGAATCCCAGACGCCGTCCCAGTCGGTCGCAGGCGGTTCGCCGACCAGGATGCGGCAGCGTTCCAGCATCAGGGCGGCGGGCCGGTCGCCCGGCGCCAGGACGAGGGCAGCCTCGAACGCCGCCACCGCATCTGCCCAGCGGCCTTCCGCCATCGCCGTCCGCCCCTCGGCATAGGTCGCAATCGCGGCCTGGCTCAGCGGCGCCTCGGCCGTGACCACCTGGAAAATCTTGGAAGGTTGGGTGCGGCCCCGCACCCGGATGGTGTCAAGTTCGCGCAGGCGGTGGGCGCCGCCGACCGCTCTGGCCGTGTCTTCACAGATTACAATGCCCACGCCATAGGTCTTGGTGATCTTCTCGAGACGCGAGGCCAGGTTCACCGAGTCCCCGATCACTGTGTAGTCCATGCGTTTGGGCGAGCCGATGGTGCCGGCCACCACCTCGCCGCTGGCGATGCCAACGCCCAGCCTTAGGTCGATGCCGCCGCGCGCCGCGCGCCGGGCATTGATCGCCACCAGCATCGCCGACATCGCCACTGTCCGCCAAGCAGGACGGGGGCGGTAAGCGGTCCGTGTGCGGAATAGTCCACCTGTCCGCCGACCGGCTTTGGCGCAGCTCGGTCGATATTCTCGACGAACAGCGGCGCCATCAGCAGGCACATCAGGGCGATGACGGCCATCGCAAATCGCAGCCGGGGCCCACGCGCCAGATTCCGCGCGCGCGGGGCCGTCTGAACCCCGGTCTCTATCGCCTGCGTCACCCCCAAAACCCTCCGCAGCCGTACTATCGCACCGCAAATCGGCGACTGTCACGCGGGCCGTTTGGATCGATTCGTGCTGACCCAGCGTCATGCTCTGTCGGGATTATGGTGCGCGAAACCTTGGGAGGATCGTGATGAAAGACTTCGCCGGAAAATTCGCAGTGGTCACGGGCGGCGGCACGGGCATGGGTCGAGAGCTGGCGCGCCAGCTGATCGCCGAGGGTTGCAGCGTCGCCATGTGCGACGTCTCGATGAAGAACATGGAACGCACCATTGCGCTGGCCCAGGCCGACGGCGTGCCCCAGGGCGCCCGCATCACGGCGCACCTGGCCGATGTGTCCGATGAAGCCCAGCTGATCGCCTTCCGCGACGCGGCGCTGGCGGCCCACGACATGGATCGCCTGCACCTGCTCTTCAACAACGCCGGCATCGGCGGGGGCGGGTCAATGATCAACACCGACCGCGCCGAATGGGAACTCACGTTCAACGTCTGCTGGGGTGGGGTCTATCTGGGGGTGCGTACCTTCCTGCCGCTGATGCAGGCTGCGGACGAGGCGCACATCATCAATACCTCGTCGGTCAACGGCTTCTGGGCCAGCCTGGGCCCCCACGTGTCGCACACGGCGTACGCCGCGGCGAAGTTTGCGGTGAAGGGCTTCACCGAGGCGCTGGTCACCGACCTGCGGCTGACCGCGCCCCACATCAAATGTTCGGTGGTGATGCCCGGCCACATCGGCACCGAGATCGTCGCCAATTCCCGCAAGGTGATCGCCGGCACCGACGATGACGCCATGTCGGCCGACGAACTTGCCCGTGCGCGCACCCGCATGGCCGCCGCAGGGATCGACGCTGCCGCGATCCCGGACGCCGGGATCCAGGCCCTGGTCGCCGAACAGGCCCGCCGCTTCCACGACGATGCGCCGATGAGCGCCGCGGAGGCCGCCAAGGTCATTCTGGACGGCGTGAAGGCCGACCGCTGGCGCATCCTGGTGGGTGAGGACGCGCATGCGCTCGACAGCATGGTCCGGGCGGATCCGGAACAGGCCTACGAGGCGGGCTTTTACCAGCGCATGGCCACAGAGGCTGGTTGGCGATTGAATGTGGCGGCGGCGTCCGAGGGATAGGGACCCCTTTAGGCCCGCTGCGGGATCACCACTGGCAGCGTCTCGTAGCCTTTGACGAAGGTGGAATAGACCCGCTTCGGCGGGGCGACCACACGGATTTCGGGGAAGCGCTTCAGGATTTCTTCCCAGATGATGGTCAGCTGTAGCTCGGCCAGCCGGTTGCCCACGCAGCGGTGAATGCCGAAGCCGAACGAGATGTGCTGGCGCGGACGGTCGCGATCAATGATGTAGTCGTTCGGTCGCTCGATGACCTCTTCGTCTCGGTTGCCGGAGACGTACCACATGACAACCTTGTCGCCCTTCTTGATCTGCTTGCCCCGAAACTCATAGTCCTGCAGCGCCGTCCGGCGCATGTGGGCCAGAGGCGTCTGCCACCGGATCGTTTCCGAGACCATCGAGGTGATCAGTTCGGGATTGGCGCGCAGCTTTGCGTACTGGTCAGGGTTCTGGTTCAGCGCCAGGACCGAACCGGAGATGGTGTTGCGGGTGGTGTCGTTTCCGCCCACGGTGAGCAGCACCACGTTGCCGAAGAATTCCCGCGGTTCCATGTTCCGGGTCGCCGGGCTGTGGGCCAGCATCGAGATCAGGTCGCCCGACGGCGGCGCGTTGACCTTGGCGTTCCACAGCTTGGTGAAATAGGCGTGGTACTCGCCGAAAATCGCCATCTTCTGTTCCAGGGTGTCGATCAGGCCCTGACCCGGCGCGGCGGTGACCACGTCAGACCAGTAGATCAGCTGGCGACGGTCTTCCTGCGGCATGTCGAAGAGGGTGGCCAGCGTCATGCCGGTAAGCTCTTTCGAGACGCGCTCGACCCAGTCAAACTCCTCGCCGATCGGCAGGCTGTCGAGGATCTGGCCGGCGCGTTCACGGATCTGCGGCGCCATCAACGCCAGGTTCATCGGCGAGACCGCCGGCGTCACCGCCTTGCGCTGGACATCATGTTTGGGCGGGTCCATGGCGATGAACATCGGCAGCGGATCCATGTTCGACTGGCCGCCCGCAATGGTGATGCCGCCCAGCATATAGTCTGACGAGAACACCTGATGATTGGTGTCGATCGCCATGATGTCGTTGTACCTGGTGATGGACCAGTAGGGGCCGAACTCGTGCTCGGTGCAGTAGTGGACGGGGTCTTCAGCGCGAAGACGCTCGAAGATTGGCCACATCGCATCTGCCTGAAACAGCTTCGGCTGTGCCGGGTTCAGTTTTTCCAGAGGGAGCGCATAGGCCTCGGCTCGCGCCGCTTCCAGCCCAGCCATGTTTCCGTCCGCCGCCATGGTCATTTCCTCACGTTCGTTGTTCGACAGTGAACGCCGATAACCGACGTTTTGGAAGAGAAGAATGTTCGGAACCGACTCTTAAGGCTTGGCCTGGATACTCGATCTTCCGTTGAGTCGCCGGGGCACAGGCCAGAAATGCATCGTCACATCGCACCTCCCCGCCGCCCTCTCTCGCGTCGCCATCTGGTGCTTGGCCTGGGCGCGGGCCTTTTGGCGACCGGAGCTGCCATCGCTCAGGAAGCCGAAGAAGCCGCTGGCCGCAATGCGGCGCCCCGCAAACCTGCCCCGCGCCGTTCGCGGGCAGCGCCCAAACCCGCCGCAAAACCCGCGACCGCCCCGGCGCCGGCGCCCGCCGCGGCGCATACCGGCGCATCCGTCGGCCCGGAGGAGGCCATGGCCCGCCTCGTCGCCGGCAATGAGCGCTATGTGTCCGGCTTTTCGGCCCACCCCAACAACGACCTGGCACGGCGCGGCAAGGTGGCGGCGGGCCAGACCCCATTCGCCACGATCCTGACCTGCGCCGACAGCCGGGTTCCGCCGGAACTGCTGTTCGACCAGGGCCTCGGAGATCTGTTTGTCTGCCGCGTGGCCGGCAATGTGGTGGACGACGCCCTGCTCGCTTCGCTGGAGTATTCGGTCATCCACCTGGGTTCGACCCTGATCATGGTGCTGGGTCACGAGCGCTGCGGCGCGGTGAAGGCAACCATCGACGCACTGGCGGGGAAGGGCGATCCGAACGACGCCGGCACCAAGATCGGAGCGCTGGCTGCCTTGATTGCACCCGCCGTGCGTGCGGCTCCGGCCGACGCGCCAGACAAGCTGGATGCGGTTGTCTCGATCAACGCCAGCCATGCGGCGGCCGAGATTTTCGTGAACAGCCCGCCGCTGCGCGCGCGCGTGCTGGCTGGCAAACTCAAGATCGTCGCGGCGCGTTACGATCTGGACGACGGCAAGGTCACCCCGGCGCGGAGCTAGCTGTCGGGTTGCCGTGGCGTGCGCCGGATCTTCAGGCCGGCGCCCCCTCGGCCTCCAGCCGCGTCATCCAGTAGTCCGCATCGAACGATGGATCGCCGCTGAGGTAGCGCCACAGCTTCACGCGGTTCACGAACTCCAGGCGTCCGGTGTCCTGCTCGAACCAGGGCTCCGGCGTCATCAGGATCGCCGCGACGCTCTCCGGATCTGACGGGGTTTTCACATAGAAGATAGGCCTTTGCGGGGCGCGCGGCTCAATCGGCTCAGCATCCCAGCGGCGTACCTGTGAGCCAGAGGCGTGCACGCGGATCTTGAACATGTAGCGGGTGCGGTCCGACAGGTTCACGCCGCCGCCGTGCCAGATACCGTGATGCAGGAAGAGCAGGGTGCCCGCTTCACAGACCATGTGCTGTTGCCCGCGGATGTTCTGATAGCGCCCCAGCGCCACTTCACTGACCTTGCGCAGGTGGGTGCCGGGGATGAACCGCGTGCCGCCCATGGGCCGGGTCACCTTGTGCGGATAGTACATCACCTGCACATCGAAGGCCTGCCGTGGGTCGATGGTCGAGTCCTGGTGGGTATGCTGGCTGACGCTCTCGCCGCCCGAGGCCGCGTGATAGGCGGGCGGAAACGTGATGTGTAGAAAGTGGTGGTCGAACACCGGGTCATCGCCCAGCAGGCTTTGCAGCGCCCCGCGCACCAGCGGCAGATCCAGCAACCGCGAGATGGCGCTGCCCTCGGGATAGGTCTGGCTGAGCGGTGTGCCCGCCGATACCTCCGGGATCGCATTGGCCGCCAGCGCCTTGCCATAGGTTTTCATCAGCCGCTCGCCCGGCTTCGGCTCGGCGACCTCGCCGGCCTCGGCCATGAACTGGGCGTTGATGTCGTCCGGCACCACGGCATCGAATCGCAGGAAGCCGCGGGCCACGAAGCGGGCCATCTGGGCGGAGCTGAGCAGGGGCGGGGCCTGGCTCATGGGGTCACCTCAACCAGTTGTTCGAACCAGAATTCGTACTTCAGATAGGCGATGTCGAATTCCTCGCCCCGCGCATGCGGGTTCAGCTGGGATGCCTGGAACAGTCGCCAACCATCCTTCAGCGCGGCCAGACCGGTGACGTATGGAACCTCTTCGCTGTCGCCGGCCATATGCAGTTTTTCGCCGGTCCCGTCATAGACGGCCCAGGCGATGGTCGGCGCGTCCAGCGCGCTGTTGGCCAGATAGAGGACCAGGACTTTCTGGCGGGTCACGGGTTTTGGCTTCCTTAACCGAGGGCGAAGTTCGGCATGGTGTTCAAGGCCTCCCACGGCACGCTCATGTGCGA
>NZ_JBIKNZ010000065.1:0-18600 GCF_044358365.1 Phenylobacterium sp. | reverse complement strand
GCGCCCGAACCTTCGATGCCCTCTGGCAAGCCGTCGGCAGCATCTGCGACCTCTACGATCCCGATGAATGCTGGAATTTCTTCAAGGCCGCCGGATATACGTCACATTAAACGCACGATGCTCTAGACCCGCTCGGCCGCTTTCGCCTGATCCCAGAGCGCGTCCATCTCGGCGAGATCCGACTGATCCGGCGTCCGGCCCCGCTCCGCCAGCCGCGCTTCCACATACTGAAACCGACGAACGAACTTGGCGTTTGTGGAGCGCACGGCGTCCTCCGGATCGATATCCAGGGTGCGGGCGAGATTGGCGGCCACAAACAGCACGTCGCCCAGTTCATCGCGGGCCTTCGCCATATCGCCGGCTTCCACCTCGACAAGCAATTCGCCCACCTCTTCGTGCAACTTGGCGATCACGTCCTGGACCGTGGGCCAGACAAAGCCGACCGATGCTGCGCGTTTCGAGAGCTTCACGGCACGGGTCAGACCCGGCAGGCCCACCGGCACATCGTCGAGCAACCCCGCCGGCGCGGTGGCCTTGCCCGCGCGTTCCGCAGCCTTCAGGAATTCCCAGCCCGCCTTCTGATCCGAGAGCGAGACGTAGGTCTCGTCGGCGAAGACGTGGGGATGCCGACGCACCATCTTGTCGTTGATGGCGCGGGCAACGTCGTCGAAGTCGAAGGCGCCCTGTTCTTCGGCCATGCGGGCGTGAAACACCACCTGCAGCAACAGATCGCCCAGTTCGTCTTTCAGGTCGGCCAGGTCATTGCGCTCAACAGCGTCGGCCACCTCGTAGGCCTCTTCAACCGTATAGGGCGCGATGGTGGCGAAGGTCTGTTCCAGATCCCAGGGGCAGCCATCATCCCGGTCACGCAGGCGCGCCATGATCGCCAGCAGACGCGCCATAGGCGGAAGATCGGCGGACGGAGCAGGGCGGGGCATGGAGACTCAAGGGGCTGGCGCGGCGTAGGCTGATCAGATCGCGCGCCGCACGCCTATGCAAGCCGCGTCAGCGCTGGGCGATCCCGGCGTCACGGACCAGCTTCCGGGCGAAGCGGTCAAAGGTCCACTCGGCATCCGACCAGATCCAGTTGTAGGAGGCCTGGCGGATATCGCTTTCGTACCAGTGATAGGAGAGGGGCTTCTCGCTGCCGTCGGCGGCGACAATCCTGCCCTTGATCGCTGCACCGCCGACGCCAAAGCTTTGCATCGAGAGACCTGGCTTGTCGCTAAGCTGCTTGAAGGTGGGCCGGTTCGGCTTGACGTCCGTCAGCACCAGCTCGATCCGCGCGCCATCATGGGCGCCGCTTCGAGCGAGGGTTTTCTCGACGGACGACTGCAGATCGGCGGTCAGCCGCTCGGCCTCGCGCACGCCATAGGTCTTCTCGAACGTCTTCTGAAGCTCCGGCGCGACGGCGACGGTGACCGAGACAGGCGCTGCGAGGGCAGCGGTGGCGCTGGCCAGCAGGGCTGCGGCGGAAAGGGCAAGGATGCGCATCGGAGGGCTCCTGGATCGGCGTTACAGTAAGAGTTGGCGACGGGTCGGTCTCGGCACAAGTGCGTGAGGCGATTTACGGTCGAGGCCGGACGCTGCTATGGCCCAGACTATGGCGCTGACGATTTACGGCTCTTCACGATCACGCACGATGCGCACGCTCTGGATGGCGGAGGAACTTGGACTTCACTACGACCATGTTGAGATCGAGTGGGACGATCCCGCGCTGAAAGCCTCCGGCTTTTTGCATCTCAATCCAGCCGGCGCGATCCCGACGATTGACCACGATGGCTTCGGCTTGAGCGAGTCTCTGGCCATAAATCTCTACCTGGCAAAGACGTTCGGCGGGGCGGGCCCCACGCGGCTCTATCCCGACGATCCCAGAGCTGAGGCAGAAGTCTGGCGCTGGACGCTCTTTGCGCAGGGACATCTGGAGCCCTGGGTGAGGCGGGACGGCGGACGTCCTTTGCACGAAGGCGTCATGGCCGACTTTGCGCTCGCCGAGGCGCACAGCGCCCTTGCACAACTCGACTCAATCCTCACCAAACGAGACTGGCTGGTGGCGGATCGCTTCACTGTCGCCGACTTCAACGTGGCCTGCGTGCTCTCGCCGTCACGCACCGGCCCGCTGGATATGTCGAGCCATCAGCCGACGATCGAGTGGCTGTCACGCTGCTATGGCCGGCCGGCGGCCCTGGCTGCGCGCGCGAGGTTTACGGCGTAAGGGGCGCCAGCACGTGAGAAGCAGTGGTCGGCTGGATCGAAGTTTGATAACTGTTCTGAGCCCAAGCGGAAAAGTCTCCAGGGAACCGTCACATGATCAGCGCCGATCTTGGCCGTAAGCTTGAAGGTTATGTCGCGCAACTCGTCAAGACCGGGCGTTACAACTCCAAGAGCGAGGTCCTGCGTGAGGGCGTGCGCCTCGTGCAGGAGCGCGAAACTCGCCTGGCCGCGCTCGATGCCGCCATCGCTCGGGGGTTGATGGACGCCGAGGATGACCGCACAGTTTCGGCTAGCGAAGTCTTTGATCGACTTGAATTTAAGTACCAGTCGCTCGTCCAGACAAAGGAATGATTGTCCGGATAACCGCTGCTGCGGAGCGCGATCTGGAAGCCATCGGGGACTACATAGCGCTCGATAGTCCACGCCGCGCGCTGACCTTCATCCAGGACCTGCGCGCCAAGTGCGATGATCTGGCGACATTGCCAGAGAGGTTTCCATTCGTTCCTCGATATCGCTCCGTTGGAGTCAGGCGACGGGTCTATGGCAACTATCTGATCTTCTTCAGGGTCGAGCCGGATAGCGTGACGGTGCTGCACCTCCTGAGCGGGTTCATGGACTATGATGCAGGGCTGTTTCCCGATTGAGGGGGCTTGTTACGCGAACAATGTTTCGCCCAGATATGCGCCTAAGGAATATTATCGGAAATTCGAGACATACCCACGCTCACGCCAACACCAAAACCCCCTCGGACAATCGCTTCAGCGTTTCCACAAAAAACACCGGCTCCAGCGCCGTCACACGGCTCTCCAGGCTGTCTACGGTATCGCCCGGCTCCACATCGACCCAGCGGCGGGTCAGTTCCGGCCCACGGTCGTAGACCTCATCGACGCCGTGGATGACGATCGCGCTGCGCGACACGCCGGCGTCGATTACGGCTTCATGCACCCGGCGGCCGTACATGCCTTCGCCGCCAAACTCCGGTAGCGGGCCGGGATGAATGTTGAGAATCCGCCCCTTGAAGGCCTCGAGCGTCCTCGGACCCAGGTGACGAAGATAACCGGACAGGATGATCAGATTGACGCCGTGCGCCCGCATCGCCTCGGCCAGGCGTGCATCCGCGGCGTCCGGATCGCCGACCGTCGGCGCCCAGAGGCTCGGCAAACCCTGAGTTCGCGCCCAGTCCAGTGCGCCGGCGTCACGCCGGTTGCTGACCATCAGACGCGCCTCTGCCGACAGTTCTCCCCGCTGGATCGCCTCACAGATCGCACGTGCGCTGGACCCATTCCGTGATGCGAGGAAACCCAGCTTAAGCAACTGAACCGTCAAGGGTTAATGGCCCTGAGTTCATGTTGGATAACCATGCCGTCGTAGCCCGGCTCGACGCCGTCCGGTAGCTCGGCCAGAAGCTGACGGTAATCGAGATCAATATGCATGTTGGTGAGGATGGCGCGCTTTGGCTTTGCGCGCGCGATCCATTCAAGTGTGCGCTCCAGATGCGCGTGTGTGGGATGCGGAGCGCGGCGCAGGGCATCCACAATCCAGACGTCGAGACCGGCCAGCGCGTCGAAGGCCGCATCATCAAGATTAACCACATCGCTGGAGTAGGCCACGCCGCCGAAGCGGTATCCCACAGACCGCACTCCGCCATGGTCCTGGTCAAAGGTCACCACGGGAATGGCGCCGGACGGCCCGTCAATGCGCCACGGCGCCCCGTGGTCCGGGATATCCTCGGCATTGCAGATCGCCGGATAGCCGCCCTCACCCTCAAATATGTAGCCGAACCGACGCATCATCGTCTGATGGGTCGCCTGATCCATCCAGCACGGTATGCGCGCCCGCTGACGTATGAAAAACGCGCGCACATCGTCCAGGCCGTGCACCTGATCAGCGTGATCGTGGGTCAACAGCACGGCGTCCATGCGCTTGACGCCCGCCCGCGCCGTCTGGATCCGCATCTCGGGCGAGGCATCGATCAGCACTGTGGTTTGTGACCCCTCCCCCAGTCGCCGGGCGAGGAGAGAACAACGCATCCGGAAATTCCGGGGTTCATCCGGATCACAGACCCCCCAATCTCCATCCGCACGCGGCACGCCGCCGGACGACCCACACCCCAGGATCGTGAACTCAAGGGTTCCGCTCATGGGCGGGGGATCCGGTCGAAGAGGTTGAAGAAAGCCTCCGTCGTACGCGCCTCGGCCTCGGCCAGGGACCAGCCGCGGACCTCGGCCAGCTTGGCCAGCACGTGCGGCACATAGGCCGGCTCATTGCGGCGGCCGCGATGGGGCATCGGCGCCAGATAGGGGCAATCGGTCTCCACGATGATGCGGTCCGCGGGCATGTCGCGGATGACGGCGCGGACGTCCTCGGCGGCCTTGAACGTGGCGATGCCCGAGACGGAAAACCAGGCGCCGAGGTCTGCGCAGCGCCGGGCCAGCTCAGCGCCGGAGGTGTAGCAATGCATCAGCAGCCGGAACGGCCCGTCCGCGTACTCCGCCTCCAGAATCTCACCCATGACCTCGTCGGCCTCCCGGGTGTGGACCACCAGCGGCAGGCCGGTCTCGCGTGCGGCGGCGATGTGGGCGCGGAACACCCGGGCCTGGATGTCGCGCGGGCTGAGATCATAGTGGAAATCCAGTCCGCACTCGCCGATGCCGACAACCCGCGGATCGGCGGCCAGCGCGATCAGGGTGTGCGCCGAGAGCTCAGGGTCTTCCTTCGCCTCATGCGGATGGGTGCCGACGGTGCACCAGATGTCCGGCTGATCGGCCAGGGCGCGACACGCGGCGAAATTGGAAACCCGATCGGAGATATTGACCATCAGCGCGACACCGGCGGCCCTGGCCCGCTCAATCACCGCCTGACGATCCTCGTCAAACTGGGGGGCGTGCAGGTTTACGTGGCTGTCGATGATCATTGGCTAGGCCCGCGCCGCGCGACGCAGATCAGACATCGCCGTGTAGAAAGCGTCAGCACGATCCAGATTGAGCCCTTCGACTTCGCGCGGCAGGCGTTGCAGCGTCTCCCACGCCTCGGCCCAGCGATCGAGGCCGCCGTCGCCGCGGCCCGCGCGCAGGGTCGCAAGGTCGTGAACCCGGCGCGATAGCCTCTCGAACAGGAGTGCGAACTGGATCGCGCCCTCCCCGCCCCTGAACTTTTCGGCCAACGAAAGCGCGCGGGTGTCGTCCAGTTCTGGAAGATCGGCCAGCAAATCACGCGCGGCGTCGTCCATGGCCAGCGCCTGCCCCGCCGCCAGAACCAGGGCACGGCCCGGCGCCCCGTCTGCCATGACGGCCAGACGTGTCGCCTGCTCGATGTCGATGTCGAGCCGGTTCTGCACGAACGCAGCCGCCGCCCCGGTCTCCAGCGGTCCAAACGCAAGACGGCGGCAACGGGACCGGATGGTCGGCAACAACCGGCCCGGCGCATGGGCCACCATCAACAGCACCCCTCGCGGCGGAGGCTCCTCCAGCGTTTTCAGGATCGCGTTTGCAGCGTTGACGTTGAGATCGTCGGCGGCGTCGATGATGGCGACGCGATGGGGCGCGCTGGCCGGCGACTTCGAGAAGAATTCGGCCAGCCGCCTGGCATCGTCCACCGGGATGATCCGCCGCGGCTTGCCGTCCGGCCCCTCGCGTTCAAGCACCAGCAGGTCAGGATGGCTGCGCGCGGCCACCTGCCGGCTGACCGGGTGGCCAGGACTTGATCCCAGCAGGCCATGATCCGGATCGTGTGGCGCGCCAAGCAGGCGGCGCGCAGCGCGGTAGGCGAAGGTGGCCTTGCCCACACCTTCCGGGCCGGTGAGCAGCCATGCGTGGTGCAGTCGTCCACGTGCGCGGGCGTCTTCGAAGGACGCCTCCGCCTGGGATTGCCCCTGAAGATCAAAGACCTCGCGGGGATGGGAAATCGCTGTCTCAGTCATAGGGGTGAAGTCGGCGGGTGACCGTCTGCCAGACGGCTGTTTCCACACTGTCCATATCCGCGGCGGCATCGATCAGCACGCACCGCTCCGGCTCGGCTGCGGCGATGGCCCGGAAGCCTTCGCGCAGCCGCTCGTGGAAGGCCAGACCCTTGGACTCAAAACGCATCTCGGCTCCGGCCCGGGCATTGGCGCGCGCCAGCCCCGTTTCCGCGGGCAGGTCGAACACCAGGGTCAGATCCGGGCGCACATTCTCCAGGATGAACCGCTCCAACGCCGAAATCAGGCCGGGATCGGTTCCGCCCGCAGCCCCCTGATAGGCGCGCGTGCTGTCGGCAAAGCGGTCGCAGATCACCCACGCGTCCCTCGCCAGCGCCGGGCGGATCACCCGCTCGATGTGGTCGCGTCGTGAGGCGTACATCAGCAGCGTCTCCGTGACCGGGCTCCAGCGGTCCGCGTCACCTCGCAGGACCAGATCACGAATGCTTTCGGCGCCCGGCGAACCGCCGGGTTCGCGGGTCAGCACAACCTCGTGCGTTGCGGTCTGCAGGCGCGCAGCCAGACGCTTGACCTGGGTGGACTTCCCGGCCCCTTCGCCGCCTTCGAAACTGATGAACCTGCCGCGCGTCACGCGGCCAAAATGGCCAGTTCGCGGGCTTTGTCTAGAACGTACGCACCACGCGGGCGTCGGCAAAGCCGATCTCGGCCACACGATCGCGCAGGGCATAGGCCGCCGCCTCGTCTTCCGGCGCCGGCAGGACCACGCGATAGAGCGTCAGTCCCTCGCGATCCAGGGGCTCGATGGTGGCCAGACCAGCCTCAGACAACTGGCTGACCGCGCGCTGGGCGTTCACCTCGCTGGTGAAGGCGCCCGCCTGAATCCTGAGCGCCGACTTGATCGGGATGGCGCTCACGTCAACGGGAGCAGCCGCCGCCGTGACAGCCGGAACGGCGCTCGGAGCCGGCGGGATGGGCGTACTGGAGATGGCCGAGCCGGTAATCGGCGGCAGGGCTTCCGAGGTAATCGCAGCCGCGCGCGGCGCGGGCCGGGGCGCGGCCGCAGCCATTTCCATCACCGGATCTGCAGATGAGGCCACCGCCGCAGCAGCTGTCGCCGCCGGCGCTGCCGGCAGCCGCGTGGGATAGGGCTTGGCGTTGGCGTAGCGCAGCCCGCCATCAGGACCCAGCAAGGGGCCAGCACCGACATATTTCACCCGTACCCGGGCCAGACCCTGGCGCTCGAAGCCAAGCTGCCGGGCGGCCTCACGGCTGAGGTCGATGATCCGGTCGCCGACAAAGGGGCCCCGATCATTCACCCGCACCACCAGCCGGCGACCGTTGTCCAGATTGGTCACTTCCACCAGCGACGGCAGCGGCAAGGTGGTGTGGGCGGCCGAAACCGTGGCCATGTCGAACGTCTCGCCGTTGGCGGTGGCCCTCATGTGGAACTGCTCGCCGTACCAGGAGGCGACGCCCGTCTGGTCATAGTTCGGCTGTTCCCGCGGCACGTACCAGACGCCGCCCACCTGATAGGGTTTGCCGACCTTGTATTCGCCCTGGGCCGGCGGCGCTGTCTGTGGCCCTATAGCCTGACTGGGATAGCGCGGCGTGATCCCGGCGCAGGCCACGAGCGAAGCGCCGCCCAACAGGACAACCGCACATCTCAACGCCTGCCAGCAAGGTCCGGGAATCGCCATATGAGCCTCCGAGGTTCCGGAGACTTTCGGCCCAGAAGCTTGAAACGCGGTTAATCGTTTCTTGCCCTGTAGACGGCGTGGATTTGCCTGCTATAGGGCCGATCCTGGAAGGGTGGCCGAGTGGTTTAAGGCAGCGGTCTTGAAAACCGCCGTGGGTGAAAGCCCACCGTGGGTTCGAATCCCACCCCTTCCGCCAAAACGCCTGCTGACGGCTGTCGGCACCGGTTTTTTCGGGAAACAAAATCAAATCACTAGGTGGTTTTGGCGCGGATAGTGGCCGGGGCCGGTTGGTGCCTGTCGGCCCCAATATGTGGACCGGCGATGGCGGCGGCCTGTGGCTGGCTGTCCGCGCCGCCAACTGTGCAGCATGGATGTTCAGATACGCACTACCTGCTGTCTCCCATGAGGTTGAGCAGGGCAGCATCCCGGCGCCATGTAAGGTTTTTCTGCGGGCGACGACTATTGGGGCTTCAGCAGGAGGTTCCGATGAAAAAATGGGTTTGGGCTTACATCACTGGATTCATCGCGCTGACCGGCGCCGACTTCGCATCAACGATCCTGGGTATCGCGGCGGGCGCGAGCGAATTCAACCACACAATGGCAACCAGCGAAGGTGATCTCAAGATGGCGCAATTCCTTCTGGTGAATGCCGCCATGCTTGCATTTACCAGCTTCATGCTCATCTGGGCGTGGCGCAATCGCCTCCGCATCGACCAGCTCTTTATATCCCGTCCTGAACGGGCGATGTTCAACTGGATCTACCTGAATCCCTTCTCGGAGCGGAATGTGCCAAAGTCCGCATTCCACTATCTTGCCCTGGCGCCCGGCATGCTCCTCCTCAAGGCTGTCGTATCCTTCAACAACAGCTTGATCAGCTTGGGTCTGCCGGATTTCCTGACACCGGTCGCGTCGGCCATTTTCACGTTCGTAGAGGGTCCTCTCGCCTTCTGGGCATTGATCTTCCTCCTGTTCCTGCCGATCTGGTGGCTCTCTCTTCGCTTGGCGGCAGCCTTCCTGCGCGCCGACATCGCGCGCGCCGAACCGTTGCCCATGCCAATAGCGTGACAACGGGTGGGATTGGACATCTTCGACCAGGCGCTTAACCAGCATGCAGCGTTGATTGACCGGATTATCGCTGGAACGGAGAGCAATCCGGCATGCCGGGAGGAACTGAGGCAGGAGGTGGCGCTCGCGCTCTGGCGAGCAGCGCCATCCTGGCGTCGGGATTCCTCCTTGCGAACATTCGTGGCGCGGGTGACGCACAACGTCTGTGTGAGCCATGTTCGGCGGGTCAGTTGCGCGCCGAAGCACGACGAACTCTCGGACGCGGTTCTGGACAAGGCCCAGGCAGCTGACGACGCGGTCGTTCGCGCCGATCTCGGCCGGCGGCTGCAGGTTGCCGTGTCTGGGCTGCCGCATGGCATGCGGCAAGTCGCAACCCTCTATCTCGATGATTTCTCGGCCCGCGAGATAGCGGAGACCCTTGGCATCAGTGAAGGGGCGGTCTTCACGCGCATCACGCGGCTGCGCGAGATGCTGCGCAAGGTGATGGATACAGAATGATGGACCTGGACGACCAGCTGGAGGCGATGCGTGCGGCCTGGCGGGCTGCCCCGGGGGGCGACCATTCGATCAGCCAGTTGAGGGCGCAGGTGCGACAAGAACGGTTGGCTTTACGGCGGGATGCATGGCTTGAAGCGCTCGCCTCGTTGGCTGCGAGCGGCCTTTTCATCTTTTGGGCAGCGCGCGCGGAGGGTGTCGTGCAGGCCATCTTTGTCGGGTTGTCAGTCTTCGCTTTGGCGTGGCCCGCGTTCACGATGCACCTCCGGCGAAAGGTTTGGCATATGCAGGCGGAGACGGTCGAGGCCTACCGCTCGTTCGTGCAGCGGCGTTCCCAAACCGGCCTGTTCCTTGCGAGACTGGGTTATGTGGGCGGGCCGCTGGGCCTTGTCATCGGGCTTGGCCTTGGAAGCATTGGAGTGCTGCCGAACGTTAACGTTCAGAGCTATCCGGCCATCATCTGGATTGCTGCGGCCACCTTCGTGATGTTGTGTGGATGGAGCATGCGCGCGGCCCGTAGGCACAAGCGCACCCTCGCAAACCTTCGGGCTCAAAGCGCGATCGCCGACGCCATTGGCGAAGAGTTTTGACTAATCAGCGATTGTCTTGTCGCAAGTGTCGATACCCATGTTCAGCCGCGTTTTCTCTGAATTCTCTCAAATAAACGTGAGCAATAACGTGAGTATAGACGAAAGAGATTCGTCGGCTGGCTCTCACCCACCGCCAGCGACGCTCAGGTCGTGAACAGATGGCAGGCCACCTGCCTGCCCGGCGTGTCGGCGACTGGCATCAACCGCGGGGTCTCGCTACGGCAGACGTCCATCACCTTCGGGCATCGCCCCGCGAAGCGGCAGCCAGCCGGGACATCCACCGGCGAGGGTATCTCACCGGCAATCGTCTCAGCCCGACGATGGCGTTCCCGCAGCGGATCAGGCTCCGGATTGGAGGCCACGAGGATCTGCGTGTAGGGGTGCTTCGGATTGAAAAACACGTCCGACGCCGGGCCGATCTCGACCAGCACGCCCAGATACATCACCGCCATGCGATCGCTGACATAGCGGACCATGGAGAGGTCGTGGGCGATGAACAGGAGCGTCAGCCCCATCGAGGCCTTCAGCTCGTCCAGCAGGTTTACCACCTGAGCCTGGACGGATACATCCAGCGCCGAAATGGGCTCGTCGCACACCACGAACTCGGGTTCGAGGATCAGCGCGCGGGCGATCCCGATGCGCTGGCGCTGTCCGCCCGAGAACTCATGCGGATACCGCGACATGTGATCGGGTTCGAGCCCGACCCGCCTCAGCCATTCCCCTGCCCGGTCCCGGATTTCCGTTGCTGAGTATGTGCTGTGGAGCTTCAACCCCTCGCCCACGATCTCGCCCACGGTCATGCGCGGATTGAGCGAGGAATAGGGGTCCTGGAAGATCATCTGCGTCTTCTTCGCCCAGCGGCGGAAATCTTCCGGCTGATAGCGCTGCGGCAGGGTCTCGCCGCGATAGCTTGCCGTCCCCGAGGTCCGGGCGTGCAGGCCGACAAGCGTCTTGCCCAGGGTCGACTTGCCCGAGCCGGACTCGCCGACCAGGCCGACGACCTCCTTTTCGTGAATGGTCAGCGTCACCTGATCCACCGCATGGACCTTGCGACCGCCGGGAAGCGGAAAATACTTGGTCAGCTGGTCAGCGACCACCAGTGGGGGAGCGTCGCTCATGCCGGCAATCCCGAGGTTAAGCCAGAAGCCGGCCTGCCCGCGCCATAGTCGATCGCCTCGACGCGGGGCGCATTTTCGTTGTGCAGCCAGCAGCGCGCCAGATGTCCGTTCCCCAGATCGGAAGGCGCGGGGTCGCGGGTGCTGCAGACCCGCATGGCGTGGGGGCAACGCGCCGCGTAGGCGCAACCGGTCGGCGGCGAGAACAGGTCCGGCGGGCTGCCTTCGATGGGCAGCAACCGGTGCGCACGATCCGACGTACTGCTGGGCATGGCCGCCCGCAGACCCAGCATGTAGGGGTGCGCGGACCGATAGAATACATCCTCGACGCTGCCCCGTTCGGCCACCTGCCCCGCGTACATCACCACCACGTCGTCGGCCATCCGCGCCACAACGCCCAGGTCGTGGGTGATCAGGATGATGGCGGTGCCGTTATCGCGCTGCAGGTCGGACAGCAGGTCGAGAACCTGCGCCTGGATCGTCACATCCAGCGCCGTGGTGGGCTCGTCAGCAATCAGGATCGCCGGCTCACAGGCGATCGCCATGGCGATCATCGCCCGCTGCAGCATGCCGCCGGAAAACTCGAACGGATACTGGTTGGCCCGTTGCGTCGCCTCCGGAATGCGCACCATGTCCAGAAGTTCGACGGCGCGGTCCAGCGCCCGCTTGCGGCTCCAGCCGCGATGCACCTCAAGGGTTTCGGCGATCTGGCGTCCGATCGTCATGGTCGGGTTCAGCGACGTCATCGGATCCTGGAAGATCATGCCGATCTCGCGGCCCCGGATCTCCCGCCCGTCGATCTCCTTGCGGCCCAGGATGTCCACGCCCCTCAGGCGCGCCCTGCCCGACGTGATCCGCCCGGGCGGCATGGGGGTCAGCCCCATGAGGCTCTGGACAGTGACGGATTTGCCGCAGCCTGACTCGCCCACGATCGCCAGGGTCTTGCCCGCCGCCACCGAGAAACTCACACCCCGGACCGCCTTGACCGATCCGCCATAGGTATCAAACTCGACGCGCAGATCGTCCACTTCCAGCAGCGGCGGCCCTGCCCCGATGTCCTGTGTCCGAACAGCCGTCATTCGCGGGACCTCATCTTGGCGTCGAGCGCGTCGCGCAGCCCATCTCCCAGCAGGTTGAACGCCAGAACGGTGATGCTGATCAGGATTGCGGGGAACAACAGCTCGTGCGGATGGATCAGCATGGACTTGATGCCCTCGTTGCTCATCCCGCCCCAGGAGGGTGTCGGCGGCGCCACGCCCATCCCGATGAACGACAGGAAGGCCTCGGTGAAGATCGCGCTTGGCACGGCGAAGGTAAGGGTCACCAGGATGACGCCCAGGGTGTTGGGGATCATGTGACGCATCACAAGATAGTTGGTCCGGGCCCCCAGCAGGCGGGCGGCGCTGACGTAGCCTTCCTCGCGGACCTGCAGGATCTGTCCTCGCACGAGCCTGGCCGTGCCGGGCCAGGAGAGCATGACCAGCGCCACGATCATCGGCAGGATGCCGCTTTGCCCCGGACCTATCCCGAAGGCGATCTTGAACAGGATCATGAACAGCAGGAACGGCAAGGCGATCACGAAGTCTGCGAACCGCATCATGATCTGGTCGACGCGCCCCCCGAGGAAGCCCGCCACGCTGCCATAGGCAACGCCAAACGACACAAACAGCAGGGGCGCGACAATCCCGATGAACAGGGACACCCGCGCGCCGTGCATCAACCGCGCCAGCATGTCGCGACCGAGATAGTCGGTTCCCAGCGGGTGAAGCTTGAAACGGACCTTGTCGCCCACATTCAGGGGTTGGGACGGCGGCGCCAGGCCTCGCGACCTGGCCTCCGCGACGGTAATGACCGCCACCGGTGTCACGGACAGCGCCTGACGCGACCCCATCTCGGCGCCGGCGGCATCCAGCGCGACCACGGTGTAGAAATAGGTTTCGGCGCGCAGGTCGAGCCGGTCTTCGTATCGCGTCTCCGTCCCGGTAAGGGTCTGCGCGATCGGCAGCCCGAGGGGCTCACCGGCCAGGGCCGGAACGATATCACGGTAGATCCGATAGGCGCTGGCGCCGGGGACCGGGTCCCAGATCATCCGCACGGCCTGTGTATTGGCCGGATAGGCGAGACGAAGGTCCCTGCTCCCCGGAAGCACGGTTTCGCCATTCCATGGCTGGTAGGGCGCCGCCAACGTAACCATGCGCTCGGCGCCCGGTGCGCGGCTGACCTGATCGAGGTCCTGCGCCGACGGATCCACGCGCCAGACCAGAGGGCCCAGCAGTGTGAACAGCAGCAGGGCGATCACGATGTAGAGCGACACGATGGCGCGGCGGTTTGCCTTCAGCCGTATCCAGGCGTCCTGCCAGTAAGACAGCGACGGACGGGACAGTTGCTGGCGACGCTGTTCCACCGCCAGCGGGGCGAAGGCGTCGAGTCCGGGCTCGATCTGCGGGTTTGAGGACACCACCGGCTACTCCAACCTGACCCGGGGATCGATGAACCCGTAGAGCAGGTCCACAAGGATCACCATAAGCACGAGGAACGAACCGAAGAACACCGTCGTTCCCATGATCACCGTGTAGTCCAGCTGCTGCACGGCCTGGACGAAGTATCGCCCCAGCCCCGGGATCGCAAAGACCGACTCCACGACGAAGCTGCCGGTCGTGATCCCGGCGATCGAGGGCCCCAGGACGGTGACCACCGGAAGGATCGCATTGCGCAGCTGGTGCCGGGTGAAGATCCGCGTGGCTGGCAATCCCTTGGCCTTGGCGGTCCGCAGATAGTCGGAATTGATGATCTCCAGCATGGAGCTGCGCATCAGGCGGGTGAGGTAGGCCATGGTCCCGAGGCCCAGCACCAGAGACGGGACCAGCATGTGCGAGACCGTGCCCCAGCCGGCCACCGGCAACAGGGAAAATCCGAGGAAATCGTTCAACTTGACCAGCGCCAGTTGCCCCAGCGCGGCGAACACAAAACTTGGCACCGAGATGCCCAGGATGACGAAGAACATGATCAGGATGTCGGGCAGCTTGTTGCGATAGAGCGCGGTCAGCGCGCCCCACAGGATGCCGCCGAGCGATGCGAAGACGATGGCCAGGATTCCGAGCGTCGCAGAGACCGGGAAGTGCTCACGGATAATGTCATTCACCTCGCGGTTCTGCTGGGTGAACGAAATCCCGAAGTCCCCTCTGGCCAGGTTCCCCAGGTAGATGACGTACTGTTGGGCCAGCGGCTTATCCAGCCCGTACTTGGCCTCCAGGTTCTTGCGGATTTCCGGGGTTACGGCCCTGTCGCCGCTCATCGGATCGCCGGGCACCGCATGCATGGCCAGGAACGTCGCGGTCGCGATGAACCACACGGTTACAACGCCCTGGATCAGCCTCTTAATGGTGTATCGCCACATGTCCCGGTCTACTTCCCGACAATGCTGACGTTGGTGTAGTCGGGGTCGAAGCCCGCCACGCGCCGGACCACGCCCTGCAGGCGAGGGTCCACCACGTAGACCACACCGGGCTCATATATCGGAACCATCGGCGGATCCTCGATCAGAATGCGCTGGATTTCGCCAAACGTATCCATCCGGGTCTGGACGTCTGTGGACGTCTGGGCGACGGCGACCAGTTGATCCAGTCTCGGATTGTTGTATCGGCCCCGGTTGTTGGAATTCCAGGAGGCGAACAGGTCGGCGAAGGTGAGAGGATCGGGGTAGTCCGGGTTCCAGCCCCCCAGCACCAGATCAAAATCTCCGGCGCTCATTTTGGCGAGGCGTTGCTTGAAGATCTGTTTGTCGATGCGGATGGTCAGGTCCAGTTCCCGGCGCAACGTCTCCTGGAAGTATTCGGTCATCTTGTCGCCCAGGGCGCCGTCATCCGATAGCAAGGTCAGGGGCGGCAAGGTCTCCAGCCCCAGTTCCTTCTTGGCCAGGGCCAGCTGGCGTCGCGCCTCGACCGCATTCGGAAGGACCTGCGTTGCCGGATACTCCTCCCGGAACTTGCCCTGATTTCCATCCAGCCAGACGGGGAACAGAGACCGCCCGGGCAGGTTTCCGGGCAGCTTGATCACCCGGTAGACCACCTCATCCGGATCGATCACCAGCTGGATCGCCCGGCGCAGATGCAGGTTGGTCGTGGGGCGGTCCTTGCGATGGTTGAATTCCATGTAGAAGACCGACCCGCGCTGGAAGCGATTTATCGGCCAGCGCTTCACCAGCGCCTCGTTCAGGTTTTCCTGATTGAGGCCCGCGACCGCGATCTTTCCATCCTTGTAGAGGTTGATCAGGGCGTTGGGGTCGCTGCTGAAGTAGGCGAAGTCGAGAACCTTCACCTTCACGCGATCCTTGTCCCAATAGTAGGGGTTTTTCTCCATGCGCAGCTGGGCGCCATGGACCCAGCGCGTGATCGTGAAGGGGCCGTTGTAGAGCAGCATGTCGGCGTCGGCGCCGTAGCGACCGGCCGTGGCGTTGAAAAAGTCCTCGCGTATCGGCCTGAAGGTGCTGAAGACCATCAGCTTTGCGAAATAGGGCACAGGCCGCACCAGCTCGACGCGCAGGACATTATCGCCCAGGGCCTGCACACCCAGGCTGGAGATCGGCGCACGGCCCTTGTTGATGGCTTCGGCGTTCTTGATCGCGAAGAGGATCGTCGCATATTCGCTGGCGGTTTTCGGATCGACAGCCTTGCGCCAGGCGAACACAAAGTCGTGGGCTGTGACCGGCTTGCCGTCGCTCCAGCGCGCATCGGCGCGCAGCCAGAATGTTGCGCCGGCGTCGGTGATTTCCCAGCGTTCGGCCACGCCGGGGGCGAGTTCGCCGCCCTCCCCGTTCCTGATCAGGCCCTCGGTGACGTGGCCAAGGACCATGCTGCTGATCGTGTCGGTGCTTCGGGTACTGTCGAGCTGGGGAGGCTCATCGGCGAGGGCCAGCGTCACCGTTCCGGTCGCCGCATCGATGCCCTTGCTGACGCGGGAGCCGCCGGCGAGACCAGACGCCCATGAAAGTCCCAGCATCAGCAGCACAATGCCGATGACGGAAACAACGGCGATCAGCAGCAGCTGTCGCCCGGCGGAGCGGTTGAAGCCGTCGTCATTTGTGGAGCGGTCGGTCATCCCCGAAGCGACACCGAAATGCCCGCGCCTTCACCAGCCGGCCCGAGGCCGCCAACCAGGGGATCAACGTTCCATACGCTCATGATACTGGCGGAATCTCCGGTCACGACGCCCAGCAGCATCATTTCCGGGGGAGCCGTCAAGAGGGGCATGTCGAGATCAGGGACGCGCCGGGCCGAAACCGGACCGTATTTCAGCTAGTTCCGATAGGGAATGATCACCGGCAGGCTCTCGTAACCGTGAACGAAGGCCGACCAGTTCAGCACAGGGTCGCCCACAACCTTGATCTCCGGGAACCGCTTCAGGATCTCTTCCCAGATGATGGTGAGCTGCATCTCGGCAACGCGATTGCCAACGCAGCGGTGAATGCCGAAGCCGAACGACATGTGCTGACGGGGGCGTTCACGGTCGATGATGAAGGCGTTGGGATTGTCGATCATCGTCTCGTCGCGGTTGCCCGAGATGTACCACATGACCACCCGTTCGCCCTTTTTGATGGTCTTGCCGCCCAGTTCCACGTCCCGGGTAGCCACCCGGCTCATGTGGGCCAGCGGGGTCTGCCAGCGGATGGTTTCCGAGATCATCGGCAGGATCAGGTCCGGATTTGCGCGCAGTTTGGCGTACTGGTCAGGGTTCTTGTTCAGCGCGAAGACGCTGCCTGAAATGGTGTTCCGCGTCGTGTCGTTGCCGCCTACGATCAGCAGCACAACATTGCCCTGATACGTCTCCATCGGCATGTCCCGGGTGGCCGGATTATGCGCCAGCATTGAGATCAGATCATTGCCGGGATCGGCATTGACCCGCTGGTTCCACAGCTCTTGGAACGCGCCGAAGCATTCCATCATTGCCGCACCCTTCTGCTCCCAGCTTTCCACCGGTCCGTGACCCGGCATGTTCATGATCATGTCAGACCACCAGGGCAACTTGCGGCGCTGTTCGAACGGGAAGTCGAACAGGGTGGCCAACGTCATCGCCGTCAGCTCCTTGGAGACCAGATCGACCCAGTCGAATTCCTTGCCGATGGGCAGGCTGTCCAGGATCTGGCCGGCGCGCTCGCGGACCTGGGGCGACATGGCGTGAAGGTTGCTGGGGGCCAGCGTGGGGCTGACGGCCTTGCGGGCCACGCTGTGATCGGGCTCATCCATGGTGATGAAGCCGGCGTTGCCGCGCCGGCGCTGACCCATGATCTTTTCCTGCTCCTTGATGGCCTCAAGGTTGGCCAGACCGATGCCTTCCGCCGAAGAAAAGGCCACATGATCGGTGTCGACCGCCATGATGTCGTTCCATTTGGTCACCGACCAGTATGGGCCGTATTCGCTTTCGGGCGTGAAATGGACAGGATCCTCATGGCGCAGGCGCTCGAACACCGGCCAGATCGTATCGTTGTAGAAGCGATCCACCCGCGCCGGATTCAGCTTCTCCATCGGCGTCGCCGCGGCGTCTTCAGTGGCTTCGGCGGCATTGACCTTCACGGCGATGTTCATGGCGACTTTCCCCGGTTCACACCTGGCCGAAACCTGCGCCGCCCGGACGCCAGGTCCAGGGCAGGAGTACCGGCGAATATGTCTCACGTTGATGTCCGGACCGGGACATGTCAACGTCTATTGACTTCGGTTGACGCCGTCGCGCCTGATCTTTTCAGAGGCTTGGTGTACACCGTCGGCCATGAGCGACAGTACGGCCTTTTCCCGCCCCCGGACTGAGCCCCGAAAGCGCAATGCGGAAGCCACTCGGGCGGCGATTCTCGAGGCAGCGAAGTCGCACTTCGCTCTGTTGGGCTACGACTGCGCGGTCCTGCGCGACATCGCCCGCGACGCCGGGGTCGATGTGGCTCTGGTCAAACGCTATTTCGGTGGCAAGGAAGCTCTGTTCGTTGAGGCGTTGAGAGCATCATTCCTGTCCGACGCCGTGCGAGCGTGGGATCGCGCCACGTTCTCCCGGGACATGGCGATCATGCTCGCCGGGAGCCCGCATGCGGATGAGGACCGTACCCATCGGTTCCAGTTTCTGCTGCGTGCAGCCACCTCTCCGAATACGGCGCCGCTGCTCAATTTGCTGGTCCAGGACCGGTTTCTGGAACCCATCCGGTCCTGGCTGGGTGGAGACGATGCGGATGCCCGGGCGCGCGTCCTCGCGGCCAGCTATATTGGTCTTTTGGTCGAGCGGCTGATCCGGGGCGAAGCCCTGCAGGGCCGCGAACGCGATGTGTTTGTTGATCGCGTGACGACAATCTTCGAAACACTGTTGTCAGAGCCCGCCGGAATGACCTGATGCGGGCGCATCTGGCTAGAGCGGATTCCATTCAGTCTGCATCGTATCCGCAGCTCTTGAAGTAGTTGGCGCACTCGGTCGGAGTGAAGAGGTCGATGAAGCGTCCGATGGCGTCCCAGAGGGCACCGACGGTTCGCTCG
>NZ_JBIKNZ010000064.1:0-19200 GCF_044358365.1 Phenylobacterium sp. | reverse complement strand
CTATTTCGAACAGGCGCATCTGGCGCGCTATCTAGGCTTTCTCCTGGTCGAGGGCGACGATCTGGTTGCCCGAGACGGCAAGGTCTACGTGCGCACCATAGCCGGGCTTAAGCGCGCCGATGTGATCCTGCGCCGCGTCGACGCCGATTTCCTGGATCCTCTGGAACTCAATACCGCCTCCAGCCTGGGTACGCCCGGAATGCTTGAAGCGATCCGTGAGGGCGGGGTCGCGGTTATGAACATGCCGGGTTCGGGTGTCATGGAGTCCCGGGCGCTGCTGGCGTTCCTGCCACAACTTTGCCGGCGTTTGCTTGGCGAGGACCTTCGCCTGCCCAATCTGGCGACCTGGTGGTGTGGTCAACCTCATGAGCGGGATATGGTCAGCGCACGGCTGAACGACCTGATCGTGGCGCCGGCCTTCAATGTGCCAAACGCCGCTGGCCAGTTCGCCCGCCAGCGCCTCGTCGCCGATATGACGGAGGAGGATCGCACAAACTTCATGAGCCGTTTCGCTGACCGTCCCGGCGACTATGTGGGGCAGGAGGTCGTGCGCCTGTCGACCATGCCGGTGTTGCGCGACGGAAAGCTCGAACCCGCGCCCTTCGTACTACGGGTCTTCGCCGCAGCGACGCCCGACGGCATCAAGATCCTGCCGGGCGGCCTGTGCCGTGTGTCCGACCGGACCGATGTGCGCGCGATTTCTATGGGCGAGGGTGCGCGAACTGCCGACGTCTGGGTGATCGATGACAAACCAGTGGAGCGGCTGACGCTGATCCCCAGCCGCGAGGACGTCAAGGTTCGGCGGATCCTGGGCCACCTGCCAAGCCGTGCCGCCGACAATCTGTTCTGGCTGGGTCGCTACATCGAGCGCGCGGAGGCCACGCTTCGACTGGTCCGAAGTCTCTGTACCAGCCTCATGGCCTCGGAAGCAGCGGTCCACGCCAGCGGCGACACCTTTGATTCCTTGCGCAAGCTGCTGGTGGAATGGGGCGCGCTGGATGAGAAGGCCATGTCTGGCAGCGTGCTCGACGCCGCCCGCGCCAGCTTGCACGACGGCGCGGCCTGGGGCTCGGTGATCGCCCTGGTCCGCTCCGCCCGGCGTACGGCGTCGGGGATGCGTGAACGCCTTTCCGCAGACTTCTGGGCACTGTTGCTGGAGCTGGATTCCGATCTCGGCGGCGGAGAGGCGCTGACCTCGGTGGCCGAGGCGTTGAAACAGGTCGAGGACGCCTTGCAGCATCTGGCCGGCTTGTCGGGCCTTGCGCAGGAAAACATGAACCGGGTTGCCGGCTGGCGATTCCTCGACATGGGTCGGCGGGTGGAACGCGGTATCAATATCTGTCGTTTCAGCCGGATGCTGGCTCACGACAATGCAACCCTGGACGATCTGGATCTTTTGCTGGACCTGGCCGACAGCCAGATCACCTATCGTGCCCGATATCTGGTGGGCTTGGCCCTGACGCCGGTTCGGGACCTGGTGATGCTGGATCCCTACAACACCCGTTCCCTTTCCTTCCAGTTGGCGACTCTCAAAGAGCACATGGGGGTGCTGCCCACGCTCCAGGACGACGGGATCCTGGAAGAGCCCAGCCGGATACTGCGACCGCTCGCCACCGAGGTCGAGACCGAGGACGCAAAACGCCTGGATGCCGACAAGATGCACCGCTGGGAAAGGGCGCTTATGCGAACCTCAGGCGCGATTGCTGACCGCTACTTCCTACAGGGCGCCACCGCCGTGCCGACCGTCAAGCTGGTGGGTCTGGCGTGATCTACGGCCTGCGCCACCGAACAATCTACGACTACGGCAACTCGGTCAGCTTTGCCCGCTGCGTCCTGCGGCTTACCCCGCGGTCGTCGCCGACCCAGACCGTCCTCGAAAGCTCGGTCCGGGTCACGCCCCGGCCATCCCTGCGCCAGGAGCGCACAGGCCCCTTTGGCGCCGAAATGGTTACGGTCCTGGTCGACCGGCCACACGATACCCTGGTGATCGAAGCCAGATCCCGGATCCGGGTCCATACGCCACCACCGCCAAACGCGACCTCAACGCTACCCTGGGAGACGGTTCGCGCCCGGGCTTTCGAGGATCGACACCTCGCTGCCGATGGCCCGGCAGCCTATCTCTATCCCACCAACCGCACCCCGCTGGTGCCGAGGATTACCGACTACGCACGCGCCAGTCTGACGCCCGAAAGGCCGATCGTAGCGGCGGTTTCCGAACTCATGACCCGGGTCTACAACGACTTTCGCTACGATCCCGGCGCGACCGAAGTCTCCACACCGGTCTGGCAGGCTTTCGACGCGCGACACGGCGTATGTCAGGACTTCGCCCAGATCATGATCTCGGGCCTGCGAGGACTGGGCCTGCCCACGGCCTACGTCAGCGGCTACCTTCGAACTATCCCGCCGGAGGGTCAGCCGAGGCTGGAGGGCGCCGACGCTACGCACGCCTGGATTTCAGTGTGGTGCGGGGCTGAAGCCGGCTGGATCGGCTTCGATCCCACAAACGATATCCTCGCAGCAGACGACCATATCGTTCTGGCGAACGGTCGTGACTATGCCGACGTGGCCCCGATCGATGGCGTGATCCTGGCGGCCGGCGCCCAGACCCTAACCGTCGAAGTCGATGTCGTGCCTGAGGAAGAATCCTGAGATCGACTCAGGAATCGTGCGCCCGCATTGTATGAGCCACGTGGAACCGCCCGGAGTGGGACAGCACGATCCAGTCGCCGCTGTGCGCCACCACCGGACCCTCCGGCGTATGAACCTGCACAGCCGACGCCTCTGCAATGGACCTGGCCTCATCGCCCAACCAACGCCAAAGCACCGCCCAGTTCTTGCGGTCGTGCGCGGGCGGCACGCGGAGCGCGGCGCCGTGATCAAACGGGGGGTGCAGACGGGTGACGGACATGGGCCTCGGGAATCGCTACGCAGTTCACGGGGCAGTTCCGGGGTGTTTCGGTCACCAAGTGCTTAACCGCATTGCTCCAATCGCATACGCTAGCAGTTGATCAGTGCTCGCCTGACGGCTGAAATGGCTTGGCAGTAGCGGGAAAAAGCCTTTAGTCGCAACTCGAACTTGCGGGGTTATGAGGGGGGCTCCGCGCAAGCCGGGAGAACAGTATGGCGGAGGTGTCAGCCAAGACGCCCGATCCGATGGACATTGCGTTGGGCGCCGCTGTGCGGATTCGCCGGCGCACGATCAGCATGTCGCAGGAGGCTCTTGCCGACCAGTGCGGAGTCAGCTTCCAGCAGATACAGAAATACGAAAACGGCGCGAACCGGATTTCGTTTTCGCGGCTGGTGCAGATCGCGCGTGCGCTCCGCTGTCGGGTTACAGACTTGATGGATGTGTTTGACGGCGCTGACATGGAAACAGCAGAAGACCTTAACCTGCTGAACCGCATGCGCACGCCGGGCTCGTTGGATTTGTTGTCCGGCTACGAGAAGCTGGCGCCGGCTGTGCGAGCCTCTATCCTGAACCTGGTTCGCACCCTGCACGCCCAGCAGGAAGCGACGGCGGCCACGATCGAGCCGGTCTCGAAGCAAACGGTCGCAGCCTGATTTCGCTGAATTCAATCTCCCGCCAGCGCCTTGTCGACCAGGGCTCGGGCGTCGGTTCCTGACCAATCCGCTTCACCGGCCACGCGAGCCTTCTCCATGCCGTCCCGACCATAGATCACGGTCGTTGGCGCGCCAGCCGCATTGATCTTGAACGGAAGCTTCATCTCGCGGTCGTGGAAAAACGCCAGCGGCTCATGTCTGGCGATGAACAGCCGCGCCTTGGCGGCGGAGGTTTCGGAATCAATGCTGACCGCGACAACCTCCACGTCCTTGCCAGCGTAGACCGCCTTCAGTTTCGCCAGGGTCGGCATCTCGGCGACACAGGGCGCACACCAGGTGGCCCAGATGTTCATGACCACCACCTTGCCCTTGAAGTCGGCGATCCTTACCGCCTTGCCGGCGGAATCGTAGAAGGTGTAGTCGGGCGCCGGCCGCGGTTCAGCGGGTATCTGCACCTTGGCGATGAACGACTTCTGCAGCGCCGTGGCCGCCGCACCCGGCGTCCCGCGCGGCGCTGTCTTGGTAGATGACTGCGCTATGATGTAGAGAACCCCCGCGACGCCAACGATGGCAACGCCCCAAAGGGCTCCGGTGAGGACACCGCTCCTGGGCTTCACAACCGGCTCAAATCCGGTCGACTTCGGACCTTCGCTCATATGACTGACTCGTCCTCCACCCCGCCCGCTCGCCCCGCTCCGGCGGGACAGGCCATGTGGGGGGGCCGTTTCTCGGGAAAACCCGCCGAACTGATGCAGGCGATCAACGTCTCCATCGGGTTCGACAAGCGACTCGCAGACCAGGATCTCGCCGGGTCGAGCGCGCACGCGGCGATGTTGCGCAAGACGGGTGTGATTTCAAGCGAGGACGAGACCGCGATCCAGGGCGGGCTCAAGACGATCGCTGCAGAAATCGATGCCGGGACCTTTCCTTTCCGGGAGGAGTTTGAAGATATCCACATGAATGTGGAGGCCCGCCTGCGCGAGCTCATCGGCCCGGCGGCGGGACGCCTGCACACGGCGCGGTCCCGCAATGATCAGGTGGCGCTGGATTTCCGGATGTGGGTACGCGAGGCCTGCGACAGGACAGGAAGCCAGATCAGGTCGCTTCAGATCGCACTTCTGGCCAAGGCCGAACTCCACGCCGACGCTGTCATGCCCGGGTTCACGCACCTGCAACCCGCCCAGCCAGTCACCTTCGGACACCACCTGATGGCCTATGTGGAGATGTTCGGCCGCGACGCCTCGCGCTTCGCCGACGCCAGGGTGCGGATGAACGAGAGCCCGCTGGGCGCCGCCGCGCTGGCTGGATCCCCGTTTCCCATTGACCGGGACATGACGGCGACAGCGCTGGGGTTTGCCCGGCCGACGGCCAACTCTCTGGACAGCGTCGCCGACAGGGATTTCGCTCTGGAGGCGCTGGCCGCCGCCACCATCTGCGCTACTCACCTCTCCCGACTGGCGGAGGAAATCGTGATCTGGATGACGCCTCAGTTCGGGTTCATCCGCCTGTCGGACGCTTTCACGACCGGCTCGTCGATCATGCCGCAAAAGAAGAATCCGGACGCCGCCGAACTGGTGCGCGCCAAGGTCGGACGCCTGTTGGGCAGCTTCACCCAGCTCACTGTGGTGATGAAGGGTCTGCCGCTGACCTATTCCAAGGACATGCAGGAGGACAAGGTTCCCACCTTCGAAGCCTTCGACGCTTTGGAACTGAGCCTGGCAGCCATGGCCGGAATGATCGCTGATCTGGAACCTGACCACGATCGGATGGCCGTCGCGGCGGGCGCTGGCTATTCCACCGCAACGGATCTGGCCGACTGGCTGGTGCGAACGCTGAATATGCCCTTCCGCGACGCCCACCATATCACCGGAGCGGCGGTGAAGCGGGCCGAGGCGCTCGGCGTAAGCCTGCCCGACCTGCCGCTGGCCGACCTGCAGACACTGGATGCACGCATCACGCCGGCGGTCTACGATGTGCTGACGCCGGAGGCCTCCGTCGCCAGCCGGACCAGCTATGGCGGCGCAGCGCCTGTACAGGTCCTAGCCCAGATCAAGCGTTGGAAGGATACCCTGGCATGAACCGCATTCTCGCCCTGACGAGCGCACTGGTCGTGGCTACAGGCCTCTCGGCCTGCGGCAAGGTCGGTCAGCTTGAGCGGCCCGGCCCGATGTTCGGCAAGGCCACGGCGACGCCTGCCGACGTAGATGGCGCCCGACCGCAGGACCCCAGTCGCCCGCTGGAAACACTGGATCCCCGGGATCGCTCCGCAGACCCGACCCCTTCGCGCTGATGAATCACTTCGAGGTTCTGGACGGCGAACTCGCATGCGAGGGCGTGCCCCTGCGGGCTATAGCCGAGGCGGTGGGCACCCCGGTATATGTCTATTCGTCCGCCACCCTAGAGCGCCACTATACCGTGCTGCGGGACGCGCTGGTCGCGGAGGGCCTGGGCGATCCGTTGATCGCTTATGCGGTGAAGGCCAACTCGAACCTCGCGGTTCTGCGGACGCTCGGGAACCTGGGCGCGGGGGCCGACACTGTCTCTATCGGCGAGATCAAGCGTGCGCTTGCCGCCGGCATCCCGCCCGAACGCATTGTCTTTTCCGGCGTCGGCAAGAGCGAGAGCGAGCTCAGGTTCGCGCTTGAGGTGGGCGTCGGCGAGATCAACGTCGAGTCCGAACCCGAGATGCATCTGGCGTCAAGAATGGCGCAGGCTATGGGAACACGCGCCACCATCGCCATTCGGGTGAACCCCGATGTCTCGGCTGGCGGGCATGCCAAGATCTCCACCGGCAAGGCAGACAACAAGTTCGGCGTCTCGTTCTCCGAAGCCGAAAGGCTCTATGTGCAGGCTTCCAACAATGCCGGCCTGAACCCGGTTGGCGTTACCTGTCATATCGGTAGCCAGATCACCGATCTGGCTCCTCTGGAAGAAGCCTTCATCAAGATGCGCGATCTGGTCGAGCGCCTCCGTTCCGGCGGCCTTCACGTCGAGCGCCTCGACCTTGGCGGCGGCCTGGGCGTGCCCTATTTCAACATGCCGACGCCCGCCTCCCCTGCTGACTACGCCGCCATGATCGCGCGGACCATGAAGGGGCTGGATATCCAGTTCGCCTTCGAGCCCGGCCGTATGATCGCGGCCAACGCTGGCGTCCTGCTCGCCACCGTTCAGCACATTCACGAGCGCCCGGAGGGTCGTCGGTTCGTAGTGCTGGACGCCGCGATGAACGACCTGATCCGCCCGGCCATGTATGACGCCTACCACGACATCCGCCCCGTGAAGCCGCGCGCCGGCGCGCCAGAGACCTATGATGTTGTGGGTCCTGTCTGCGAGACTGGCGACACCTTCACTCGCGACCGCGACCTGCCCCCACTGGAGGCTGGTGATCTGGTGGCTTTCATGAGCGCCGGCGCCTACGGGGCGGTGATGTCCAGCGAGTACAATTCCCGCCTGCTAGTGCCCGAGGTGCTGGTAAAAGGCGACGCGTTCGCCGTCGTCCGCCCCAGGCCGACCTATGAGCAGATGCTGGAGCGCGAACGCCCGGCACCTTGGCAAGCTGCCCCCAAAACGTGATCTTAACGAAGCCGGGGTCACAATCTGCGTCCTAGAGGGAGCAGAACCGTGACCCAGTCGTCTGGATTGAGAATTCTGCATATCGATGACGTAGAGATCAATCTCCTGGTTCTCGACCAGATGCTCACCATGCTGGGCCACTCGCCGGTCGGCGCTGCGTCCGGCGTCGCCGCGTTCGAGCTGATGGAGAGCTCCCGCTTCGATCTGGTGCTCACTGACTTCCATATGCCCGATGTGACGGGCCTGGACTTCCTGAAGAATGTCAAAGCGTTGCGCGAGCCCGCGCGCTCGACGCCGGTTGTCGTGGTTACGGCCGACGTCATGAGTTTCACCAACGCCACGCTTCGCGAGATGGGATTCGCAGGCGCCCTGGCCAAGCCGATCACGGCCGAAGCAGTCCGTAAGGTAATCGCTGCCATTTCCGACGGAAACGATCAGTTCATCGGCGACGGATTTGCCCGGGCCATGTCGGGGCGGTGATCGGCGGCGCTCGCACCAAGGCGGGGCGACGTCGTTATAAGTCCAGGTGCAGGAACTGATTGAAAGCACTGGTTTCATAGTAGCCAAACGCTTGGCCGTTCACGAAACCGCGCCTTCGATAGAGGGCCAGCGCAGCGTCAAAAGCAGGACCACTACCGGTCTCCAGACTTAGACGCGAATACCCCCGCGACCTCGCAACGGAAATGATCTGCTCAAGCACTGCAGCGCCGACACCTATGCGAAGATGATCCGGGTGGGTCCGCATGGACTTGATCTCGCCGACGCCGTCGCCGAGGTCCTTGAGCGCCCCGATCCCGGCAATAGTCTCGCCGATCCAGGCGCTCCAGACCGTGATCTCCGGAACCTGAAGGCCGGACAGGTCGAGGGCGAACACGTGGTCGGCAGGCGAATTGGCATGCATGCCCGAGAGATGTAGCGCCAACAGATCACGGGTCGGCTGACTGGAGAGATCGTCGACGCAAAGGATGAGGCTAGCCATCAATCCATCGCCCCGACGTAAGGCAGGCCCCGCATGCCACCGGAAACATCCATTCCGTAGCCGACCAGGAACCGGCCAGGAGCTTCCCAGCCAACAAAGTCTGGCTCCCGCGCGCGCGGGGTCGGCCACGGCTTGCGGGCAAAGACTGCGGTGAGCACCTCTCGAGCTCCCGAATCCCGGACCAGGCGTGCTGCTTCCGACAGCGACAGCCCGGTGTCGAACACGTCGTCCACCACCAGCGCCTTGCGCCCGGCAATGGGCCTCTGCAAATCGGCCCGAACCTCGCAGCGCCCACTGGAGTGGCGTCCGTCCTTATAAGACGCCAGCCAGAGCGCGTCGAAGGCCACCATGCGACCTCGCCGCGCCAGCGCCCGGGTCAAGTCCGCTGCGAACCAGATCCCGCCGGTGAGCAGGCAAACCACCACCGTCTCATCGTCAATGCGCGGTGCGATCTGGTCGGCCAGAGCCTCGACACGCGCGGCCACCTCGGCCTCGGAAATCAGGACGACGGGTTCAGTGAGGCTCATGGGGGGTCAGGGCGTCCGGTGAATTGGCAGGAATGGGTTTGGCTTCGACGGCTGCGGGCGTCGGCTGAGCGGCGGGATCGGCGTGGTGTTCGGCGCCTACGCGTTCCGGCGCCGGGTCAAACGTAATCTCAAGCTCGTGCGAACCTTTCGGAGGGTTCGGGAACGAAACCGCAAAGTAGCGCCGGGCGCCAGCCGGCACGCGGGCGTTGAGCGGCCGCGCCAACATGCCGGCGACAATGACGCCATCCGTGCCCAGCAGGCCGATACGGATCGGGGGCGTGGCGACATCGCCTGTGCTTCGGTTATGGATGACCCCGGTGATCTCCAGAACGGCTCGCCCGCCCTGCATCACGGCTTTGGAGGTCACATCCTCTATCGACAGACCCAGGGTATCGACATCCAGTCCCACCGCCTCGAACATCGGGGCGACGACCGGAACCGCCTCCACCAGGGCCTGACGCATCACGACGATGGCGCCCAGCCCCGCGACAAGTCCCACAGCGCCCACCAGGCCGGCAATCAGGGCCACCGGCGGTTTTCGGTCCGGTTTGGCTTGGGTTTTGGCTTGGACCGCGGCGGGCGGGCCGATGATCTCCAGATCGTCCGTCATTGCAGGTCTGGCGGTGCGGACCTCGTCCGCCTCTGCAGCCGGAGCTGGCAGGGGTGAGGGGGAGCCGAGCTCAGGTTGCGGCGCGCCTTCGGGCATGGCCCTCCAGCGGTTGCCGCAGCTCGAACACTTCACCGATCGTCCCTGCGGCGGGACGCGGTCGTCGTCCACAAAATAGCTGGTGGCGCAGTCGGGACAGGTCAGTATCATGATAAGCGAATCGGACGCTCCAGCACCCTCACTCCGAGGTCGCCGATTTCGGCCCCCATGTCCAGAAACGCCCAAGCCGCCGCCGGGGATTCATTGGCTGACGAAATTCTCCGCTTCTCCGATGTCTCCATGCGCTATGGCCGTGGTCCTGAGGTTCTGAGCGACGTCTCACTCAGTCTGCCGCGGGGATCCTTCCATTTCATCACCGGCGTCTCAGGCGTAGGAAAGAGCTCGCTGCTGAAGCTGATCTATCTGGCCGCGCGTCCTTCAGCCGGGACATTCCGATTATTTGGTGACGACGTGACCACCATGACTGCCCGAGACCTGCCCCTGGCGCGCCGCAAGATCGGCGTCGTGTTCCAGGACCTGCTGCTGCTGGACCATCTGTCTGCTTTCGACAATACCGCCCTGCCCTTGCGCATTGCCGGCCACAAGGCGGCCGACTACAGGAGTGATGTGGCGGAACTCCTGACCTGGGTGGGGTTGGGCAGCCGGATGAATGCCCTGCCGCCAACCCTCGCGGGGGGCGAGAAGCAACGCCTGGCGATCGCGCGCGCCGTGGTGAACCGGCCGGAAATCCTGCTCGCTGACGAGCCCACCGGCAATGTGGACCATGAGATGGCGCTCAGGATCTACCGGTTGTTCGTAGAGATGAACCGACTGGGTACTACGGTGATCATCGCAACCCACGATCAGGATCTGGTCGCAAGGTCAGGCCGGCCCGTACTTCACCTTGAGAAGGGCCGGCTGAAGCCTTTGCCTCCGCAGGGGCCCATGACATGAGCGAGGCGTTCGACGCTGCCCGCTGGCGACCCGCTGCATTCCTGCCGGAACAGGACGCACGCGACCCGGCTTTGATTTTTGTGATTGCCGTCTTGTGTTTTCTGGCTTGCCTTACAGCACTCGGCGCGCTTGCCGGAGACCGCGGCGCGCGAGGCTGGACGGGACAACTGGTCGGAGAGGCGACGGTGATTGTGCGCGCCCGGGGCGGCGAGACCCCAGACGCGGCCGCGGCGCGGGCTGCTGAAGCCCTGGCCGGGTTGCCTGGCGTCACCGAGGTGCGCGCCCTGGAAAAGGAGAAAGCCTACGACCTGATCCGACCCTGGATCGGTGATGTGGCCGACCTGGATGACCTGCCGGTGCCGCGCCTCGTGGCGGTGACCCTTGATCGCAAAACCCCGGCGACTGCAGCGTCGCTGGATCAGGCGCTGAAGCGCCAGAAGCTGGACGCAGTGGTCGACGACCACTCCATCTGGATCAAGGACATCCGACGCGCCGCTGGCGTTGTGCGCAGCACAGCCATCGCGATCTTTGTGCTCATCGCCGCCGCTGCGGCGGCCGTCGTCGCCTTCGCCACCCGGGCCGGCCTGGCGGCGCGGCGGGACGTTGTTGAGGTCTTGCACCTTACCGGCGCCGAAGACAGCCAGATCGCCAGTCTGTTCGAGCTGCGCTTCGCCCGGATCGCGGCTGTATCCGGGGCTATCGGCGCGGCCTCTGCAGGTGCACTTGGCGGGGTTTTACGAATGATGGGTGGCGGCGAGGGGCTGACACCGGCTCTGCCCATCGCCTGGATCGACCTGTTGGCCGTACTCCCCTGCCCCGTGCTTGCCGCGCTCGTCGCCGCCATTGCCGCGCGCCTGACGGCGCGGAGCCTGATAAAAGACCTCTGATGAAGTCTATCGCCGCGTTTCTGGTCCTGGCGCTGATCTGGTTCTCCGGCCTGCTGGCGTTCGCAGGAAGGGTGCAGGAGTCGACGCCCAATCCGGCGCCGGCCAACGCCCAGGGCATCGTGGTCCTGACCGGCGCCAACTCCAACGAACGTCTGGCCGCCGCGATGGGTTTGCTGGAAGATGGCTATGGGCGGCGGGTGCTGGTGTCCGGCGTCGACCCGATCGCCAGCCGGGCCGACATCCGTCGGGTCTCGCGGGCTGTGCGCAGGCTCTATGACTGCTGTGTCGATCTGGGCTTCACGGCGGCAGACACCGTGGGCAACGTACGCGAGACCGCCGCCTGGGCGGGCACCATGAGATACCGCAAACTGATCATCGTCACTGCCGACTACCACCTGCCCCGGGCGATGCTGGAACTGAACGCCGTGCTGCGGGGCACCGGTGTGACAGCGCAGACCTATGCTGTCGCCACGCCATCGCTCAAGGCCCGCGACTGGTGGCGCAATCCTGCCGCAGTGCGATTGATGGCGATAGAGTATTGCAAGTATCTGGCGATACTCTCCCGTGAGGCTGTACTCGGCCTCGGGCGCCGGGATACACCCGCCGCCCAACAGAAAGCCGCTTTGTGACTGCGATCCGATCCCTGCTCTATGTGGTGCTGTTCTACCTGTGGACCGCCGTCGTGGCGATCCTGGCCACGCCACTGCTGCTTGGGCCCACCAACGGGGTGTTCAAGATGTTTCACATGTGGGGTCGGGGCGTCGTCTTGCTGCTGGGGATCTGCGGCATCCAGGTCGAGGTGCGCGGCCGTCAGCATATTCCCACCGGCGCGGCGCTTGTGGCGCCCAAGCACCAATGCATGCTGGACATCTTCGCCCAGTTCACCTGGCTGCCGCAGTCGGTGTTCGTGATGAAGAAGGAACTGGCCTGGATTCCCTGGTTCGCCTGGTATGCGAAGAAGGCTGGCGCAATCGTCATTGACCGCGAGGGACAGGCGAAGACAATCCGCCAGATAATTCGCGAAGGCACGGAACTGTTCAAGCTGGGACGACAGGTGGTGATCTATCCGGAAGGGACCCGAACGGCGCCGGGAGCCCCGCCCGATTACAAGCCGGGAATCGCTGCACTCTACCGCGAACTGAACGTGCCGGTCTATCCGGTGGCCACCAACGCTGGTGTCCACTGGCCGGCCCATGGGTTCATCCGCAAGCCTGGCCTGATCGTGTTCGAGTATCTGGAGCCTATCCCGCCGGGCCTGAAGCGCGCCGAATTCATGCGCATCCTGGAAGAACGGATCGAGGCGAAATCGACGGAGTTGCTGGCGTTATAGGCGCTCAACCATTCCCAATAGCCGCTCCATGGCGGCATCGCGAACCCCCATTTCCCGCAAGTGTTCCACGAGGTCGCGCAGATAGTCGACGTTCCGTCCCGACAGGCCTGTCGCGCCGGCAATGAGCTCCGCCTGCCGGTCGAGTCCAAGGACCCCGGCCCATTGCGGATGGCCGATATCGGAGAGAAACGTCAGCGCATCAACCTGGCGGCCATCCTCGAGGCGAACCTGACGGCGCGCCTCAATGTAGGTCTCGGTTGGCTGCTCGCGCTCCATCAGATAGGCATAGGTCTCGGCCCAATCCGCTTCGGATACCCGATAGGCGGCTCCGCGCGTCGCGCCGCCCTGCGCCAGACCCAGCACCAGCCCCGGCCGCTCATGGGTGCCCCGGTGATGCACAGAATAGATGCAGAAAGCGCGGCGGCGTCCGTGTAGGGTGGCGGCTCGTCGTTCGGCAAACGGGAACCCTGGTCGCCACATCAGGGACCCATAGCCGAAGACCCACCGTTCCGAAGCCATTCCAGACCCGCTCGCCATCACATCATGTCTCTGCCCGATCCAACGCCGCCTCGCAAACTCAGCCGCCTCGGTCTCTACGGTCCGATCGTCGCCCTGGTCCTGCTTGTTGTGGGATTCAGCGCAGCCTGGTTCTGGGCGCGCGGCGAGGCCGAAACACGGATGGATGCCGGCGTCGCGCAGCTGAAGCGCGCCGGGTACGAGATCAGCTGGAAGGACCGCAAGATCAGCGGCTATCCCTTCCGGGTCAACATTAACCTGACTGAAGCCAACGCCAGGCACAGCTCGGGTTGGGCTCTGGAGGCTCCTTTGGTGAAGGGGCAGGCCTTCATGCATGCGCCCACCAGCTGGGTAATCGCGGCGCCAGAGGGTCTCACTTTCGTTCGACCTTCCGCCGGTCCGGTGCGCGTCACGGGCAAGCTGATTCGCGCCAGCCTCACCCGATTGACCGCCACCCCGCCCAACCTGTCGTTTGAGGGCGTCAATCTTGTGTTCCAGCCGACAGCCGGGGCCCAGCCCTTCGCGCTGTCTTCAGCGGAGCGGGTCGAGTTCCATCTGCGTCGTGCGCCCAGCGAGGTCGGCGCCGAGGCCGGCGTATGGCTGATGGTCAAGAACGGCAAGGCGCAGCTTTCGGGCCTGTTGGGTCGGGTGGCGGGTGAGAAACCTGTCTCTATCGAGTGGGACGGCAGGATCTCGGCCATCGACGCCTTCCGGGGCGCGGACTGGCCCGACGCTGTGCGGAACTGGACAACGGCAGGGGGCCGGATGAGCGTCAAGCGTGGAGGCCTGACGGCGGGCGATGCGCTGGTCGGGGTGAATTCTGGCAACCTTGGGGTTGGCTCGGACGGTCGACTGACCGGGGTGCTGGACGTATCGCTGCGACAGGCGCCGCGGGCGCTGGGCGTCATGGGCGCATCAGGCGCCTTGCCGCTCGACCGGGCCGTGGCCGCAACGGCCGTCGCGGAGGCCCGCACCAGTGGCGACCTGGCCCGGGCAACCCTCAACTTCGAGGCCGGCCAGACCACGCTAGGGCCGGTTGCACTGGCGCCGTCGCCAAAGGTGTACGATCGCCGCTAGCTGAGCCATGATGGGTCATGGCATCGCTCTATAACCGCTTCGTCCTGCCCGGCCTTCTCAAGTGCGCCTGCTCCTCGCCGGGGATCATGAAGCAGCGCGCCAAGGTCGTGCCTCTGGCTTCCGGTCGGGTGCTGGAGCTTGGGATCGGCATGGGGATTAACCTGGCGCTCTACGATGGCGACAAGGTCGAGAGCGTCACAGGGGTGGATCCGGCGCCAGAACTGCGGGCCATCGCCGAATCCGCGCCACGTGACCCCAGGCTGACGGTGAGGGTTGAGGACGGAACGGCCGAGGCATTGCCCTTCGAAGCAGCGAGCTTCGACTGTGTGGTCTGCACCTTCACCCTCTGTTCCGTACAGGCGCCGGCAGCGGCGCTGGCGGAGGCGCGGCGGGTGCTGAAGCCTGGCGGGCGGTTCCTCTACTGCGAGCATGGACTGGTGCCCGACGCCGGGGTGGCCAGGTGGCAGCGACGGATCGAGCCGCTGTGGAAGCGCATCGCCGGAGGGTGCCATCTGACTCGACCGGTCCATGCGGCCATAGAGGCAGGTGGCCTCAAGATCAGCTCGCAGGACAGCCTCTATATCCCCGGCGCCCCCCGGATTGCGGGATGGAGCGAGTGGGGCGAGGCCGCCCTTCTTTAGTTGATTTCTATACTTGAAACTTTTGACAACTAGCGGGTCCGAAGGTGGTTGTGCATCAGGCGTGCACGACCGGGAGCGCGAAGGCCCGGAAGCGGCTGGGCAGCCGCATGGCGGCCCGGGTGGCGTCCCGAACCGTCACGAAGTGCTGGGCCAGATCGGAGATCTCGGTCCAGGCGACGCGGGCGTCGCTCTCGGCCAGGTACTCGAGGTGGTCCGCATTGGTGCGGGCCACAACAACGGAAGACGCCATCAGCTCTCTCCATCGAACGGTGTTCCGTTCTGGACCACCTGGCCTGGTCCCTCCCAAGGTTCGTGCCAAAGCCCGAATCGTCGTGAAAGCTTCACCTTACGGGACCGGTAGAATCGCCATGCCGCAGGGGAGCTATCTGGTGGAGTTCGCGGGCGACGCCTGGTGGATCGACCTCAAGGGCAAGCGGTTCGGTCCCTATTCGAGTCTGGACACCGTAGTGGCCGCCGCGTCGCGGGCCGCGCACAAGGCGGAGGCGCAGGGCTACGAGGCCATGGTCAACGTCCGATCACCTTAAGTCGAGGCGGCCTAGACTTTATCCGGGGAAAACTCGCGCGAGCCGGCCGATGGTAGCTGGAGGCGGACTTGAACCGCCGACCTGTGGGTTATGAATCCACCGCTCTAACCAGCTGAGCTACCCAGCCATGGGTCGGCTCGCGCGAGGCGGGGTTTATAGGGGCGAAGCGATCCGGCTTCAAGCGCTTGGGAAACTCGGGTTCTGAGGCTAGGTTTATTCCTGCAATGAGCGTCCTGCACCTCTTGGGAACGGCCGGCGAAGGCGGGGCGGAGACCTACTTCGTCGACCTCGTGAAGGCTTTGGCACGCGCAGGCGTTGCCGAGGCTTGCGCCATCCGCGCCAACACGACCCGCGAAGCGCGGCTGGCCCGGGCCGGCGTGCCTTTCAAGGTCGCCCGGTTCGGCGGGCCCATCGACATCCTGACCCGGCCGGCCATCGCGAGATTCGCGACCCTCAACGACACGAAGGTCGCCGTCGCCTGGATGAACCGGGCCGCCCGCCATACCCCGCGCGGACCCTGGGCTCGGATCGGCCGGCTGGGCGGCTACTACAACCTCAAATACTATCAGGGCTTTGATCACCTGGTCGCCAACACCGAGGACATCGCCGACTGGATCGTGGCGCAGGGCTGGCCTGCCGGAAAGGTCTCCTGCATCCCCAACTTCGCCGCGGCGCCACCCGCCCTGGCGCCTGTGGACCGCGCCAGCCTGGCCACCCCCGCCGACGCGCCGCTGTTGCTGGCGATGGGCCGTCTGCACGAGAACAAGGCCCACGACATAAGCCTGCAGGCGCTGGTCGACATCCCCGACGCCTGGCTGTGGATCGCCGGCGCCGGGCCGCTGGAGGGCAAGCTGCGTGGGCTGGCCGAGGCGCTGGGCGTGGCCGAGCGCGTCCGCTTCCTGGGCTGGCGAACCGACGCATCAGCGCTCTACCGCTCCGCTGACGTCTGCGTCTTTCCGTCCCGCTATGAGCCACTGGGCAATGTGGTGATCCAGGCCTGGGCCCACGGTCTACCGGTGGTCGCCGCGGCCAGCCAGGGCCCGGCCGCCCTGATCCACACCGGAGAAGACGGCCTGCTGGTTCCTGTGGATGACGCACCTGCCCTTGCCGATGGAGTGCGGCGCCTGCTGGCCGACCCGGCGCTGCGTGACCGGCTCGCCGAAGCCGGCGCACGCCGGGTCGAGGCGGAGTTCTCCGAGACCGCTGTCGTCGGCCAATGGAAGACGCTGCTGGCCGATTTCGGCGCCGCCTGATGTGCGCCATCGCCGGGCAGTTGGGGGGCGGAGGCTCAGCCGTCAGGCCGATGATCGAGGCCATGACCCATCGGGGGCCCGATGGTGTGCGGCTGGAGACCCTCGCCGGCGCGACCCTGGCCCATGCCCGGCTGTCGATCATCGACCTGGAGGGCGGCTGGCAGCCCCTGCACGCCGCGGACGCCACGGTGGTCGGGAACGGCGAGATCTACAACTATGTGGAGCTGGCCCGCGACCATGGCCTGACCGACCAGCTAGCCACCGGTTCCGATTTCGAACCCCTGCTGCACCTCTACGCTCGAGAGGGCGCGCAGGCATTCCAGCGGTTGCGCGGGATGTACGCCCTCTGCCTGGTGGGCGCCGATGGCCGCGCCTGGCTGGCGCGCGACCCGTTCGGGATCAAGCCGCTCTACATCCTGGAGCATGACACGGGCCTGGCCTTCGCCTCCGAGCCCCGCGCCTTCTTCGCCGCCGGACTGCTGACCCCGCTGCTGGACGACACCGCCGCCCGCGAACTGCTCGAGCTCAACTATGTGCTGGGCGACCACACCCCGTTCCAGGGCCTGCGCCGCGTGGCCCCCGGCGAGGTGTTGGAGGTCCGCGACGGGCGGATTGTCAGCGGGCACAGGCGCAGTCCTCTTGCCTTCCCCGTTTACGGGGAAGGGGGACCGCCCGCCAAAGAGCGGGGGGTGGAAGGGGCGGGTTCGAGCGCGGAGCCCCGTCTCGCCCCCTCCACCACGCCCTCTGCGGGGCGCGGTCCCCCTCCCCCACTACGCAGGGGAGGCAGGGATTTGCTGGACCGGCTCGATGCGGTGCTGGAGGACAGCGTGCGGGTGCATCAACGCTCGGACGTGCCCTATGGCCTGTTCCTGTCAGGCGGGATCGACAGCGCCGCCATCGCCACAGTGATGGCGCGGCTCAACACCCGGCCCGTCACCGCCTTTACCTGCGGGTTCGACGCCCCGGGCGCGCGGGACGAGCGCGCCCAGGCCGAGCGGGTAGCCCGGGCGCTGGACCTCGACTGGCGGGAGACGACCTTTGATGAGGCTGACTTCTGGCGGGTGTTGCCTGAGGTCGCCTGGGCGCTGGATGATCCCACGGCGGATTACGCCATCCTGCCCACCTTCAAGCTGGCGGAGGCCGCGAAGGATACCCTGACCGTCGTCCTCACCGGCGAGGGCGGCGACGAGCTGTTCGGCGGCTATGGCCGCTATCGGCGCGCCCTGCGCCCGGCCTGGCTGGGCGGACGACCCGCCGAGCCTCGCGGGACGAGCCCGCAGGTGCTGGCCGCCTGGCGCGACGCGGCCCGGGCGTCACGTGGGGCCACGCCCCTGCAGGCCGCCCAATGGGCCGACATCGCCACCTGGCTGCCCCATGACCTGCTGTTGAAGCTGGACCGCTGCCTGATGGCCCACGGGCTGGAGGGCCGTACCCCGTTTCTGGACCCCGAGGTGGCCGCCTTCGCCTGGCCCCTGCCCGACCGGTTCAAGGTGCGCGGCGGTTACGGCAAGTGGCTGCTGCGCAAGTGGCTGGAACGCGTCTGCCCGGCCGCTGACCCCTGGGCGAAGAAGCAGGGTTTCACCGTGCCGGTGGACGCCTGGATCGCCCCGCGCTCCGCCGACATCGCCGGGAACCTCGGCAAGGTCGAGGCCGTTCGGCGTCTGTTGGGAGATGAGGCAAGGCCAAGGATGCTGACACCCGGGGCGGGGCGCTGGCCGTTGTTGTTCTTCGCAGTGTGGGCGTTGATCCACCTGGAGGGCGCGGAACCGGCGGAGGCGATGGGGGTGGTTTGTCCGGGTTGAAGCCGGGATTCGTGCATACTGAGGCAAACCCGCGCGACGCTCATCCCGGCGAACGTCGGGGCCCAGAGGAATATGTCTCGCCAAGATGAGCGGGTTGGGTTTTGCGACAGGTGCGAACGTGCGCGCATCAGCTTCGCGCTTTTCCCACGCTCCGCTCGCCCGCTGCGCGCTGCCTGCACCTGGAAATCTCATCGGGCAGAGGGGCTTTCGCTCAGGCGTCGTTTATCAGACACTTGCCCATTCGGAACAAAACGCGTACATCTGAGCGATGAGCTCAACCTTGTTTGTCGTCGAGATACGAAGCTGGGACTGGCCGCTGCATGTTGGGGTAAGGCCGCGCTCCGATAGCGTGGAACGCAGCCTCGAGGACGATCTGCTCTGTGTAGAAACCATAGCGATCGACGGCGTCGTCCTGGAGCCGGACGAGCACCGATCCAAGATCATGGATCTTCGGCTGTACCCATTGCCGCGCGAGGTCATTTTCGGAGATCGCGAGGAGCGGGACGTCGGAAGCCTGTACAAGGACCCCGAGGAACGCAAAGATTTGGGCTTCTGTGCGAACCTGTTCCTGCCTGCGGACACTTTGCAGAGCGCAATCTTCTGCCTCGGCTCGATTTGGCGGCGGATCCATATGTGGGTCGATGACGGCGTCGAACCCCTCTCCGTTAGCCATTTCGGGTTCACGGCAGATGTTCATGTCATTTCCTCAGACCCGATAGACGAGGCCTAACCACACGATCCATTCGCAAGCATGGCGACAGCCAACGCCTTCCGAAGGGATGGGCTCAGCGGCGACGACCACCTCTGGTTTCGAGACGAGGGAAGCCGATAGTGCCACCGGGCCTCCGGCAGTAGGCATATCGCTCGGTTGCAGTTCCACGACAGATTGCGACGTCGCCGGGAGACGGC
>NZ_JBIKNZ010000063.1:0-19442 GCF_044358365.1 Phenylobacterium sp. | reverse complement strand
ACGACCATCGCCTCTTCCTCGCCCGTCAGCACGCTCGAGCGCACGGTCTTCGGACCCATCGGCGCATCGTGCACGAAGGCCCGCTTGCGCCACTTGGCGACGGTCTTCTGATTAAGCCCGTGCTGGGTGGCTAGCTCCTTGAGCGGAGCTTTCGATCGCTGTATCGCCGCTCGGACGGCGTACGTGGTCGTGGCGCTGCCATGGAGTATCTGGCCCATAGGTCCTCCCGGAATGAAGGATCAGCTTGGCTGATTCCCCCACACTCCGGGACCAGACACCTAGGTTTGCAGATTCAGCAAGCTTCCGCTTAGGTTGTATTCGATCGGAAAGGGAGCGGTTAGGCATGCGTTTTGTTGTGATTGATGTCGAGACTGCCAATCCGCAGATGCGCAGCATTTGTCAGATAGGCGTTGTCGGGTTCGAGGACGGGCGAGAAGTGTTCGCGGATAGCACCTTGATCGATCCGGAGGATTACTTTGCGCCGTTCAACGAACGCCTCCATGGAATTGGGCCAAGCAAGGTTGTTGGCGCGCCGGCCTTTAGCCAGGCGCGCGCCTGGATCGCGGAGCGACTTCAAGATCAAATCGCCATTTCCCATAGCGCTTTTGACCGGTTGGCTCTGAGGCAAGCGGCGGCTCGGTATGAGGTCGAAGACGTTAACTGTCGCTGGCTCGACAGCCTCATGGTCGCCCGTAGGGCTTGGCCATCGCTCGCGGCCGAGGGTTATGGACTGGCCACCCTAGCATCCGCCTTCGGCATCAAATTCCAACATCATGACGCGCTAGAAGACGCCCGAGCCGCAGGGTTGATCATGCTGCGGGCAATTGATGAAAGCGGCGTCGATCTTGAAGGTTGGTTTGACCGGTGTGCGGCTCCACCGCGCTCACATAAGTCGGTAGCGAGGACAGGCGATGGGGACGGCCCACTGCTCGGTGAGGTGGTGGTTATCACAGGAACGCTTTCGCTTCCCCGCCAGAAAGTAGCGGATCTCGTCCATGAAGCTGGCGGTGCTGTGGATTCTTCAGTGACGAAGCGAACTACTTTACTTGTTGTGGGAGACCAGGACGTTTCTAGGCTGGCGGGCAAAGATCGAAGTGCGAAGCAGGTGAAAGCCGAACAGCTTATGGAATCCGGTCTGGCGATCCGCATAATTCAGGAAACCGACCTTCAAGCTCTCATCAACTAGCACGCCCGAGGGGCGTCCACCTCAAGCCAGTGGAATTGAGGGACTGGAATAGAGGGACAGGCTAACGTGCCCCGCCGCTCCCAGTCCCAAGTCGAGAGCGCATCGTCGGATGCCTCCCCGCACCAAATCTCACGGATGATGCGAGCCTGACGTCCAGGCCAAGTCAAGGACGGCCCCGAGGGGCCGCCGCGGCGCGGCCGGCCGGAGGCCGGTCCTTGAGTTGGCCTGGGCGTCAGGCAAACTGGCTGCCATGAGATCCATGGCCGGGCCTGCGCCGACGCGCCTCTCTTAACGTCGCTTGCGACGCCAACGCCACCGGCGCTCCCCCTTCAATCCCGCCCCAGCACCTGTCCTAGCCCAGGGGCTGGCTACGCCTACCCCTGCCCGCCGTCCCGTAGCTGGATTTGCGCCTTCACCCAGCTCTGGATGCATCGGGCCTTTTCGACCATCACCGGATTTGCCGTGCGCGGGATGGGCTCATCGAATAGCGGCAGCGCTGCGTCCAGTTCGCCCAGCCGGTACAACGTCACGACGATAGCGGCCAGGTTGGGCTCTTTCCACGTATTCCTTGTACTGCGACCGTACCATTCGCGCGCCTGATCCTCGACTGTGGTCACGCTGGCGAACCAGGGCAATGCATAGCGCTGCGCCAGCCCGGCCACTTCGGCCGGTCCTTCAGGATTATTCTTCCACCAAAGGTCCCGGCCATCAGATCCTTCGATCAGTTGAGGAAACCGGACACCATACTGAATGATCCACAGCGGGTGCTTGCACGGGATCGTCTTGATGATCCGTTCAGTCTCGCGGTCCTTGGCGAACAGGTTCACCGTCACCGATCCATCCACCGAACTCTTTTGAAGGTTGAGTTGTTCCACAATGTCGCCCGAGACACGCGTCCACATGTTTTTCTGGCGCTCAAAGCCTAGCGGAAGCAACAGGTTGTCCAGCGCCCTCGTGTAGGAAAGACGGGTCATCGATACTTCTTCGGATCGTAGAAGATGGCGCGGGTCTTGGTGCCGGTGCTCGAGTACATCTTGACGGCCTTGGCTGCGGCTTTGCGGCCTGACACCGTATCGGGTTTGAGTTCCATCTGATAGGCAAGGGGCTTGTCACCCTTCGGTCGCATTCTCAGCGGCGTGCGGACATCAGGCTTCACGACACGCCCGTTATTGAGTGGAAGATCTGCATCCGACTTCCAGTTCAATTTGTCCTCCACGCGCCTCTTCAATTCCGCATGGGCCCGACGCCCGCCGCGTGTTGCGTAGTTGTCACCGACCCGCAGATAGGGATCCTGCTTCGTGAACTGGAACGGAGCACGCTTGATCGCTTCGGGAGCAAGACGCGCCGCCAAAGCGCCCGCTGCCTCCAACCCGGCGACGACCGCGACAGGCGCAAGGGCCGGGACGGCCATCCAGGCGTTGTCACGGCTGATCGCGCGTTTCGTCTCCTGAAACGCCGCCTGCTGCCGGCGCAGTTCAACAAGGTCGTCAGCCGGTGGGCGATACATCCGGTCGGCCAGCGGCGCTATCGGCGCCGTCCGGACCGGGGCCGAAACCGGGCGCAATCTGTCCGGGCCAGACCTACGCGCCGCAATATCGGTGGCTTGCTTCGCGTTATAACTCCGCTGTGCAGCCAACATCTCCGCGTACGGACCCGCCAGCGTATCAGGTACGCTGCGCGCCTGCCCACCACGAGCGTATGAACCAGATTCTGCCATTCTGCCCCCAAGTTGACGATAGGAATGAGGCGGCCAGCGCTGCGGGCGTCAGATTGCCCGGCGCGAAAGCCGCAAAGCGAAATCTCCCCCGGAAAATTCAGAATGGCAAGAACAAAAAAAGAACATTTAAGGCCGCGATGATGTCTATCGAGCCCTGAACTCCTGACGATCGGTGGTCTCTCTGCGTGGCCTGCCCAGCGCGGCGTCCGGACGCTCAGGTTGCCGGCCAGCCTGGCGTTTGAGGGTCTCGATGCGTCGCTCGGGATGATTGACGGTTACGCCTCAAGCCCTACGACGGAAGCACCCTCCACCACCCTTCGGGCGGTCCGCTGCGGTGCTCGCGAGCCCCCCGGGCTCAAGATCGCCTTCGCCCCCCGATGGGGGATGAGAATGGGAATGCCCTCGCCGCCCAGACCAGCGGCCCTACCCCAGCGCCCGCCAGCCGATGTCGCGACGACAGAACCCGTCCGGGAAATGGATGGCGTCTACCGCCGCATAGGCACGGTCACGCGCCTCTCTCAGCGTAGGCCCTCGCGCACAGACGTTGAGCACCCGGCCTCCGGCGGCGCGCAGCACCCCGGCCTCGTCACGGCGCGTGCCCGCGTGGAAGACGGCGACGCCCTCGCCGGGCGTATCGGGAATCCGGATCTCGCCGCCCGCGCGTGGCGTGCCCGGATAGCCTTCCGCCGCCAGCACCACGCAGACCGCTGGCTCGTCGCGCCAGACCGGCGGGGGCATATCGGCCAGTGTGCCCGTGGCGCAGGCGAGGAGGTAGGGCACGAGGTCGCTTTCCAGCCGCAGCATCAGCACCTGGCATTCCGGGTCGCCGAACCGGACGTTGAACTCGACCAGTTTCGGGCCATTCCGGGTGGCCATCAGTTCCACGAACAATACGCCGCGATAGGGCGCGCCGTCCCGCGCAATGCCGGCGAAGGCGGGTTCGGCCAGCCGCGTGCGCACCTGCTCCACCAGCTGCGGCGTAAAGACGGGCGCCGGCGAATAGGTCCCCATGCCGCCGGTGTTGGGTCCCTTGTCGCCGTCGAAGGCGCGCTTGTGGTCCTGGACCCCGCCGAACAGCATGGCCGTCTTGCCGTCGCACAGCGCGAACAGCGAGCCGATCTCGCCCTCCAGGAATTCCTCGATCACCACACGCGCGCCGGCGGCGCCGAACCGGCCGCCGAAGGCGTCGTCGATAGCGACCTGCGCCTCGGCCAGATCGGGCGTGACGACCACGCCCTTGCCGGCGGCCAGCCCATCGGCCTTGATCACGTAGGGCGGGGCGAACCGGGCCAGTGAGGCCCTGGCCTCGGCGGCCGTCTCGCAGATCGCATAGGCGCCGGTGGGCAGGCCGTGGCGGTCACAGAAGGCCTTGGTGAAGGCCTTGGAGGATTCCAGCTGGCCCGCCTGCGCGGTCGGGCCGAAACAGGGGATTGCCGCCTCGGCCAGCGCATCGGCCAGCCCCGCCTCGACCGAGGTTTCCGGGCCGATCACGACAAGATCGGCGGCGATCTCGCGGGCCAGCTGAAGCAGGCCGGGCACGTCCGTGGCGGCGACACCCCGCAGTTCGCAGTGCTCGGCCATGCCGGGATTTCCCGGGGTCGCCACGATCCGGGTCACCAGAGGCGAGGCGGCGATCTTCCAGGCAAGCGCATGTTCGCGGCCGCCCGAGCCAACAAGCAGGATGTTCATGGGACGCGGCTTTGGCGTGGCCGTCCGGCGGGGTCAAGCCGCGCCTTGTCCGCGCCACCTCAATCAAGGCGTTGAAGCGACGCAGCGCGCGCCGTAAGTCGTGGCCTGTAGGCCTGAGAGGATAACCAGCGCATGAGTGATCGGTTGGCGGCGGCGCAGGCGGCCCTGAACGGCGGTCGTCGGGACGAGGCGATCGGGCATTTGATCGCCGCCATCGGCGACGATCCGGCCCGGCCTGTGCAGGTCTATCGCACGCTCACGGTCCAGCTCTATCAGGCGGGTCGGTACGAGGAGGGTGCGGCCTTCGGCGCCAAGGGGCTGGAGCGCTTTCCGCGCGACTTTGACCTGCTGAATGTGCGCGGCGTCAATTTGCGCAAACTGAAGCGCCTGCCCGAAGCGCTGGCGGCGCTGGAGATGGCCACGCGGGTCGCGCCCAAGAACCTGGGCGGCCTGCAGAATTACGGCAATGTCCTGCTCGACCTGAACGAAGGCGCGAAGGCGGAGGGGGTGTTCAGCCGGCTGGTGCGGATCGATCCGCGCAACGGAGAGTACCAGCGCCAGCTGGGGCGCGCCCTGCACAAGCAGAACAAGCTGGAGCCGGCGCTGGTGCGGTTCCGGCAGGCGGTGACGGTGCAGCCGGGCTTGATCGACGCCTGGCTGGATATGGTGGGCATCCTGGGCGAGGAGCACCGCACCGCAGACGCCGAAGCCCAGCTCGACAGGGCCATTGCCGCCAATCCCGGCAATGCGCGCTTGCTGGAAGGCAAGACCATGGTGCTGCGCCGCACCGGCCAGGCAGCGCGCGCCGAGGCCTTCGCCCGCGAGGTGCTGGCCGCCCAGCCGGACGCGGCCTGGGTGCATCACCAGCTGGGCATCATGGTCTCGGAGCAGGACCGGGCGGCGGGCAATGTGCTGTTGCGCCGGGCCATCGCCCTGGATCCCGCCCGCATCGAATATGTCACGGCCCTGATCGAGAGCCTGGAGCGCACCCGTAGCGGCGACGAGGGCGGCCATATCGAGGAGGGCTATCAGCTCGCCAAGACCATACTCCACCGCAGCGCCGAGTTCACCGAAAGCGTCACCAAGATCCTGTGCGAGATCATGATCCGGGTGTGCGACTTCGACGGCCTGGACCAGGTGGGTGACTTCCGGACGCTGGGGCGCGGCTGGGCGGGCAGCGGACGTCACACGGCGCTGCTGAAGCAACTGGCGCGGGTTCGGACCGATGAGGATCGTCGGGAACTGCTCGAACAGCACCGCATCTGGGGACGCGGGGTGGAAGTTCCCGCATCCCGGCGGCCGATCAAGCGACCTCCGCCGCGGCCGCCCGGCGGCAAGGTCCGCCTGGGGTTCATGTCGTCGGATCTGCGGCAACACCCGGTGGGCTACTTCGCCCTGCCCCTGTTTGATCACGTGGATCACGAGCGGTTCGAGGTGTTCGTCTATTCGTTCTATACGGGCCAGGAAGACGCAGCCCAGCGCCACATCACCGAGCGGGTGACGGCGTACCGCTGGTGGCCGGACATCTCCGTGGCCGGCGCCGCCGAGAAGATCGCCGAGGATCAGCTGGACATGCTGATCGAACTGGGCGGCTCCACGCACATGAACAAGCTGGAGGTGATGGCCTACAAGCCCGCGCCGGTGCAGGCGAGCTGGCTGGGCTATCCGCACTCCGCAGGACTGGAGGCGATCGACTATCTGGTCTGCGATCCGATCACGGTGCCGCCGGAGCGTGAGCTGCTGGTCGAAAAGCCCCTGATGATGCCGAAGAGCTGGATCGCACTGGGGTCGCGGTTCTTCTCCAACACCGTGGAGATCAAGGAGGCGCCGGAGCTTCGGAACGGGTTCATTACCTATGGCACCGCAAACAACCCCCACAAGTACACCCGGGAAGTCCTGCAGACCTGGGCGCGCGTGGTGGCCGCAACCCCGGGCTCTAAGTTCGCCTTCATTCGCCCGGAAGGCAGCGGCGAGAGCTTCCGCGCCAACATCCTGCGCCAGTTCGCGGCCGAGGGCGTTTCAGCCGACCGCGTGATCTTCCATGTGATCCGGGGCGCTCACATGCCGTTCTACAACGAGGTGGACATCACGCTGGACCCGTTCCCCCTGACCGGCGGCACCACCACGGCGGAGACGCTGTGGATGGGCGTGCCGTTGATCAGCCTGATCGGTCCGGCCTTCTACGAGCGCCTCAGCGCCTCGATCATGACCAACAGCGGGATCGGCGACCTGGCCGTGAACACCCTGGACGACTATCTGGCGGCCGCCGTGGCGCTGGCGGGAAACCGCGAACGCCGGCTGGAACTGCGTGGCTCGCTGCGGGACCGGATGCGCAATGGGCCATTGGGTCAGACTGACCAGTTCGCCCGGGATTTCTACGACATGATCTACCGCACGGTGCGACCCGCCGGCTGATCTCAGGCCCGGAAGTATTCTTCGAGAATGGCGCCGGGTGCTGGCCGGAAGGCAAGCCGCCCATCGGCGCCGGTAAAGGCCAGCCGGTTGGGCGGAACCCCGGCGTCCAGAACGCTGGTCCCCTGGCTGATGACGGCCCCGTCGCCGACGTCGCAGCGACCGATGATGGCCGAATTGGGATAGACCACCACGCCTTCCCCAATGACCGGAATCCGGTCCTTGTGACGGCCGATGGTGGAGTTCTGGTAGAGCACCAGCCGATTGCCGTAGGTCGCCTTGGCCAGCACGATGCCGACGCTGTGCCCGATGTAGAAGATCGGCGGCATGGCGATCTCGTAGAACAGGTCGATCCCGTTGAACGCCTTGTTCATCAGGAACAGTCGCGTGGCGGCGGCGGTGTCGCCGGACCGCACGTAGATGGAATTCGACAGGAAATACAGGAGGATGCAGTGCTGCGATGACTGCAGCACATTGAACTGGTCCGGCCGCCAGGGTGCGCAGGCGTTGATGCAGACATGCATCCGCTCCAGGGCTTCATCGAGGTGTGCATCGGCGGCAGCGCGGAAGGCCGCCTCGCGTCCATCGGGGACGATGGCGGCGCACTGGGTCGTGAGATAGTCCAGCAGGCTCTGCCGGGTGTGGTCGATCAGCTTCACGTCCCGAGGCCTCTCAAATGGCTGCGCACCACATCCCTGACCGGCCGGGCGCGCACGCCAAGACCGGCCAGGCGGGTGGCGGAAGCATTGGGCGGCGGCGGCGGATCGGCGGCGCCGGTGAATCCCACGCGCCAGCCCTCGGCGGCAAAGGCCTCGGCGATCTGGGCGTTGGAGGTCAGGGCGCCGGCAGACAGATTGTAGATTCCCGAACCGCCGGCCACCGCGATGAGGGCGCTCACCACGTCATCCAGGTGGATGTAGTCGCGGCGGATGTGGGGGCTGGACTCCAGGGTGAGATCGCGGCTGCGCCCCGCCTTGATCAGCCATTCCGACAGAAACCCCGGTGAGCCTTCGGCGCCGTCATAGACGTTGGACAGGCGCGCCACCACGCCACGGCCCCCGGAGCGGGCAAGGGTGAGGTTTTCGCCCAGGGCCTTTGACAGGTCATAGACCCGGCGTGGGTCGGCAGGATCGAAGACCAGGGAAGCAGCTTCGTCCACCTCGGCCTGAGGCAAGCCGTCGTAGAGGCGCGTGGACGAGCAATAGATCAGCCGGTCAAACCGCCCGGCGCGCAGGATTTCGCTGACCAGGCTGGCATGGGCCTCTACGGCGTCGAACGGACGGCGGTCGTAGTCGGCGGTCAGACCCGCGCAATAGTAGACCACGCCCAGATCGCGCTTCAGCAATTCCGGATCGCCCTTGGCCGGGGTCCAGGGCTGTGCGCCCTCGGCCGCGAGCCGCCGGGCGAGCCGCGCGCCGACAAATCCCCGGGCGCCGACGACGGTGACGCTCATGCGCCGCGCTCGCCTATGCGGCGCGCCGGCACACCGCCATAGATCGCATAGGCCGGCACCTCGCCCCGCACCACGGCGCCGGCGGCGATCACGGCGCCCTTGCGGATCACCGCCCCGTCCAGCACCACCACGCCCGAGCCCAGCCACACATCGTCCTCGATGAGAATGCCGCCTCTGGAAGGCTGGAAGCCCTGGTCCTTGATCATCCGATCGCGATCAGCAATGGCGTGGTTGGTCGGCGCCAGCGTGCAGTTGGCGGCAATGGCCACGCCAACGCCGATACGCACGCCGTTGCCGGTGTAGATCACCGTGCCAGAGTTTATCGCGCTGTCGGCGCCGATCACCACATCGCCCATGCCGCCGGTGGGTTTGATCTTCACGAAGCTGTCGATCATCACCCGGGGCCCAATCTCGATCAGCGTCCCGCGCACCGACTCCTCGATGTCGGCCATCGGCGAGATGCGGGCCGTGGGATCAATCCTGAGCATCGTAGTCAGCGTAGGCCGCATCGGCGGGTGACATCAATGCCGGCGACGCAGGCCAGACGACTCCAAATGCCGGGTCGTTCCAGCGGACGCCTGAGCCATGCCCCGGCGTATGGGCCGGTGCGATCTGGTAGAGGACATCGCTGTCTGGCTCCAGGGTGAGGAAGCCGTGGGCGACGCCTTCGGGAATGAACAGGGCGCGCTGGTTGGTCGCCGACAGCTCGGTCCCGATCCATTGGCGGTGGGTGGGACTGTCGGGCCGCAGGTCGACCGCGACATCGAAGATGCGGCCGCGCACCGCGCGGACCAGTTTGGTTTCAGCGTAGGGCGCCTTCTGGAAGTGCAGCCCACGCAGGGTGCCCCGCGCCGGATTGGTCGAAAGACTGGTCTGCACGGGTTCGAACGGAACGCCCGCGGCGGCGAACGCCTCCGGGCAGTGCAGTCGCGCGAAACCGCCCCGGTCATCGCGATTCGGCTCGGCCTCGATGATCATCACGCCGACGACATCGGTGGCCAGGAATCGCATCAGTCCAGCACCCGCGTGGTTGGCGAGGCGATCACAAAGCGGCCGCCCCAATCGCCGATGAAAGCAAGCTGGCGGGTGATCTCATCCTTGAGGTTCCACGGCAGGATGAGGACGTAATCGGGACGTGACGCGCGCACCGCGTCGGGACTACGGATCGGTACGTGACTTCCGGGCAGATAGCGGTTCTGCTTGGCCGGGTTGGCGTCATAGGCCTCGACGATATCTGCTGCGGTGGTCCCGCAATAGTTCAGGAAGGTGTTGCCCTTGGCCGCCGCCCCGTAGGCCGCGATGGCCTTGCCGTCGTCACGGGCCTCCTTGAGGAAGGCCTGGAAGCTGTCGCGGACCGCCTCCACCCGCGCAGAGAACCCATCGTAGGTTTCGGCCTTGTCGAGACCGGCGGCCGCTTCCGTGGCGCGCAGGGTCCGCAAGGCTGCGGTCTCGACGTGGCGAGCCGCCTGGTGGCAGCAGAACAGCCGGAGTGACCCGCCGTGGGTGGGCAGCAGCTCCACATCGAAGGGGCGCAGGCCGTGGGCCGTCAGCACCTGCTCGACCGCCACCAGCGACAGGTAGGAATAATGTTCGTGATAGATGGTGTCGAACTGCACCTTCTCGATCAGGTTCAGCAGATGCGGGAACTCGAAGGTGAGCACCCCCTCCGGCTTCAGCACGTGTTGGAAACCCCCTACGAATTCATTCAGGTCCGGTACATGGGCCAGAACGTTGTTGGCGGCCATCAGGTCGGCCATGTCGCCGCGCGCCGCCAGCGCCCTGCCCGTTTGGGCGTTGAAGAACTCCACATCCGTGCGCACGCCAATGGCGCGGGCCGCCTCGGCAGTATTGGCGGTGGGTTCCACGCCCAGCACCGGGATACCTCTGGCCAGGAAGTGTTTCAGCAGATAGCCGTCATTACTGGCGACCTCCACCACCAGGGACTGCGGCCCCAGCCCGAACCGCTCGGTCATCGCCTCGGCGTAGCGGCGCGCATGCTCCACCCAGCCCGGCGAGAACGACGAGAAATAGGCGTAGCTGTCGTCGAAGATCGCGTCCGCCGGCACCTCATGGTCCGCCTGCACCAGAAAACAGGCGTCGCAGACCCTGGTGTGCAGGGGAAACACCGGCTCGTTCCCGGCCGCCAGTTGTTCGGGCGTCAGGTAGCTGTTGGCCAGCGGCTGCAGGCCGAGGTCCAGGAAGGTGCGAGTGAGGGGGGCGCGGCAGAAGCGGCAGAGACTCATGATCGGCCTTCATAGTCCGCGATCTGCGCTTCGCACAAGGCCAGCGCATCCTCGCCCGCCGCCTGACGGCGATACCAGTCCATGGTCAGGGCCACGGCTTGCGGCGCATCGAGCCGGCTCTCGAAACCGATGGCGCGCTTCGCCAGGCTGGCGTCGATCGCCAGGGCCTGGGCTTCGAGCGATACGGGGTCGGGCTCGTGACGCCAGGGCTGCCCGCCCAGCGCCGCGACACCCAGGGTCGCCAGTTCGCCCACTGTGACCTCAGGGCCGCCGGGCCGGGGCCCGAAGTTCAGTGATCGAGGGGTTGCGGCATCTGTCGCCAGCGCCTCGATGTGCCGGAAGTAGCCGGCCAGACAATCCAGGACATGCTGCCAGGGCCGCGTGGCTTCGGGGTGGCGCAAGGTCACCGCCTCGCCCGCCTGGACCGCGCGCACAATGTCGGCCACCAGCCGGTCGCGGGAAAAATCTCCGCCACCGATCACATTGCCGCCGCGCGCCGTGCCCACCGGCACACTCGGGAAGAAGCTCTTCGCGTAGCTCTGGACCACGATCTCGGCGGCCGCCTTGGAGGCGGAATAGGGATCCTTGCCGCCCAGATTGTCGCCCTCGGCAAAGGCCCGGCCGGTTTCGGCGTTGGCGTAGACCTTGTCCGAGGTGATCACCAGCACCGCCTGAAGCGACGTCTGGCGGCGCAAGGTCTGCAGCAGATGGGCTGTGCCCATGACGTTGGTGTCGAAGGTGGCGATCGGGTCCTCGATGGAGGTGCGCACAATCGGTTGGGCGGCCATATGCAGCACCAGATCAAACGCCGCGCCCTCCAGCGCGGCCGCCACCTCGTCCGGTCGGCGCAGGTCGCAGAGCCGCGAGTTGGTCCGCGCGCCGACGTGGGCCAGTTCGTAGAGGCTCGGGCGCTGGTCGGGCGCCAGCGCCAGGCCTGTGACCTTTGCGCCCAGACGGCTCAACCAGATCGCCGCCCAGCCGCCCTTGAAGCCGGTATGGCCGGTCAGTAGGACGCGCTTGCCGGCCCAGAAGCCCGGGTTCACCGCCGCCACGGCGCCTCGCCGGACGCCCAGAGCGCCTCGAGCTGGTTCTTGTCGCGCAGTGTATCCATGGCCGCCCAGAAGCCGTCATGCCGGTACGACATCAGCTGGCCGTCGGCGGCGAGGCCTTCCAGCGGCTCCCGTTCCCAGCTCGTCGCGTCTTCCGCAATCCGGTCGATGACCGACGGGTTCAGCACGAAGAACCCACCATTGATCAGGCCGTTATCTCCCGGCGGCTTCTCGATGAACCGCTGCACCTGTGTATCCTCGATCTCCAGCGCGCCATAGCGGCCGGGCGGTGTGACGGCGGTGAGCGTGGCGTCCTTGCCATGGCCCCGGTGGAACGCGGCCAGCTTGCCGATGTCGAGGTCGGCCACGCCGTCACCGTAGGTGAAAAAGAACGGCTCGTCCGGATCGAGATATGACGCCACACGCTTCAGCCGCCCGCCGGTCATGGTGTCCGCGCCGGTCTCCACCAGGGTCACCCGCCAGGGCTCGTGATGCGTGGCGTGATACTCGATGGATCCCTTGGCCAGGTCGACGGTCAGGTCGGCGTTGTGCAGCACATAGTTGGCGAAGTACTCCTTGATCACGTAACCCCGGTACCCGAGGCAGACCACGAAATCGTTGAAGCCGTAGTGGGAATACAGCTTCATGATGTGCCAGAGGATCGGTCGGCCGCCGACTTCGATCATCGGCTTGGGCCGCAGGTGGCTCTCTTCCGAGATGCGCGTGCCGAGGCCGCCCGCCAGGATAACTGTCTTCATCGCCGAACCTTCGCGCGCGCCGCGTCTTTGCGTCTCGTCATAGCGGGTTCGGGCGCGATCCAGAAGCCGGAAGGCTTGCGCGGCGGGCGCTGGCGGGAGATGTGAGGCTATGGCCGTCTCGCCCCGCGTCAATTTCCTGATCATCGGCGTCCAGAAGGGCGGCACCACGGCGCTGTTCGACTATCTCAGCGATTATCCCGATGTGGCGCTGAGCCGGGAGAAGGAACTCCACTTCTTCGACGATGACACGAAGGACCGGGCCGCGCCGGATTACGACGCCTACCACGCCCGCTTCGATGATCCCGGCGGGCGACCGCTGGGAGAGGCCACGCCGATCTACAGCTACTGGCCAGGCGCGCTGGAGCGCATCGCAACCTACAATCCGGCCATGAAACTGATCCTGGTGCTGCGCGATCCCGTGGAACGGGCGTGGTCGCACTGGCGAATGGAGTACGCACGCGGTGTCGAGCGTGAGCGCTTTGCCCGGTGTATCCGTCAAGGGCGGCAGCGGCTTTTCGACGCCGAGCCCTGGGGTTTTCACCGCGAGTTTTCCTATGTGGAACGCGGGTTCTATGGGGAACAGGTGGAACGGATCCTGACCTTGTTTCCACGTGAGCAGTTGCTGATCCTGACATCGGCGGGGCTCGAGTCGGACCCGGCGGGCGCGCTCGCGTCAGTGCGGGCCTTTCTGGGTCTGCCGCCCGGACAGGCGCCGACGCCGCGACGTGTGCATGTGGGTCAGGAGATGGACTACCCCTCCGAGTTGACGTCTGAGGATGTGGCATATCTCAGGGAAATCTACGCCGCGGACGCGGAGCGGCTGGCCGCGCTTGCGGGTATCCGGTTTCCCTGAGGCCGCAATTTGGTCTCGAAGCCCCGACAGGGTTTGATCATGACAAGGCCATCTATTCTGGCTCTCGGCGCCCTTGGTGGCCTTGCAGCTTTCGCTGCGCAGGGGGCTGTCCCTGCCGGCCCTCGATTGGCCTTCCCGGTGGCCTGCGTGGTGGGGCGGACCTGCGAGATCCAGCACTATGTTGACCGCGATCCTGGTCCAGGGGTGCGCGACTACCGCTGCGCCACACAGACCTATCAGGCCCACAACGGGATCGACGTCCGCCTCCTCGACATGGCGGCGCAGCGGCGAGGCGTGGATGTGCTGGCCGCGGCGGCCGGCACGGTGGCGCGGGTTCGCGACGGCGTCGCGGACATCTCCGTGCGAGCGCCGGGTGCGCCCCCGGTGGCGAATCAGGAATGCGGAAACGGGGTGGCCATCAGTCACGGCGGCGGCTGGGAGACCCAGTACTGCCATATGGCGCGGGGCAGCATTCGAGTGAAACCTGGTGACGCGGTCGTCGCTGGCGCACCGATCGGACGGGTGGGCCTGTCAGGAAACACCGAGTATCCGCACCTGCACATGACGGTACGCCACAACGGCGCCGTGGTGGATCCCTTTGCACCTGCGGACGGCGCCGGCTGCGCCGCACAGGGCGACATGTGGACCCCGGAAGCGCGGACGGCCATGACCTATAGGCTAGGCGTGGTGCTGAACGCGGGGTTTGCAGCGGGCCCGGTGACGCCCGATCAGGTGGAGGCCGGCGGTATCGCCCCACCCGGACGGAGTTCACCCTACATCGTCGCCTACGCGCGCGGCATCGGCTTGCAGGCCGGAGACGAGATCGAACTGGAGCTCAAGGGTCCCGACGGGGTCAGCCTGGCGCGCAGCCGCGCGCAGCCGCTGGACCGCTGGAAGGCGCAGTGGGTGACCTATGTGGGCAAAAAGACGCCCGTCACGGGCTGGATGGGCGGAACCTATGTGGCCGACTACCGCGTCTGGCGACAGGGCAAGGTGGCCATCAGTCGCCGGTTCGAGATCCGGCTTTAGCGGTCACCACCCGATGGATCATGTCGTAGAAATCACGGGCAAATGTGTCGGTGTCGCCCAGGGGCGAGGCCTGGAGGTCGGCGCGCAGGGTCTGGCGTAGGGCGATCCGACGCGGGCGGTCGTGGGCCAGGCTGACAGCGGTCGCATGGAAGGCTTCAGGCGTATCGACGCACAGGTCGGCCAGGCCGGCGTTGATGAGAATGGACCGGCTGAGGCGCTGGAAGAACGCCTCCCCGGCGAGGCTGACCACGGGCACGCCCATCAGCAGGGATTCGACGGTCGTCGCGCCCCCGGTCAGCGGGAAGGTGTCCAGGGAGACATCGACGTCACCGTAGGCCGCCAGATGATGGCCACGGGTTGGCTGCCACTCGAGGCGATCAGCCGACACGCCCTGGGCCGCAAAAGCCGCCGTGATATTCTGGCGCAGCGCCTCTGAGCCGGCCTCCGGCCGAATGACAGCGAAACGGGACCCTGGCACAGCGGCCACGACTCGAGCCCATGCAGTGAGCGTTTCGCGGGTGTACTTGTAGGGATTGTTGGCGCTTCCGAAGGTGAGATAGCCCCGGCGCTGTTCCGGCGTCTGCACGGCGACCGGGGGGGCGCTGGCGAATGAGGTTGAACCCAGTGCGATCCAGCTTCTGGGCAGCAAGAGCGGTGCTTCCAGCAACAGGTCGGGCGACAGGGGCGCGTTGAACGGATCGCAGACGTAGTGATCCACCGCCGAGAGGCCTGTGGAGTGGGGATAGCCTAGGTAGCTGGCCTGAATCGGTGCGGGGCGCCAGGCCAGCACCTCGGGCAGGTTCATGTCCGTGGGGCCGCCCAGTTCGATCAGCATATCGAGTTGATCACTGGCGATCCGCTGAGCCGCTTCGCGCGCCGAGATCTCGGGCCAGGTGTGGAAACCCGTCACCGACCGACTGATGCGGGCCTGAACGCCGTCCGCTTGGCCACGGAAGAAGGAGTAGACGAACACCTCGAAGCGACTGTGATCGATATGATCAATGAGGGGCAGGGCAAGGCGGCCCACGGGATGGTCCCGTAGGTCGGAGGAGAGGAACCCCAAGCGCACCTTGCTGCCAGGGTGCGCGGGCGCAAGCGTGACGGGCGCCCGCGCCGCGCGGCTTTCGACGGTCGTGGCCCAGAGCCTGTGTTGGGCCAGCAGTTCCCGGGCGCGATCCGGGGTGTCGGCCTGAGCCAGATGGAACATCAGCGCGGCATTCAGCCCCGCGCCGGCCCAGCTGCGCCCGAGGGTTTCAAAAGTCCCTAGGCGGGCCATGTCTTCATGGGCGCAGGTGCGGGCGAACACATCCCTGAGCAAGGCAATCTGGGCGGGTTTGGGGTTGGGACGGGCGGCAAGGTTCCGGGCCAGTGAAAAGGCCTCATCCAGCCTTCTGCCGTCATCGCGCATGACGTCGCTGCACAGCGCCTTGAGCAAGGCGAACGCATAGTCCGCCTGATCGGGTGCGAGTGTGAGGGCGCGGCGCAGATGCGTCGTTGCACGATCGGGGTCGGCCGTGGCCAACAGGTCGCCGAGGTGGAAGTGGGCCCAGGGTGTATCAGGCTGCCGCTGGAGCTGGCCGGTCAGAAACGCCTCGGCGTCAGCACGACGACCGGAAACCCGGAGGAGATGAGCCATCGCTTCCATGAGGCTCGGCTGATCGGGATTCGCGGCCAGGGCGCGGGACAGGGCTTCATGGGCCAGATCTGACCGCCCGGCTTCGTGCAGGGTGCTGGCAAGGAGGCGCCAGGCTTCGGCGTAGTCGGGACGAAGCGCGGTGGCTTCGCTCAGGCGCTGGATAGCTTCTGCGGTCCGCCCCAGGCTGAGAAGCGCCCGGGCGGCCATGGTTCGCGGCATGGCGCCCTGCGGGTCGAGTTCGAGGGCACGCGTGAAGGCGTCCAGCGCGGCTGTATGGTCGCCCTGGTCCAGCGACACGTTGCCTCGATTGATCGCGGCGCCTGCGAAGATCGGGTCGATTCGCAGCGCCTGATCGAAGGCGGCGAGGGCTTCCTCGGGGCGGCCGAGGACGCGCAGGAAGACGCCCCGGATGTTCCAGAGATCACGGTCATCGGGGTGTAGGCGCATGGTGTGCGCCGTGAGGCGCTCGCCTTCGGCGAAACGCTGCGCCTGATAGAGTTGGCGGGCGAGGGCCAGGCATTGGGCCGCGGGTGGCTGGGGTGCGGCAAGGAGGGTCTGGACCTGGGTTGCCAGGATATCGGCAGAGGTCTGGGGCGCTTGGTCGGGCACGGTCACGGTCCGGGACTTGAGAGCGGCGTGTTCGACGACGGTTGTGGGTCGGGACGCGATCACGCGCAAGGACATCGGCGGGGCCGGGAGCGAGTCATGTTCCCAAAAGAAAAGGGCCGCCCCGAAGGGCGGCCCGATCCATATCCATCGTTGCCCGTGGGCTTAGATGATGTTGCCAAACTCGATGTCCGACAGGGTGCGGCCGACGAGAACGATACCGTCGTTCACCGTGCTGCCCGCGTTGTCCTGGAAGACCACCACGCCGTCCGAAAGCTGGACAACGTAGTAATCGAAGGTAGCGGTGTTGGTGGTGAAGAAGCTGTTCGCCGCCGCAAGTGCGGTGGTGTAGTTCGAAGACGTACCGGCTTCGAAGTAGTTCGTGGCCGAACCAGCCACCGACAGGTCGAGGCGGTCGACCAGAGCGCCGGTCGTGCCGCCGGTCCAGTCGAGAATGCGGTCGATGCCGCCCGGGGTCGTACCGGACTCACCCGCCGCGAACACGAACACGTCGTTGCCGTTGCCACCGCTGAGGATGTCGAAGGCAGCGCCGCCGGTGATGTTGTCGTTGCCGTCGCCGCCCTGGATCGTGTCCGAACCCAAACCACCGGCGAGAACGTCGTTACCGCCACCGCCATCGATATTGTCGGTACCGGCCGAGGCTACAACAGTGTCGTTTCCTTCACCGCCAGTGATGATGTCGGTTCCGCCACCACCATCGATGCTATCGTTACCAGCACCACCGCTGATATTGTCATCGCCGCCATTGGTACCTGCGGATGTGGTGTCTGCACCACCCACTACGCTGTCATTGCCATCGCCCAAGACGATAACGTCATTGAAGCTACCTGCAGTGACGGAGTCGTTGCCGGCACCCGTATCGATGGTATCGCCGCCAGTTGCCGAGGTACCGGCTTCCGTGTTGCCGCCGTAGAGGTCAACGGTATCGTTTCCGTCGCCGCCGGTGACATTGTCGCTACCCATGCCAGCCAGAACGCTGTCGTTACCAGCGCCACCAGCGATCACGTCATTACCACCGCCGGCGGAAAGCGTATCGTTGCCGTCTTCGCCCAAGAGTTGGTCAGCAGAACCGCCGCCCGTCAGCACGTCGTTGCCGAGGTTGCCGTTGAGCAGGTCGAAGCCGGATGAAGTGGTCGTGATCGTGTCGTCACCCTGGCCGCCGAGCAGGTTGTCCTTGCCGACGTTAGCCGAGTTGATCGTGTCGTCGCCAAGGCCACCCTGGATGTTGATGACAGCAACGCCCGTGGAGCCGCCGCTGGAGGCCGCGATGGTGTCGTTGCCGTCGCCGCCGAGGATGTTGCCCGAGGCGCCGCCGGTGGAGATGCTATCGTTCTGGGCGCCGCCATCGACCGAGATCAGCGACGTTTCACCCGCCGTCGAGGTCAGCGTGTCGCTGCCGCCTTCGCCGAAGATGCTGTCGTTGCCAGTGCCGCCCGCGATCGTGTCGTCGCCGAGATTGCCGTTAAGGAAATCAGCGCCGTTCGTACCCGTCACGGAGTCATTATCCTGACCGCCGAGGATCGTGGCAGCCGTGCCGCCCGTGGAGGACAAGACGTCCGCGCCCACGTTGCCCTGCACGAAGCCGGTGCCCGCACCGCCGTCGATGGTATCGCCACCCTGACCGCCGTACAGCGTATCATTGCCCGCACCGCCAGCGATCGAGTCGTTGCCGAGGTTGCCCTGAGCAAAATCGTTGCCGCCCCCGGTGCTGAGAGTATCGTTTCCACCGCCGCCATAGTAAGCGTCATTGGTAGCGCCATCAGCGCCCCCGAACATGGCATCTGCCGCAGTGATGGCGCTGCCAACGCCCGGGGCTTGATCAGCGTCTATAACGAGCGAACTGCCGTCAGTGAAAAGCACTTTAGTCGCCGTAGCCGAGGCCACGCTCGGTGAGAACGTCGCCGACTTTCCGGTCAGACCCGAGGTGATCGTGATGGTCGCCGTCGAGGTTGCGGTCGCAGCGTTGTAACGCACCGTGGTGCGGGTCGCCGTTTCACCGGCCTGCCCGAAGATCAGAGTGTCTGCAGCGGTAAAGGCTGCCGCCTGCGCGTCGGTGATGGTCTCAAAATTATAAATCGCCATTTATCTCTCCAGTCAGTGTCACACGGACCCCCAGAACGCTTGACCCCCACCCGAAGTGGAGCAGTCCCAGCGGTCCTAATACACCGATAACCATAGCATGGCTGCGGCGTAGATCGGACGAGCCCACGGGGAGACGTATCGGAAGCCCGACAATTAGGCAACATGAAAAAGCCCCGGGAATCTTCCCACGTCGAGGTGTGGCGCCGGCGCCGCTACTCCTCGCGGAACGCGTCTTCCCAAGTGCTGGTGATGGGTGAAATCAGATAACCCATGACCGATCGATTGCCGCCGACGACGGTGACGGTTGCGGGCATTCCAGGCGTCATCTGGACGCCCTTCTTCAGTTTCTTCAGCTCCGCAGGATCGATTCGCACATCGATCCGATAGAACGCAGCGCCATTCTGCTCATTGGTCATCCGGTCGGCCGAGACGACAGCGACCGTGCCATCCAGCGCGTCGTTGAACCGCTGGTTCAGGCCGGTGAGGCGGACCTTGGTGGTCATACCGACGCGGACCTCGTCCACATCCTCGGGGCGGATCATCGCCGTGACGGTCAGGGGCGCGCCAAGCGGCACGACATCCATCACATTCTCGCCGGCGCCGACCAGGCCGCCGATGGTGAACTGGGTCAGGTTGAAGATGTGACCGTCGACGGGCGCGCGCACCACGGTGGCCGCCAGCGACTGGCGCGCTGCCGTCAGGCGCGGG
>NZ_JBIKNZ010000019.1:0-54442 GCF_044358365.1 Phenylobacterium sp. | reverse complement strand
TCTTCAACGATCTGGACCAGTGCCTGTCCGAGCTCTCCACCGAGGACCCCGACGCCTTTCTGGCGACCCCGTTCGAGGACCTGATCGACCGGTTTTCCGAGGAATTCGGCCTTGGCGAATTCAACCCCGACCCCAAGCCCCCGCCCGAACCCGAGCCACCGCCGCGTCCGCGCCAGAAGGGCTACGACCCGCCCCCGCCGGGATAGCCCTATGCGAGACAACCGGCGCCGGGCCCGCCTGGCGCAGTTCCGGGTGAGGCGTCCCGGCGCCACGCAGGATCATCACCGCAGAAAACGCAGAAGTCCGCAGAACGATTCCCAACCCGGCGCCGCGCAGGCTCCCCGGGCGCCCTTCTGCGTTTTCAGCGCCTTTCTGCGGTAAAATCCTTCATCACCCGACCAACTGCCTGCCGGCCCCGCCTGGCGCAGCGAAAACACCCGGTCTATGGCCCGGCCAGGGCCAGGCTGCGGCTAGGCCGCGCGCCCTTCCGCGATCGCCTTGGTGCGGGCCAGTGAACCGCGCATCCGCGCGGCGTAGGGGCCGTTGAGGAAAGTCGCCTTCAGAAGCCACCCCTCGAGCGGTCCTAGAAACCCCGGAAACCGGTAGCGCCTGAGCTCAAATGAATAGGTCCAGCGTACGTAGGTGCGGCCCTCGCCAGCGTCGGCGTATTCAAAGTCACCCAGGCCATAGAGTAGCGGGCGTGCAGCGGCGGTGACGTAGTTCCAGACCACATAGCGGAAGCGGTAGCCCGCCCCGGCGCGCGACGTCTCCAGCACCTGTTCGACCACGGTCGTGCCATCCGTCAGGAATACCATGTGCCGCGAGGCCGGCGCGTCGAAGCGGTCGCCTGCCAGCATATGGGTTCCGGTCAAGTACGGCAGCGCGCCGGAGCGGTCGATCCAGTCGGCCAGGGCCACGGTTTCGGTTTGTGCGATCACCTCGGCCAGCGGCCGGTTGATAGCAATCTCCTCGACCCGCGAGACCAGGCGCCCAGGCTCCGCGACCGGGGGATGCGGGGTGTCGATGAAGCCCGGCGGCGGCTGGAGCGCCGTCATTTGATCGTGACCGTGGCGACGCCCTGAGGTCCCGACATCTCGAAGCTGTCGCCGGACTCCTTGTCCACGGAAAAGGCGGTACAGGTTTCACTGGGATCGAAGTCGGAGCTTGTGCAGAGCCTGTCGCCGTCGATCCGCCAGGCCCCGGTGATCTGGTCGTCGAGGGCGGCGGCGGCAACGGCCGTGATCGCAAGCTATCGCATGGCAGGCTCCGCAGAATGGCGGGGCCAACTTGGCGGACATACCGGAGGGCTCAAGACGGAGGCATTGACAGGGCACGCCGCGCCTCATCTGCTGGCGTGGCGAGCAAGAGGAAACGTCCAGATGTACCCCGGCGCCCACGCCAAGACCCAGCCCGACCACCCCGCCTTCATCATGGCCTCCACCGGCGAGACGGTGACCTATGGCGAGCTGGAGGCCAGGACCAACCGGCTGGCGCACTATTTCAGGTCGGTGGGGTTGAACCGGAACGACCACTATTCGATCATCATGGAGAACAACGCCCGGTATCTGGAGGCTTGCGGCGCGGGGGCCAGGTCAGGCCTCTACTACACCTGCGTCAACTCCTACCTGACGCCGGAGGAACTGGCCTACATACTCACCAACAGCCTTTCGCGGGTGCTGATCACCTCCGAGGCCAAGCGGGAGGTGGCGCTGAAGGCCATGGCGCTGGCGCCGGGCGTGGAGCGGTGTCTGGTGGTCGACGGCCCCGGTGATGGCGACAGGGTGCTCAATCTGGACGAGGCCGTGGGCGGGTTTCCGTCGACGCCCATCGCCGACGAGAGCTCCGGCGCGGCGATGCTCTATTCCTCGGGCACAACAGGAAAGCCCAAGGGGATTCTGCGGCCCTTGCCGGAGCTTCCGCCCTCGGAGAACGCCGCGCTGTTCTCGTTTCTGGACGGACTTTGGCGGTATCGCCACGGGATGGTCTATCTGTCGCCGGCGCCGCTCTACCACTCCGCGCCCCAGGCGGCCGTGGGGCTCACCATCATCCGCGGCGGCACGGTGGTGATCATGGAGCACTTTGATCCTGAACAGTATCTGGGCCTGATCGAGCGGTATCGGATCACCCACAGCCAGCTGGTGCCAACCATGTTCTCACGGATGCTAAAGCTGCCGGACGAGGTTCGGACCCGCTACGACCTCTCATCGCTGGAATTCGCCGTCCACGCCGCCGCCCCTTGTCCGCCCCAGGTCAAGGAGGCGATGATCGACTGGTGGGGTCCGATCATCCACGAGTACTACGGCGCTACCGAAGGCATGGGCTTCACCACCTGTGACAGCGCAGAATGGCTGGCTCACCGGGGCACGGTCGGCCGCGTCGTCTCCGGCGAGTTGCATGTTCTGGACGACGAGATGAACCCTTCCGCGCCGGGCCAGCCGGGCACGCTCTGGTTCAAGATGGCCAACGCCTTCGAATACTTCCAGGACCCTGATCGCACCAATGAGACGCGCTCGGCTGACGGAACCATGGCGACGGTGGGGGACGTGGGCTACGTGGACGCCGACGGGTTTCTCTATCTGACCGACCGGGCGACCTTCATGATCATCTCCGGCGGGGTGAACATCTATCCGCAGGAGTGCGAGAATCTGCTGATCACCCACCCGAAGGTGGCCGACGCGGCCGTGTTCGGCGTGCCGCACGAGGATCTCGGCGAGGAGGTCAAGGCGGTGGTGCAGCTGATGCCGGGGGTCGAGCCCGGCCCGGAGATGGCGGCGGAACTGATCGCCTTCTGCCGGCAGCATCTGGCGGGGCTGAAGTGTCCGCGATCGGTGGACTTCGAGGCAGAACTACCGCGCCTGCCGACGGGCAAACTCTACAAGCGGGTACTGCGGGATCGCTATTGGGGCGATCGAAAGAGCCGGATCGTCTGAAGGCGGCTATTGCGGCAACGCCTCGATGATCACGAAGGCCTGCGCATAGGGATGATCGTCGGTGAGGGTCAGGTGAATGACCGCCTTCATGCCCTCAGGCGTCATCTCCCGCAGCCGGGTGAGCGCGCCGCCGGTCAGCGCCATGGTGGGCTGGCCGGAGCGCATGTTGATCACGCCCATGTCACGCCAGAAGACGCCGCGACGCATGCCGGTGCCCAGGGCCTTGGCGCAGGCCTCCTTTGCGGCGAAGCGTTTGGCGTAGCTGGCGGCGGCGTCGGGCTTGCGCTCGGATCGGGTACGCTCAAGTTCGGTGAACACGCGTTCGCGAAAACGGTCGCCGAAGCGGTCTAGGCTGGCCTGGATACGGCGGATATCGGAAAGGTCGGAACCCAGGCCAAGGATCATGCGGCTTTGACGGCGCGCGCCTCATCCATGAGCGCGCGCATCCGCTGAATGGCGGGACCGAGGCCGATGAAGATCGCCTCGCCGATCAGGAAATGGCCGATGTTGAGCTCCATCAACTCGGGGATGGCGGCGAGGGGTTTGACAGTCTCATAGTCGATACCGTGACCCGCGTGCACTTCGAGGCCCAGGCGCGCGCCCTCGGCTGCAGCGGCGCGCAGTTTCTGAAGCAGGGCGTCGGCGTCGGGGCGGCGCTCCCGGACCGCCTGACAGAAGGCGCCGGTGTGGAGTTCGATCACCTGGGCGCCGACGGCCTTTGACGCGGCCACCTGCACCGGATCGGCATCGATGAAGCAGGAGACGCGGATGCCGGCGCTCACCAGCCGGTTCACGACAGGCGCGATGGTGTTGTGGCCCTTGACGATATCCAGGCCACCCTCGGTGGTGACCTCCTCACGCCGTTCGGGCACCAAGCATGCAGCGTGCGGCAGATGGGCCAGCGCGATCGCTTCCATCTCTGCTGTGACAGCGCACTCGAAGTTCAACGGCCGACCCCGACGGCGGCAGGTAGCGGCCAGCTGGTCGATATCGGCGTCGGAGATGTGACGCCGATCCTCCCGCAGGTGGGCGGTGATGCCGTCAGCGCCTGCGGCCAGCGCTATCTCGGCGGCGCGAACGGGATCGGGATAACCCTCCCCCCGGGCGTTTCGAACGGTGGCTACGTGGTCGATGTTCACGCCAAGGCGAAGACGGCTCATGCGCGCAGCCTCTTGGACCCGGGTTCCTCGGCCGGCAGGGCGGCGAGTTCGGGCGGCAGCGCATCGGCGGGCCAGGACGGCACATCCAGCGTGGCCAGCGCCACCAGCGGCCAACCCACATCGGCCTTGCCGCCGGAGCGGTCAACGATACAGGCGCAGCCCAGGATCATGCCGCCCGCCGCCTCGATCGGGGCAACGGCCTCACGGAACGACCCACCGGTGGTGATCACATCCTCGATCACCACGACCCTGGCGCCCGGTTCGATCCGGAAGGCTCGGCGCAGCTTGAAGCCGCCATCCTCACGCTCGACAAACATCGACGGCACACCCAGCCAGCGGGCAGTCTCGTAGCCCGGAATGATGGCGCCCACCGCCGGCGAGACAATCACGTCGGGCTTGCCGAACCGCGCCTCGATCTTCGCCGCCAGCGCCTTGCACAGACGCTCCGTCCGATCCGCGTACTGGAAGACCAGATTCTTCTGCAGGAACATGGCGCTGTGGCGACCGGAGGAAAGGATGAAATGGCCTTCGCGCAGCGCGCCCGCGCCGCGAAACTCGTCAAGTACGTCTTCGGTGTTCATGGGACCGGAGATAGTCCGGATTTGCGGGCGGCGAAAGATGGCGGCGCTTACCCCTTGGTCCGCTCAACCTCTTCGACGCTGGGATTGGCGCGAAGGGCAGCCGATATGTGGGTCAGGTGGCGAGCGTCATTGACGTCCACGTCGATGAGCACATCGAAGAAGTCCGACTGGCGATGGTTCATGCGCAGCCCCACGATATTGCCGCCCGCCTCGCCGATCACGGTGCAGACCTGGCCCAGTACCCCCGGCGCATTGCGGATCGTGGCGGTAAGACGGGCGCGGGCTATGGCGTTGCGCTCGGCCTCGGGCGTCCACTGCAGGTCGCGCCAGAGGTCCTCGCGATCCTCGTAGTCCACAAGTTTTTCGCAATCGATGGTGTGAACCGTGACGCCGGGCCCGTCCTTGGCCAGGATGCCGACAATACGGTCGCCCGGCACCGGCGAGCAGCATTCGGCGAAGTGTAGCGTGACGCCCGGGGTCAGGCCGCCGCCGCGCACATAGAGTCGGGCATGCTTGGCGTCACGGACATGTCGGCGCGCTGTCGCCGCCTCGCGTTCGGCAGGCTTGAGACCCGGGAATACGATCTCCAGCACCTGCGAAGGCGTGGCGCGGCCCCGACCGACGGCCTCGAACAGGTCTTCCTCGGTGGCGGCCGCAAACCGCTCCAGGGCGGGGCGCAGCGAGACGTCCTTGCGACTCTTGCCGGCCGCATCGAAAGTCTGATCCAGGGTGGCGCGACCCAGCCGGATGAATTCCTCACGCTCTGTCTGGCGAAGGTGCCGACGGATGGCAGAGCGCGCCCGGCCTGTGACCGTCAGCGAACGCCAGTCCAGCGGGACCGCCGGCTTGCCACCCCGGATCACCTCGACCACATCGCCATTGACCAGCGCCGTACGTAGTGGCTTCAGCTCGCCATTGATCTTGGCGCCAACCGCGGTGTCGCCGATGTCGGTGTGAAGGCCATAGGCAAAGTCCAGCGGCATGGCGCCGCGCGGCAAGCTGACCAGCTTGCCCTTGGGAGTGAAGACGAACACCTGATCGAGGTACATCTCCAGCTTGGCATGCTCGACCAGTTCCTCGGCGTCACCGCCGTGCTCCAGCACCTGAACAAGGTGACGCAGATTGACAAGCGGGTCCCGGCCGCCGGCGGCCTTCTGGTGCTCGGCGTCAAAGCCGTAGGACTTGTTCTTATAGCGCCAGTGAGCGGCCACGCCTTCTTCCGCCACCAGATCCATGGCGTCTGTGCGGATCTGCATCTCGATGCGCATACCCTTGTAACCGACCACGGTCGTGTGGAGTGACCGGTAGTTGTTGCGCTTGGGTGTGGAGATATAGTCCTTGAAACGCTCCGGCACGGACGGCCAGGCCCGGTGGATAACACCAAGCGCCCGGTAGCAGTCTTCCTCGCTGTCGACGATCACCCGAAAAGCATAGATGTCGGACAACTGGGAAAAGCCGATGGATTTGCGCTGCAGCTTCCGCCAGATGGAAAAGGGGTGCTTCTCGCGACCATAGACGCGCGCGGGTATACCGGCCGCCTCCAACCGCGCCGACATTTCCTGGCTGACCGTAGAGACCGCCCCGCCCTGCTCGCTCCGCAGCACCGCCAGACGCCGCATGATCGCGTCGCGCGCCACCGGATTGAGGTGGGCGAAGGCGAGTTCCTCGAGCTCCTCGCAGATCCGGTGGACCCCGATCGAACGGGCCAGAGGGCCATAGATGTCGAGTGTTTCGCGGGCGATCCGTTCCCGCTTCGCCGCCTGCTTTATGAAATGCAGGGTGCGCATGTTGTGCAGTCGGTCGGCCAGCTTGACCAGCAGGACGCGGACATCCTTGGAGATCGCCAGGATGAACTTACGCAGGTTCTCGGCCTGGCGAAGGTGGGCTTCGGAAAGCTCCAGCTTGGAGAGCTTGGTGACGCCTTCCACCAGTTCGGCGACTTCCGCGCCGAACAGGCGCTCGATGTCGTCTCGCGTGGTCTCGGTGTCCTCGATGACATCGTGCAGCAGGGCGGTGACGATGGTCTCTGTATCGAGGCGATAATCAGTGAGAATACCCGCCACCTCGATCGGGTGAGCGAAGTAGGGATCGCCGGACGCCCGCTTCTGCGCGCCGTGGGCGCGCATGGCATAAACGTAGGCGCGGTTCAGCAATGCCTCATCGGCGGTCGGGTCGTAGGAGCGGACCTTCTCGATCAGCTCGAACTGGCGCAGCATCTTTGGACGCGGTGGGGCCGCAGGCGGTTCAGCTACGGATACGTCGGGGAGCGCGGCGGCAGGCTGGCTGGCCGCGTCCTTAAGGAGGGGTTCTGCGCCTTCCGGGCTCAGTACCGCTCCTCCTGACCGCCGTCGCGGTCGCTTTGCAGGGCGCGGATCAACTCAAGCTCGCTCATCTGCATATGCGTGGGATCGGCGAGCAGGGCCAGGGTCTCGGCCTCTTCCTCGGCTTCGGAGCGTTCGTCGACGCGCTGCAGCGAGAGGATCAGGGCTTCCTTCAGTTCCTCGGCGTCGACCACGTCGTCCGCGATCTCACGAAGCGCCACAACCGGGTTCTTGTCGTTGTCACGATCCACCATGATCGGCGAACCGGCCGAGACGGCGCGAGCCCGATGCGACGACAGCAGAACGAGGCTGAAGCGGTTGGGCACTTTTTCAATGCAGTCTTCGACGGTGACGCGAGCCATGGGATCTCTCTGGCGAAATATAGAGCCGCCGAAACTAGCGGCTTGGCGCTCGTTGTGCAACGCCGCAAAGACATTGCGAGCCCAGAAGGCGGGACTTTTCGCTACATCGCCCGCAATTCTCGCGGGAATTGCCCAAGCCGTGACCATCCAGCCCGGTGAGCCGTGATGGGTGCGATGCAAAAAGACTGGCTTTCGGCGATGTCTCTGATATAAGACCGTAGTCGAATATCGCTTTGGTTCGGTTGCTCTCTACGCTTTTTCTTCGGATCGAGCCCCGAGCCTACCACGATCCTCTCCGAGATTTTGATTTCGTAGCCCACTCGGGGCACACGAAAACTTGCACCCGAAAGGTGACAACTATGGCTACCGGTACTGTGAAGTGGTTCAACCCCACCAAGGGCTTCGGCTTCATCCAACCTGACGACGGCGGCGCCGACGTATTCGTGCACATCTCGGCCGTCGAGCGTTCGAGCCTCGGCTCGATCAACGAAGGTCAAAAGCTCTCCTACGAGCTCGAGCGTGATCAGCGCAGCGGCAAGATGTCTGCTGGCCAGCTCGGCGCAGCCTAAAGGACGGCGGGACACCCCGGCGGTGATGGCCGCATGGTCGCCTCCGTCGGGGCCCCAATCCAGAACATGACAACATCAACAATTGAACGCGCTTACGAGCTGGCCCGCTCGGGGAATGTCCCCAACCTGGCCCAGCTGAAAGCGAAACTGAAAGCAGACGGCTGCCGCGCCGTGGACGCCTTGCTGGCGCCCCGCGCCGTGCGCGGCCATCTGGAAGCGATCTGCGCGGCCACCTTCAAGGCCTCCGAGTCTGAACGGCCCGAGACCGAAGCCTAAGGGTCACCCTGGCTTCAGCCATCCCCGCCGACTGCAACACCACCCTCACGGAGTGAACGCATGGCGCGGAAGCCAAACTACCAGTTCGAGCGCATGGAACGTGACCGGCAGAAGGCCCTGAAGGTCAACGAAAAGGCCAGCGCCAAGCGCGAGCAGCGGGAACGTGACCGCGCCGTAGCGGCTGGCGACAGCCCGTCCGAGCCTGACGCAGACGAAACCTGAGACCCGATGCCCAGCGACACCATCTACAATCATGAAACCGTTCTGCTGGACGGAGAAATGTTTGACGCCTGCGAGTTCCGCGATTGTCGCATGATCTATGCGGGCGGCGAGCCGCCCACCTTCAGCAAATGTCGGTTCGATGGCTGCGACTGGCGCTTCGACGAGGCGGCGGGGCACACGATGGCCTATCTGAAGACGCTCTGGAGCGTTGGTCAGAAGGCGACTGTGCAAGGTCTGATCAAGGAAGTGACCGGCGTCGCGCGCTGATCAGTTCATGGTGCGGCGACGCAGCGCCATCTGTTCGCCCAGCGCCGTCTCGAACAACAGGAACAATGGCTCCAGCCGACCCTGCGCCAGACGCTTGCGGCCGGCCTCTGCCAAGGCGGCGTAGTCGCCGGGCCAGGCGGCCACATCGGCGGCCCCTTCGGCCAGAACCCTGGCCTGATTCATCCCCAGATAGACCGCGCTCAGGCATGCCGTCTCTGCGGGATCCAGCCCTACGCGGCGCATGACCACCAGGCTGTCCATCAGGTAATCCTGAGGAATGGCTTCCAGCTGTTCCGGATCGTCGGCGTCGATGTCCTGCGCCAGACCCGCCTCCTTCAGCAACTGCGCCATCATGCCGGTAAAGGCTTCCACGTCGGCAGGCAGGGCAGGCATCGGGACTCCGGCGAACAGACTTCAGGGCAAGCGCCGCTCGTGACATGCTGCGTCGGCATTGCCAACCTGGGAGACGTGCGGATGCCTCATCCTGCGATCGATGACCCAGCGCCGATCCGCTACATCGAACGCACCCACGCATGGTACGCCGCGCTGGGTTACGGCGCCCCATATCAGTACGCGCGTTTCGAAGACGTCCCGTTCGCGCGCCTGCAAAGCCTGCTGACCGCATGCCGGGTTGCGCTCCTGACGACCGCGGCGCCCTTCCAGCCGAACAAGGGCGATCAGAGTTCGGGCGCGCCCTACAACGCCGCCGCCAAGTTCTATGCGGTCTATTCCGGTGAAACGGCCCGGGACCATGATCTGCGGGTCAGCCACGTGGCCGTCGACCGCGCACACCTCAGCGACGACACGAACTGCTGGTTCCCTCTCCCTGCCCTGCGCCGCGCGGTGGAAGCGGGCCGGATCGGCGGCCTGACGCCTCGCTTCCACGGCGTGCCGACCAACCGAAGCCAGCGACACACGCTTGAGGTCGACGCGCCCGAGGCCCTGTCGCGATGTCGGGCTGACGGTACGGATATCGCCCTCCTGGTGGCCAATTGCCCTGTCTGTCACCAGACCATGAGCCTGACAGCCCGCATCCTGGAAGCGGCGGGCATTCCAACCGTGGTGATGGGCGCTGCGCTGGACATCGTCGAACACTGTGGCGTACCGCGGTTCCTGTTCAGCGATGTGCCGCTGGGCAACGCGGCCGGACTGCCGTTCGACGCGGCCTCACAAGCGGCGACGCTGGAGATGGCCTTGGAGCTGCTGGAGGCGGCGCCCGGCCCACGCACGACGGTCCGGAATCCGCTGATCTGGCCGGGGCCGCCAGGGTGGCGGCGGGGTTATCTCGGTCTGGATGGGCTTACGCCCGAGGATCTCGCGCGGGAGCGGCGGGCGAACGACGCGATCAAGGATATAGCGCAGGGAGTGCGGGACGCGATCTTTGCGAACCGGGGATAGGCCCTTTCACACCCTTGCCGCATCCATCCCGACCCTCGCCGTCCTGGCCAGCACCTCCGCCGTCTCCCCCAGCACCGGATGCACCCACGCGGGCGCGATCTCCGCCAACGGCCCCATGACGAAGCGGCGTTCGTGGGCGCGGGGGTGTGGGAGGGTGAGGTCAGGGTTGTCGAGGATCGTGCGTCCGTAGGCGATCAGGTCCAGGTCAAGGGTTCGGGGCGCGTTGCGGGTAGTGCGGCGGCGGCCGAGCGCAGCCTCGATCGCCAGCAGGGTCTCCATGACGGCGGCAGGATCGCGGTTCGTCTCGACAATGGCGACGCCGTTGCGGTAGGCAGGCTGGGTCGGGTCGGGCCAAGCGGCGGATCGCCACCAGCCGGAGCGCGCCAGGATCGGCAGGCCTTCGGCGGCTAGCCGTAGCAGGGCGGCCTCCAGGAGATCTTCGGAGGTGCCGAGATTGCTGCCCAGCGCGACGATTACCGCCCGATCAAGGTCGAGGATGTTCAACGAGATGCCCTGTCGCCCTGCCAGCGCCCGACCTACACCGGAGACGCCAAAGTGACCACGCCTGCCGAGGCGCCAGCCGACTGCCCGCTCTGCCCCCGGCTGGTGCGGTATCGCGATGACAACCGCCGTTCGATCCCGGCAGGGTTCAACGGCGCCGTGGCCTCGTTCGGGGATCCGGAGGCCCGGCTGGCGGTGGTAGGCTTGGCGCCCGGACGGATGGGGGCCAACCGGACAGGCCGACCATTTACCGGCGACGGCGCCGGGGTATTGCTGTTTGATACCCTGCTGAAGACTGGATTTGCGACGGGGACCTATGCGGCGCGGCCTGACGACGGCGTGCGGCTGGTCGACTGCATGATCACCAATGCCGTGCGCTGTGCGCCACCGGCCAACAAGCCTGAAACCTCCGAGGAAAACGCCTGCCGTCCGTTCCTGACGGCCAGGCTTGGCGCACTGCGCCGGCTGAAGGTGATCGTGACCCTGGGCGATGTGTCGCGGCGCAATGTGCTGAAGGCGCTGGGGCTGAAGGCTTCAGCGGGGTTGCCGGGTCATGGGACGGAGTTTCAGGCCGGACCCTATGTGGTGCTGAACAGCTATCACTGCTCGCGGCTCAACACGAACACAGGACGGCTGACGCCAGCGATGTTCGAGGCGGTGTTTTGGCGGGCGCGGACGCTGATCGAGGCTTGAGACCGATTGACCGGGCGCAGGTTATGTCCAATGGCTGCTGCAATCTTCTAGTTGAAAGACCGAAAAGTGCCTGTCTCCCGTTTCGTGTCGCTCGGTCTTGTCGCCACCCTTCTCGCCACCTCCGCAGGTGCCGCGCCGAAGCCTGATCCGGCGTTGAACGCCCAGGCGCTGGAAATACTCAAGCGGGGCATCGCATTCCGGACAGTGGCCGGCGGCGATCAGTTCATTCCCTATGCCGAGTACCTGAAGGGCGTGCTGGTGGCAGGTGGGTTCAAGCCCGAGGAAATCACCATCGAGCCGATGGCCGGAACCGCGTTCCTGCTGGCCCGCTATCCTGGCAAGGACCCCGGCAAGAAGCCGATCGTGATCTCCGCCCACATGGATGTGGTCGAAGCCAGACCCGAGGACTGGACACGGGATCCTTTCACCCCGGTGATCGAGAACGGCTACATCTATGGCCGGGGCGCGACGGACAACAAGTTCGAGCTTTCGGTCATGGTGGCGACGCTGGCCAAGTTGCGCCGCGAAGGCTGGAAGCCTGGTCGAGATGTAATCCTGGCGCTGTCCGGCGACGAAGAGACCGTCATGGCCACGACCGCCGTGATGGCCCAGCGGCTGAAAGGCGCCGAGATGGTGCTGAACATAGATGGTGGCGGCGGCAGCATCATCAACGGCAAGCCGGCCGTCTATGATATCCAGGGCGCCGAGAAGACCTACGCCGACTTCGAGATCACCGTGACCGATCCCGGCGGCCATTCCAGCCGCCCCACGCCGACCAATGCGATCTATCGGCTCTCCCGCGCGCTGGACCGCCTGGCGGCCTATCGGTTCCCGGCGATGCAGAACGAGATCACCAGGGGCTCGATGCTGGCGGATGCGGCGAGCACATCCGGCGTCATCGGCGATGCGCTGCGGCGCTACGCGAACAACCCGGCCGACGCCGACGCGATGGAAATCCTCAGCAAGGACACCCAGCAGAACCCTCGCCTGCGCACGACCTGCATCGCCACGATGATTCAGGGCGGGCACGCGCCCAACGCCCTGCCCCAGCGGGCCACAGCGACCGTCAACTGCCGCATCTTCCCCGGAACGCCGGCGACAAGCGTGCGCGAGACCCTGGTTCAGGTGATCAACGACCCCAGCGCGACCGTGACGCGGCTGGCGGACGGTTCGGTGGACAGTCCGCCTTCGCCTCTGCGCGCTGATGTGATTGCGGCGGTCACCAAGGCTGTGAAGGCCCGCTTCCCCGGCGTTCCCGTCGTGCCGTCCCAGCAGGCCGGGGCGACCGACAGCATGCACTTCCGCGCGGTCGGCATCCCCAGCTATGGCGTCTCCGGCATGTTTACCCGGCCGGGCGAATCCTTCGCGCACGGCCTGAACGAGAAGGCGCCGCTGGACACCCTGGACGGCAGCCTGGCGCACCACGAGAGCCTCTTGCGGGATCTGGCGAAGTAGTCAGCGGCTCCAGTAACGATAGGGCCAGACCGGCTGGAATCCCGCCTTGCGGTAGAGAGAACGGGCGTCCTTGTTGTTCTCTTCGACCTGCAGAAACACGCGGGTGATTCCGCGGGCCTGCGTGGCCCGTCCCAGAGCGGCGAGAACCTGACTGCCCAGGCCCCTGCCCCGGCATTCCGCGTCGGTGCGCATGCCGTGGATGCCCGCCCAGCCATGGCCGAAGGTCACACACCCGACAGCGACGGTGCGGCCATCCTCGCGCACGCAGCCGTACATCGCATCAGGCGATCGCGTCAGTGCTGCCACGCGGCTGACGCCGTCCTCAGGATCGAATCCCGGCCCCAGAAACACGGCGCCCCAGTCGTCGTCGGGCGTTGTGAGGAGTTCTCCCGGTTGGTCGCGCAGCCGGGCCAATCGGTCAACATCTCCGACCTCGACCATCGTCGGCTTGCCAGTCATATAGCCCCGGGTTGCGAGCGCGTCGCGAACGACCCGAAGACCCGGCTTGTCGGGAACACGAAAGGCCGGAGCCAGGCCCGCAGTCCAGTAGGCGGCTTCGATTTCGCTCAGCGCAGAGGCGTCGAGGTCGTGGCGGAGCGGTACGGCGCTCTTGCCGCGCTGGATCGCGCCATCATCAAGCGGCACGAGCCAGCCGCCGACTTCCACCATTCCGGCAGGCGCCACGCCCTCGACCGTGGCGCGCTCGAGGCTCTCGATATCGGCGGGCTTCACCTAGCCCCTGTCCTTCATGAGCCGGGCCTTGTCCCGCTGCCATTCCCGGGCGGCGGTGGCTTCGCGCTTGTCGTGTTCCTTCTTGCCCTTGGCGAGGCTGATCTCGAGCTTCGCCATGCCCTTTTCGTTCCAGTAGAGCTTGGTGGGGATGATGGTGCGCCCGTCGCGCTGGACGGCGCCGATCAGCTTGTCGATTTCCTTGCGCTTCAGCAGCAGCTTTCGATGGCGCCGGGGCTCGTGATTGAAGTGCGGACCAGCCTGCGCGTAGGGCGGGAAGTCGGCGTTGACGAGCATGATCTCCTTGCCTTCCACTGCCGCATAGCTCTCGGCGATGTTGGCGCGACCCACGCGCAGGGATTTGACCTCGGACCCGGTCAGGGCAAGACCGGCCTCGAATGTCTGCTCCAGAAAGTAGTCGAACCGGGCGCGGCGGTTTTCCGCAATGAGCTTGCCGGCCATCAGATCAGTCCCGCATCCCGCATCCCGGCCAGCACTTCGACGCGAGCCGCCTCCGAGCATGCGACGATCGGCAGACGGGCGTCCTCGGCGCAAAGGCCAAGGTGCGCCAGGGCGAACTTGGTGGGCGATGGTGAGGCATCGGAGAACAGTGCCTTGTGCAGGCGGATCAGTGCGTCCTGACCCTTGAGCGCCGCGGCCCAGTCGCCGGACATGGCGTCGTTGTAGAATCGGGCGCAGGACTTGGGCGCCACATTGCAGGTGACGGAGATGGCGCCATGGCCGCCGTGAGCCATGTAACCCAGCGCCGAGTCGTCGTTGCCCGACAGCATGACCCATTCATCACCGCACCAGATACGCTGGAGGCTGGCGCGGGTCATGTCGCCGGTGGCGTCCTTGATCCCCACCATGTTGGGCAGTTTGGCCAGGCGGGCCAGGGTCTCGTTGGAGATGTCGACGCTGGTCCGGGCGGGCACATTGTAGATCAGCACGGGCAATTGCACCGCATCGTTGATCGCGCGGTAGTGGGCGTAGAGCCCCTCCTGGCTGGGGCGGTTGTAGTAGGGCGTGACCACGAGGGCCGCGTCAGCGCCGACCGTCTTGGCGTGATGGACCAGTTCAATGGCTTCCGACGTCGAGTTCGAGCCGGCGCCGGCGATAACCGGCAAGCGCCCGCCCGCCACCGCGACGCAGAGCTCGACGACGCGACGGTGCTCGTCATGACTGAGCGTGGCCGTCTCGCCTGTCGTGCCCACCGGCACCAGGCCGTGGACGCCACCCGCGATCTGGCGTTCGACCAGCGCCACAAAGGCGTCCTCGTCAAAGGCTCCGTCGCGAAATGGAGTGATGAGCGCCGGCATGACGCCGCGAAAGAGAGGATCAGACATGGGGATAAGCAAATGACCGTGAAATTGCCGCAAGGCGATGCGACGTTCAGATTTGGCGCGACAATATGTTGCGGCAGGCTTAGCCCGCAACGCCGATTCCGCGCAGTGTTGAGTCGGATGGAGGTTGATTGAACGTCCGGACCCGAAATCTGTTGCTCGCCGGTTGCGGAATCCTGATCGCAACGACGGTGGCGCGCGCGCAGTCACTGGACCTCATCGGCGACCTGATCAGCGCCGCGAACGCGCCGGGCGCTGTTCAGGAACCCCCTGTCCGACAACAGACCGTAGCTCGCCCCCTGAGCGATTCAGACCAGAATCTGTTTCGCGCCGGCCTGGCGGCGGCGCGGCGCGGCGATGTCTCGGGCGCGCGACGGGTGATCAATGATCTTTCCGACCCCGTCGCGATAAAGACCGTTACCTGGGCGCTCGTAGACGCCAACGCAGGGGCGCTGGGTTTTGCGGAGCTGGACGCTGCGCGGCGGGATCTGGAAGGCTTCCCGAGGCCAGGCCGCCGCCAGGTGGCCGCCGAGCGCGTGGTTGAATCCTCCGGCAAGTCGCCCGCAGACATCGTGGCGTGGTTCGGTGGCCAGGAACCACAGTCTGTGCAGGGCGCGCTGGCGCTGGCCTCGGCCTACCGCAACCTCGGCCGGCAGACCGAGGCCGCTGACCTGATACGCACATGGTGGCGGACCCGAAGCTTCGAGGCTGACGCCCAGCGCCTCGTGCTGTCGCGATTCGCCGATGTCCTGACGGTGGACGATCATCTCCGGCGCGCCGACGTCCTGCTTTACGGCGCCCAGGGACCTGCGGCCCGGGATATGCTGGCCCTAATCCCGGCAGAGCAGCAACCGGCTGCGTTGGTCCGGATCGCGCTCCGCTCGGATAGCCGCGCGGCGGACGACGCCTTTGCGAGCCTTTCGCCAGAGATGCAGGTCAGTCCTGGAGTCGCCTACGAACGCGCGGCCTCGTTACGCCGCCGTGGGCGTGAGAGCGAGGCCATGGCGCTTTTGCCCATGTTCCCTCGCGAGATGATCACCGCCGATGGCGCCGAGAGGATGTGGAACGAACGCTACCGGCTGACGCTGCTGGCGATCCGGGCAGGCGACTGGCGCAGCGCCTATCAGGCGGCTGCCAATTCCGGGCTCTCCGTGGGTACAGACGCCACTGAGGCGGAGTTCTATGCCGGCTGGATCGCACTCAACCGCCTGCAGGACCCCGTCGCAGCCGCCCGGCATTTTGCGACGATCGAGCGGATCGGGTCTTCTCCCATCACCAAGGCCAGGGCGTTCTACTGGCAGGGACGCGCGGCCGAGGTGCGCGGCGACAGGGCCGCAGCCGATGTCTTCTACGATCAGGGCGCCCAGCACGGCACCACCTTCTATGGCCAGCTTTCCGCCGAAAAACTCGGACGGGCATTGGTGCTGCCGAAGGACCCTGAGCCGGCCGACGCGGACCGAGCGGGTTTTGAGGGCCGCGATGCTGTCCAGGCTATGAGAATGCTGGCGGATCAGGGGCAGCGCGACCTGTTCCGCGCCTTCGCGCTGCACATCGACGATACGGTGCCCACGACGGTGGAGGCCGCCATGCTGGTGGACGCCATCCGCGGCTACGGCGATCAGGACACGTCGATGAAGGCTGCGCGCGCGGCGGCGACGAGGGGATTGATCCTGGCCGACCGCGGCTATCCGATGCGGAGCACGCCGGCGGTTCCTGGCGCACCCGAACCGGCGCTGGTGTTGGGCATCACACGTCAGGAGAGCGGGTTCGATCCCGGTGTCCGCTCCGAGGCCGACGCCCGGGGCATGATGCAACTGCTACCGTCGACCGCATCCAGCGTGGCGAGGCGTATGGGACTGGGGTTTTCGGCCGCTCGGCTCTACGAGGCCGAATACAATATGCAGCTCGGGTCATCGTTCCTGGGCCAGCTGGTAGACCGGTTTTCCGGCTCCTACATCATGGCTTCCGCCGGCTACAACGCCGGGCCCGGGCGGCCTCCACAGTGGGTAGCCTTCTGCAGCGATCCACGTGCCGGATCCGCTGATCCTCTGGATTTCATCGAGTGCATCCCGTTCTCGGAGACGCGCAACTACGTCATGCGGGTGATGGAAAACATGCAGGTCTATCGGGCCAAGCTGAACGGAGGCGCGGTCCAGATCACCCTGGCCCGCGACCTGCGCCGGGGCAGCTACAACTATGCCGCCACCGACGCCGGTGTTTCCGCCAGCAACCCTTAAGCCGGGATCGGCGTCCCGCCGGTGAGGTAGTCCATCTTGCCCAGTGGCACGCCCTGGGTGCGCAGGATGCCGTAGGCTGTGACAACGTGAAAATAGAAGTTGGGCAACGAGAAGCGCATCAGGAAGTCCGCGCCCGTGAACGTCATCGTGCGGCCCGGGAGCGGCAGTTCGATGGTCCGGGTCTCGGCGCCGTCCAGCTGACTGCGCTCGATCGTCTCGACGAAGGCGATGGTCTTCGCAAGGCGTTCCTTGATCTCGGCCCAGGTCGTTTCGGTGTCGGCATAGCTGGGCGGCGTGACCCCGGCCAGGCGCGCTGCCCCGCCCTTGGCAGAATCGCTGACCATCTGGATCTGCCGGATCAGGGGATGCATGTCAGGCGCCAGTCGCGCCTCGAGAAACGTTGAAACATCGGCGCCGGATGTGCCTGCATGCCCCTCGGCCTTGGCCAGCAAGGCCGCCAGATTTCGCATCATCTGCAGATAGACCGGGATCGAGGCGTCGTAGATCGAGAAGGACATGATGGAGTTCCAAGCCGGGGAATGAAGGTCAGACACATGGGGCGAAACGGGTTTCGCCCCAAGGGTTTTCGCGCTCACGCGACAGGCATGTGTCGCCATGACGCCTGAATCAGGACATCCGGCGCCATATCGATTGCGACAAGGGTCATGGGCTCACCCGGCGTTGGACCCTAAGCCTTGGTGCGCCATCGATCATCTCCAACGCGCCATCCAGATTGAATGCGGCCGCCAGCATCTCCGAGCTGAGCGCGCCCAGCGGCGTCGCGTCCGCCGCGATACGACCATGATGCAGCACCACCAGACGATCACAGAAGCGCGCGGCCAAAGAGAGGTCATGCAGGGTCAGCACAACAGCTGCGCCGCGCCGGGTCTCCTCACGAAGTAACTCCATCGCCAGAAGCTGGGCGTCCGGATCCAGACCGGCGATGGGTTCGTCAGCCAGCAGCAACGGCGCGCCCGTCACCAACAGCCGGGCCAGCAGGACGCAGGCGCGTTCGCCCCCCGAAAGGTCGAGGACTCCCCTGTGCCGGACATCATGGAGGCCAACCCGCAACAGGGCCGCGCCTGCCGCTTGTTCCGCCTCTTGCGGGGCCAGATCGACCGCACCCAGGGCTGCGATCCTGAGCGCGGACATGTTCCAGCCTACGTGGCGCTCCTGCGGCAGATAGGCGGCCAACCGCGCCCGGGCGGCATCGGACAGGCGGTCCAGCGGTCGACCGGCGAGCTCAACCTTCCCTGCCTTGAGCGGAACAAGGCCGAGGGCGGCGCGCAGCAGGGTGGTCTTGCCCGCGCCGTTCGTGCCCACGACGCCGATCATCTCGCCCGCAGCTACAGTCAGACTGGCGGCGTCAAGCACCGGACGATCGCCGCGGATGACCGTGACGCCCTGCACCGACAGCGCCGTCATCCGCGCCAGCTCCGGGCCGCGCGCCAGGCGATCGTGGCGAATAGGGGCGCGCCGAACAGGGCCGTCATTACGCCCAGCTTCAGTTCCACGTCGGTGGGAATGACCCGGGCTGCGATGTCAGCCAACGCCAGCAGCACAGCCCCGGTGAGCGCGGAGGGCAGTAGCACCCTGCCCGGATCGCCGCCCAGCGCGGCGCGAACCAGATGCGGCGCTGCAAGCCCCACGAAACCGACGATGCCCGCCATGGCGACCGACGCGCCGGTCAGGAGCGACGCACCGGCCACAGCTGCGGCGCGGAGGCGGGTCATGGGCAAGCCGGAAAGTGCGGCTGTCTCCTCGCCCAGCGTCAGCATCGCCAGACCCCGCGCCGCGTACCCGCACAAGACGATCCCCAGCCCCAGGGCCGGGAGTTGTCGGATGATATCGTCCCAGTCCCGATTGGCTACCGACCCCAGCAGCCAGGAGAACACCTCGGCCAGCGTGACCGGTGACGGTGCGAAGTTGAAGACCAGCGACGTCAACGCCCCCAGAAAAGCCGACAGGGCCACCCCGAACAGGATCAACACCTCAGGCTCGCGAAACCGCGACGCAATGACCGTGAGCAGCGCGCCAACCCCCAGAGCCGCCGCCATCGCCGAAACCTCGATCAGGCCAGGGCTCGCCGCCAGACCCAGCGAGATCGCCAGCGCTGCGCCCAGGCCCGCGCCACCAGAGACCCCGAGCACCCCGGGATCGGCCAGGGGGTTTCTCAACAGTCCCTGCATCACTGCGCCGGCAAGTCCCAATGCAGCGCCCACAACCAGTGCTGCGACCGTACGCGGCAGCCGGATGTTGAATACGACCTCATGGGCGCCGGAGGAAGGGTCGGTCAGCGCCAGGACGAACTGGTCCGCAGAGAGGGGCGACTCGCCCAACAGCAGGCCCGCCACAGCCAGGCCAGCCACCAGGCCCAGAAGACCCAGATTGATCGCCAGTGGCCTCATGGCCGGGCCACCAGCGCCAGGCGCTCCACCGCGTCGCCGGCGCTGCCATCCGGGCAGCTGAGCAGCGCCGCCGGCAGGGCGGCGAGCGTGCGCGTCTCGAGGGCATCGCGAAGCAAGCGATGACCGCCGATACCCCATCGGTCTGTGGTCGCCTGCCGGGAGTCGAAAAACCCGAGCACCAGGGCCTGGGGCGGAGCCAGCGCGAGGCGCTCCAGCGACACCGTCCGGAAGCCCGCCCGGGTCTCGGCGTTGGTGAAGCCGGCAGCGCGCAGGATGGCGTCCACCAACGTGCCGGGCCCCGTCGTCGCGCCGCCCGGCGTAAGGTAGAGCGCTTCCCGCCCGGCCCAGGCGTTGGCCGCCCGGTTGAGCTGGCCGTCGAGCCGGGCCACCAGCCGCTCGCCGGCTGCGCGCTGTTCCAGCGCTTCGGCTACCTTGCGGATATTGGCGCGGACGGCCGCGAAGTCGTTTGCCTCATCTACACTGACCACCTGCACGCCACGGGTCTGAAGGGCCTGAACCAGCCGGGGCTCCCCGCCCCAGTACCGGACCACCACTTCAGGCCGCGCCGCCAGAACGGCTTCCAGGTCGACGCGGCGCTTTGGCAGACCCTTGGCCGCAAGCCGGAGGCGGGAGTCGGCATCATCGGCGCGACTTGAGACGCCCACGATCACATTGCGCGGGCTGAGCGCCATGACGAACTGGTCGGCGCACTGGTCCAGCGACAGAACGCGGGGCGCGGCTTGCACTCCCAGCGGCGCCGACATCAACACCATGCCCAGGATCAGTCGATGACCAGCCCGTAAAGCATGCCGTCCAGCGTCACGGTCATGATCTCGTCCAGGTCGTCCCAGCCAAAAGCGGGACGGCTTGCGGAGAGCGCCACCACGCCATGACAGGCCATCCACAGCGCCTTGGCCGCCGTGTCGCCCGTGCCCTTCCGCAGGCGGCCGCTGGCGGCTACCTCGCGCACCACGTCGAAGAAGGTGTCGTAGCATTGGCGGCTCAGGTCCGTGGCGCCCTCGGGCCAAGGGGTGTTCGATACCGGACCCCGCTGACAATAGACAAGCTCATAGGCGTTCGGCTGTTCCAGCCCCCACTGCATGTAGGCCTCAAGCATCATCCGAACCCGCACCACCGGATCAAGGGGCAAGCCCGCGATCTCGCTGTTTCGGGCCAGCAGCACCCGGAACGTGATCTCGGTGATCTCGTGGAGGATCGCCGCCTTGTCCGGAAAGTGCATGTAGAGGGCCGTCGAGGACACGCCCACCTCGTCGGCGATGCGACGGATGGTGGCGCCCTCATAGCCTTCGGCCACAAAGATGCGTTCGGCGGCTTTCAGGATCTCGGCCCTGCGAAGGTGGCCGTCCCCTTTCGCCTTGCGCGCGGTTTTCCGCGTCGCAGCTGCGATCATGCTCATGGAGTCTCCCCACTTCATTAGCAGGCACAGCGGAGCCTAATTCCGGGCTGATGACAAGCCTTTGTCACATGAGCGCAATAATCCACGATCAGGCGGCGAGGGCTGGACGCGCGGGCCGGGTTCGGCTTCAAGGTCGCTCATGAACCCGCCCCGGATCGCCGAGACGCCTGGCGTGATGCGCACTACCGGCTGGGCCGACTACGCGCTGCTGGATAGCGGCGGCGGGCGGAAGCTCGAGCGGTATGGCCCCTATCGCGTGGTCAGGCCAGAGCCCCAGGCGATGTGGACCCCTCGTCTGCCCCCCGCAGACTGGGAGGCCGCCGACGCGGTGTTCGACCCCACCGATGAGGACGAGGCAGGCAACTGGCGGTTCCGGGAGCGCCTGCAGGAGAGCTGGCAGCTCGGCTGGGGCGAGGTGAAGTTCCATGGCCGGTTTACGGCGTTCCGGCATCTGGCGTTCTTTCCTGAGCAGGCGGCCAACTGGGCTTGGCTGGATGGTCAGGTGAGGGCCGCCGGCGGACAGCCCCGGGTCCTGAACCTGTTTGGATACACCGGGGTCGCAAGCCTTGTGATGGCCTCGGCCGGGGCCGCCGTGACGCATGTAGATGCCTCGAAGAAAGCCGTCGGGTGGGCGCGCGAGAATGCCGAGCTTTCCGGCCTGGCGGATCGTCCGATCCGCTGGATCACCGAGGACGCACGCAAGTATGTCCAACGCGAGGTTCGGCGAGGGTCGCAGTATGAGGGGATCATTCTTGACCCGCCCAAATATGGACGTGGCCCCACGGGTGAGGTGTGGCGGCTGTTCGAGGATTTACCCGAACTTGCCGAGCTATGCGCCCAACTTCTTTCCGGTAATTCCAGCTTCCTTGTCCTGAACGCCTATGCCGAGCGTATCTCCGGCGCGGCGCTGGCCGGGTTGTTGGCGGATAAACTGGGTTCGCGTGGCGGCGGGATCGAATGGGGCGAACTGGCCCTTGCTGAGGATACGGGCGACCGGGCCATAGGCATGAGCTTTTACGCCCGGTGGGCGCCGTGAGCGCGCGCACCATCACCTCGCTCACAAACCCGACGGTCAAGGCCGTCCGCGCCCTGCACATGCGCAAGGAGCGCGATGAAACGGGGCTGTTCGTCGCCGAGGGCCTGAAGACCGTCATTGAAGGCGTCGAAACAGGCCATGCGCCGAAGGTCCTGATGTACGGTCAGGGCGCTGCGGACCACCCCCTGCTTCAGAACGCGATCCGGGCGACGCTGCAGGCCCGTGGCGAAGTGATCGAGGTGACGCAGGACATCCTGGCCAAGGTGTCGCGGCGGGACAATCCACAGGCCGTGGTGGGCGTGTTTTCGCAGGTTTTCAAACCGCTCACGGCAATCGAACCGGCGGCCGCGCCGTGCTTTGTGGCCCTGCATCGGGTGCGCGACCCCGGCAATCTGGGGACCATCATCCGCACCGCCGACGCGGCAGGGTGCGGCGGCGTGATCCTGGTGGGTGAATGCTGCGATCCCTGGTCCGTTGAGGCGGTGCGCGCCACCATGGGCTCGATCTTCGCCGTGCCGCTGACGATGGCGACGGAGGCGGAGTTTACCGACTGGCGCGCGACCTGGCCGGGCTCCGTGGTGGGCACCCTGCTCTCCGCTGAAGTCGACCATCGCGAGGCGGTCTACGCAAGACCGGTTTTGCTGTTGATGGGCAATGAGCAGCAGGGCCTGACGCCGGACCTGGCCGCGCTGTGCGACGTCAATGTGAAGATTCCCATGCGTGGCCGGGCCGACAGCCTGAACCTGTCTGTCGCGACGGGCGTCATGATCTACGCGGCGACGGGGTGATCGGAGGAATTCATGCGAACCTGGATGATCGGTCTCGTCATGAGCGTGACAATGGTTGGTCCGGCCTCCGCACAGACCGCCACGGCGCCAGCCAACCCGGTCATGGCGCAGATCTTCGCAGAGGATCAGGCAGATCGCGCCGCCGGGTAGAGCATCGATTGGACGAAAGTTGGTCCGAGAGACGATAAGCGACGGACCGCCGTGCGCAAGCTACTCGCGGATGGGGCTTTGTCCACGGCCGCGGATTTCCGGGCCGCGGCCTTTGTGTTCCAGCATGGCGGTGAGCCAAACGACTATCTGCTGGCGCATACGCTGGCGATGATCGCGGTCGCCAAGGGCGAGCAAGCTGCACTGTGGATCGCGACGGCGACCCTCGACCGGTATCTGATCGCGGTCGGCCGGCCGCAAATTTATGGCACTCAGTATAGCCGCGACCGGGCAACGCGCGCCTGGACGCAGGAACCCTATCAGCGCGATCTCGTCTCGGACGCTCTGCGGGCGCAACTCGGGGTCAAGACCTCGGTCGAACAGGCGGCACAGCTAGCCGATTTGCAGACGAAGGCCGCGCCCAAGCGCGAGCAATAGGTTTGCTATGACAATTGACGACATAGACAACCTATGCTATGTACTGTCATATGTCGAAAGCGACGCTCATTCTGCATCGCAAGCGTCTCTTCGACGACGGATCGATTTCGGAGATCAAACTCTGGCAGGTGATTGCGCCGGTTCGGGGTTCATCACATGATTTCAAGTACAGCCTCTATTATGGAAAGCCCGGGGAGCGCTGGGTCGGCTACGACAACGAAGCGGGCAAAGGCGACCATCGGCATCTGGGAGGCCAAGAGACGCCCTATCTCTTCACCTCACCGGAGCAACTTGTGTCGGACTTCATGGATGAAGTTCGCGCAGAACGCCTGAAGCGATCCTGGAAGGACTAAGTAATATGAGCCGTTTGACCGTAACCGTTGGCGGAACACTTGGAGACGACCTCTCGGCCTTTGTCGGCGCCTGGCGCCGGGCCGAGCGTGGTGAGGCTGTGGCCGACCATGTGTTGGCTTTTGAAAGCTGGGAAGGACTGGCGCGGGTCATGACCGGCGAGCGGTTCCGTCTGCTGCGCCACCTTCATGCTCACCCCGAACCGTCGGTGTCGGCGTTGGCGCGGGCGCTGGGCCGGCAGTATCGGCGCGTGCACGCGGATGTTACGGCTTTGGAAGTGGCTGGACTGCTGGATAGATCATCCGGCGGTGTGCGGGCGACAGCGGACCGGATTACGGCCGAGTTGAGACTGGCGTCTTAGCGTCGGGCGCCTCGAAGTTGCGCGAATGAACGGAACCCTGAGTTCGTCAGGTTGATCGCCTTGACACTCCACACGGCGCAGCGGCTTTGCATAGCACGCGGTCGGTTTGGCCGTTCGGGGGCTATTGCGGTTGAAACTCAAGTTCTGCCTCGGCGCGCTTGTTCCAGCCTCGCTTATCGTCAGCACCCCGGCCCTCGCCCAGCGGTCAGCTGAGAACGCCGTCGCCGCCGCCGATGATGCTTTCGGCAGCACCGTCGGCACGGAAAAGATCGGTATCTACAATGATATGGAGGTGCGCGGCTTCAACCCCGTTCGCGCTGGAAACCTGCGCATCGAGGGCGTGTATTTTGATCAGGTCGCCGGGCTGACCGGCCGAGTCCGCGCCGGCTCACGTATTCGCGTAGGCATCGCGGCCCTGGACTATCCGTTTCCGGCGCCCAGCGGGATCGTGGACTACAATCTGCGGCCAGCCGGCGACAAGCCGGCCGGAAGCCTTGCCCTGTTGCGTCAAGCCTATGGCGGAGTGAATGTCGAGCTGGATGTGAGCGCTCCGATCATTCCAGGCTGGCTAAGCCTGGCCGGCGGCATAACCCGCAACCACGATGAAGCCGTCGATGGCTCGCATTTCATCAACTACGCCGCCGGTCTGCTGCCGCGCCTGAAGTTCGATCATGGCGAGGTCATGTTGCTGGCCAGCCATATCCTGCAGGCGGAAATCACCAGCCGGGTGGTGATTACGGCGCCCGGGGCGTTCCTTCCGCCGATGCCGGAGCCCCGCCGTTACCTGGGCCAGGACTGGGCCAAGGCCAGGGCCGAGAACACCAACCTGGGCTTCACCGCTAAGGCAGACCTGGGCAGCGCATGGTCGATGCGTGTTGGGGGGTTCCAGTCATCGCAGTTGAAACATCGGGGCTTCAGCGAAATCTTTGTGGTTGCCGATCCCGCCGGGAACGCGCGCCACAGCGTGGTGGCAGACCCTCGCCAGCTGCCGCGATCCTATTCAGGCGAAGTCCAGCTTGCCTGGCGCGACGATGGACCGACGCTTCGCCACCGACTGCTGTTCAATCTGAGGGCGCGCGACAAGACGGCCGAAACAGGCGGCGCCGACAGTCGTGATCTGGGACCGGTGCGGCTTGGCGACTTCGACCCCGAGGTGAAACCGGTTTTCACCTTCCGGCAGACCGACCAGAGCGACATCCGCCAGATCACCGGCGGCGTCGGCTATGTGGGGCGCTACAAGACCCTGGCGCAACTGAACCTGGGTCTGCAGAAGACCGACTACCGGGCCAGCTTCGAACGCCTCGGACGCACGACCTCAGTCACCGATCGCCCCTGGCTGTACAACGCCACCCTGGTGATTTCCCCCTCCCCGCGTTGGCTGGTCTATGGCGGCACGGTTCGCGGCCTCGAAGAAAGCGGCGTTGCGCCAGAGAGCGCGTCTAACCGGAACGAGACACTGCCAGCCTCGCGTACGATCCAGTACGATGGGGGCGTACGGGTCAAGCTATGGACGACCCAGCTCGTGGTCAGCGCCTTCCAGATCGAGAAGCCCTACTTCAGTTTCGACGCCGCCAACAGGTTCACCGATCTGGGACAGGTTCGTCACCGTGGCGTGGAGGCCTCGATCTCGGGCCCGGTCGGAAAACGGCTCAATATTGTCGCCGGAGCCGTGTTCATGCGCCCCGAAGTCACCGGCGAGGCCCGCACCCTGGGCCGCGTGGGGCCACGCCCGGTGGGTGTTGCCTCAACCCTGCTGCGTCTGGACGCCGACTACCGAACTCCGTTTGAAGGCCTGACTCTAACGGGCTCCGTCGTCCGGACCGGCCCCCGCGCAGCGTCGGCCAGACCCTATGCATCGCTGGGCGGAGCACAACTGTTCACCCCGTCCTTCACGACCCTGGACCTCGGCATGCGCTACCGGTTCAAACTGGAAGACCATCCGATCAGCGTGCGCGTGCTGATGTCCAACATCACCGACAGCCGCTCCTGGAAGATCGTCGCGGCCAACAGCTACCAGCTCAACGAGACACGGCGTCTGGCGGTGAACATACTGGCGGACTTTTAGGTCCCGCGAGGTTTGGCCCGGGCTGTCGGGGGAGCCACCGAGGGGTCCTCCGGCCACACGTGTTTGGGATAGCGGCCGCGCATGTCGGCGCGTACGTCCTTCCACGAACCCTTCCAGAAGCCCGGCAGGTCCCTGGTCGTCTGGATCGGACGGTGGCCGGGAGACAGGAGCGACATCGTCAGCGGTACGCCGCCTACGGCGGGGTGCGAGGTGAGCCCGAACACCTCCTGCACCCGTACATCCACGCGAGGCCCGGTCTCGGCTGTATAATCGATGGCGAAGCTGTTCCCGGTCGGCGCGGTCCAGCGTGCCGGGACCTCGGCGTCGAGGCGGCGCTGCAATTCCCATGGGATCAACGACCGAACCGCATTGTCCAGGGCGTCAGGTTTCAGAGCATTGAGCGCACGGACCCCGACAAGCATCGGCGCCAGCCAGTCGTCCAGGGTGGCCACCAACGCGGCGTCTGACAGATCCGGCAAGACGGCGTCCCGGGCGCGCAGGAAGGCGGCGCGTTCGCGGAGGGCTGCCGTGGCAGAACTCCAGGGCAAGCTCGCCAATCCATCACGACGGACCCGATCGGCCAGGGCCCGGGCGATCAGGGCCGGGTCGGGATTGTCGAGGATCTCCTCGCGCACCGTCAGTCGGCCCAGGCGGGTCAGGCGCTTGGCGCGCAGGCGTCCCTGACCTGTCTCCTCGAGACGATCCTCGATCTCGAACTGGTGCTCAAAGGCCGCCAGTTCGGCGGGATCCAGCGGCGCGGCCAGCAGGATGCGGTCGCGGCGGTCGCCGCCGCCCAGTTCAGCCACCGCCAGCCAGGGTTCGCGGGCCAGGGCGTCTGTGGGTTCAAGAAAGGCCCCGCGACCGGAAACCAGCTGAAACTCCCCCTGCCCGCCACGCGCCCTGGCCACGCGCTCGGGATAGGCAAAGGCTAGCAGCAGGCCGTCGGACAGCGGTTCGGCGTCTCCCGCCTTCGCGGCGAACCGCGCCCATCGGTCGGCCAGCGCCCGGGCATCGCGGACGCGCGGCGAGCGGTCGCGGTCGAGGCCCTCCAGGCGATGGCGCAGGTCGACGTCGCGACCGCCGAGACCACGCTCGGTGATCAGTGCGGCGATGCGGGCGGCGCGCAGAGCCTGACCGGTGTCTGCACCCTTCAACACCATATGCGCCAGCCGTGGCGGCAGGGGCACGGCGCTCAAGGCGTGACCATGCGCGGTCAAGACGCCCTGACTGTCCAGCGCGTCCAGGCGGGAGAGCAGCGCGCGGGCCTCAGTGAAAGCCGCGGCGGGTGGCGGATCAAGGAATGCCAGATCGGCGGCGTTTTTCGCGCCCCAACGGGCAAGGTCCAGCGCCAGGCCCGAGAGATCGGCGTCGAGGATCTCCGGATCCGCATAGGCCGGCAGCGCGCGGGTCTCTGCCTCATCCCAGAGCCGGTAGCACACCCCCGGCTCCGTACGCCCGGCCCGGCCCCGGCGCTGGTCAGCGGCAGCGCGGCTGACACGTACAGTGGCCAGGCGCGTCAGACCCGAAGCGGGATCAAAGCGCGGGATGCGGGCTAGCCCACAGTCGATCACCACCCGCACCCCCTGAATGGTCAGGCTGGTCTCGGCGATGGAGGTGGCAAGGACGACCTTGCGGATCCCCTCAGGGGAGGGACGGATCGCGCGGTCCTGGTCCCGCGGGTCCAGTGCGCCGTAGAGCGGCGCGATCTCCACATTGGGGGGCCGTCGCTCGGCGAGCCGCTCGGCCGTACGCAGGATCTCGCCCTGCCCCGGCAGGAACACCAGGAGGCTTCCAGGCTGCTCGGCCAGAGCCGTTCCCACCGCCCGAACCACCCGGTCTTCGAGGCGAAGGCGATCATCGCGGCCAAGATAGCGGGTCTCCACCGGAAACATCCGCCCCTGGCTCTCGATCACCGACGCGCCGTCCAGCAACCGCGCCACGGCCGCGCCATCCAGGGTAGCGGACATTACCAGAAGGCGCAGGTCACCGCGGAGCAGGCGCTGGGTATCGACGGCCAACGCCAGACCCAGATCGGCATCAAGGCTCCGCTCGTGAAACTCATCGAAGATCACGCAGGCGATCCCGGCAAGCTCGGGGTCCGCCAGGATCATGCGCGTGAAGACACCTTCGGTGACCACCTCGATGCGGGTGCGCGCGGAAACCCGCGACTGCATCCGGACCCGAAAGCCGACCGTCTCGCCTACCGGCTCGCCCAGCGTCGCCGCCATGCGCTCGGCGGCAGCGCGCGCGGCGAGGCGGCGAGGCTCCAGCACGATGATCCGCCCATCACCCCGCCAGACCTCGCCGAGAAGCTCCAGCGGGACCAAAGTGGTCTTGCCAGCCCCGGGCGGTGCGACAAGCACAGCGCAGGGCCCGGCGGAGAGGGCCGCCTTCAATGCGGGCAAGGCCTCGTATATCGGCAACATTCCTGCGCCTCTAGCCGCAAGCCGACGCGCCCGCCAGTGCTTGGTGCTTGACCGGACCGCTGCAAGCAAGCCACGGTCATGACAGTGATTTTACAGCGCGGCCGGGGGCCGCTGGTGGGAGGAACAATGTGGCGCGTTAAGTCGCTAGACGCCATACTGGCGACGGCCGAGAAGAAATCCCTGCAACGCTCCCTGGGCGCGTTCCAGCTGACCATGCTGGGGATCGGTGCGATCATCGGCACCGGAATCTTCGTGCTGACCGCCGAGGCGGCCCAGAAGGCCGGCCCGGGCATGATGCTGAGCTTTGTGATCGCCGGTTTCGTCTGCGCGGTTGCGGCGCTCTGCTACGCGGAGATGTCGGCGATGGTGCCGGTTTCCGGCTCGGCCTACACCTACAGCTACGCCGTGATGGGCGAGATGCTGGCCTGGATGGTGGGCTGGGCGCTGATCCTGGAGTACGCCGTCGCCGCGGGCGCCGTCTCGGTGGGCTGGTCGGGCTATGTTGTCGGACTACTCGAAAATGCCCTTCATATGGATATTCCCGACCTGTTGGTGCGGGGGCCGTTTGACGGCGGGATGATCAACCTGCCGGCCATGGGCATCGCCTTGCTGGTCACGGCCCTGCTGGTGGTCGGCACGAGGGAGTCTGCAGCGGTCAACGCCTTCCTGGTCTGCATCAAGGTGGCGGCGCTCGTGCTCTTCATCGTGCTGGCGGTGCCTGTCATCAAGATGGAGAATTTCGAGCCCTTCTCGCCGCTGGGCTTCGGCGGCATCAGCGCGGCTGCGGCCTCAATTTTCTTTGCCTACGTGGGCTTCGACGCCGTCTCGACGGCGGCTGAGGAGACCAAGAACCCTCAACGCAACATGCCGATCGGCCTCATCGGATCGCTTGGCATCTGCACGATCTTCTACATCCTGGTGGCGGCCGGCGTGATCGGCACGGTTGGCGCCCAGCCGGTGCTTGGCGCCGATGGCGCGGGCCTGCGTCCCGGCAGCCCGGAACTCAGCGCCGCCTGCGCGGCCCTGGGCGACGCCAAGGTCGTCTGCTCCAAGGAAGCCCTGGCCTGGACCTTGCGGGAAATCGGCTGGCCCCAGATTGGAAACCTGATCGGTCTGGCGGCAGGTCTGGCCCTGCCCTCTGTCATCCTGATGATGATGTTCGGCCAGACCCGGATCTTTTTCGTCATGAGCCGGGACGGCCTGTTGCCGCCGATCCTCTCCACCGTCCATCCCAAGTACAAGACGCCGCACATCATCACGATGATCACCGGCGTTTTCGTGGCCTTGTTCGCCGCCTTCTTCCCGGTGGGAATCCTGGCCGATATCTCTAACTCGGGCACCTTGTTCGCCTTTGCCATGGTGGCGGTGGCGGTTCTGGTGCTCCGCCGGACAGATCCCGGTCGCAAGCGGCCCTTCCGGACGCCGGCGATCTACGTCGTGGCGCCGCTGGCGGCAGCGGGCTGCGTCTATCTGTTCTTCAGCCTGCCGCTTGATACGCAGATAATGTTTGCGGTCTGGGCGACGATCGGTCTGATCGTGTATTTCCTCTACGGTTATCGCAAGAGCCACGTGGCGCATGGAGAGCCGGGCGAGGTCCACGAACTTGACGCCGACGCGCCTCCGGGTCCGGTTCCGCCCATGCCGGGCGTCTGATCAGAGCACTGGATTGGCCCGGGTGCGAACCTGGGCCTTTTCATGTGAGCCAAGAGGCACGATCATAGGGGCGACATGAACGCTCCGACGCCCCAGCCCCGCCCCTTGCCGATCCGCGCCCTCATCGCGCCGGTCACACCGCTCCAGCAGAACTGCACCATCGTCTGGTGCGTGAAGACGATGAAGGCGGCGATTATCGATCCCGGCGGTGAGGCGCCGCGCCTGATGGCCGCACTGCAGGAGCAGGGTCTGACTCTCGAGAAGATCTGGATCACCCATGGTCACCTGGATCACGCCGGAGGCACGGCTGCGCTGAAGGCGCTCACCGGTGTGCCCATCGAAGGGCCGCATCCGGACGACGCCTTCTGGATAGATGAAATCAGCGCATCCGGCGCGAAGTGGGGCATGCCGGAGGCCGAGTCATTCACCCCGGATCGATGGCTGCAGGACGGTGATACCGTGACGCTTGGCGAGACGGTGTTCGAGGTGATCCACTGCCCCGGTCATACCCCCGGCCACGTGGTCTTCTTCAACCGCGAGGCCCGCTTCGCCCAGGTGGGCGACGTGCTGTTCCAGGGCAGCATCGGACGCACCGATTTTCCGCGTGGAAACTACCAGCACCTGATCGACGCCATTACGCAGAAACTCTGGCCGTTGGGTGACGACGTGCGTTTCGTGCCCGGTCACGGTCCGATGTCCAGCTTCGGTCAGGAGCGCCTGACCAATCCGTTCGTGTCGGACGCGGTGCTGGCCGGAGATTGATCTCCGAACCGCTCACGTTTCAGGATAGACATTCGTGTGTTACCGGTCGCGCCCAGGTTCCCGGCCATGGAGCAGACAATCGACATGGCCGAAGCTGGCTCCCGAATTCTGATGGTCGATGACGACGCGGGAATCCGCGACGTCGTCTCCGACTTTCTGGGCCGCCACGGATACCGCGTGGAGACAGCGGCGGACGGGCAGGAGATGCAGCGCGCGCTGGAACGCGGCCCGGTTGACCTGATCGTACTGGACGTGATGCTCCCGGGCGAGGACGGGCTGGCGATCTGCCGGCGGCTGACCTCTTCCGACAGTTGCCCGCCGATCATCATGCTGTCGGCGATGGGCGAGGATACGGACCGGATCGTGGGGCTCGAACTCGGGGCCGACGACTATCTGGCCAAACCCTGCAATCCACGCGAACTTCTGGCCCGGGTGCGAGCGGTGTTGCGTCGCGCGGAACAGAGATCGACCGGCAGTGCGCTCGGCGCGGGCTGCGAGTTCGCCGGGTGGCGCCTGGATCTGGTGCGACGTGAACTGCGCTCACCCCCTGGCGTGGTGGTGAACCTGTCCTCGGGTGAGTTTTCCCTGCTGCGAGCCTTTGTCGAACGGCCCCAACGCGTGCTTACCCGAGATCAACTGCTGGAGTTTGCCCGGGGACCGGATTCCGACGCGTTTGATCGCGCCATTGATGTTCAGATCAGCCGCCTGCGTCGCAAACTGGACGACGGCGGCGACAACCATGACCTGATCCGCACTGTTCGCAACGAGGGCTACATGTTCACCGTCAAGGTCAAGCGCGCGTGACCTCTACCCGGCGTCCGGGCGCACCCTTGCTGGTGCAGCTTTTGACCCTGACCGGCCTCGCTCTTGTCGCAGCGTGGGCGACAAGCACCTTGCTGCTCTTTCTGCTGCCCCCGCCGGCCCCGGATTTCTACCGGCTGTCGGAAATCGAGAGTACGTTTGCCGGTCGCCAATCCGGACTGAATGAGCGCCGGCCGCTGATTCGTCAGGTCCGCACCGAGGCGCCGGCTCCGGAACTGAAGGGAGCAGCGTTTGCCGCAATCCGGGCGAAGTTCGCCGCAAACCTGAAAATTCCCGAGACCGACATAGTCATCGCGGGTGAGCGCGGACCCATCTCCGACCGGAATGTCGGACGCGTTGTCCGCGATCGTGCCTCGCGCAGCAGCGCCGACGATCAACACATCCTGATCGCTCCGTTTCGACTGGGCGTACGCCAGGCGGACGGGTCCTGGCTCGTGGTTCAGCCGAAGCCCACCTTCGGGCTTACCACCTGGCAGAAGCGGCTGGCGCTCTGGTTCTCCCTCTCGGCTCTGGCGATGGCGCCGATCACCTGGCTGTTCGCACGAAGGCTGACCAAACCGATCCAGGTATTCGCCGACGCCGCGGAACGCCTGGGGCGGGATCCCGGCGCGCCACCGCTTGAGGTGCACGGTCCCGCCGAAATCGGCGTCGCCGCCCGCGCCTTCAACGAAATGCAGGGTCGTTTGCGCCGCTATGTCGAGGATCGTACGGCGATGGTGGGCGCCATCGCCCATGACCTGCGTACGCCCCTTACCCGCCTCCGTTTCCGCATCGAAAGCCTGCCTGAGGACCAAAGGCGCAAGTATGCTGCCGATCTGGATCAGATGGAGGAGATGATCGCAGATACCCTGGCCTTTGTGCGCGACGCCACCCGACCCGGCGAGCGAACGCCGCTGGAACTCTCCTCGCTGGTGGAGAGCCTTTGCGATGAGATGGCTGAAACGGGTTCATGCACCGAGGTCGAGCGTGGCGAAAAGGTGATCCTTGAAGGCGATCCCATGGCGCTGCGGCGGCTGGTTTCGAACCTGCTGGAGAATGCCGTGAAGTTTGGCGGTCAGGCCCGCGCGCGGGTGTTTTCCGACGCCGGCAGCGCAATCGTCGAGATCGATGATGATGGTCCAGGCATTCCCCCGGCCGACAGCGAGAAGGTTTTCGAACCGTTCTACCGCCGCGAGCCTTCCCGCAGTCGGGAAACCGGCGGCATCGGGCTTGGTCTGGCGGTGGTTCGCTCCATTGCCCGGGGACACGGCGGGGACGTGAGCCTGATCAACCGCGCGGGTGGCGGCCTTACCGCCCGGGTTCAACTTCCCCTGTAGTTCAAGGGCGATTTCTACCGCCGGAACGCAACCTCTGCCGCGTCCCGGGTGTTTAGCTATGGGCGAGACCCTGTCGTCCCGCCAAACTGCAGAGGAGAGTAATCCATGCCCCTGGCTGACCCCATTATCATTCGCGCTCGCCGTGGCTTCGCCGTCATGAGTCCCGAGCGCCGCCTCGAGATCGCCCGCAAGGGCGGCGCCAGCGTGCCCGGTGAGAAGCGCAGCTTCGCCAAGGATCGCGATCTGGCCGCCACCGCCGGCCGCAAGGGCGGCGAAGCCTCACGCGGCGGCGGGCGCACTCGTCTCCTGGACCTCTAGGCGCGCAGGAGAACAATGGCGAAGGCGGGGTGGGCGCTCACCCACTCCGCCTCACGCGACCAGCCGGCGGATTGCGCAAGATCGGAAAACCCGCTCAGGGTGAACTTGTGAGAATTCTCGGTGTGGAGAGTCTCGCCGGCCTCAAACCGGAATGTCGCGCCGCAGACTTCGACGACCTGGGGCTTCAGACTTTCAAGGTGCATCTCGATACGGCTGTCCGCCGCGTTCCAGCCCGCGCGATGGGTGAAAGCGGAGAGATCGAAGGTTCCCCCCAGTTCGCGATTGATACGAACCAGCAGGTTCTTGTTGAACGCGGCGGTGACGCCCCGGGCGTCGTCGTAGGCGGCCACCAGCGTCGGTTCGTCCTTGACCAGATCAAAGCCGACCAGAAATGCCGCTCCGTCGCCCAGCAGGCGTCGGGCGCTCCTGAGGAAGGCCTTCGCTTCCAACCCCGTGAAATTGCCGATGGTGGAGCCAGGGAAGAAGCCCACGACGGGCCGCCCGGCGCAGGCGGCAGGCAAGGCGATGGCGTTCGTGAAATCATCGCGAAGCGGCGCAACCTCCAGTCCGGGATAGTCCGCCCGCAACCCGATAGCGGCCCCCTCGAGGGCGGAGGCGCTGATATCGATCGGCGCATACACCGCCACTTGTGGCGCTGCGTTCAGCAGAATGCGGGTCTTGACGCTGGCGCCGCTGCCGAATTCGACGAGCGCCGAACCTGGCGCAATGTGGGCGGAGATCTCCTGCGCAGCCTGCTGCAACAGCGCCACCTCGGTCCGCGTCGGGTAGTATTCCGGCAACCCGGTGATCGCCTCGAACAGATCAGAGCCGGCGGCATCGTAGAAGTGCTTTGGCGGGATCGACTTCCGCTGTCTCGAAAGGCCCTCGAGCACATCCTGCTCGAAATCCGAAACCTCAAGCCCGTCTCCGGCACCATCGCAGGCCAACCGGACCCCTGAGAACATCCAGCGCTGGCCCGGATGGAAGAAATTTCGGTAGCTGGGCCGGGTGTGACCGGCAGGCGTGACGCACGCGCCGCCTCGCAACACGAACTGACCCGACATGAACTTGCCGTTGTACTCCCCCACCGCGCCGGGCGCGGTACGGAAGCCCGGATAGGGCAGATAGGCGCTGCGCGTCCATTGCCAGAGCTCACCGGCCATCTGCCGGAGCCCGACGCCGGGCGACGCCGCACGCGCGTCGAGCTGGCCTCGGCCCGCCTCGCCATTCTGGAAGCTGGTGGAGGTTGCCGCATGTTCCCATTCAGCCTCGGTCGGTAGCCGGACGCCGGCCCAGGCCGCATAGGCATCGGCCTCGTAGTAGCTCACGTGGCTGACCGGCGCTGCGGGATCGAGCGCCCTGAGGCCATGCAGGCTCATGACGCGCCATTCACCATCGTCGTCACGCCAGTAGATCGGCGCTCGCCAGCCCTCGGCCTGTGCCAGGGCCCATCCGTCCGCCAGCCAGAGTTCAGCCCGGCGATAGCCGCCGTCCGCCATGAACGCCAGCCACTCTGAATTGGTGACGAGACGGTCGGCGATGCGGAACGGTTCCAGCCATACGCTGTGGGCGGGGCTCTCATTGTCGAACGCGAAGTCTTCCCCGCCATGGCCGATCTGGACCAGGCCACCTTGAAATCCGACATAGGTGAGCGGGGAGAGGGGCAGAGAAGGCGTTGCGGGACGCGGCGGCGCAAAGGCTGGTGAGAGCGGCGATTGGGCGAAGAGATGCAGAATGTCCATCAGCAACAGCTCCTGATGCTGTTCCTCATGCGCCAGGCCCAGTTCGACCAGGTCATGCATCGCCCGGTCCGCCCGGACGGCAAGAAGCCTGGTCATGGCAGCATCCACATAGGCCCGGTAGGCCATCACATCGGCCAGCGACGGCCGGGTCAGCATTCCCCGCGCCGGTCTCGGCTGCCGGGGTCCGACGGCCTCGTAGTATGAGTTGAAAAGGTAGCTGAAGCGGGGATCGAAGACCTTGTAGCCTGGCGCTCTTGGAACCAGCAGGAAGGTCTCGAAGAACCACGTCGTATGCGCCAGATGCCATTTGGTGGGGCTGGCGTCGGGCATCGACTGAGCCGCCATGTCCTCGGGAGTCAAGGATCGCGTCAGGCCCTCCGTCGCTTGGCGAACAGCGTTGTAACGGGCCTGAATGCCCTGCCCCGTCAGGTCGGTGATGACGCGCGACAGGCTCATGGAAGTTTCGGTCTCGCCCATTTGACGGAGTTCCTGAGGGGTCAAGTCTGATGGAAGACCCCTGCCTGTGACAGACAGGGCGTCCTTCGACAACGCGTTACTCGCCCAGTGGATGCAGTCTGATGACCGCCCGGACCTTGGGGCGACGGCCTGTTACCTGCCTTCGGCCGGGTAAACCAACGGCAGCACCACCGCAGAGGGACGCGACGCATCGATATAGATGGTGTTTATCGCCGCGCGCGGCTTCGCCTTTCCGTAGGTGTTCTCTCCGGTGTTGGGATTGACCTCGAAACGCGGTGCGTTTGACGAGGTCACGTGGACCGCGATCCGATGGCCTTTCTCGAAAGTCAGTGCGGTAGGCTGGATCACCGGTCAGCGGGGAACATCGGCTTGGCGCATATCAAGAACGCGCCAGAGTGACCTGATCAGGCTAGCGCCGGGCCCGACGCTTCCTATCTTCAACGCAACAGAATAACGCCAAGGGAAACGCAGATCCAGATGACCGACGATCCTATCCAGCTCCTCACCGATATTCCGCGCGTCCACGGCGTGGGTCGGGCTAACCACGTCGCCATCGCCTTCGAGGGTCGCGATCTGACCTATGCCGAACTGGACCGGCGGTCCGACAAGGCCGCAGGCATGTTACAGGACCTGGGCGTCAAGACCGGCGACCGGATCGCCTGGCTAGGCCGCCCCTCGGAAGCCTGGTTCGAAATCTTCTTCGGCGCGGCCAAGGTTCGCGCCTGCTTCGCGCCCATCAATACACGGCTGGCCAACCCGGAGATCGCCTTCATCCTGAAGGATTCCGGCGCCGACCTGTTCTTCGTTACGCCGGAATTCTACGCCGCCGCCGAGGCCATCGTCGCCGAGACCGACCGGCCGATCCGGGTGGTGGGCGTCGGCGGCGAGCACCCGGTGTTCGACGACTACGCGGGGCTGCGCGATGCCGCATCGGTCCCTGACCTGTCGGCGCCCAGCGCGGATGACGACGTGCTACAGCTCTATACCTCAGGCACCACCGGGCTGCCCAAGGGCGTACGGCTGACCAACCGCAACTATTCGGCCTTCATGGAATTACGCCATCAGGTCGAGGGCTTTTCCTACGAAGCGGACGACACCGTGCTGATCCTGATGCCGATGTTCCACGTGGCCGGCACGAACATCAGCTTCGCCGGCCTGGCCGCTGGCGGGCGGTTGGTGTTGCAGGCGGACTTCGTGCCGCCGAAGGTCCTGCAGGCTATGGCTGCGGAACGGGTCGCCCACGTTTTCCTGGCCCCGGTGATGATCAATGCGCTGCTGCAGACGCCGGGCGTTGAGGCCACCAACTTCTCCAGCCTGAAATCAGTGTCCTACGGCGCCTCGCCGATCTCCGAGGCTGTGCTGGCCAAGGCGACGCAAACCTTCGGCTGTGGCTTCATCCAGTTCTACGGCATGACCGAGACCACGGGCGCGGGCACCACCCTGGCCCCGAAGGATCACCAGGGCGAACTGCTGCGCGCCTGCGGCAGATCCTGGGCGTCGCTGGAGACCCGGATTGCAGACGAAGACGGCAACGAGGTCGCCATCGGCGAGATCGGCGAAATCGAGATCCGCGGCCCCATCGTGATGGCCGGGTACTGGAACCGCCCAGAGGCCACCGCTGAAACCATCCGGCCTGATGGCTGGCTGCGCACCGGCGACGCTGGATACCAGAACGCCGACGGCTATTTCTTCGTCCACGACCGGGTGAAGGACATGATCGTCTCCGGCGGCGAGAACGTCTATCCGGCCGAGGTGGAGAACGCGATCCTGGGCTGCCCGGGCGTCGCGGACGCCGCCGTAATCGGCGTGCCGGACGACCGCTGGGGCGAGGCGGTGAAGGCGATCGTCGTGGCTGCGCCCGGCCCACGGCCCGACCCCGCGGACATCATCGCCTGGGCCCGGGAACGGATCGCGGGCTACAAGGCGCCGAAGTCCGTGGACTTCGTTGACGCCCTGCCCCGCAATCCATCCGGCAAGGTTCTGCGGCGTGAACTTCGCAAGCCCTACTGGGAAGGCCGCGACCGCAAGGTGGGTTAGGCGCTGGCCGCTACGCTGGGGCGAGCCTTCACGCGGTTGAACCAGTCGTTGATCTTCACGAATTTCGGATCCAGCGGCTGGCCGACCACGGCGCCAAATTCCAGGAAGCAGAACAGCAGAACATCGGCCAGGGTGAAGCGGTCACCGGCAAGCCAGGGGCCCTGGAAGTTGTTCTCGAACCACTGGATGCCGTCCTGCGCGATCGCCTTCAGGCCAGGCGAGGCGTCGGGCAGGCAGCGCATCCGCCCCTGGAACATGGGCAGGCCTTCGCCAAAGCGGAAGCCGTTGGCCAGGGGCTCGCAGACCTTGAGGTCAACCCGGCGGGTCCACATGCGGGTTACGGCCCGATCTTCCGCCGTGGCGCCGATCAGCGAGGCGCCAGGGTTTTTCTCGTCGAGATACTCGCATATCGCGGTGATCTCATTGAGGTTCGAGCCGTCATCGAGCTCGAGCGAAGGGCTCTGGCCCGAAGGGTTTACCTTCAGAAAGGCCTCCTGGCGGTTCTCGCCGCCGCGAATATCAACCGTGACCATGTCGAGCGTAATGCCCTTCTCGGCCATGAACATCGTCACGACCCGCGGATTGGGGCCGACGGAGGTGTAGAGTTTCATTTCTGGGGGTTTCCTTCCTGTTTGATCGATGTCGTAGCACGCGCCTCGTTCGGCGCGGAACCACTAGCGGCGTGGATTCAGGGTGAAATTCGACGCCCGTACGCAGCGTGCCTCATCGTGGGGCGTGGAGATTGTCGCCGGCTGTCCCATGCCCGGCGCGAAATACCACTCGCCCTTTCTGGTCTCGACCTTGATCACATTGGGGCCGGTGAACTGGCACACGACATATTCGCTGAGCCCCCACGCCTGGCCATAGCGGAGCGCCGAACAGGTGATGTGGCCAAACTGGCGGGAGACCACCACGCCGGAATAGTCGACGCTTTTCGGCGCCTTGAAACCACGGTTCTGGAACGCCGCAGCCGACAGCGCCGGGCATGGCGGGCCCTCTATGGTCCAGCTGCGTGACAGCGCGAGCGCGGCGTTACGGTCCTTGAGGTAGGTACCGCCGATCACCCACGCCGGCAGCGCCACGATGATGGCGCCTGCGATCACGAACGTGATCTTCTGCCCGAGGGTCAGGCGCATGCGGCGCCCCTTGCCAACCTGCCAGATCACGCGACACCCCCCACCCCGACGAAGACCTCCGTCGGCTCAGGCCGCGATCCGGGTCGACTTTTCGCCAGCCTTCGCCGAAGGGCTGGAGAACCGCAGCACGCCGTCTTCCAGCTTCGAGTATCGCAGGCTCATCAGGTCCTTGGCGTAGTTCTGGTCCAGCTTCCAGGGAACCTTCGTCCCCTGTTTCGGGAACTTGGCCATCGCCCGTTGCACATAGCCCGACGAGAAATCCAGCCAGGGCTCAAACTCGATGTTCGGATCGTCATTCACCGGCACAGCCTGGCGCGCGCCCGTCTTCTTCAGATGATTAAGCAGGCGGCAGACATACTCACAGGTCAGGTCGCACTTCAGGGTCCACGATGCATTGGTGTAGCCGAAGGCCGAGGCGAGGTTCGGCACGCCCTCATACATCATGCCCTTGTAGCTGAGGGTCGTGGCGGCATCGATGTGGCGACCGTCGACAGAAATGTCGATGCCGTTCCAGACCTCCAGCACCAGCCCCGTCGCCGAGACGATGACGTCGGCCTTGAGTTCCTGCCCCGATTTCAGCCGGATACCGTCCTTGGTGAAGGTCTCGATATGGTCGGTTACGACGGACGCGCGGCCGGCCTTGATCTCTTTGAACATATCGGCGTCGGGGACCAGGCAGAGCCTCTGGTCCCATGGATTGTAGGTCGGCGTGAAGTGAGTGGCGACGTCGTAGTCCGGCCCCAGTTCATCCTGCACCATCTTGATGATACCGGCCTTGACCTGTTCAGGCCGCTTGCGCGCCAGGTTGAAGAAATACATGCCGCCCAGGACATTGCGCGCCCGGATCAGGTTGTAGGCCAGCATGCCAGGTAGCCACTTGCGCAGCGTATTGGCCATCTTGTCCTCGGCGGGACGTGAGACGACGTAGGTTGGCGAGCGTTGCAGCATGGTGACGTGGGCGGCAGTTCTGGCCATTTCCGGCACCAGCGTCACGGCGGTGGCGCCAGACCCGATCACCACGACAGACTTGCCAGCATAGTCCAGGTCGGCGGGCCACTGTTGAGGGTGTACCATGCGCCCCTTGAAGTCCGAGACACCCGGGAAGTCCGGCGTGTAGCCGCCATCGTAGGAATAGTAGCCGCCGCACAGAAACAGGAAGTTGCAGGTGTAGCGGACGGAATTGCCCGCCACCTCGGCCTCGACAGTCCAGAGTGCGTCGGCCGTAGACCAGTCGGCCCGCCTGATCTTGTGGCCGAAGCGGATGGCCTTCTCGATGCCGTTCTCGCGGGCGGTCTCACGGACGTACTTCAGGATCGACGGTCCATCGGCGATGGCCTTGGCCTCGGTCCAGGGTTTGAACGCGTAACCAAGCGTGTACATGTCGCTGTCGGAGCGAATGCCGGGATAGCGGAACAGGTCCCAGGTGCCGCCTATGGCGTCGCGACCCTCGAAGATCGCGAAGGTCCGCCCCGGGCAGGCTGTCTTGAGGTGATAGGCTGCGCCAATTCCGGACAGGCCCGCGCCAACGATCCCTACGTCAAAGTGTTCCATGGCCATATCGTTTCGCCCCGATCTCGATGTCCGCCAGATAACTGAACAGCGTTAAGTCGCCTAACGCAAATCCGGCTCAGCGCAACAGATCGAGCGCCTGATGGTCATGAATGTGGGTCGTCGCACCACCGACCATCTGCAGAAACATTTCGTCGCCCCGCGCCGTCTGTTCCACCACCATCGCGGCGAAAAAGGCGGTGAGGAAGAGGGTGAAGGCGCCGTGCCGATAGTGGTGACGCAGGTCATCCAGGCTGTAACCGGTGACGCCGAGATCCATGAGGGCACGGTGATAGAGCCCCAGAAGTTCCGGCTCCGCAGCCCGGCGTTCCTCCGGCTTCAGCGCACCCGCCAGGAAGTAGGCGACGTCCATGGAGCCGGCGCCATAGGCGAAGGACTGCCAGTCCAGAATGGTCAGCGGATGGCCCCCCGCTGCGGTCCCGAACATCATGTTGTCCGGTCGGAAGTCGTTGTGCGTGAGACAGCGGGGCCCATCGTAGATCTCGCCCATCCGCCCCCAGCGCGCCGAGATCGCCTCCCCGATGACGATTGACCCCGGGCTCAGGCGGTCACCGTAACGGGCGCAAAATCCCTGCCAGAGGCTGCCGACAAGGTCCGGTGAAACCGGGCTGGACGGCGCGGCCCTTGAACCCGACACCCACGGCAGCTCATTCAAGCTGTCGTCGGCCCAGAATGACGCGTGCAACCGCGCGGCCTGAACCATGGCCAGCTGCGCCTGGTCGAGGCTCACCCCTTTTAGCTGGTCGCCCTGCGTGGCGGGCGCCAGGTCCTCCATCATCAGCACGAACTCGCCGGTGGCTTCCTCGACATCGGTGAACCAGACACGAGGGGTCTGAACCAACGCCTTTTCAGCCAGTTGCTGGTAGAATCTGACCTCGCGCAGATAGTTGCCCAGCATCACGCCCGTACTGCGACTGGCGTCATTGGCAGCCGGGAACTTGCCGACCAGCGACGCCGGCGCGCCGGCGGCGGCCCGGGCGTAGGTCAACTTGAACCGGACGCTGTCGCCGATCTGCCCCGTACCAATTCCCCCTGCGGTGAAAGACGAGACCACGGCGTCAACACCGGCGTGCTGAAGCACCCTGGTCAACCAGTCGGCATCGATGGCGTCCGGGCGGCGAATATCGGGCGTCATGCCGGCATCTGGTGAATATAGACCTCGTTCAGCGTGATCTGGTCATCCTTCAGGATCACGAGGTCGAAGCCGCGCAGGCGGCCTGCGGCCCCGTCGGGACCCATGGCCGCGTACCAGCGGCCGCAGTAGCCGCCGTCGATGGCCCAGGTTTCCTCCGGCGTATAGATCGTGGGCGGCATGGCGGCGAACAGGCCCGTCAGATAGCCGCCCAGCGCCTCATGCCCGATCAGGCCTGCCGCTGTCTGGGCGTCCTTGTAGACACAGTCCGCCGCGTAGAAGCCCAGCAGCCCCGGCACATCCTTGTCGGACCAGGCCTTCAGCCACCGGTCATTGAAGTCGATGATGTCGATCATGCCTGACGCTCCAGCACCCGGGCGCGGTGTGCCTCGGTGAAAACTTCGGGCGGCAGAACTTCCGGACCAGCCATGGCCACCATGGCGTGCGCCTTCAGGCTCGGATCGGCCGCACCGCGCGCGTGGTAACTGTGACGCAGGGCCCGGCCTGCCTCGCCGAACTCCATGTCGAGGGCCGAGGTCAGGCTGGCGGCGAACCGCAGCCGGCGCATCCGCTCGGTGCGCTCATCGGCATAGGATGCAAAGGCCGCCATGGACCAGTCCTCGCCGGCCAGCAGGATCTCGCTGACAATCCGGACGTCCCGATAGGTGATCGAAAGACCCTGGCCAATGATCGGATCATTCCAGCCAGCAGCGTCCCCGATGAGGACGACCCCCTCCGCGAGAGGCGCATCGGTCCAGCTGTCGGCATTCAGATAGCTGAACAGGGGCCCTGCCGGCCGGCCTTCCACGAGGTGACGGTTCGCCGGACAGCAGTTCACCGCAAAGGCATCGAGAAAGCGGCGCGGGCCGTCCGGACCCGAGAACCGTCTCGCATCCTCCAGCGCATAGCCGCCATAGACCCTGACCTTACCGTCGCCCTGGGGAAAGGCCAGGAAGCCGAAGTCGCCTTCCGTCCCGATCGCCTGCAGGTCGTCCGCCCAGCCTACGGCGCCTTCCACCAGCAGCCCCGCAAACCAGTGATGCGGCTTGTCCTGATGCAGCGTGATGCCGGCGGCCTCGCGCACCATCGACGTCCGGCCGTCCGCGCCGATCACCAGCCGGGCCGTCGCCGTTCGAACCTCTCCTGCATGCTCGAAGATCACCGACGGCGCAGCGCCCGGCGTCACGGCCTCCACGCTCACGCCGCGCAACACCTCCGCGCCGGCTGCCTTTGCCGCATCGAAGAGTGTCTGGCAGTGGGTTGGATGCCCCAGGCACAGCGGCCCCGAGATGCCCGGCCGGAAGATGCCCAGGGGCAGGATCTCCGCCTCGGCGGCGTCTGGATCCACGTCCTCGTCATAGGTGATATGGCGGGTCACGTGATGACCACCAGCAGACATCAGGAGCCTGTAGAGGCCGACGCGCTGGACCTCCTCTACGCCCCAAGGCGCAATCCACTCGCCGCGAACCCGGTCTTCGTACACCTCGGACTGTTCCAGCAAGAGCACGGTACGCCCTGCCCCGGCCATCACCTGCGCCAGAGCCGAGCCGCCGATGCCGCCACCCACGATGATCAGGTCATAGTCTGCCATTTGATCCGCCCACGAGTGACCCTCTGACGGGGTTCGCCGAGAAAGGACCACGTCGCCCCTGCGTCACACAAGACCAAACCTCGGTCAGGGCCTTGCCACTAAAGCAGACCACCGATGCGCCGGAGATGTCCCCGGCTTGTCGTAACACCCGGCTGAAATCGCACGGGGTCAGCGCAAGTGAGCGCGCTCGTTCAGGCTGACCACATTCCGCTGGCCGCTGCGGGCGCACATGAAGCGGTGGATGCTCGTGTAATCGGGCTCGAAGAACAGCCGCGGCGTCATGCCAAGCACGTGGGCCGTCCAGACATTGATCACCCCGCCGTGGCAGAAGACGGCGACCCGCTTGCCGGCGTGGCTCTCGACGATCTCCTCCAGGGCGGCGACAACGGTCGCGTGGAATACGCCGATATCGACCCCGTGTTCACCCTGCGCCATGGCCAGCCAGGCCGGGTAGTTGTCGCGCTTCAATTCTTCCATCGGGATGTAGCGCCCGGAACCGCGGTCGAATTCGGCAATCCCGTCGTGCTGGGTCACGGCATGCCCGGCCTGGGTCGCAAAGGGCTCGGCCGTCTGGATCGCGCGGCGCATCGTCGAGGCGAAGACGGCGTCGACCTTCTCGTCCGCAAGCCAGGCGGCGACACGCTGGGCCTGTTCAACGCCTGCGACGGCCAACGGCGGGTCAGCCGTGTCGTGCCGGCGTTCCGGAAGGCCGTGACGGATGAGGATCAGTTCCATGGTCTCATTGTTCCTGAAGGGTCTTGTTGGTCGTTGATCATGGCGTGCGCCCCGCGTCGGCCGCCGCCTGCTCCGGACGGCGACAAACCCGGTCAGCAGGCACCTCTGGCCCACCGGACAGGTCGGGCGCGACGAACTCCCCCCACATCCAGTGAGGCCGGTGGCGATGGCGCCAAGCAACAGCCCGTACAGGAACGCGCGCGCCATGGATCAGCGCGACATCACGTCTCGAAACGGAAAGCCGCGCCGTCTCGGCGGATATGGCCCGCCGTCGGCTCGGCATAATGCGTGCCGATCACCAGATGCTCGGCATCGGCCCACTCGGCGAACATGCGAGCCCGCGTGACAGCGGCGGCCTTCTTGTCACTGTCGAACGACGGCGACCACTCCGGATGGGCGAGTTGGCAGGGGTGGTGGCTCATGTCTCCGGTGATGATCGCGCTATTCCCGTCAGACTCGATCAGCACGCTGACGTGGCCAGGCGTGTGGCCGGTGGTGGGAACCAGGCGCACATTGGGCGATACCACATGGTCCAGACCTACGAACTCCGCGAGGCCGGCGTCCAGGATCGGCTGTACCGAGTCCGCCAGGATCGCCTGCTGCTCCGCGTCACCTTCGGCGCTCCAGTGCTCGAACTCGATGCGCCCCAGCAGGTAGCGGGCATTGGGGAAGGTCGGCACGAACTTGCCGTCTACCAGCATGGTGTTCCAGCCCACGTGGTCGACGTGCATGTGGGTGCAGATCACCGCGTCAACGCTCTCCCGGGTCCAGCCGGCCTCGGCGAACGCCTCGAGGAACCCGGTGGCCAGTGCATTGCCGCCGGTGAGGCCGCGCGGTTTGTCGTTGCCGACGCAGGTGTCGACCACCAGCCGCAGGCCCGGCGCCTCGACCAGCAGGGCATGGATCGACAGCAGCATCTGATCCTGATCGTTCACGAAATCCGGATAGAGCCAGGGAATGGCGCGCAGGGCCGGCGCCGTCGCTTCGGCGATGAAACCGCCATCCGGTCCGGCGGGAATCGGAACCTGCATTTCCTGAATACGCGTGATCTTCACCGCGCCGACCTGCCAACTGAGCATCATTCCCTCCCCCGCTTCGGTCTCGTGACCCTAAGGGCTTTTGCCCGCGTCGGTAAACCTGTCCCGGTCGGTGGACGCGTGCATCCAATTTCGACCTGCCGCGTTCATCCCGCATGCAAAACGATCCAGCAGCGAACCCGGGAGGAGATGGCGAGACCATCGAGGTCACCGACGCACGCGGAGGGCAGAAGACCGGCCACATGCGGTGGGTGCTGGGCGTCAGCACGGTCCTGGCCGTGCTGGCGATGATCGGTGCGTGGCTCGCGATGCGGCCCTAGACGGCCAGCCGTTCCTCGGGCTCGCCTTCCACCGCAGAAATCTGGCTGTGGGTAACTGACACAATCGTCCCTGGATGTGCGTCGGTCAGGCGGACGTGCGCATTCAACTGGTTGGCCAGCGCTTCAACGATGGTGGTGCCAAGACCTGCCTTGGCGCTGGCCTTGTCATGAGGCATCCCCACGCCGTTATCCTGCACCTTAAGAGTCCAGTTCGGCCCGCGCGAGCTGTAGCCCACCTTGATCCTGCCCGGGCGCCCGTCGGGAAAGGCGTGCTTCAGACAATTGATCACCAGCTCGGTAACAATCAGTCCGAGGCTCACGGATACCTCCGCCTCGCACTTGCTGTCATCGACCTCAACGTCGAGCACGAGGTGATCGTGATCCCGGATCATCGACGCGCCGATGCTCTCGCATAGCCTTGTAAAGTAGGCGCGAAGGTCCACCGCACCCAGCCTCGACGCTGAGAGTTCCTGCTGCAGCGCCGCGACCGACATCACCCGGTTGTGCGCGTCGGTAAGGTGGCGTCTGGTCTCCTCCGAGTTCACCCTGCGGGCGCTTTGAAGGATCACACTGGCGATGATCTGGAGGCTGTTGGCGACGCGATGCTGGACCTCCTGGAGGAGGATGGTCTTTTCGCGCAACAGATCATCCTGGAGCTTTGTCGCAAGCCGTGCTTCGGTCACATCGGCGATGGAGAGCAGGAGATAGCGGTGAGCGGCGTCTCCGTAGTCCAGCCTCTGTGCATTGAGGACCAGCCGGCGGGGCTCACCCACCGCGCTCTTCAGGTCCATTTCGTAGGCTTCGATCTGAGCGTCGCCCTCAGCGGTGGCCCGGAGGAGCGAACGGAACTGCCGCACATCCCACTCACCGACACCGATGTCGAAGATCTGGCGGCCCCGCGCCGTGCCAGGATCGATATTGAAGGCGCGATAGAAGGTTTCGCTCGCCCCTATGACTTCGAGGTCGCCGTTAAGCAGTACGAGTGGTGACGTTGCTGATGCGACGACCGCAAAAGCCAATCCATGCCTCGCATCCGGATGGACTACCATTGATGTACTTTCAGGTTGCCTCGCTCCGCGTTGCGCAGGGAAATAGCGGCAGGGGGCAACATTTGGTCGAAACATGACCGGCTTCGCAGCCTGCTGACTTGATCTATATCATGCCCGGAGTTTTATCCGGCGCGAAATGTCACGAGCCCCCTGTGTGCCGAAGTGGAAGCCCGGGCAGACGAACAGGCTGTCAAATCCAGCCAAACAGCCGGGCCGCCTGATAGCCCGCCAGACACATGACCAGGATACCTACGGCGTAGGTCAGCACGCGTACCGGCGCGATCTTGACGATGTAGCCGGCCAGAGGCGCGGACAGCAGCCCTCCGGCGACAAGCCCGGCGACCGACGAGGCATGTTCGACAATCCCGTCAGCTTCCTGCCAGTGACCGGTCAGCAGCGCGGTCAGGAACGTCGCCGAGATCGTGGCTGTCACGAAGAATTCGGCCGTATTTGTGGTGCCGATGCTTACGCGGGGCTCGGCGCCTGATCCGACCATGGCGCTGGTGACCGTGGGGCCCCACCCGCCCCCGCCGACCGCATCCAGAAACCCGCCGACAAGACCCAGTGGTCCGCTGAATTTCTGCGGGAACGGTCTGGGATTGCCGGCGCGCCAGGCGCGATAGACAATCAAGAGGCCCATGAGACCCAGGTAACTGGCGATGAACGGCTTGAGGACGTTTCCGTCGATCGAGGTCAGCACGAAGGCGCCGAGGGCGCCGCCCAGGCAGCCACCCGCCGCCAGCGGGATGAACAGCTTCCGGTTCACATTCCTGTTGGCTGCGTGAGATCCCGCCGATGCAGCGGTGGTAAACACTTCAGCCGCATGGACGCTGGCAGACGCCGTCGCCGGCGGCACGCCGAAGCTCATCAGCACCGTCGACGAGATCACGCCATAGGCCATCCCCAGCGCGCCATCGACGGCCTGGGCGAGGAAACCCACCAACGCAAAAATTAGAAAATTGTCCATCGAGGCGACTCCGACATGTCTCGCTCTCTTGCGTTCAATTTCCCACTAAATCGATAGAGTTTATGTTATTTAGCTTGGAGGTTTTCTGCGCCCAGGGGTCCGATCGCCCGGCTCAGGCTCCATCCCTCAAGCACACCGGCCACAGCCTCGCGCGCCGCCACCAGCGCCGGGTGGACGGGACAGTCGGTGATCCCGGGGCAGGCTTCGCAGGGCCTGAACGCCGTCTTCGAAGCGCAAGGCGCCAGCGCGAGCGGCCCATCCAGGGCCCGGATCACGTCGGCAAAGCTGATCTCACTCGGGGGTCTCGCCAGAAGGTAGCCGCCAAAGCGTCCCCGGCTGGAGACCAGGATCCGATGCCGCTTGAGTTCCAGCAGGATGGCCTCGAGAAACTTGCGCGGCGCAGCCGACGCCTCGGCGATGTCGACGATGGCCGCAGGCCGCGGATCCTCACGGCCAGCGAGAAAGCAAAGCGCTCTGAGCGCGTATCGGGCGCGTTGGGAAAGCATGGCTGGCACTAAAGGCCCAGTCCCGCCCGCACGTCCAGTTTGATGAAAGCCCTGCCTCGCGAGGCAGGATGGCGGTGACGCAGGGATTCGAACCCTGGATACGCTTTCACGTATGACGATTTAGCAAACCGTTGCCTTCAGCCACTCGGCCACGTCACCCCCCGGCGAACGGCGCAGGCACGCTCGCAAGGAGCGGGGTTTCTAGCGGAGGATGGCGGCTGTGGCTAGCCGGTCGCGGCGACCAAATTGAGCTGGCGACGAAGCCGTCGTATCAGCCCTGGGCCAGCCACTGGCGCGCCTGGCGCTGGGCCTCGGCGACGTCGTCGTGATCCATCTCGCCGGCCAGTTCCTTGCGGTAAACCTTGGCCTCGATGGAGCCGCGCATCGCGGCCAGGTTGAAAAGCATGTGTGCCGAGACATAGTCGAGCGGCGCACCGCCCTGACCGGTCGAATACATCAGACCCATCCGGAACAACTCGTCGCCGGTCGCGTCCGGGGTCGGCAGCGGCAGGCCATCGCACTTCATGTCGACGGTAGCGAGCATGGTTATAGTCCTCGTCAGGCCGGCGAGCTTGCTTTTTGCACGCCCCGAACCAACCCATGCCGACACTCAAGCAAGGTTATCTTGAACACATGGTTAAGGCGCGCGTTGTCAAATTGACAGGAAAGGCGCGGCGTTGCGGATTTACAGCCCCAGCTTGGCCTTCAGAAGCTGGTTGACCGTACCCGGATTGGCCTTGCCGCCGGTTTCCTTCATCACCTGACCTACGAACCAGCCGATCGCCTGCGGCTTCTCCTTGACCGCCTCGGCCTGGCCAGGATTGGCGGCGATCAGCTTGTCGATGATGGCCTCCAGCGCGCCGGTGTCGGACACCTGGCGCAGGCCGGCTTTTTCAACTACCTCGCCCGCCGCGCCCTCGCCGGCCCACATGCGCTCGAACACGTCCTTGGCGATGCGGGACGAAATCACACCTTCCTCGATCAACTGGACCAGTTCGGCGATCCCGGCGGGGCCGATGGGACTGTCAGCGATATCGATGCCGCCTGCGGTCAGCCGCGCGGCCAGATCGTTGGTCACCCAGTTCGCGGTCAGCTTGGCGTCGCGCCCCTGAGCCGCCGCCTCATAGAAATCGGCCCGGGCCTGTTCGATGATCAGCACGCCCGCGTCGTAGGCCGTAAGGCCATACTGCGTCTGCAGCCGCGCTTTCTTGGCGTCGGGCAGTTCGGGCAGGGTCGCCTCGATGGCCTTCACCCAGGCCGGGTCCAGTTCCAGCGGCAGCAGGTCCGGGTCGGGGAAGTAGCGGTAGTCGTGCGCCTCTTCCTTGGAGCGCATGGAACGCGTCTCCATCTTGCCGGGATCGAACAGGCGCGTCTCCTGGTCGATGGAGCCCCCGTCCTCCAGGATCTCGATCTGACGGCGGGCCTCGTACTCGATGGCCTGCTGGATATAGCGGTAGGAATTGACGTTCTTGATCTCGCAGCGCGTGCCCAGATGCTTGAAGTCGCCGCTCTCGCGGAACTTCTCATAGGCCCCGGGGCGGCAGACCGAGACGTTCACGTCGGCCCGCAGATTGCCCTTCTCCATGTCGCCGTCGCAGGTGCCCAGATAGATCAGGATGGTCCTGAGCTTCTTCACATAGGCGGCAGCCTCCTCGGAGGTGCGCATGTCCGGCTTTGAGACGATCTCCATCAGGGCCGTGCCCGAGCGGTTCAGATCGACATAGGTATAGTTCGGGTCCTGATCGTGCAGGCTCTTGCCGGCGTCCTGCTCCAGATGGAGCCGCTCGATTCGCACCGTGAAGGTGGAGCCGTCATCGCGCTCGACGATTACCTCGCCCTCGCCGACGATGGGGTCCTTGAACTGGCTGATCTGATAGCCCTGCGGCAGGTCGGGGTAGAAATAGTTCTTCCGGTCGAACCGCGACCAGTGATTGATCTGCGCCTTCAGGCCAAGACCGGTCTTCACCGCCTGCTCGATGCAGTGGCGATTGATCACGGGCAGCATGCCGGGCATGGCCGCGTCGACGAGGCTCACCTGCGCGTTGGGGGCCGCGCCGGCGCCCACCGCCGCGCCGGAAAACAGCTTGGCGTTGGACGCGACCTGGGCATGGACCTCAAGACCGAGGACAATCTCCCAGGGTCCGGTGCGCCCCTGGATCTGCTTGGAAGTCGCGACGTCATTCATGCGCGGTTCAGTAGCCTGCCATGAAAGAAACCGGAAGCGCGCCCACATGCGCATTTGCATATTTGCCTTGAAAAGACCTCAAGGTTCGCTCACGTCTGAACGGCGTTTAGAATGGGAACAGGAACCCCCTTATGAAGACCCTTGCACTCGTCGCCGCGCTCGCGGTGGCCTCGATGGCCGCTCCGGCCCTGGCCCAGACCGCTCCTGCCGCCGCTCCGGCCGCGGGCGCCATGTCGGTCGAAACCACCCCGATCGGTGATCTGATCAAGAACGAGGCCGCCAAGGCCGCGCTTGAAAAGGCCCTTCCGGAAATCACCCAGTTCTACGACCAGATCGCGACCATGACGCTGGCACAGGTCGCCCCGATGAGCCAGGGCGCGCTGGACGACGCCAAGCTGAAGGCCCTTCAGGCCGAGTTCGACAAGAACAAGTAAGAGGGGGTGGTGGGGGCACCAGCGGGAGCCCACACCACCACTTCTGCGGCTTGGCCCGGAGGTCAGCGGCCTTCTCGATGGCCGATCCCAGCGAAAACAACGTGCCCTCATCCAGATTTCGGCCAATGAGCTGAAGTCCGAGCGGCAACCCTTGCGCATCCAGTCCCGCCGGCACGCTCATGCCCGGCAGACCCGCCAGGTTCACGGTCACCGTGAAGATGTCGTTCAGGTACATGGCGACCGGGTCATCGGATTTCTCACCCAATGCGAAGGCCGCGGACGGCGCCGTCGGGGTCAGCAGGGCGTCGCACGTCTGCCAAGCCTGGTCGAAGTCATCAGCGATTCGGCGGCGGACCTTCAGCGCCTTGACGTAGTAGGCGTCATAGTATCCGACCGAGAGCACATAGGTGCCGATCAGGATGCGGCGCTTGACCTCTTCCCCGAAGCCCTGGGCGCGAGTGTTCTCGTAGGTCTCGGTGAGGTTGCCGCCCTCGACCCGCAGGCCATAGCGCATGCCGTCATAGCGGGCGAGGTTCGAGGACGCCTCCGCCGGGGCGATGATGTAGTAGGCCGGCAGCGCGTACCTGGTGTGGGGCAGCGACACCTCGACGATCTCGCACCCGGCGTCCTTCAGCCAGGCTATCCCCTGCTCCCACAAGGCATCGATCTCAGGCGGCATCCCGTCGACGCGGTACTCCTTGGGCACGCCGATCCGCAAACCCTTGACCGACTTGCCGCAGAAGCTCGCGAAATCAGGCACCTCGGCGTTGATGCTGGTGGAATCCTTGGGGTCGTGACCGGCCATGGACCGCAGCAGGATCGCCGTGTCCTCGACAGTACGCGCCATCGGCCCGGCCTGATCCAGCGACGAGGCGAAGGCGACGATCCCCCAGCGGGAGCAACGGCCGTAGGTCGGCTTGATTCCCACCGTGCCGGTGAAGGCCGCCGGTTGCCGGATGGACCCGCCGGTGTCGGTCGCCGTCGCACCGAGACAGAGGTCTGCAGCCACCGCAGCGGCCGAGCCGCCGGACGAACCACCCGGCGTCAGGTTGGCGTTGCCGCCCTTCGCCCGCCAGGGATTAGCCACCGGCCCCCAGGCCGAGGTCTCGTTCGACGAGCCCATGGCGAACTCGTCCATGTTGAGCTTGCCCAGCATGACCGCGCCGTCGCGCCAGAGGTTCGACGTCACGGTCGATTCGTAGGTGGGCTTGAAGCCCCGCAGGATCATCGAACCCGCCGTCGACTCCACGCCTTCGGTGCAGAATAGATCCTTGATCCCCAGCGGCGCGCCGTCCAGCGGCCCCGCATCGCCGCTGGCGCGCCGGGCGTCCGAGGCCCGCGCCATTTCCAGCGCCTTGTCCGGCGTCTGGACCACAAAGGCGTTCAGCGCTGACGAGGCCTCGACCGCGGCAATGTGGTCGCGGGTGATTTCCTCGGACGAAAAGGTCTTGCTCGCCAGCCCATCGAGGGCGGCCTTAAGTGAGAGTCCGGTCAGGCCCGCCATTACTCAACCACCTTCGGCACAACAAAGAAGCCCTTGTCGGACTTGGGCGCGTTACTGAGCACCCGCGCCGGATCACCCCTATCGGTGACCACATCGTCGCGCAGGGGCAATTTCATGGCCACAGAGGTGGTCATGGGCTCCACCCCATCCGTGTTGACCTCGGCCAGCTGCTCGATCCAGTCGAGAATGCCCGACAATTCGCGGGCCAGTGGCTCCAGTCTCTCTTCCGGCTCGGCGATCCGCGCGAGCCTGGCGACCTTGCGAACGGTCGCCGCGTCGATGGCCATGGGGCCCTCCAGAACTACAAGTGCGTGGGTTAGCCGTGGCGGGCGCCTCTTTGCAAGCGGCGAGACGTGATATGGACAGGCCATGCCCGTCGTCGACCTGACTGCCCTGCCCCCGCTCCTGCCTGGACAGGCGCCCGTTGTAGGCCTCGACCTGGGGGAGAAGACGATCGGCGTGGCGGTCTCGGACGCGACCCGGGGGATCGCCAGCCCGCTGGAGACCATCCGCCGTACTAAGTTCAACGCCGACGCGGTCCGATTGTTCGAGTTGATGGAAAGCCGCGGCGCTGCCGGGATCATCATCGGCCTGCCCGTGAACATGGACGGCACGGAAGGTCCGCGCTGCCAGTCCAGCCGCGCCTTTGCGCGCAACCTTCTGCGGCTGCGAGACCTGCCCATCGCCTTCTGGGACGAGCGCATGAGTTCGATGGCGATCAACCGGATGCTCATCGAGGAGGCCGACATCAGCCGCGCCCGTCGCGCCGAGGTGGTGGACAAGGCCGCCGCCGGGTGGATCCTTCAAGGAGCGCTCGATCGGCTGAAGAATCTTTAGGGACCACCGCCGCAAAGCTGCGCTTGGCTTGGGCCGCCCAGTCACCTAAGACCGCGCTTTGATGACTATGACCCCGCCCGGTCTGAATGAGGTCCTGCAGCGGACCTTTTCGTTTCCGAAGAAGCATTTCCTGTCTGCCACCGACCTGAACGAGGTCGAGGTGGCGAATCTGCTGGATCTGGCCGACGGCTTCGTCAGCCTCAATCGTCAGACTGCGAAGAAGCTGGACCTGCTCAAGGGCAGGACGCTGATGAACCTGTTCTTCGAGAACTCCACCCGCACCCAGAGCTCATTCGAGCTGGCCGGCAAGCGGCTGGGCGCCGACGTGGTCAACATGAGCCCGCGCTCCTCGGCCATGTCCAAGGGCGAGACCCTGATCGACACGGCCGTAACCCTTAATGCGATGCAGCCGGACCTGTTGGTCATCCGCCATGCCTCCTCGGGCGCCGCCAGCCTTTTGTCGCAGAAGGTCGGGTGCTCGGTGGTCAACGCCGGTGATGGCCAGCATGAGCACCCCACCCAGGCCCTGCTGGATGCGCTGTCGATGCGGCGCGCCTTCGGACGAATTGCGGGTCTCAAGGTCGCCATCTGCGGCGACGTGCTGCACAGCCGCGTCGCGCGATCCAACATCGCCATGCTGCAGATGCTGGGCGCGAACGTGCGGCTGGTCGGCCCGCCCACCCTGATCCCGGTGGCGGCCGAACGCTGGAACGTCGAGGTGTTCCACGACATGCGCGAGGGGATCGCCGGTTGCGACGTGGTGATGATGCTGCGCCTGCAACTGGAACGCATGGACGGCGTCATGGCGCCGTCTCAGCGCGAGTACTTCCGGTTCTATGGGCTGGATCGCGAGAAGCTGGCCTGTGCGGCGCCGCATGTGCGGGTGATGCACCCGGGACCGATGAACCGCGGTGTCGAGATCGACTCAGAAGTGGCCGATGATCTGTCCGTCAGTCTGATCCAGGATCAGGTGGAGATGGGCGTCGCCGCACGCATGGCGGTACTGACCTCGCTGGCCGCGCGTCTGGACAACGACCGATGAGCCGACCTGTCGCCTATCTGAACGCCCGCCTTGTCGACCCTGCCTCGGGCTACGACGGTCCCGGCGCCGTGGTCGTCACCGAAGGCGTGGTCGCCGATATCGCGCACGCGCCGGACTTTGGCCGGCTATCCGCGGACATCGAAGTCATCGATGCGGGCGGCGCCCTGCTGATCCCGGGCCTGATCGACATCCGGGTCAAGACCGGAGAGCCGGGAGCGGAACCGAAGGAAACCTTGAAGTCGGCGGCGCTGGCTGCCGCAGCCGGCGGGGTGACCACCATCGTTGTCCAACCGGACACCAATCCCGTGATGGATGAGCCCTCGGTGGTGGACTTCATCCTGCGCCGCGCCCGCGACATCGAACTCGTCAATGTCTATCCCGCAGGTGCGGCCACCAAGGGCGGCCTTGGCGAGCGGATGGCCGAGATCGGGCTGATGCACGAGGCGGGCTGCCTTTATATCACCGACGCGGATCGGCCCATCGTGGACTCCAAGGTGCTTCGCCGCGTCCTGAGCTACGCCAAGGCGTTTGGCGTGCCGGTGGCGCACCGTCCCGCCGATCCCTGGCTCTCGGCAGGCGCTGTGGCCAGTGAGGGCGAGTTCGCCGCGCGCATGGGCCTTCCCAGCGTACCGGCCATTGCCGAGCGGATCATGCTGGAACGTGATCTGGCGCTGGTGGAACTGACCGGCGCACCGTTCATTGTGGATCAGGTCACAACGGGCGCGGCCCTGGAGAGTCTGAAGCGCGGCCTGGACCGGGGTCTTCCCGTCACGGCCACCACCTCGATCAA
>NZ_JBIKNZ010000112.1:0-5976 GCF_044358365.1 Phenylobacterium sp. | reverse complement strand
GCGGCCATGGCCGCAGCGCTCGCCCATGAGCTGGCGCCCGTTTCCGTTCACTGACGTCGCCGGTCAGGCCGCCGAAGGCCTGACTGCGGCATCCTGAACCAGCAACGCGTGCAGGGCGTCTGCCGAGGTCGCCTTGCGCAGGTGTTCGCGCAGGCCGGCCTGACGGAGCAGGCGCGACACCTTGGCCAGCGCCCTCAGATGCTCGGCGCCGGCATTGGCCGGGGCAAACAGCGCGAACAGCAGGTCAACCGGCTGATCGTCCACCGAGCCGAACTCAATGGGGCTCTCAAGACGTATGAACACGCCGCGCATGCGGCCGAGGCCGTCCAGCCGGGCATGCGGCACGGCCACGCCATGCCCTACCCCGGTAGACCCTGCGGCCTCACGCTCAAGCAGGGCGTCCAGCACATCGCCGGCGTCGAGACTGAAACTGCGCGCGGCCATCTCGGCGATCACCGCCAGGGCCTTGTGTTTGTCGGTGGCGCCCACACGCAGGGAGATCGCGGTGCGATCCAGCAATTCGCCGATGTTCATAGCCTGAAGATCTAACCCTGGCTCGGGCGCGCCGGGGAGGGCGGTGCGCCTGCGAGCCGTCAAAACCATCCGTGGGCCGGACCAGGCCCCTCCCCTCATCCAGTACGGACCCTGGTCCGTTCCGGATCAATCCAGCCGATGTTGCCGTCGGGGCGGCGATATACCACCGAAAGTCCGCCGTGCGCGGCGTTTCGGAACACAATTGTTTGAGTTTCAGTCAAGTCCATTTCCATGACCGCCATAGAAACCGTCATCGAACGCACGGGGCGTTCGGTTTCGGCGATGATGATCGGTTCGGCCATACCGTCGCTGGGCGGGGTTTCGTCGGTCTCATCATCGTCATCGCTGGCGGCGATCACGAAGTAGGCGGCGCTCTCGGCCTGTTTGGCGAGCGCCTGGGTGTGATGGCTTTTTAGCCGGTTCTTGTAGCGGCGGACCCGCTTGGTCATCTTGTCCATGGCCGCATCGAAGGCCACATGGGCGTCGCTACCGACGCCGTGTGTGGTCAGTTGCTGGCCCGACGCCAGGGTCACGGCGCAATCGACCCGGAAGAAGCTGCCTTCGCGGCTGACCACCACATCGGCGGTCCCGCCGGCGCGGTCAAAATATTTGGAGATGTTGCTGGATATCTCGTCGGAAACCCGCGTCCGCAGTGCTTCGCCGACATCTACGTGTTTACCCGTGACATGAACTTGCATGGAAGGATCAACGCTCCGCTGGTGGCTATGTGTCAAGCCGGTGACAGGATGTGTATCGCCTGGTGGATCATGTTGACGAGAATGTGAGCCGCCAGCACCAGCACGCTGGCGCTGGTGACGGCCACGGCGAAGCCGATCAGCGCGATCAGCCCGTCGCGCTGGATCAGGGAAAAGGCCAGCAAGGTCACCGCCAGCCCGGGGAGGACATTGCCGAGCGGGATGGGCAGGATCAACACCACGGCCAGCGCCGTACAGACCAGGCCGATCAGGCGCTCGCCCACCGGGCTGAACAGCAGCACCAGCCGGGGCCTGGAAACGGCTTCGATTTTCTGCAGCCAGGGGATCACGCGCGGCAGGCCGGCTTTCAGTCCCGCGGTTGGAAAGGTGCGGCGCTTGACGCCCTGGGGCAGCCAGGGCGCTGACGCTCCGATCAGCAGTTGCGGGGCGAGCAGCAGCAATGGGACGCCCAGAATCGTCGTCGACCCTGGCGGCAGCGGCAGGACGCACACCAGCCCGAAAACAAACAGCAAGGCTCCGATCGCGCGGCCGCCGAACATCTGGGTCAGTTCGGCTACGGAAATCTGCGCCTCGCCATGAGCGGCGATCTCTATCAGGACGGCGGAAAGTGGAAGCTGGTTGGTCGAGGCGTTGGGCATCTATCGTCCATCTGGCGTTTCCGTCGCTCCTCGCCAAGTGGTGGGGCGCGGAATATCCTCAGGCGGGCTCCTTCAGCATCCGGCGTCGGTCAACGGACGACGGAATTCGCATGGCCTCGCGATATTTGGCCACCGTCCGACGCGCGATATCAACGCCGTCGCTCTTGAGCAGTTCCACGATCCGGTCGTCGGACAACACGTCGGCCTCGCGGGTCTCCCCGTCGATGAGCCGGCGGATCCGGTCGCGCACGCCTTCCGCCGAGTGCGCCTCGCCGCCTTCGGAAGACGAGATGGCCGAGGTGAAGAAGAACTTCATCTCGAAAACGCCGCGGGGCGTGGCGATGTACTTGTTCGAGGTCACGCGGCTGACCGTCGATTCGTGCATGCCGATGGCGTCGGCCACAGTCTTCAGATTCAGCGGCCGCAGGTGCTGCACGCCGAACGCCAGGAACGCGTCCTGCTGGCGGACGATCTCGGAGGAGACCTTCAGGATGGTCCGCGCCCGCTGGTCCAGGCTCTTGATCAGCCAGCTGGCCTGCGCCAGGCAGTCGGCGACAAAGGTCTTCTCCTGGTCACTGCGCGACTGGCCCGAAACGCGGGCGTGATAGCGATGATCCATCAGCACGCGCGGCAAGGCGTCGGAATTCAGCTCCACATGCCAGAGCCCGCCGGCGCTCTCGCGCACGAAGACATCGGGTGAAACCGGCGACGTGGGCTCACCGCCGAACGCAGCGCCCGGCTTCGGCGTCAGGCCGCGGATCTCGGCGATCATCTCGCGCAGATCCTCGTCGTCCACGCCGCAGATCTTGCGCAGCGCGGTGAGGTCGCGCCTGGCCAGCAGGGGCAGGTTGTCCAGCAGGGCGGCGATCGCCGGATCGTAGCGGTTCTGATCCTTCAGCTGGATCATCAGGCATTCGCGCACGTCGCGGGCCGCCACGCCGACGGGATCGAAGCCCTGGACCACGCCCAGCACCGCCTCCACCAGCGCCACCTCGCACCCCAGCCGTTCGGCCACCTCCTCGATGTCGGCCCGCAGATAGCCGCTCTCGTCCACCGCATCGATCAGCACGCCCGCGATCACGGTCTCGGCGGGAGATAGCCCCGAGGCCGACAGCTGGGCCTGTAGATGTTCCGACAGCGTCAGTTCGCGCGACAGCCGGCCTTCGAAGCCCTCGCCGTCCTGGTCGAAACTGCCGCCGGATCCGGCCTTCGACCAGTCGATGGCGCCCCCCGCGTCGGCGGCGGCTTCGGGCGCATCGCCGGTGGCGCGTTCGCCAGGCGACACATCGTCATGCGTGGCGTCGAGGTCGGCGCGGGCTTCGGCGTCGGCCACCTGTTCGGCGACGACCGGGCCGTCGGCCTCTGCGGCCGGCTCGGCATCATGGTCAGCCTCATCGCGCTGCAGCAGCGGATTGCGTTCCAGCTCGGCGTCGATGAAGGCCTCGACCTCAAGATTCGACATCTGCAGCAGCTTGATCGCCTGCTGCAGCTGGGGGGTGATGACCAGCCCCTGCCCCTGCCGAATCTCAAGACGTGCGCCAAGCGCCAAGCGAGTGCCCCCGAAGGATTGTTTCCTTGTGCCCAAGCTAGGGGCTGAAACCGACTGACTCGTTAACGCCGCACATCCGGCGGCGCCTTTCTTGCAGGATTGATTCGGGGTACTGTGCCGCCCATTCCCATGCGACGCGCCGACCGCCTTTTCCAGATCGTCCAGATCCTGCGCCGGGGCCGCCACCCGGTCACCGCCCAGGCGATCGCAGAGGAACTTGAGACCTCCAGGCGCACCGTCTACCGCGACATCGCCGACCTGATTGGCCAGCGTACCCCGATCCGCGGCGAGGCCGGTGTCGGCTACATCCTCGAGGACGGCTTCGATATGCCGCCCCTGATGCTGACCCAGGACGAGGTCGAGGCCGCTGTTCTAGGCGCCCAGATGGTGGTCGCCCGCGGGGATCCGGTGCTCAGCCGCGCCGCCCAGGACCTGATCGCCAAGATCGGCGCGGTCATCCCCGAGACGCTGCGCCCGCTGGTGCTGGAGCCCCTCACCCGCGCCGCGCCCAGCTGGCGTACGACCCCGGACAATGTGGACATGTCCCGCGTGCGCGCGGCGATCCGCGGCGGCCAGAAGCTCACCATCACCTACCGCGATGAGCGCGAGCGCGGCAGCCAGCGCACCATCTGGCCCTTCGCCATCGGCTATCACGAGACCACGCGTCACATCGTCGGCTGGTGCGAGCTGCGCCAGGATTTCCGCAACTTCCGGACAGATCGCATCTCGGATGCCGTGTTCACCGAGACGCGCTACCCCGACCGGCCCGAAACCCTCCGGGCCCGCTGGAAACGCCGCCAGGCCGAAATGTGGAGCGCCTGGCACGCCGAAAAGGCCGCCGCGTCCTGAACGGAGCCTTGTTCTCCAAATGTTCGATTCCTATCTCTCCGGCCATGAAGCCGCGCGCCACCTTCACCCACCAGATCGCCGTGCGCATCCTGAACGGCCTGGCGAGCGGTCAGGGGCTCCGGGCCATCTGTCGCGGCGCCGACATGCCGACCCGGCCCAGCGTCATGCGCTGGCTGGCCACACGCCCCGACTTCGCCCGCCTCGCTACGGACGCCCGCGCCGTCGGCGGCCTCACCGGCCCCGGCCGCCCGTCCAGCCACTCCGCCCCACTGGTCGACCAGATCTACGACCGCCTCTGCGCCGGCGAGCCCCTGCGCACGCTTTGCCGCGACCCGGCGATGCCCAGCCGCAGCACCGTCCACACCTGGTCGCGCCGCCACCCCGCCACCGCCGACGCCATCACGCTGGCCCGCGACATCGCCCAGTGGGCCGCCGCCGAACAGCAGTGGGAAACCTGGCAGGCCCAGGACCCGCAATCCCCTCTGAACAAATGAACCTTCCCCCATTGTTCAAGGGGAAAGTGTCGGCAAAGTTGACGGAGGGGTGGCGCCGGCGTGGGCGACGCCGCCAGCTCTTTCGCGTCGCGCTCCGCTGCTGGCCGCCTCCGTCTCCTCGACTAATACCGATAGGTCAGCATCAGGAAACCATTCCAGTTGTCGGAGCCTGCGTCGATCCGGCTGGCGCCGCGCAAGGAGAGCGCGAGACGATCCGTCACCGGGACCGAAACGCCAAGTGACAGGCGGCCATAGCTGTCCCTGGGCGTCGCCGCCGGCAAGGACCGCACCACGTCGGGGAAGCTGACCAGAGACGTACGGATGTCGGGCGAAGAGCTATCGAGGTCGGAGACCCACGATGCAGCGCCGTCAAACGAAACGCCCTTGAGATCAATTCGCCCGCGGAGGCCAAGCTCCACGTTCGCCGAGTCGAAGTGGCGCCGATAGATGATTTGATTAAGGCCGACAGCGCCGGTCTCCGTGTATTCCTTCAAACGCGTCTTTGTGCCGTTGAACCCGATAAAGGGCGCGAGGCGCGCCGTGTCAGTCTGCACAACGGGGTATGACAGAAACAGGCTTGAACCTGCCGATGCCGCACGCGTTTCGCCCCTGGCGATCTGGTCAGCAAGGCCCGTGGTGCGAGAGATTTTGTTCAGCTTGTCGCCGCCAGCGACAAGCGCGTACTCGATTTGAATGGGGCCGATGGCGCCCTGGATGGTCAGTGTGCTGCGTACGCCGTCGCTACTGAACGAGCCCAGCCTTTTGCCGTTGATGGTCCCCGCCAGGTTAACATCGCTGGTTGACGTATCGACGCCCAGGCCGAGGCGCCAGGTGGCCCCGAGCGGAAAGCTGTAGGAGAGCGCGCCATAGGTCGTGTCGGATTCAAAGCCGATCGCGAAGGGTTGGGTCGCGCGCGCGGTGCGCCCCTGGCCGAATGAAACCGTCAATTCACGTCCGTCTTCCCAGCGCCAGCCGGCGGCGGGGCCGATGGCGCGTTCCAGCGCGCTGCGTGTGGTGGCTTCGCTCAGCTCGCCTTGCGCGCTGATGGTGCGCGGCGCGACCAGGGTGTCGGTCGCCGCCGCCGCGAGCAACTGGTGCCCGCGCGCCGTCGGGTGCTGGCCGTCCCACCAGAGGCGCTTGGTTGAATCCGTGCAGACGGTTCCCGCATCGAAATCGACGCAGGGCTGGGTAATGTC
>NZ_JBIKNZ010000062.1:0-20034 GCF_044358365.1 Phenylobacterium sp. | reverse complement strand
CAACTGCGCCGGTGGCTTGGCGAACTTGGTGACCTTGGTGTCGGACCAGTTGCCGGTCAAAGACCACTGAATGCTGCCCCAGTCATCGAGATCCGTGCGGGTTGTCACAACCAGGTCGGCGCCCCGTGTGCGGGTGTCGAGGCCGTTGGTGAAGATGTTGATCCCGGTCTGGGTCACGGTCGGGTCAAGGACGCTGCCGCTCGCCAGGATCGCCGCGCGGACGGCGGGCAGGTTAACGGTGCCGCCGGAGCCGAACAGCGTTGCCGAGCCCACGACACGGTCCTTGATCGAGATCTGGTAGAGATCAAGGGTCGCGGTGATGCCCATTCCAGGCTTGACCACGAAACCGACGCTGTAGTTGCGTGACTTTTCAGCGTCCAGGCCGCTGACGCCGACCAGCGCGGCGGCCGGCGAGTTCGGTGGAAGCTGCACGAACGCCGAGGTCGGAGACACGTTCGTCGCCGAGTAGTTGCCTTCGGCAAGTGTCGGGGCGCGGAATCCTGTGCTGCCTGTGGCCCGGATGGCGAACATCTCGTTGAAGTCGTAACGACCCGTCGCCTTGACGATGAAGGTGTCGCCGAAGTCGCTGAAGTGCTCATAGCGAGCCGCAAGGTCCAGCTTCATCGGCTCAGTCGGCGAGAACGCGACGTTGCCGTAGATGGCATAGCTGCGGCGCGTGCTCTTGCCAGCGTCCGTCGGTTCGAACCCGGGGTAAGCCTGCACGCCTTCCTTATAGTAGGAGCCCGGGTCCCCGGCCTTGATCTCGTAGGACTCGCGACGGTACTCGGCGCCGAGGGCCAGGTTCAGCGGTTCGGCGAAGCCCACATCGAGTTCACGATCAAGGTCGATCTGCGAGGTCCACTGCGTGAAGATGAATGCGCCGTTGTAGAAGTCCGAAGGCGAGAAGCCCGGCGTCGTCGGCGTGGACGTGTCGATGTAGAGGGACCGGTTGAGCGAGTCCTTGTTGTAGAGGCTGACGCTATCCTCGCCATAGGTGGTTGCGACATCGTAGTTCCAGCCGCTGGCCAGTTCGCCCTTGAAGCCGCTCGTTGCGGCATAGTCCGTTTCCTGAACGACGATCCGGGGACTGAAGCCGAAGGGCCGCGGGATCGAGCCATCGCGACCGACCACCAGGTTCGGTACGCGGTAGTTCTGAATGCCCGAGGCGTATTTGTCGCCGTAGGTGCCGAAGCTGTAGAATTTGACGTCGCCGATATCGATGCCGAAGTTGTAGCCGCCGACATTGAGCCGGTACTCGGCATCACCCGTGATCTGGTTCAGATAGGGGAAATCGGGCAGGCTGGCGACTTGCGGGTAGCGCGAAAGGCGCGAAGTTGAATTGATGTTGAACGAGGTGTTGGTGACCCGGGGGTCAACGTCCCCGACAAAGGTATAGTCATGATATTTGGTCTGATAAGTCAGGTTGAGATATGAATTCTCAATTGGTTTCAGGCCAAGGTTCAGCGTCAGGTCGGCGGTTTTGCCGCCAGCGCTGTAGAACTTGCCTGCGGTCGCGGTGATTCCGCCACCAGAGTCGTTCTCCTTGAGGATGATGTTGATGACGCCGGCGATGGCGTCCGAACCGTACTGCGCGGCTGCGCCTTCCTGCAGGACTTCGACGCGGGCCACTGAACCAAGGCTCACGAAGTTCAGATCGGCGGACGCGCCGCCCTGGAACGCACCGCCGAGGACGGCGAGGTTGGCGGTGCCGTGGCGACGCTTACCATTGATCAGAATCAGGGCGTGGTTGGGGCTCAGACCCCTGAGCTTGGCCGACAGCCTCAGGTTGGCGGTGTCGCTGCCGAACGACTGGGCGTTGAACGATGGCACGTTCTGGGCAATGGCCTGGACCAGATCGGTCTGACCCACCCGGGTCAGAGCTGTGGAATCCAGCACCGTGATCGGGGCCGGGCTGTCGACGGCGCGAAGGCCGGTTGTCCGCGTGCCGGTAACAATGACGGCTTCGACATCTGTCGCGTCCGTTTCGGCATCCGCTGCCTGTACGCCGCCCGCCATGGCCGCGCCCAGAACCAGGGCGCTGACGCCCACAAATGGATTTCTCAAGGTGAACCCCCTCGTTACGATGATGGGCCCGTCTCGACGTTCTCTTCCGTGTCCCGAATGTCGCGACGCCGAAGGCTGCGGTTTCAATGAACGATGCATTGCGTCCACCAGCTCGGCGTCACTTTGATTCACTCAGTGACGAGCCAGAACCACGCGCCGCTGATCGGAAGTCAATTCAGCACAGGCTGTGGCGTTTACAGGTCTGCAACAATTGCGCAATTTTCGGTCAGCGGCGCCCGCTGAGGAGGTGCTTCATCGAATTTGGCGAATGCGCAAAAACTGGAAAACGCTCCGTTTGCCTCGCCGCCCCCTCGAATTCGCCGGGTGTTGGCACAGCCGGTCCTGGACCGACCAATTTTCGGGCGCCTTCCCGGAATAGGCCCGGCGCGACGGGAATGGACTGGGCGCGCCGCATCGCCCGTCCTAGTTTCCTGAGTGCAAGATGTGTCGCCGCCCGCCACCTCTGCGGGTGATCCATCGCCAGGACTCAAGTCGTCAAAGGGACCAATCAATGCATTTCAAGATTCTCTCGGCTGCGGTCTTCGCGAGCCTCATGGTCGCCGGCTCGGCCGCCGCCCAGAATGTCCATGTCAACCCGAGCAACGGTTTCATTTCCCAAGCCGTCAAGGCGCCCGCTGGTTCCGAGACCCTCTATGTCAGCGGGATTACGCCGGACGTTGTCCCCGGCGCGCCGGCTGCCACGCCATTTGGAGATACCAAGACCCAGGTGATCAGCGTGCTGACCAAGATTGAGGCGATCATGAAGGGGCAGGGTTACAGCCTGAGCGACACCGTCATGATGCGCGTGCTGCTGGTCGGCGATCCGGCCAAGGGTGGCGGTATGGATTTCTCCGGCATGATGGAAGGTTACACCCAGTTCTACGGTCCTCTGAAGAACAAGCCGGCGCGTATTACGTCACAGGTGGCGGCCCTGGTGCGGCCGGGCATGTACGCGGAGATCGAGGTCCAGGCGGCCAAGGCGCCGACGAAATAGGGCTCGCACGCGAGATTGAGACCGATCGGACGCCGGGACAATCTGTCGTCATGGACAGACGTAGAGTTCCGGCGGCCGGTCCGCAGTGGATCTTCCAGCCCCCGGCCTCTATTGAACACCCAGCCTAGACCCGGAAGTACTCCCGGTACCAGTCCACGAAATGTCCAATGCCCACTTCCACCGTCGTGGAGGGGCTGTAGTCGAGGATTGCCCGGGTGGTGGCCGTGTCGGCCTCGGTTCGTGTCACATCGCCCGGCTGTATGGGCAGCAGGTTGAGTTTGGCCTTCACGCCCAGCTTCGCTTCCAGCACCTTGATGTAGTGCATCAACTCCACGCACCGGCTGGCGCCCAGGTTCAGCACCCGCCAGGGCGCATTGCTGGTGCCGGAATCTGCGGAGATCCCATCCCATTGGGGATTGGCGGCCGGCGGGCGCCCGATTGCGGCTACGAGGCCTGAGACGATGTCCTCCACATAGGTGAAATCCCGCTGCATCTTGCCCTCGCCGTAGACGTCGATGGGCTGACCCTTGAGCATGGCGTCGGTGAACTTGAACAGAGCCATGTCCGGACGTCCCCACGGCCCGTAGACTGTGAAGAACCGGAAGCCCGTGCAGGGGATGCCGAACAGGTGGGCATAGGCGTGCGCCATGGATTCGTTCGCCACCTTGGTCGCCGCATAGAGGGTGATTGGGTGAGTAGCCGGGTCGTGGACGCTGAAAGGCAATTTCGTGTTGGCGCCGTAAACCGAACTGGTTGAGGCATAGATCAGGTGCTTCGGCTGGGTGGCGCGGCAGCCCTCCAGGATGTTGAGGAAGCCGACGACATTGGAGTCCACGTAGGCCTCCGGCGCTTCCAGGCTGTAGCGCACGCCTGCCTGGGCGGCGAGATTGACAACGGCATCAGGCCTTACCTCGGCGAAAAGGCCAGCTATGCCCTCGCGGTCGGCCAGATCCAGTTTGGCGTGACGATAGCCGGAATGGCTTTCGAGGATCGCCAGCCGGGCCGCCTTCAGCGCTGGATCATAGTAGGCATTGAGGTTGTCGAGGCCGACCACCGCCTCACCGGCTTCCATCAAGCGCCGGGACAGGTGAAAGCCGATGAAGCCCGCTGAACCAGTAACCAGAATCGTCAAGGCCACGCCTCCCGACGGGCGCCGCGTTGAAGCCCTTCAGTCGTTCTCTAGAGCGAGCCCCGTTGCCGGAGCCTTAAGCGTCAACGCCCGCCGAGGCCCGCCACACGGCGCAGCGTGGCCGGCTGGGTCGCATCGCCAGCCTGTTCTGCTGCCAGACGACGTACGTCCGCGATATCACGGGCGCGCAGATGGACGATCAGTGGCGAAAGGGCCGACAACAGACCTGCCGTCAGGCCAAGGCGTCCCTCGCGCCAGCCACCCTGCGCCAGATAGCTCCGGGCCAGTTCGCCGAGACCCTGAGCCATGCTCATGGCCAGGCCAGCGGGACGACCGGTGTCGACCACGTCCTCGGCACGCAATGCGGTGAATCGGTTGAGACGTTCCACCAGGCTCCCGACGTCGCGTCCCAGCAAACGGCGGATCGTCCCTGTCAGGGCGCCTCCTGATTGCCCGGCCATCGCCACTGGCGTCCGCACGCGTCCAGCATCCCACGATTTCAGGCCGCGCTTGTAGAGGCGCGGCTCACGTCTTGCGCTCAGGACGCCGGTCCAGCCGTTGCGGACCAGGCTTTCGCCAACATAGTTGTCGATCGGCAGTTCGTACCAATCACTGGCGCGCCGCATCTGAAGCACTGCGCGTATTTCCCAGGCCAATGCGGCGTCTATCCGTTCCTCGGGCTCAACCTCAAGCACCCACTCGCTGGAGCAGGCCTCGACGCCCGCCATCCGCCGGTGGCTCTCGAGCGGGAAAATGCCGTCAATGACGATGGCGCCGTAGCGTCGGGCGATCTCCTGTGACCGGTCGGTGCAGCGGTCTGCCACTACCACGATCTCGTCGCAGAATGAGAGTTTGCGCAGGCAATCCAAAAGCTGGGCTTCCTGATTCTGGACACAGACAACGGCCGACAATTTGACCACGGTAGACCTCTCGGGCGCTCCACTGCGAAGCTCGTCATGGGATAGACGCCGCGCCTTGAACCTGCCCCCCAGCCAAGCTTTACCTTTTGTTCAGAAATTGGCCGCCAACCGCACCCCGAATGTGCGAGGGCGTTGCGGCGTGGCCTGGCGTAACTGTCCAAAGCTGAACGGATTGCCGTAGGCGAAGGTGTCTCCGGTGTCGTTGAACGGGTTGCTGACAAAGGCGGCGGCCCGCCAGGTGTCGGCCACGATCTCCGCCGAAAGGCGGGCGCGCAGGTACTGTCCCATCTTTGGCGAGAGACTGGCGTTGAAGCTGAGAGACGAGGGGCCGATGTAGTTGGCTTCACCGATCAGGCGCAGGGTGAGCTCTTCCGTGAGCGACCGTTGATAGGCGGCGAGTAAGCCGGCAGAGACCTTGGGCACGCCTGGCAACGCTCCGGTGACCTGGGCTGCGAAATCGGCGTTGGCGTTGCGAATGCGAGAGTCTGCGAACATTCCGTTGACCTGCAGGGAGAGACCGAAAGGCCAATCGTAGCTGGCTTCTGCCTCGAGGCCCACGATCCGGGCGTCGGCGACGTTTGCCGTGTAGGCGAGGCCTGACGGGCGGTACTGGTCTGTCTGGATGTTGGACCAGTCATTGACGTAAGCGGACGCGCGAACGTTGAGGCGATTGTCCAACCGGCGAAACTTCGCGCCGATCTCGTAGTTGCTCAGGCGGTCCGGCGCGAAAGTGGCGCGGCGGGCGGCGATAGCGAACAGTCCGCTGGAATTGAAGCCGCCGGAGCGATAGCCCTCGCTGACCAGTGCGTAGATCAGGTCGCCGGACTGGAACTCCTTTTGTAGGGCGATCTTGGGAGAGAACCCCTGGAAGGTGCGTGTGCGATCAAAGGATCTGGAGTCGTATGGAAGGGTAACCGCCACATCCGATTTCGTATGCACGCGATTCTCGAATACGCGCCCGCCGACGGTTGCGCTCCACCCCTCTGCGAAATCATAGACCCCTTCGCCATAGACGGCATATTCTACCCGCCGGTCCTTGCGGCTTTCGGTGTAGGCGGTGGTCACCAGCGGGCCTACAGACAGGATCTTCAGCGACGAAGGGGTCCGCTCCACGGTTCGCGCCGTGTAGACCCCGACCAGCCAGTTGAATCGCCCAGCGCCTGGCGAACGAAGCACAAGATCCTGGATGAGCATGTCGGCGTTGGCCGCCTCGAAATAGGCGCCAATATCGCCAGTGCGGACAACGAAATTGTCTGCAAGGGTCGCGGAAGCATCATACTGGCTCGAGTAGACGTGGTGCACGTAGCTGGCCGATGAGGTGAGGCTGCCCCAATCGAAGTCGCCCTGGATGGTGGCTCCGCCATAGGTAAAGTCGTTGTTGTGGGCCTCACGCACGCTGTTGGTCCGGATAGGAGGCGTGCCCGCAGAAGGCCTCGACGTCTTGCCGCTGGCAACAGTCACGTACTGCGTATCGTTAGAGTGCAGGTTCTGGGTCGCGCCGGCGATGTCGAGGCGCCAAGTGCTCGAGATCTGGGCGCGGAGAGCCAGCCTGCCACCATTGCGACGGGTCTGGTCGACGTTGGCGAGACCCAGGCTGATGTTGTCGAGGTATCCACCCTGGAGATCACTATAGGCGACCAGTCGGGCGGCGAGCCGTCCTGGAACAATCGGCAGGTTGATGTAGCCGTCGACCTCGTAGCTTTCATCGCCGCCCTTGGTCGCGGCGAGAGAGCCAGCAAGACCGGCTGAAACAGTCTCGAGCTCCGGCTTGCGCGTAACGATGCGATAGACGCCGGCCAGGGCGCCGGACCCGTAGAGCGCGCCTTGCGGACCGCGGATGATCTCGATCCGATCCAGATCCACCAGTCTCAGATCGGGGTCTGGCGCATTGTAGTTGATCGGCGCCTCGTCCAGGTAGGTGCCCACCGTTGAGCGGGTGCGGCCGGTAAATGCGCCGTCCGACAGGCCTCGAATAAGCAACTTGTCGCGACCGGGACCGAGGTTGGTTGTCTGAACCCCGGCCAACTGTCCGACGGTGCGCCCGATGTCCACCGAGCCCGTGGCGGCGATCTGTTGCCCTGAAATGGCGCTTACGCCGGCAGGCAGGCGATCCATGGCAACGGGGCGCCTGGTGGCGGTGACAACAATCTCCGCAATGAGTGGTGGCGGTCGGGGGGGGTCGACAGGGGCAAGCTCAGTCACCACTGCAGGGTTGGCTGTTATCCGAACGGTGCGGGTGTCCACAATCCGGTATCGGCAAGGCGCCCCGTCCAGCAAGCGTGTCAAGGCTTCATTGAGTGTGAAGCGGCCTCGCAGTCGGGTAACGCCTCCACCCCCGCACGATGCGGTTCCCAGAATTGATACATTGGTCTGTAGCCCCAGATCTATCAGGGCATCAGCGTAAGACCTTGGTGGGATCGCCAGATTGAAGCGAGAGTCGGCGGCCTCAGCGCGTCCCACCACACAAGCGAGAGCTACGCCGCCCAACAGACTCTGCGAAAGCAGGCTTCGCCTGGCTATGACAAAAGGCCCTCTTTAGCGATCCGACGTTCTATCACGTCGCAGGATCAAACCTGCGTCGGTACGTACCGCGCTTATCGGAACCAGCAAGGCCAAGCGTCCAATTACAGCGTCCTGATTGTCCAGGACTAGAACGCCGGAAACCGGGACCGCCCCCAGAGTGGCGTCATCGAGGCGGATCGGGGTCGACCATTGCTGGTTCAAATCGGCGATGACCTCGGACAGGGGTTGTCCCCTATAAACCAGCTTCCCCGTGCGCCAGGCCAGCACTTCGGACGCTTCGGCCTTCACGACCTTTGTTTGGGCGTCGCCCTCGACATGATCCAGGCGCTGGCCCGGGCGAAGACGGTAAGCCCTGCCGGATGTACCCTCAGCCGGACGGACCTCAACGGCGCCCCGTGCCACCGTCACGGACAGTTTGCCCTCCCGCCGTCGCACGTCAAACTGGGTTCCGACCACGCGCACGGTACGGTCACCGGCGGCGACATAGAAGGGTCGATCTGCGTTGTGGGCGACATCAAAAACGGCCTGGCCCTGATCCAGCCTGACCGTCCGGGCGCTGCGCGACAGGGATACCGTCAAGCTGGTGCCGGCATTGAGATCGACTCTGGATCCGTCGGCCAACGTCACGGAGCGACGTTCACCCTTGGCGGTCGCATAGGTCTCGGTGCTGGCCGACGTGATCAACTGAGGCGCCGCCACAACGGCCAGAAAAGCCGCTGCGGCAATTCCGAAGCCGCCCACGACCGTTCTGCGATCTGGTGCAGGTCGGATGGATCGCCTGGCGGATAGGCCCTGAACGATGGCTTCCGCATTGGCGACGACTTGTTGGGAAACCCCCATCGCCCGATCAAACGCTGAGACATTGCCAGGAGAAGCGGACAACCAGGCGTCAAAGGCGATCGCTTCCGCGTCTCCAAGGTTACCGGCTTCAAGCCGCACGACCCAACCCGCTGCGTCTTCGCAGCACGCCTCGTCGTCGTATCGCCAGCCCTTGATCATGCGTCCTTCCAGGGCTGTCGCATACGACCACCTGCTAGATAAATAGACGTCGCCGAACCGCGTCGCCCCCCCCCTCCGAAAATACACGCATGAGTTGATCATGAACCCAACCTATGGGTGATGCTCTTAAGTCCGGCGGAGATGTGCTTTTCTACGGACTTGACCGAGATACCCATGATGCGGGCCGTTTCGGCATGGCTACGGCCTTCCAGTTTGTGCAGCCGGAAAGCGCGTTGCATCTGGGGTGGCAGGCCAGAGACGGCCTCAACCAGTTGTCGCAAGCGCTGGCGTGACGCTGCCGCTTCATCCGCCGGCGGTTCAATGGCTATGTCATCCTCGCCTATCGAGGCGTGAGCCACCCGGCGCCATGCCGCGTCACGCGCGCTGGATCGCGTGTCGCCGCGGACCCGGTCGAGCATGACGTTCGTCGCTACCCGATAGATCAGCGCTACCGGGTTCTCGATCATCAGGGCGTTTGGGTCGCGTGTCGCCAACTTGAGATAGAGCTCCTGGGCCAGATCCTCTGCCGTGGCGGCCGAACCTGTCCTCGCAGCAAAGAAACGGACGAGGTTGGACCTGCGTTCCAGATAGATTTCCAGGAGCGGGTCTGTTGGGCGCGACGTCCTGTCATGTCCGGTGGCAATGCTCATGCCGGTGTTGCCGCTGTTCTGGCAGTCGGGCCTCGACGGTCGGGCGAGCAGGGGATCAAGGGTTCCATGGCCGAGAAATCATATAGCGCTGGCTACTCATGCCCTATTCCGCTGCTTGCGCCAAATCCGCGAGACACGAGAAATATCTCATGGAGTGATTCTGTTCGAAATCGGTCTCCCTGGGCCGTAGTCCTGAGCCGGCATGCCCGGAATGCAGCCATTTCCACAGGCGATGCGTAGATTGTCGCGTCTGCAGGGGCCTTGGTGCTGGCCCGGCCCATGCAGACGAACTATTGAATTCCCACGGTGAGTGCGCGCGAGGGGATGCCTCTGTGCCGGTTTGGGACCCAAGGAGTTGCCGTAAATGAGCCTGAAGACTGTGCCGGGCCTCGATAGTGCGCCGACGAAACACGCCCGACTGATCCATTGGGTTCGTGATATCGCCGAATTGACACAACCTGACCGGGTGGTCTGGTGCGATGGCTCGGAAGGCGAATGGAACCGGCTCACCGGAGAACTTGTCGCGGCTGGTACGCTCAAGCGGCTGAACCCCGAAAAGCGCCCGAACTCGTTCTATGCCGCCTCGGATCCTCGCGATGTCGCCCGCGTGGAAAGCCGAACATTCATTTGCTCTGAGAAGCCGGAAGACGCTGGCCCTACCAACAACTGGCTCGACCCGAACGAGATGCGTTCGGACCTGACGGACCTGTTCCGGGGCGTCATGCGCGGTCGAACGATGTATGTGGTGCCCTTCTGCATGGGCCCCTTGGGGTCCGCCATCAGCCAGATTGGTGTTGAGATAACCGACAGCGCCTATGTGGCGGTATCCATGCGGATCATGACCCGGATGGGCCAGGGCGCGCTGGACGTTCTGGGCGATGACGGCTTCTTTGTTCCCGCAGTGCACACGGTGGGTATGCCGCTGGTGGATGGCGTCAAGGACGTCGCCTGGCCCTGCAACGAGATCAAGTACATCGTCCACTTCCCCGAGAGCCGTGAAATCTGGTCCTATGGCTCTGGCTATGGTGGGAATGCGCTCCTGGGCAAGAAGTGCTTTGCACTGCGCATCGCCTCGGTGATGGCCCGAGATGAGGGCTGGTTCGCCGAGCATATGCTGATCCTCAAGCTTACGTCGCCCGCGGGCGAGTCGAAGTTTGTGGCGGCCGCATTCCCCAGCGCCTGCGGCAAGACCAATATGGCCATGCTTGAACCGACGCTGAAGCGGTGGAAGGCCGAGACGATCGGCGACGACATATGCTGGATGCGGTTCGGTCAGGATGGACGCCTGTACGCCATCAACCCGGAAGCCGGTTTCTTCGGCGTGGCGCCCGGAACCGGCATCGAAACCAACAAGAATGCAATCGAGGCGCTCTGGGGCAACTCCATCTTCACCAATGTGGCTCTTACCGATGACGGTGACGTCTGGTGGGAAGGCCTGACACCGGAAGCGCCGGCGCATCTGATCGACTGGCAGGGGCGCGACTGGACGCCGGACAGTGATACGCCCGCCGCCCATCCGAACGCACGTTTCACGGTGCCCGCCGCCCAGACGCCGGTTATTGCGCCTGAGTGGGAGGATCCGGCGGGGGTGCCGATCTCGGCAATCCTGTTCGGCGGACGCCGCGCCTCTGCGGTGCCGTTGGTGACCGAGGCCCGCGATTGGCAGCACGGCGTGTTCATGGCCTCGAATGTTGCTTCGGAAGGCACGGCAGCGGCGGAAAACGCCATCGGAGAACTGCGCCGCGACCCGTTCGCGATGCTGCCATTCTGCGGCTACAACATGGGTGACTACTTCGCCCATTGGCTGAAGATGGGTGCAACCCATGACGCGGCAAAGCTGCCCCGAATCTATTTCGTCAACTGGTTCCGCAAGGACGAGCGGGGCAAGTTCGTTTGGCCGGGATATGGCGACAACAGCCGGGTGCTGAAGTGGATCTCTGAACGGCTGGACGGCAAAGCCGACGCCGTGGATACGCCCATTGGCCGCGTGCCGACCCGCGCCAGCGTGGACACCTCCGGCCTCAACATGACCGATGCGCAGATGCACCTGTTGCTCACCGTGGATCCAGCGATCTGGCTGCAGGAAGCAGCCTTGATCCCGGAATTCTACGAACGGTTCGGTGAGGCCACGCCCAAGGCGCTCTGGGATGAGTATGAAGCGTTGGTGACGCGTCTGAAGGCGGCAGCGGCCCCAGAACGTGTGGTTGCGGCGGAGTAGCCTGAGCAAGCTCTCCGGAGTAGACGCTCGAAGGCTGTGCGTCAGCCTCCCGAGACGACCCGCAGGGTCGGCAGGGCGCCGGGCTTCTCGCCGCGGATCTGGCCTACGAGGTCGAAGAGGGCGTTGCGGATCTCCTCATCGCTGCCCGACTCAACGGTCGCGGCCAGCGCTTCGAGGTGAGTGGGTATCACCCGGATGGCTGAGCTGGACACAACCTCCATCACCTTGGGTGCGCAGGGCAGGGCGCGTTCGGTTTCATCCAGCAAGGCTTCCGTCAACTTTTCGCCCGGTCGCAGGCCCGTGATCTCGACATCGATGTTGCGGCGGCCGGAAAGCGCGATCATCTGCTGCGCCAGATCCATGATGCTGACCGGCTCGCCCATTTCGAGAAGGAACAGTCGCGAGTCACGACGTTCATCCGCGTGACAGGTGGCCGTGGCGTGAAGCACCAGTTGCGCCGCCTCCGGGATTGTCATGAAGAAACGAGTCATTTCCGGGTGGGTCACCGTGACCGGGCCCCCGCGTTCGATCTGGGACTTGAAGATCGGCACCACCGAACCCGACGAGCCCAGGACATTCCCGAAACGCACAGCAGAGAAGCGGGAGCCTTCGCCCGTGCTTTGCTGAGCCTGGATGACGGCCTCGGCCAAACGTTTGGTTGCGCCCATCACGTTGGTGGGATCGACAGCCTTGTCGGTGGATATCAAAACCATCTGGCGGGCGTCGCAGGCCCGCGACGCCTCTGCGACATTCCAGGTTCCGATGACGTTGGTCAGGATGCCCTCGGTCGGATGCCGCTCTACCATGGAAACGTGCTTCAAGGCCGCAGCATGGAAGACCAGCTCGGGACGTTCGTGCGCGAAGATGGCCGTGGTCCGGGCAGCCGACCGGACGTCGCTCAGCACGGCCTTGATAGCGATGTTGGGGAAGGTCTCGCGAATTTCCCGCTCGATCTCGAACAGGGCGGTCTCGGAGAAATCAAGCAGGATGAGACGCGCGCAGTTAAAGCTGGCCACCTGGCGGCATAGTTCTGCGCCGATGGAACCGCCTGCTCCGGTGATCAACACGCGGCGACCCTGGATGAGGTCCCCGACCGCATGTCTATCGAGCTCAATGGGCTCGCGAGCCAACAATTCCTCAATGTTGATGTCGCGCATCGGCAGAAGGGTGACGCCGTCGTGCTGGGACAATTCGACAATCGAGGGCAGGCGAAGCAGCCGGATACCGTCATTCTTGAGGCGGCCAAGCAGGTCTGCGGTCAGGCCCTTCAGCTTGCCGGGCTCCTCCAGAAACAGGACGGCGCGCGGGTATCGGTTCCACCGCCGGAGATCCGCCAGAGCTTCGTCGAGGCGATCGATGGCTTCCAGAATGCAGACGCCCCGGACCTGTTGGCCAACCTCGCGGCGGTCCGTGCCAATGATGCCGACGGGGGCATAAGGGTGATCATGGCTGCGTGCGACGCCGCGCAGATAGGTGTCGGCCAGCGATGAGGGGCCGATCAACAATAGCGACGAAGCGGGCGACGCGCGGTCGGAAGCCATCTGCAGTGGCGAAAAACTCTCCAGCGCGTTCTCGTGCTGCGCGCGGCGCGCGATACGAGCGCCCATGCAGATGAACATCTGGAGCAGAGGCGCCATCACCAGGGTGGAACGCGGGAGACCCTCGGCGCGATCCAGTACGAACACGGCCAGCAGAAACACCCCTGCCGTCAGCAGAGCGCAGCGTGCCAGCACAAGTGCGTCGGGAATTGAAACATAGCGCCAGGGCGACAGCTCGCGCTGGAAGATCAGGCTGAAGATACCCGCGAGGGCCGCGAACATGGCGCAGAGTTGGAAGAATGAAAGGGCGCCATCCTGACCGAATCCAAGTTCTGGCTGGGTTGGGGCCACGAAAAATGCAAGCGCGAACGCGATCGCAGCTAGTAGCATATCCAGCAGGATCGTCTGGGCGCGGGCGGCCATACGCTCCATTTGTTACACTCCTCCGGAAATGCGATTCCCAACCATAGCCCTCGGCCCGTCGGGTACCAACATCCTTAATCCAGGGGCGGACGGGGGCATTACCCAGGCCCAACCGGAAAAGGGAAAAGCCGTCGCAGGTCTGCGACGGCCTTTCTAATCGTCTAGATCAAGGGCTTGGCGCCTAGAAGGTGAACTTCAGGCCGCCGACGACGCGGCTTCCGTAGATTTTGCCGAAACCGTGCTGGTCGGTGTCATGATAGCGAATGTCGGCGCTGAGGGTGTCGGTGAAGGCATAGCCGACGCCGACGTTCCAGGTCGAATAGTCCAGATTGCCCTGAACCTGCTGGTAACCCAGCGCGCCATTGACCGTGAACTTGCTGTCCGGGATCGCTGTGGAGAAGTTGACCTCGGTGTAGACGGCGTCGCCGGTCTTGCCGAAGAATTCAGGCGAATAGAAAAGCGCGGCGCCGAGGGTGACGGGGCCAGCCGGCACCGAGGCCGCGATCTTGCCTTCGAAGTAGTCCTGGTTCGAACCGTTGGGCGAACCCGCGTAGCCGTAGAAAATGACGGCCAGATCGAAGGTGATCGCACCGGCGACGGGCTTCACACCAGCGTACAGGTCATACTCGAAATTGGTGCCATTGCCGAAATCCACGTTTGACACCCAGGCGCCGGCATAGCCGATGTCCATGAAGCTCGCGTCGACCCCACCAAAGACGGACAGGTCTTCGTCGGTCTGGCTGATGCCGCGGAATACGTAATCATTGTTGGCGCCGACGTTGAAGGCGAACTTCGGGCCAGAGTCCTGGGCGGCCGCAGCGCCGGCCATGGTAAATGATGCAACAGTGGCGGCGAGCGCGATTTTGAGCGTTCTCATTGGTTTTATCCCCTTATGTGTCCGACCGGCCAAAGCCAGCGGTAGAGTCATGGTCGTGCGTGGAGCCCTCAGATCAACGCGAGGGGCAGCATTCAGCGAAGCAGCAAACATGCTGATATTTTATTAAGCATCTTTGTCGTGGCGGTGCTGAAGACTTAGTCGCAAATCATTCGCAATTCAAGGTCAGCGCGCGACCACGGGTGCGAATCCCAAGTGCGAGCCCGCGTCGACAAGCAGGGTTTCGCCGGTGACATGGCGGGATGCTGGCGCGGCCAGAAAGACGGCTGCGGCGGCGATGTCTTCCGGTCTGGAAGCCGATTTCAGCGGTGTCCCGGCGGCCGCGTTGGTTCGAAGGCGTTCGACGGCGCTCTCGGGCATGCCCTTGCCGAACCACGGTGTATCGATGAAGCCGGGACAGACCGCGTTCACACGAATCCTCGGCGCCAGAGCACGCGCCAGGGACACCGTCATGGTATTGAGGGCGCCCTTGGACGCTGCGTAGGGCACTGACGAACCGATCCCTGCGACACCAGCGATGGAGGAGGTCATCACGACAGCGCCGGGCTGGGGCGCGGCTTCGAGCAGGCTTCTGCAGGCCCGTACCATCTGGAAGGCGCCGATAACATTGACGGCATACAGATCCAGAAAGTCCTGTGCGGAAACGGCTTCCATATCACCGTGCGCCGCGAATCGCGTGGTCCCGGCATTGTTGAAAAGAGCGTCGATGCGACCGAACGGCGCTGCGGCGGCCGCGATCCGCCGACAATCGGCATCGTCCGCTACGTCGCCCTGAATGATCACGGCCGCCGCGCCCTGCGCCTCGACCTGGCGCGCAGTTTCCTCGGCGTCGGCCTGGTTGTGAGCATAGTTGATGAGCACCGTGCGGGCCCCCTGGCTGGCGACCTCCACAGCGATGGCGCGCCCCAATCCTGTGGAAGCCCCGGTCACGACGACCACGTAACCTTCGAACTGCCGCGACATCCGACGCCCTCCGCTGCTTGTTGAGAACCGTACTAGCGGCTAATGCCGTGATTATGGAAGAGACCCATCTCACCCAGCTTGGCCGGGAGGCGCGCGGGTTCGACAGTCCTGAGGCTGCGGTTCTGGAGCGGGTGCCCAATCCGCACCCCGGAACCCGCTATCTGGTTCGTTTCGCGGCCCCGGAGTTCACGTCACTTTGCCCGGTGACCGGTCAGCCCGATTTCGCCCATCTGGTGATCGACTATGTGCCGGGCGACTGGCTGGTGGAATCCAAGTCGCTCAAACTCTATCTCGGTTCGTTCCGCAATAACGGCGCATTCCATGAGGATTGCACGGTGGCGATCGGCAAGCGGCTCGTGGCGGAGCTGACGCCGGAGTGGCTCAGGATCGGCGGCTACTGGTATCCGCGGGGCGGCATTCCGATCGATGTGTTCTGGCAGACCGGTGCGGCGCCTACAGGGGTCTGGCTACCGGACCAAGGGGTCGCGCCCTATCGCGGGCGTGGTTAGGCGCGGGTAGCCACCTAAGGTTTCCAGTAAGTCACGAGATCGGGCGGCGAGGGGCGCTCGCGTTCCAGCGGCGGCTCGCGGGGAGTGCCGATGAGGACGAAGCCGGCGACGCGTTCACTGGCTTCAAGGCCCAGAGCCGTGGTCGCCTGGCCATCATAGCTGTACCAGTCGGTGATCCAGTTTGCCCCAAACCCCATGGCCATCGCCGCCTGGACAAGGGTGGAACATACAGCGCCGGCCGAAAGCACCTGCTCCCACTCCGGAATTGCGGCGACCTTCGGCGTCGAGATGACGGCGATGGCCAGCGGCGGCGCCTTGAGCTTGGCAAGTTTGCCGGTCAGGAGGGCGTCGTCGCGAGCAGAACTGATAGCCTCCAGCTGGGCCGCAAACGCCGCCTTATCCACACCCTGAAGAACAATGAACCGCCAAGGCATAAGCTTGCCGTGGTCCGGGACCCTGGCGGCCAGCCTCAGCAGGTCGGAGAGCTGATACGGGTCGGGCGCGGGCTCCGTCAGGGTCACGGCCGAGGTTGATCGTCGCAGCGCCAGGAAGTTCAACACCTCAGGCGACGCCTTTATCGGGAGGGGCGCGCCAAAGGACGGCGGCGGCGGCAATGCGGAACTCAAGGTTTTGGTGACCTTCCGGGGTGAGAGTGTGCGCACCCACTTAGGGGGGTGAACACCGGTTCCGCAATGGCATGGAGATCCCCGTGGGAGAAAAGCCCAGGTGGCTGAGGCCGCACGGAAGTCCCTGGCGACGTGGCGCTTCCCGGACGATCTACGAGAATCCCTGGATTGGCGTGACCGAGTACGCGGTGACGGCGCCGACCGGCGCGCCGGCGACCTATGGACTGGTAAGGTTCAAGAATTTCGCGGTCGCGGTCCTGCCCCTGCACGACAATGGTGACACCGTTCTGGTGGGCCAGCATCGGTTCCCGCTGGCGGAATACAGCTGGGAGATCCCGGAGGGTGGCGGGCCGCTGGACGCCGATCCGCTGGAGAGCGCTCGCCGGGAACTGGCCGAGGAGACCGGACTGCAGGCGGCTGACTGGCGTGAGGTGTTGCGCGCCCAGCTTTCCAATTCGGTTAGCGACGAGCGCGCGTTCGGCTACCTCGCGTTGGGACTATCGGAGGCCGCCAATCCCGCCGGCCACGACGACACCGAAGACATCCGGGTTGAGCGCGTGCCGTTCCGCGAGGCGTTGGCCGCCGCCTTGGCCGGAGACATAGAAGATATTCTGACGGTGGCGATGCTGTTGAAAGCATCCCATATGGCGAGGGAAGGGTTGTTGCCGCCCGACCTCGCAAAGGCGATGATGGGGTAGCGGCGGGGAGATACGCATGACGCAGCGACTGGAAGTGGTGAACGCCGATACGTCTCTGCCGGTCTGGGCGGCGCTCCGAAACGAGGCTCAGGCAGCAGCCATGTCGGAGTCGGCTCTCGCCAGCCTGCTGGCGGCGGTGATCCTGAACCACAAGTCGCTGGGGGACGCCCTCAGCTACCAGCTGGCACGGAAGCTGGGCGACCAGGAACTGCGGGCCATGAGTCTGCGCGACATCTGCGAGGAGGCCTATGAGGCTGACCCTTCGATCGTCGAAAAGGCCGAGTACGATCTGCGGGCGGTGTTCGAGCGGGACCCCGCCTGCAAGGGTTACGTCCAGCCGTTCCTGTTCTTCAAGGGCTTCCTGGCGCTGCAGACCCATCGGGTGGCGCACTGGCTGTGGCACGAGGGTCGGGAGACCCTGGCGTTCTATCTGCAGAGCCGCTCCAGCGAGCTATTCCAGGTCGACATCAATCCGGCCACCCGGATCGGCCGCGGCGTGTTCATCGACCATGGCACCGGTATCGTGATCGGCGAGACCGCCGTGATCGGCGATGATGTCTCGATGCTGCAGGGCGTGACCCTGGGCGGCACCGGGGCCGAGCGTGGCGACCGGCACCCGAAGGTGGGCCGCGGCGTGCTGCTGGGCGCCGGAGCCAAGGTGCTGGGCAACATCACGATCGGCGACTACGCCAAGGTGGCCTCGGGCTCGGTGGTTCTGAAGCCGGTTCCTGCGGGCTGTACGGCGGCCGGCGTGCCGGCGCGGCTGGTCAACTGTCCGGCGGGCGATGAGCCGGCAAAGAGCATGGATCACACCCTGGCCGACGCCGTCTACAGCGACCCTGTGATCTGAGGTTCCCCCGGCGCGCGTGACCCGCTAGAGCATGACAGCTTCAAGTGGGTACCGGTTGAAGCGCCCGTCATGCTCCAGACATATGAAGGGCGAGCCGTTTTGTCCGGATCAGATGATTCCATCTGATCCGGAAAGGCTCTAGGTTCCCGCCGAATTTGAAGGAGCCCCGCGTGGACGAAAAAGCTATCCGCAAGATCGAAGGCCATCTGCGCGGGACGTTTGCGAACGCGCGGATCACGCTGGTCCCGCGTCCGCGCCAGAAGGATTCCGCCGAGGTCTATGTGGGCGAGGAGTTCATCGGCGTGGTGTTCGAGGACGAGGACGGCGACGGTTCCTATGTGTTCAACATGTCGATCCTGGCGGAAGACCTGCCCTAGGCTGTCGTAGAAAACCTGCAGGATCAGGCCGCGTCGCGCAGGATACGGCGGGCCTGGAAGGGCGGGATGATGGCGGTGATGTGGGCCGCCCAGCGCAGGCGCGCATCCGGCCGCACCGGGCCGGCCACGCTTTCCAGATCATAGAGACCGGGCTTCGAGCCCCGCAGCAGCCGCTTGACCAGCACCTCGTCGGTGTCGGTCTCGACCACCACCACATGGCCCAGCATGTCGGGGCTGGGCGGGGTGCGCTGATCCTCGAAATAGATCAGGGCGCCGTCGTCGGCGACGCCGCGCATGGAGTGGCCCGACACCTTCAGCGCGCGGGCCTGCGCGGTGCCGCCCGGCGGGATAGGCGCCAGCTGGGCCGGGTCATGGCCGAGGGCGAACAGCACCGTGCCGTCCGGATTTGCCCCGACGTAGCCAATCACCGGCGCCATCCCGTCGGCGCCCGCCACCCTGGCGTCACCCGCCGCATCATAGAGCCACTCGGCGCTGACCCCGAAGGCGGCGGCATACGCCTTGGCGCGGCGATAGGAGTAGGGGGCGTTGCCGTTCTCGTTGGCGGCATAGGTGTTGCGGCTCCAGCCGAACGCGTCGGCGGCCGCGGCGGCGGTTTCGTGGCCCCGGTCGATCCGGGCCTGCCTGAGGCGTTGGGCGCGTCCATCCATGAACTGTAGGTTATATGCAGAAACATCTTGCGACAAGTCAGCTGTATGTTCTATGTTTGTTCTATGGCAAATCTTCAGCAACAAACCTACTCCGCTCTCCGCTACGGCGGAGCCACCCGGGCCCGAGCTTGCGCAGAATGCTGCGTCAGTTCCGGTCGTAGCATCCAGCTTGAGGCGCACTTCCGGATCCGCAGGCCCGGCGTCGGCGCCGACGCCATGCGGCCGAAGTTCGCGCGCCACAAGGCCCACGTGGCGCGGGTCATGGCGGCGGGCGGCTATCCGGCGCTCTCGCTGTGAGTCGGCCCGACGAGGCGGCCGCCGTGATCGCCGGCGCGCTCAGCCGCCGCAGGCCCGCTGAACGGGGCCGGTTCCTGCGAGAGCTGATGGCCCACACGGCGGCGGGGCTGGTGGTGATCGAGGGCGAGGCGGCGGCGTCGGAGGCGGTCTACCGCCTGGCCGACGCGGTAGTGGGGCGCGCATGTCGCGGATAAGGGCGCTGGAGCGCGCGCGGCTGGCCAGGCTGGAGGCCAGGCTCGCCGGCCAGGCCGAGGCGCGCGCCGTGGCCGAGGGCGTGGCCGAAACCGTGGCGCTTTCCCGCGCCCGGGGCCAGGCCATCGCCGAACCTGCGCCTGCGACCCGGCGAGGGGCCTATCGCCGCCAGACCGGCCTGGACTGGCTGACCGCCCGGGGCCGGATCAGCCCGGTCGCGCGGGCGACGGGGGAGCGGTACGGCGAGGTCTGGCGCCGCGTGCGGATGGACGCGAAACTCCCTTCCAGCCTGGAGGTGCTGCCCGGCGGCGGCCCGGGCGGGGGGCCGGGCCTGGCCCAGGTGCTGGCGCATGGCGCGCAGACCGAGCGGGCGCGAAAGCTGCTGGCCAGGCTGCGCGCGCGGCTGTCGCACCAGCCGGATCTGGTGGCGGTCTGCGACGCGGTCTGCGGGGAGGAAAAGACCCCGCGCGAGGCGGCGGCCGGCGAGCGCGATGCGGCGCG
>NZ_JBIKNZ010000061.1:0-20193 GCF_044358365.1 Phenylobacterium sp. | reverse complement strand
CGGCTCAATCCGGCGCATCTGCGCCTGCGACAACCAGATCAAATCACTCATGACGACGCCTCCATGCGCCGCCAGTGAATCAGACCAACCCCGCCTTGGGAATCATTTCAATGGGTCCTGAGCCTAGGCCCGGCCATGGGCGCCGCCGGCCACTTTCGCGGCTTGAGCACCCCCCAACCCTATGCGTCCGAACGGTTCAGGAGCGAGGCGGCACGCCTGCTCGGGCTCCTGGAGCGGAGGGTTCGTGACACCGCCTGGCTGAACGGCGAAGACTATTCAGTTGCCGACATTGCCCACTTCGGCTGGGTGCGTCGGATGGCCTATGGCGGCTTCGCGCTGACGGATTTTCCCGCACTCTCGGAATGGGTCGAAAGCATCGAGGCTCGCCCCGCTACGTCACGCGCCAAAGGGCGGCTAGGGCTGGGGGTCTAATTCCAACTTGTCTCTATCTGCCGCGTGGTCGCGAAGCGACCTGAGCAATGGAGCCCTGGCCGCGACCTGTCTCGTTCAAGCGCCTCGCTTGACGCCACGACAGATCGCTGACCTTGGGTCACGCGAAACTGGATGTATCGTAGTCTCAGAATTTCAACCGGAGAGCACGCCATGGCGGACTTTGGAGCCGACGTCGAACTTGAAACCTTCCGCGGCGAGGCGCGCGCCTGGCTGGAAGCGAACTTCCCCAGGTCCCTGAAGGGCAAGGGTGGGATGATGGCCGCCGAGGGGCCCCAGTCCGACGCCTCCGACCTCAAGGCCTGGAAGAAGGCCATCGGCGAGAAAGGCTGGGCCACCCCCACCTGGCCGACCGAGTACGGCGGCGGCGGTCTGAGCCCGCAGCAGGCCCGCGTGCTGGGCCAGGAAATGGCCAGGGCCGGCGCATTCAACCCTCTGACCTTCGGCATGGGCATCACCATGATCGGCCCGACGATCATGGACTATGGCACACCCGAGCAGAAGGCGAAGCACCTGCCGCCGATCATCCGGGGCGAGGTGCAGTGGTGCGTGGGCTATTCCGAACCGGGCGCCGGATCGGACCTGGCGTCGCTTCAGACCCGCTGCGAGGACAAGGGCGACCACTGGCTGATCAACGGGTCAAAAATCTGGACCAGCGGCGCGCAGGAATCTGCGTGGTGCGGGGCGCTGGTGCGAACCGATCCGACGGCCAAGAAGCACGAGGGGATCAGCTTCCTGTTGCTCGACATGAAGCAGCCCGGGGTCGAGACGCGACCGATCAAACTTATATCAGGATCCTCGCCGTTCTGCGAAACCTTCTTCACCGACGCGGTGGCGCCGAAGGATGCGATCCTGGGCCAGATCAACGTGGGGTGGACGGTCGGAAAACGACTACTTCAGCACGAGCGGGCCAGCCAGACCGGCGCTGGCGGCATGGGTCGTCCGACGCCTCTGGAAGACATCGCCAAGGACTACGTTGGCGTGGACGCCGAAGGCCGGATCGCTGACCTCGACCTGCGCAGCCGCGTCACCCAGCATCTGATGGACGGCCGGATTCATGGCCTGACCCTGGCGCGCGTGGTGGCGGAAGCAAAGGGGGCGTCAGGCGCCACCAACGCCGCCTCGATCCTGAAGAACTCGGCCACCAACGTCTCACAGGCCCGCGCCGAGCTGATGCTTGAGATGATGGGGTCACAGGGCCTGGGCTGGGAAGGCGATGCCTTCAAGCCGGAGGAACTGGAAGCCGTGAGCGCCTGGCTATGGGGCAAGGCCATGTCGATCTATGGCGGCTCGGCGGAGATCCAGAACAACATCATCTCCAAGCGGATCCTGAACCTGCCGGACAATACACAGTCGACCTGACGGGTCTTTGTGTCGATCAGATCGTGTATAGAGGGCGTGTAGAGGAGCACGCCCTATGAACGCACTGACGCCCGGCGGAAAGATCGACACGGCCCGCCAGATCAAGCCCGTGAAGGTCGCGGTGCTGACCATATCGGACACCCGCGACGAGGAGAGCGACACATCGGGCCACGTCCTGGCCGAGCGCGTGAAGGGTGCGGGTCACGAACTGGTCGACAAGGCCATCGTCCGCGACGACATCATGGAGATCCGCGCGAAGATCGAGGCGTGGGTGGCGTCGGGTTTCGTGGAGGCCATCGTCACGACCGGCGGCACAGGCATCACCGGGCGCGACGTGACGCCGGAGGCCGTGCGACCCCTGTTCGACAAGGAAATCGACGGCTTTTCCGTGGTCTTCCACATGGTGAGCTACCAGTCCGTGGGCCTTTCGACCCTGCAGTCCCGCGCCCTGGCCGGGATCGTGAAGGGCGTGTTTGTCTTCTGCCTGCCGGGATCGAACGGCGCGGTGAAGGACGGCTGGGACAAGGTGATCTCGGCCCAGCTCGACAGCCGCCACGGCCCCTGCAACATGGTCGAGCTGATGCCCCGGTTGATGGAAACGTGAGCGGGCTCACCCATATCGACGAGACGGGCCGGGCCCGCATGGTGGATGTCTCGGACAAGGCCGTGACCACGCGCGAGGCGGTGGCGGCGGGCTTTGTCAGGATGTCCCCGGCCACCCTTGCGCTGGCGGTGTCGGGCGAGGGCAGAAAGGGCGACGTGCGCGCCGTGGCCGAAATCGCGGGCGTGATGGCGGCCAAGCGCACCTCGGACCTGATCCCCATGTGCCACCCGCTGGCGATCTCGAAGGTGGAGGTTCGCGTGGAGCCGGCTGACGACGGCCTGGCCGTGACCGCCAGGGTCAAGACAACGGGCCAGACCGGCGTCGAGATGGAGGCCCTGACGGCCGTCTCTGTGGCCTGCCTCACCCTCTACGACATGCTGAAAGCCGCCGAGAAGGGCATGGTTATCGAGGCCGTGCGGCTGGTCAGCAAGACCGGCGGCAAGAGCGGGGACTGGACGGCGTAACCGTGCCGTTCAGACCAGCGCCTCGAACTCGTCCACGAGCCGTTCCAGCTGCTTCATGCCGGCCGCCCAGAAGGCCTTTTCCCGGGGATTGAGGCCGAACGCCGCCAGCGCCTCGACGTATGTGACGGCGCCGCCGGCGGCCAACAGCTTCTCATAGGCTGGAACGAAGGCCGCCGGATCCTCGCGGCGCTTCTCCATCAGTCCCCGCACCAGCAGGTCGCCGAAGGCGTAGGCGTAAACGTAGAATGGCGCGTGGACGAAGTGCGTGATGTAGGCCCAATAGGGTGCATAGCCCTTGCCCAGCCGGATGGCGGGGCCAAGGCTTTCGGCCATGATCTCCATCCAGAGGTCGCCGATCGCGTCGGCGGAGAGTTCCCCTTTCAGCCGTGCATCGTGGAACCGGGTCTCGAACCGGTGAAAGGCGATCTGGCGTACGACGGTATTGATCCCGTCCTCGATCTTGCCGGCGAGAAGACCGCGCCGCTCGGCCGGCGAGGCCTCGGCCAGCAGCTTCTCGAACACCAGTCCCTCGCCAAAGATCGAGGCGGTCTCGGCCAGGGTCAGCGGCGTATCGGCCAGCAGGGTGCCCATGGGCTGACACATGGTCTGATGCACCGCATGGCCCAGCTCGTGCGCCAGCGTCAGCACGTCGCGCCGCTCGCCCATGTAGTTCATGAAGACATAGGGATGCCGGTTTGCCGTGACCGGGTGGGAGTAGGCGCCGGATTGCTTGCCGGGCCGGGGCCGCGCGTCGATCCAGGGCTTGTTGAAGAAGGTCTCGGCAGTTTTCGCAAATGAAGGCGCCAGCGCCGTGAAGCTTTCCAGCACGATGGACCGGGCCTGATCCCACGAGAAAACACGCGGCGCAGCCTCGTCCAGCGGGCAGTTGCGGTCCCAGTGGTCCAGCACCTTGCGGCCCATCACCCTGGCCTTCAGGCGATAGTAGCGGTGGCTGACGCTAGCGTAGCCGTCCACCACGGCGGCCTCCAGGGCGGCCACGGCGTCGGCGTCAACCTCGTTGGCCAGGTGCCGGCCGGCGGCGGGCGTGGCAAACTTGCGCCAGCGGTCTTCCACCTGCTTCTCGAACGCCAAGGTGTTGAGCGACAAAGCCAGCGTGGAGGTGCGTTCATTTAGCGCCTTCGACAGCACCTGGGCCGCGGCCTTGCGGCGTCTGGGGTCCGGGTCGGACATCCGGTTGAGAGTCTCGGCCAGCGTCAGAGTCTCGCCGTCGATGCGGGCGCTCAAGCCCGCCAGGGTGTCATCGGTCAGACGGGCCCAGTTGGCCACCGCCGGCGCCTTGTCGATCAGCAGGCGCTCCAGCTCCGCGCTGAGCTCGTGGGGCCTGCCCGCCCGCACCCGCCGCAACCAGGGCCGCCACCGCTGCGCCGCCGGGTGAGCCTGCATAGCGGCTTCCAGTTCGCCGTCTTCCAGCTGGTTGATCTCCAGGGTGAAAAACAGGCTCATCGCGGCGATCTGCGACGTGCGGGTGCGCAGGTCGGATTCAAACCTTGACCAGGCCGGATTGTCCCGCTGGGTAGAGGCCGACAGCGAGCCGAACGCGCCCACGCCCCACATGGCGTTGGTGGCGTCTTCATAGAGCTGGACGCCCTTGTCGATCAGCGCGCCCAGCTGGGCCGGATTGGCGCGGGCCGCCACCAACTGGCCTTCCAGCGCCGCCAACTCCCGATTGAGCTGCTCCGATCGCGCCAGGTCCGCCTCGATGCGAGGGTCCTCGCGATTGGCGTAGAGGTCATCCAGCCGCCATTCCGGCGGGCCATCGGTCTTGAAGGGCGCGTTCATGCCGCGAGTTTAGCGCTACATCTTCTGGGTCGCGAGCAGGATTGACGTCTCGGTCGCCGCAATGCCGGCAATCTGGCGGATCCCGTCCAGTGTGGCGCTGAACGCCGCCAGGGTCTCGACGTCGAGCTCGGCGATCAGGTCCCATCGGCCGTTGGTGGTATGAACGGCGGCGACCTCGGGAAAACCCTTCAGCGACGCCACCACGGCGGCTGATCGTTCGCCCTCGATGGCGATGGACATGATGGCCCTGACCCGGTTGGCCTCGACGTCCGGGCGGGTCTTGACTGTGAAGCCCTGGATGAACCCCCGGCTCAGCAATCGGTCAACGCGGTTCTGCACGGTGCCACGCGAGACCTTCAGGGACTTGGCGAGCACAGCGGCTGGCGTGCGCGAATCCGCGCGCAGCAGGGCGATCAATCGCCGGTCCAGATCATCCAGCATTCAGGCATTCCATATTATCTATATGGTCAGAAATCAGACGAATTGTAGCATGGTGCACGCTATTCGCTAACATCCTTCTACGGCACTCTGAGGGTCTGAAACCCGCCGGAGATCGCGCATGACCCACCAGCCCTTCTTCCTCATGACCGATGCGTCGGCGTTCGACGTCCGCTACAGAATCAACCCCTGGATGGACCCGAAGGGCTGGACGCCAGCTGACGCGGCAGCGGCGTGCATCGCGTCGAAGGCATTGCGCGCGGCGCTGGAAAACGCCGGGGCGCGGGTGGAAACTCTGGGCGCCGTCAACGGCCTGCCCGACCTGGTTTTTCCGGCCAATGCCGCGGTGGTGCTGGACGGGACCGTTCTGCTGGCCCGGTTCCGCCACGTCGAACGTCAGGGGGAGGAAGCGGTCTTCCGCGCCGCCTTCCAGAACCTGAAGACCCGCGGGCTGGTGCGTGAGATCGTCGACCTGCCGGACGGCCTGTTCCATGAGGGCGCGGGCGACGCGATCTGGGACGCGGATCGCGGCCACTTCTGGTGCGGCTACGGCCCCCGGTCCAGCCAGGGCGCGATCCGGGTGGTCCGCAACACCTTCAACCGGCCGATCGTGGCGCTGGAGCTGGTGAGCGACCGCTTCTATCACCTCGACACCTGCTTTTGCCCGTTGTCCGGTGGAAAGCTGCTCTACTATCCGGCGGCCTTCACACCGGAGGCTCAGGCCACGATCCGAGATCTCGTGCCAGAGGCCCTGCGCATCGAGGCGACACCGGAAGAAGCCGCCGCCTTCTGTGTGAACGCCGTAAACATCGGCCGCCAGGTGATCATGGCCCGCGCCCCCAACAGCCTGCGGATCAAGCTTGAAGCCCATGGCTACAGCCTGACCGAGGTGGACCTGGATCCCTTCATCCTGTCGGGCGGCGCCTCCTACTGCATGACGCTGCGTCTGGACCGCGTCAGCGCCCCCGCCCCCGTCCTTCAAGCCGCCGAATAGGGAGTGACCCCCGTGAACGATATCGCACTCACCCGCTCGCTGACCGCCCGTTACGTCGAGACCGAAGCCCGCCTGGGCGCCAAGAACTACAAGCCGCTGGACGTGGTGCTGACCCGCGGCGAAGGCGTCCATGTCTGGGACGTTGACGGCAACCGCTATCTCGATTGCCTGTCGGCCTATTCGGCGGTGAACCAGGGCCACTGCCATCCGAAGATCCTGGCGGCCATGACCGCCCAGGCGGCCAAGCTCACCCTGACCTCGCGCGCGTTCCGCAACGACCAGCTGGCGCCGTTCTACGAAGAACTCTGCGCGCTCACCAACAGCCACAAGGTGTTGCCGATGAATTCCGGCGCCGAGGCGGTGGAGACGGCCATCAAGGTGGCGCGCAAGTGGGGCTACGAGGTCAAGGGTGTGCCGGAGAGCATGGCCGAGATCATCGTCTGCTCGGAGAACTTCCATGGTCGCACCGTGGCCATAGTAGGCTTCTCGACCGACCCGCAGTCCCGCGGCGGGTTTGGACCGTTCCCGGCCGGTTTCCGCACCGTGCCGTTCGGCGACGCTGACGCGCTGGAAGCCGCCATCACCCCCAATACGGTGGCCTTCCTGGTAGAGCCGATCCAGGGCGAGGCGGGCGTGATCATTCCGCCTGCAGGCTATCTGAAGCGGGCGCGCGAACTCTGCACGCTACATAACGTCGTCCTGATCCTTGACGAGATCCAGACGGGCCTTGGCCGCACCGGAAAGCTGCTGGCCGAGGAGCATGAAGGGATCGAGGCGGATCTGACCCTGATCGGCAAGGCCCTGTCCGGCGGGTTCTATCCCGTCTCGGCCGTGCTCTCGAACAGCCAGGTGATGGGCGTGCTGCACCCCGGCGAACACGGCTCGACCTTCGGCGGCAACCCGCTGGCCTGCGCCGTGGCGCGCGCGGCGCTGAAGGTGCTGGTCGAGGAGGGCATGATCGAGAACGCCGCCAGGGTGGGTGATCGCCTGCGCGCGGACCTCACCGGCATCACCTCGTCGAAGGTGCGCGAGGTTCGAGGTCGCGGCCTGATGATCGCCATCGAGCTCCATGCCGAATTCGGCGGCGCGCGGCCAATCTGTGAAGCCCTGCAGGCCCGTGGTCTGCTGGCCAAGGAAACCCACGATCACACCATCCGCATCGCCCCGCCGCTGATCCTGACCCAGGATCAGGCCGACTGGATCGCCGAGCAGTTCGCGGCGGTGTTGTGAGGAGTCCGGCGGATGCCTGCCAGACGATGATCTCCAGCCCGGGAACGTCCTGAAAGTCCGCCGGGTTCTGGGTCACCAGTTTCGCACGGTGGACCAGAGCCTGGGCCGCAATCATGCGATCCAGGATCTTGCGCCGTGAGTATCCAGCGGTTTCCAGGATCGAAGTATAGGCTTCGGCCGCGACGTCATCGAAGGCCAGCACCGGGATGGCGGCGAACAGCACCTCCAGGCGCTGACGCCGGGCGCCAGCCTGGGACGGCTCCAGATAGACTCCGCCTTCCAGTTCCACCCGGCTGATGATCGACATCAGGACCGGCGGGTTCAGGGCGACAACCCGAGCCGTGATCGCCCCATCCCCGTCGCGCAGGCGAATCAGGACGTTGGTGTCGAGCAGGAAGGCCAAGGCTCAGAGCCCCGACCGCTCCGGAATCTCTTCGGTGTCGCGGACTTCGATGTCATCGGGGCGCGGCAGGAGCGCCAGTCGCGCCACCATGTCCTTGAGGGATGGGCGCGCCGGATAGATCGTCAGCACGTCGCCGGAGCGGATGATTGTGAGCTCCACATCCCGCCCGAACGCCACATCCTTCGGCAACCTGACGGCTTCGCTATTGCCGCTGCGAAAGGTTCGCGTGACCGCGACGGACATAATGAAGCTCCGGGTGATGACGCATATATACCAAACACCACCGGAGCCCGTAAGGCTTGGTCGGAATTGCCGGCGGCTTCAGGCCTTGCCCGCTTTACGCCGCGGCCCAGGCCAGCGCTTCGGCATCATCCAGCGCCATTTCGTCCCAGTCGAGGTCCGGGGGCGGGCTCATGGCGGCGGCGACCACGGCGCTCATTTCGGCGACGGTCGTGACGCTGACCAGCACGGCGCTGGCCTCAGGGCGGGAGAGTGCAAAGCCGAGTGCGGCCTGCAGGGGATCTGACTTGCCCTCGGCGATCAGCCTGCGCGCGCGCGAGATGCGGCCTGCGGCGGCCTTCAGATGATTGGGCGCGCGATCCGGCGGCAGGAACAGCACGCCGTTCAGGAAGATCGAACGCAGATGCACCTCGATACCCATCTCGGCCAGGGTGGCGAGCGAGCCGTCTAGCAACAGGCGCTGATCCAGCAGCGAGGCCGGCGCCTGCATCACATCGGGCTTGAACCGGCGCGCCACGCCGATCGGGTCGTCCGAGGCATAGACCGGCACGCCAATGTTGCGGCAAAGCCCGGCGTCCTTCATGGCGCGCAGCCGATCCCACATCTGCGGACCGAGCGGCGAGAACAGATCTGTGGCCGACGGCGCCAGGATTGTATCCACCCGCTGCACGCCCAGGCGCAGCATCTGCGCCTTCAGCTCGGCCTCCACGAGATCCGCGCCGCGATCGGGGCGGACGGCGGTGAGGGTCATTCGGAAGGCATGGGGTTGCGGCAGTGAGGCGCGAAGGTGGGTGTCGGCGGTCGCGGACTGACGGACCACCTCAAGCACCCCCAGATTCGACCGGCTGGCGATCGACAGGATGTCGCGGGCTTCGGCTTCCCGGGGCCGGCCACGGGTGGCGGGTGGCTGGTCGAACCCGAGATGTCCGGTGCCGAGGCCGAGTTTGCTGAGCAATGAGGTCATGCGGCCCGAAAAGCTTGGTCAAATCCGATAGAGCCGCCATCTTGGGCCGGGAAAGCTAAGAACCCGTATCCAAGCGATTGTCTTTTATGGTGAACGAAGTCCTGCCCCAGGAAGCCCTGCCCGACTGGCCGATGTTCGGCGTCGCCGAGGACGTGCGTCCGGCGCTGCGTCAGGCGCGCGATGCGGGGCACGCCATGGTGCTGGCCACGCTTGTCGCCGTGGATGGAGGCGGGCCCAGGCCGGAGGGGACCCAGATGGTGTTCGCGCCGGGTGTTCTGGCCGGCTACTTCTCGGGCGGTTGCGTTGAGGGCGACGTGGCCGGCCACGCCTGGGCCTGCCTGGCCGACGCCGCGCCGCGCACGCTGGTCTACGGGGACGGCAGCCCCTGGCCGGACATTCGCCTGCTGTGCGGCGCGCGGATCGAGATTTTCCTGGAGCGCATTCCGGCGGACGATGCGGCGCTGGCCGACCTGCTGGCGGCCGAAGCCGAGCGGCGGGCTGTGACCTATGCCAGTGATGGCGTGACGCGGGCCTGCCGCGGCGCGCTCTCACCCTGGCCGGAAGCCAGCGTCGTGCGGGCGTATGAGCCGCGGCCCCGTCTGGTGATCGTGGGCGGCGATCCTACTGCGTTGGCCATCGCGGAGCTGGGCGTGAAGTCCGGGTTCGAGACCACACTCGTCCGACCCAAGGGGCCGCAGACGCCGCCGCCGATCCCGGGGCTGGCCTATCGCCGCGAGGATCCCGCCGAGGCGCTGGCCGCCATCGGGATCGACGCCTGGACCTCCGTCGCCGTCGCGACCCATGATCTGGAGACAGATCGCGCGGCCCTGAAGGCGGCCCTGCCGTCGCCGGCGGCCTATGTGGGATTGCTGGGCGCGCGGCGGCGTCTGGCCGGTCGGCTGGACGAGCTGAAACTCGAGGGTATGGCGGGATCGGCGATCGCGCGCCTGCATGCGCCTATCGGCCTCGACATTGGCGGCAAGGCGCCCTTCGAAGTGGCGGTTTCGGTGATCGGCGAGATCACCGCGCTGCGCTATGCGCGCGCCAGCGGCAGCACATCCACCACATCGCCCGCGCTCAGCGCCGGCGCACCGGCCAGCCGCACCAGCAGCGCGTCTGACGCGGCGAAGACGCTCACCAGCGAAGAATCCTGATCGCGGTAGGGGCGGGCGGTGACCAACCCGTCCACATGGTTGAGCTGGGCCCGCATCCAATGCTCGCGCGGGCCGTTGGCGCCGAGCGGTGCGTCGAGCCGGGCCTGAATCATGCGTGGGCCGGCGTCGGCGCCAAGGCAGGCGTTGATCAGCGGTCGGAGGAATAACTCGGCGCAGACCATCGCCGAGGCAGGGTTTCCCGGCAATCCCAGCAGGCGGCGACCATCCGACAACAGGCCGAAGAAGGTCGGCTTGCCGGGCCTGACGTTGACGCTGGCCACCTTGAGCTGCAGCCCCAGGGCCTCAGCGGCTCCGCGCACCAGATCGTGGTCGCCCACCGAGGCGCCGCCTACAGTCACCACCAGATCACCGTCAGCGTCCCGCAGCGCCTGGATCGTGGCCTCCATGGTGTCCCGCACCGGCCTGGCCCGCACGACCTCGGCGCCCCAGCCGGAGATCAGCGCCTCCAGCGCCCGCGACCCGGAGTCGTAGATCTGGAACGGTCCGGGGATGGCCGGCGCCTCGATGATCTCCTCGCCGGTGGAAAACAGCGCCACCCGGGGCCGTCGCGTCACCCGCAGCTCCCCGCGACCGGCCGCCGCCGCCAACGACAACCGCCAGGGATCGATCCGCAGACCTTTCGCCAGCAGCGTCTGGCCTGCCTTGAAGTCTCCGCCTGCCGGGCGGACGTGGTTCCCGCTGGCTACGGCGGGAACGGCCACCGTCTCGCCCTCACGCGTGGCGTCCTCCTGAATGACCACGGCGTCGCAACCGGCGGGCACGGACGCGCCGGTAAAGATCCGCACGGCCTCCCCGGATTGTACGGCGCCCACGAACCCGTGGCCCGCCGCGCTTTCGCCCACGATCCGAAGCACGCCTGGCGCATCGCCGCTACGCACCGCCCAGCCATCCATCGCTGATGCTGCAAACGGCGGTTGATCGCGCACGGCGGTGACATCCTCCGCCAGCACCCGGCCGACAGACTGCGCAATGGCGACGGGTTCGTGGGGCAGGACGATCGCTTCGGCCAGAATCCGGGCGCGCACTTCGATGACGGGGAGGAGTTTCATGTCCCTGGTGTCTTACCGCGTTTCGACGCGCGCGGAAGGGCGCGGTGATGCAGGACGGCGGCGTCCGGACAGCCCGGTCGCCGTGTCTGGACACGACTTCGGTTGCTCCGACATCAAGGCCGGCGCCTTCATCGGGACCATGACGACATCCCCGTCTTCTCCCGCCCCGCGCACCCTCCTGGACGAAACCGTGGACCTGTTGCGGACAGTGGGTCTGGCGCTGCTGATCGCCCTGGTGCTCAGGGTGTTTCTGTTTCAGCCCAACACCATTCCCTCGTCGTCTATGGAGCCCAACCTGCTCACCGGTGACTACATGCTGGTGTCGAAGTTCGACTATGGCTGGAGCCGCCATTCGGCGCCGTTCAGTCCGCCGTTGCCGGCCGGGCGTCTCAACGGTCAGGCGCCGCGCCGGGGTGACGTGATCGTATTCCGGCTGCCGCGCGATCCGACGCAGACTTGGGTCAAGCGCCTGATCGGGCTGCCGGGTGATCGCGTGCAGGTGACGGGTGGCGTGGTTTCGGTCAACGGCGTTCCAGTTCGCCAGACGCCGGACGGCCAGACCCAAGACCCCGACTCACCGGAGATCACCGTGACCCGCGTGTGGGAAACCCTGCCGGACGGTCGGCGCTATCTGACCTTCGATCGCGGTTCGGACGGCGCAGGCGACAACACCGATGTCTTTGTCGTGCCCGAAGGCTGCGTCTTTGCGATGGGCGACAATCGCGACAACTCGCTCGACAGCCGTTGGCCCGGGGAGATCGGCGTCGGATTTGTGCCGATGGACAATCTGCTGGGACGCGCGCGCTATGTGCTGGTGTCCTGGCGCATCGGAGCGTCGATGTTCAAGCCCTGGACCTGGGTGTCCCACTTCCAGCCGGGCCGGATGTTTCAGCCCGTCGACTGAAGCTCAGCGCCCGAATTCTACAGGCGTGAGCAGGCCATCGTGGTTGAGGTCCAGGGTTTCGAACCGGGTGGCGAGCGTTACGCGGGCCAGGGCGGGCGCTGCGGCTGCGCCCACAGCCGCAGCGATCAGCGCGCCGGCGATGAACTGCGGGAGACGCCGGCCGTAGCGGAGAGGTCTGGGCGGCGACAGGCGCTGGTCGATCAGGCTCCTGAGCGCATCACTGGCGGTCCTGCCCTCGGCCTGGCACTGAGCCATGAAGGCCTGTTTGGTCGGATAGGGGATCCGGATTTCGAGCGTCTCGCTCTTCTTCATCGGTCTGGGTTCGGCCATGTGAGATCCGCCGGTTTGCGGCCCGTCGCCGCGAGGCCTGGAGCCAAGCCGATCTGGCGAGCGCAGGCCAGAGAAATCGTGTCCGGACAGCGCTATCCGGCCCGGGTCCTGACAAAATCCTGCATCGCCCGGGCGTCGCGGCGGCCGGACTGGAGATAGCCCGCGTCCGAGCCGACGGTAACCAGATCGAAGCCGCGCGCGATCATCTGCTGCGAATAGGCGGCGCTGGTGGTGTGGATGCCGGCGCGCACGCCGGCCGCCTTGCAGGCCGACAGGATCGTGTCATAGGCCGCCAGTCTGACGGGATCCTGGGTGTCCTGATCCGGCTTGCCGCCCATGGACAGCGAAAGGTCCGAGGGACCCACGTAGACCGCATTCAGGCCTGGCGTAGCGACGATCTCGGCGACATTGGCCAGGGCTTCGACCGTCTCGATCATGGCGAAGGTGAGAATCTCGTCGTTGGCTTCGTCAGCGTAGCCCGGTCCGGAAGACAGCGCCGTCCGCGTAGGGCCGAAACTGCGATAGCCGCGCGGCGGATAGCGGCAGGCCCCGACGAAGGCCTCGCACTCGGCGCGCGTGTTCACCATAGGGCAGATGACGCCATAGGCCCCGGCGTCCAGCGCCTTCATGATCTCGCCGGGGGCGTTCCACGAGACCCGGACGATCGGCGTCACATTGCCGGCGGCGACCGCCTGCAGCATGGCCAGCATTTCGGCATAGCCGATCAGGCCGTGCTGAAGATCTATGGTCAGCGCATCCCAGCCCATCGAGGCCATGGTCTCAGCCACGAACGGGTCGCCGATACTGCACCAGCCGTTCAGCACCGGCCGGCCCTCAGCCCAGATTTCCCGCAACCGGTTGGGTTTCATGGATGCTCCTCAATACTGACCGTCGCGACCGCGCGCGGTTTCCAGCAGCTTTTCGGGGTCGTATCCGATCCCGTCCCTGAAGACGATGGCGACGTTGCCAATGTCGGAGATGGCCTTGCCGGAAGCGCCGTTCAGCGCGCCGATGCGGATCGCTTCCACTGGCGTGAAACCGGCGTCCACCAGCAACTCGATGGCGCGATGGTCGTCAAGCGAACCGGGACGCCGAGGGTTGCCATTTTTCAAACGGTTGTTAGACCGCACCTCGATGGCCAATGATCTGACTGACAAGCCCAAGGCGGACGGCGAAACCTACGACGACCGGCCCTTCCACTCGGACAACCTGCCGCCGGAGGTGCGTGCGCCACTGGCGCCATTCGAGGGCGCGGAGCCGCCCTCGCCCAAATGGTTCCAGGACGCCGTCGCCCAGGAACCTGAGCGGGGTTTCGTCACCTCGCACGGCGCGAAGCTGGAAGTGCTGACCTGGGGTGAGCTGGGCAAGCCCGGCCTGCTGCTGATCCACGGCAACAGCGCGCACGCCGACTGGTGGAGCTTCATTGCTCCGCTACTGGCCAAGGACTTCAGGGTTACGGCCATGTCGCTGGCCGGCATGGGCGCCTCCGATTGGCGCGAGACCTACCGGTTCACCGATTTCGCCGACGACGCCGAGGCCGTCTCCCGCGGCACCGGGCTCTATGACGGCGGCCGGAAGCCGATCTACATCGGCCATTCCTTTGGCGGTGGTCAGGTGTTCTTCGCCGCCATGCAGCGCCCCGAAAACATGCATGCCGCCGTGCTGGTCGACACCGGTTTCGGCGGTCCGCCGCCCGAGGCGCTGGAGGAACGCAAGAAGCGGATGGAGCAGATCCGCAACATCCCCACCGCCGACCGCCCCAGCCGCATCTATCCGACGGTGGCCGCCGCCCTGGCCCGTTTCCGGCTGATGCCGCCGCAACCGACAGACAATCTCTACATCGCCGACTTCATCGCCCGGCGCTCGCTGAAGCAGGTTCCGATGGCCGACGGCTCGGGCATGGGGTGGACCTGGAAGTTCGACCCGCAGATGTGGGAGAAACTCGACCGGTCCGCGATGACCTCGATGGTCACGGGCGCCAGCCCGGAGCCGGCCGCCAAAGACGCCGTGCCGATGGTGCACCTCTACGGCGACAAGAGCCGGATCATCGAAAGCCGCCGGGCGGGCGAGCCCAGCGTGCTAGCGGGGCGGATGCGCGAGATCGAGATCCCGGACAGCCATCACCATGTGATGATTGATCAGCCACTGGCGCTGGTCGCTGCGCTTCGGACCCTGCTGGCCACCTGGCCCGACTAATCACCCACCGCTTGAGCGGCGCGGGCGGTTCGTGTATCGCCCGTGACGACGTTTTCCTATGGCAAGAGTGAACCTGATGGCTGGCCCGTCCTCCGACTACCATCGCGGCGAGATGGAAATCACCGAGCAGACCGCGACCTATCATCTGATCATGGGCCTGACGAAGTGGGGCTCGCTGGCGCTTTCGGCCTTCCTGGTGTGGGTGGTGCTGTGGTTCTGCACGCCGACCGGCTTCATGGGCAGTACGATTTCGGGCCTGGTCTTGCTGGTGCTGGGCATCGTTTTCCTGCGCGAAAAGCCCGCCGCCGACCACTAGGGACGGGCTTCAACCCTCCATTCTGATATCCGGGCGACCGGAAGTGTAAGGCCGTCTGCTGGACAAGCCGACTGCGACCCTCCTAAGGTCCTGCCCAAATCGTACCGGTTCCGGAGATTTCACACGACATGGCCTTCATCGCCGTCACCAAGGAACGCCGCGCCGGAGAAACCCGCGTGGCTGCGGTTCCCGAGACGGTGAAGAAGCTGGTCGCCGCCGGGTTCACCGTGACGGTGGAAACCGGCGCAGGTGATGCGGCTTCCTATCCGGACGCAGACTTTGTGAGCGCCGGCGCCTCACTGGCCAAGACCGCCAAGGAAGCGATCGCAAAGGCCGACATCCTCTTCAAGGTGCGTCCGCCGGAGGCCGACGAGATCAAGGCGCTGAAGTCCGGCGCGATCGTGGTGGCCACATTGAACCCCTACATGGAGCGCCCGACACTGGACGCTCTGGCCAAGGCCGGCGTCACCGCCTTCGCCATGGAATTCGTGCCGCGGATCACCCGGGCCCAGGTGATGGACGTGCTGTCCTCCCAGGCCAACCTCGCCGGCTACCGCGCGGTGATCGAAGCGGCCGAGGCCTACGGTAGGGTCATGCCGATGATGATGACCGCCGCCGGCACCGTCGCGGCGGCCAAGGTGTTCATCATGGGCGTGGGCGTCGCCGGCCTGCAGGCCATCGCCACGGCCCGGCGTCTGGGCGCCGTCGTCACCGCCACCGACGTGCGGCCGGCCACCAAGGAACAGGTGGAAAGCCTTGGCGCAAAGTTCCTCGCCGTCGAGGACGAGGAGTTCAAGAACGCCCAGACCGCCGGCGGCTATGCCAAGGAAATGAGCGCCGAGTACCAGGCCAAGCAGGCCGAACTGGTCTCCAGCCACATCGCCAAGCAGGACATCGTCATCACCACGGCCCTGATCCCCGGCCGACCGGCGCCCAGGCTGGTGAGCGCCGCCCAGGTGGCCTCCATGAAGCCGGGCTCGGTGCTGGTCGACCTGGCCGTCGAACAGGGCGGCAATGTCGAGGGGGCGAAGCTGGGCGAGGTGGCCGTCACGGCCAATGGCGTGAAGATCCTGGGTGTGGCCAACCTGCCTGGCCGCATCGCCACTGACGCCTCGGCGCTCTATGCGCGCAACCTGTTCGCGTTCGCGGGCCTCTTCCTCACCAAGGAAGGCGCCTTTGCGCCGGACTACGAGGACGAGATCCTCAAGGCGGCCCTGGTCACCCAGGGCGGTCAGGTCGTCCACCCGAACCTCAAGGGATAAGCGATGGAAACTGTCGACCCCACCGTCTTCCGCCTGGCGATCTTCGTACTGGCGATCTTCGTCGGCTACTATGTGGTCTGGAGTGTGACGCCGGCCTTGCACACCCCGCTGATGGCCGTGACCAACGCCATTTCGTCGGTGATCATCGTCGGCGCCCTGCTGGCCGCTGCGGCCAGCGGCGCGGGCGGCGAGCTCACCGGCAACATCCTGATCTCCAAGGGCGCCGGCGCTCTGGCGGCCGCCTTCGCCGCGGTCAACATCTTCGGCGGCTTCCTGGTCACCCAGCGGATGCTGGCGATGTACAAGAAGAAGGACAAGGCCAAGTGAGCACCGCGCTGCTCGAACAGGCGTTGGCTGCGATCCGGGCGCATCGCGAGGAAGCGCGGGCTTCAGGTCTGGATCTGATTGGCGTGATCGGATCGGTCGCTCGGGGAGATGCGCGACCCGACAGCGACGTAGATATCGTGTACGCCGTAGTCGGTCATGCGAGTCTTCTCGACCTTGGCGGCCTGCAGATGGATCTTCAGGACCAGTTGCGGCGGCCAGTCGACATGGTGGACCTCAACCAGGTCCGTCCCCGGGTACGCGCGATCATGGAACGCGATCTCGTTTTGGCATGAATGAGCGTGACCAGACATATTTCGAGGACATGTTGTCCTACGGCGCTGAGGCTATCGAATTCCTCGGTGCGAGCGATGCCACGCATCTAGCAACCGACAAACGTACTCAGTACGCCTTGATCAGGGCGGTCGAGATCGTGGGCGAAGCTGCCAGCAAGGTTTCGGTGGAAGCGCGAACCGAACTCCCGGACTTGCCATGGCGCAGGATCGTCGGAATGCGGAACACGCTGATTCATGGATACAGGGGCATGGACCTTGACCTGCTGGTTGAGGTCGTGCGGGACCATTTGCCGAACCTCGTCTCGCAACTCGAGCGGCTGTTGGGAGACGATACGAAATGAACGCCAATATCGCGGCCATCCTCTACCTGATCTCCGGGGTGCTGTTCATCCTGGCGCTGCGGGGCCTGTCGTCGCCGACCACCAGCCAGGCGGGTAACCGCAATGGCATGATCGGCATGGCCATCGCGGTGGTCACCACCCTGTGGCTGCTGGGACCCAAGCTGGATCCCCTGACCATCGGCCTGATTGTCGGCGGCGTCGCCGTCGGCGGCGGCGTAGGCGCCCTGATCGCCCGGCGCGTGGCGATGACCGCCATGCCGCAGCTGGTGGCTACCTTCCACAGCCTGGTGGGCGCGGCGGCCTGTCTGGTCGCCATCGCGGCGATCTACACGCCGGCCGCCTATGGCATTCTGGGCGATGACGGCCACATCCACCTTCAGTCGTTGATCGAACTGTCACTGGGCGTCGCCATCGGCGCCGTCACCCTGACCGGCTCGGTGATCGCGGCGCTGAAGCTCAACGGCAACATGAGCGGCGCGCCGATCCTGCTGCCGGCGCGGCACATGCTGAACCTGGCCATTGGCCTCGGCATCGTCGCCTTGATCGTGGTGCTGTGCCTGTCCGGCGGCGCGGCGCTGTGGGCGTTCTGGGCGATCCTGGCGCTGAGCCTGATCCTGGGCATCACCCTGATCATTCCGATCGGCGGCGCCGACATGCCGGTCGTGGTCTCGATGCTGAACAGCTACTCCGGCTGGGCGGCCGCGGCGCTGGGCTTCACGCTGGAAAACAACACCCTGATCATCACCGGCGCCCTGGTGGGCTCGTCGGGCGCGATCCTCAGCTACATCATGTGCAAGGCCATGAACCGCAGCTTTGTCTCGGTGATCCTGGGCGGCTTCGGCGCCGAGGACGCGGTCGCCGGCGGCGGCGTGGTGGAAACCCGTCCCGTCAAACAGGGCTCTGCCGAAGACGCCGCCTTCATCATGAAGAATGCCTCGAAGGTGATCATCGTGCCGGGCTACGGCATGGCGGTGGCCCAGGCCCAGCACGCGCTCCGCGAAATGGTCGACAAGCTGAAGGAAGAGGGCGTGGAGGTGAAGTACGCCATCCACCCCGTCGCCGGCCGGATGCCCGGGCACATGAACGTGCTGCTGGCCGAAGCGAACGTGCCCTACGACGAGGTCTTCGAGCTTGAGGACATCAACGCCGAGTTCCCGACCGCCGACGTGGCCTTCGTGATCGGCGCCAACGATGTCACCAATCCGGCCGCGAAAACCGACCCCACCAGCGCCATCTATGGCATGCCGATCCTGGACGTAGAGAAGGCGCGCACCGTCCTCTTCATCAAGCGCGGCATGGCGGCGGGCTATGCGGGTGTCGAGAACGAGCTGTTCTTCCGCGACAACACGATGATGCTGTTCGCCGACGCCAAGAAGATGGTCGAGGGGATCGTCAAGGCGCTGTGAGCGGCGGAGGCGCCGTGCTGCAGGCGCGTTCAACTCAACCGCAGAAAACGCAGAAGAACGCCGAAGTCTGATTGGCCCGCCTTCTGCGCAGTTCTGCGTTTTCGGCGGTTTCCCTCTACCTTGGCGGATGCCGCCTTGCGGCCCTGCGTGGCTTACTCCTTTTTCACCCCGCCCCGCTCGAATGTGCCGGCGGGACCCGGGAACACCACCGGGCTCTCGTAGCCGTCGGCGCTGATGGCGCTGACGCCGAAGAACATGTCGTCGATGTTTATGCCCATGAGCTTCAGTTCACCGCCGGTGGCCACGCGGGACTGGCGCCAGGTCGGCTCCGTGGTGCCGCGCCACCAGACCCTGTAGGCCGCCGCATCGGCAGACGGTGTCCAGCTTACGGTCGTATCCGCACTGACCGCGCCGGCGATTTTCACACCGACCGGAGGCCTAGGCGCACTGGCCAGGGCGGCCATGGTCACCACGTTCAGCCGCGTCACCTGGGCGAGGTAGGCGAAGTCTACGCCCTCGATCACGTCGCCGTACCGGATGCCGTTTTCCGTACGCAGGTCCTGATGCTGACGGGTATAGTTCTCGACCGCCTCGGTGACGCGAACCGCCGGGAACCCGGCGCGCAGCATCTCCACCTGATCTCCGCCCCGCGAGTAGCGGTCGGTGCGGTACACCATCACCACATCGAGATTGGTCAGGTAGTCGTCGGCGATGCGGTCCATGTAACGCGCAAGGTTCCGCGACGGGCTGTCGACCTCGCCGCCGTTGTAGCGGCGGGTGTTGGCCTGTTCCGGCGTCTCGGTGCTGCGGGTGCCCTCGGAGAAGACCCGGACATGGGTGTTGTCCCGCGCGCCGCCGATGCCCTCGGTGTTGCCGACGATGTCGTTGTTGAGGTTGGCTTCGACGAACCATCCCTTTGAGATCGAATAATCCGCCAGAATCTTGCCGCCCAGCAGGCCCTGCTCCTCGCCGGCGAGGGCCGCAAACACCAGGGTGGCCGGGAACTGGCGCTTGCAGAGCACGCGGGCGGCCTCGATCACCGCCGCCGTGCCGGAGGCGTCGTCATTGGCGCCCGGGGCATCGGAGGTAAAGTTCTTGGCGTCGGACACGCGGCTGTCGTAGTGGCCGGAGATCACGATCACCCGGCCCGGATCGGTGGTTCCGGGAAGGATGCCCAGCACATTCACCACCTCGGTCGGACCGGCCAGGCGCTCGGCGGTGACCACCGCCGAGGGCATCTCGACCTTCAGTCGGCCGCCGCAGTCTTTCGATATTGAATTGAATTCGGAGGCAATCCAGCGGCGCGCCGCCCCAATGCCCCGCTTGTCGGACTTTGTCTCCGATCCGGTATGCCGTGTACCGAACCCGACCAGTGTCGAAATCATCGCCTTCTGACGATCTGCGGAGACCGCTCCCGCGACATCCTTCAACATTGAATTTTGTCCGCCGAGCGGTTGGGCCGCAACGGGCGTGGAGATCAGGACGGCGAGGAGGACGGCGATGCGCATGTCGGGGCTGCTAGGCCATCGACTCATTAAATCGCATCCAGATCCTGACTGAAGCGAGCTTGACGCTGGCGAGGTAGTTTTCAGGGTTCTTGTCGTAACGGGTTGCGACGGCGCGGAAGTGTTTGAGCTTGTTGAAG
>NZ_JBIKNZ010000018.1:0-55560 GCF_044358365.1 Phenylobacterium sp. | reverse complement strand
AGAACTCGGTGATCGGCCGGATAACATCCTGAAAAACATAATCATTATATGCGGTGCGAACCTGGGCGTCGAGTTCGTAGAGCCGATGCAGGATGAACCGCTCCAGCGGCGGCATCTGCTCCAGTTCCACGGCTTCATCCGGCAAATAGTCGGCCAGGGCGCCCAGCATGTAGCGGACCGTATTGCGTAGCTTGCGATAGGCGTCGGAAGTCGTCTGCAGCACCGTCTTGCCGATGCGGCTGTCGTCGGCGTAGTCGATCATGGCCGCCCACAGGCGGATGATTTCGGCGCCGCTTTCGCGGATCACCACCTCGGGATCGACGGTGTTGCCCTTGGACTTGGACATCTTCTCGCCGTTCTCATCCATGGTGAAACCGTGGGTGAGGATCGCGTTATAAGGCGCGCGCCCGCGCGTGCCGGAGCTTTCCAGCAAGGAGGACTGGAACCAGCCTCGATGCTGGTCGGAACCCTCGAGGTAGAGATCGGCGGGCCATCTGGTATGCGGCCGGTTTTCCAGGGTGAAGGCGTGGGTGGAGCCTGAGTCGAACCAGACATCGAGGATATCCTCGACCCTTTCGAAACGCTGGGGATCGTGCTCGCCCAGGAAATCGGCGTCAGGGCGATTGAACCAGGCGTCGGCGCCTTCTTTGGCGATCAGGTCGACGATGCGGCGATTGACCGCCTCGTCGTGCAGGGGCTGACCGGTTTCCTTGTCGACAAACATGGCGAGCGGCGCGCCCCAGGCGCGCTGGCGGCTGATCAGCCAGTCGGGGCGGCTTTCCACCATCGAGCGGATACGGTTCTTGCCGCCGGCGGGATAGAATTTGGTCGCCTCGATGGCCTCTAGTGCGGTCTCGCGCAGGGTGCGGCCGTTATGCGCCTTGTCCTCAAGCGGCTCGTCCATGCGGATGAACCACTGCGGCGTATTACGGAAGATGACGGGCGCGCCGGACCGCCAGGAATGCGGATAGCTGTGCTCCAGCCGCCCGCGCGCCAGCAGGTTTCCAGCCTCGATCAGCTTGTCCATGACGGCCGGGTTGGCGGGGCCGAACTTGCCGGACTTCTTGCCCTCGGTTTCCAGCACCTTCAGGCCGGCGAACAGCGCCACGCCCGGATAGTAGGCACCGTCGGGATCTACCGTCTCCGGGATCTCACGGTGTCCGTGAGCCATCCAGACCACATAGTCGTCCGCGCCGTGGCCGGGCGCGGTGTGGACGAAGCCGGTGCCGGCGTCGTCGGTCACATGGTCACCGGACAGCATCGGCACGGGGAAGCCGTAGTGGTTGTCCAGACTGGCCAGCGGATGGGCCAGCACCATGCCCTGGCAGTCGACGGCCTCGATCTTGCGCGCGCTGGCGATCATGGCGGCCTTGAAGACATCGCCTGACAGCTTCTCGGCCACAATCAGCCGGTCGCCGGGTTTGGCCCAGGGCTCGAAGGCCAGGCCCGCTTCCATGGCCTCGACCTGGTAGACCGCGTAGTCGATGCTCTCATTGTAGCTGACGGCCCGGTTGGCCGGGATGGTCCAGGGCGTGGTGGTCCAAATCACCACCGAGGCGCCCTGTGTGGCGTCGGAGCCTTCGACCACGGGGAACTTCACCCAGATCGTCGGACTGGTGTGGTCGTGATACTCCACCTCGGCGTCGGCCAGGGCGGTGCGCTCCACCGGGCTCCACATCACGGGCTTCGAGCCGCGATAGAGCTGGCCGGAGGCCATGAACTTGTGGAACTCGGCCACGATGGTGGCCTCGCTGGAATAGTCCATGGTGGCGTAGCGGTTTTCCCAGTCGCCAATCACGCCTAGGCGCTTGAAACCGGCCATCTGAACGTCGATCCAGTGGCTGGCGTATTCGCGGCAGCGGGTGCGGAACTCGGCCTTGGAGACCTCGTCCTTGCGCCGGCCCTTTTCCTTAAGCTCCTTCTCGATCTGCCATTCGATCGGCAGGCCGTGGCAGTCCCAACCGGGCACATAGTCGACGTCGTAGCCCAGCAGGAACCGCGAGCGGACGACGAAGTCCTTCAGCGTTTTCTGCAGGGAGTGACCGATATGAATGGCGCCGTTTGCGTACGGCGGGCCGTCATGCAGGACGAACAACGGGGCGCCGGCCCTCTGACGCTCGGCGCGGATGGCGTGGTAGAGCCCGATCTCGTCCCACTTGGCGAGGATCTGCGGTTCCTTCTGCGGCAGGCCTGCGCGCATGGGAAAGGGCGTTTCGGGGAGGAAGACGGTTTCGCGATAATCGCGTGCGGTCGAGGTGGCGTCGTCGGCCATGAGCGTATCCAGGCTGGTTCGGTGTTTCTGGGGTGCGAGAGGGACCCGGCGCGCGCTGGAACGAAACCGTCCGCGGCGTCACGCCGGGCGGGTAATTCGCGGGGAGGTCCGAACCGAAATCATGGGCGTGGCTCTATCAGAGCCAGGCCGGGTCGTCATCCCCGGGCGTACGCCGGTTCCGGTCGATGTTGCGGCGTGAACCGCCGCAGCAACTCACCAGCCTGCACCGCCGCCGCCGAGGCGAACAGGCGCAGGTCGATGCAGGCCGAGACGATCTCACGCACCAGACGCAGGTCATGACCCGCCAGGGCGCGGCGCAGGGCGATGGTGGCGAGCAATGTGGCCAGCTGGTCCTGAGCCGCGTCATCCAGCGCGTGTAAGTCGCGCTCCCACTGCGGAACGGGCGTCCGTGGTGGCATCAAGGCCATCAGCGTCTTGGCAGCGCCGGGCGGGACACCGTCCTGCGGGACCGGCTGGAGACAAGCCTGCGGCAGGAGCAGCGCTGCGGCCAGCAGACCCATGACGAAGGCGGTGTGATAGGCCTCATCGAAGATAGCCCGCTGACGAACGGCATCGTCCAGGCCCGCCGTCTGCGCTGCGCTGAGGCTGAGGGAGGGCAGAAATCCGACGTCGTCTTCCACGCGCCGGAGCACGTCGAGCCCAAATCCGGCGATCGGCGACAAGGGCGCGCGCAGATAGGGCCAGGTGAAGAGCAGTTCCGCACAGAGATCGAAATCGTCGTCGTCGAGGCAACGGGCCAGCGCGGCTTCGGCGTCTTCAAAGAGGTCTGCCGGAGCGCGGGGCGGCGCAAGCTCGCGGAAGCCAAAGTCACTCAGGTAGATCAAGGCGTGGGTGAAGGCGTAGAGTTCTTCACGGCGGGCGGAAAGCGCGTCCAGGCCAGTGGCCAGGGTGGTCCGACCGATAGACCGGTCGAGGTCTGCGGGGGGTTTGAAACCCGGCATCTTGGAGGATAGCCAGGCCGCCTCGATGTCCTTCCAGGCCGCGCGTTCGGGCACGAGGTAGCCTGCCGCCACCGCATCCATCAGCAGGGCGTCGAAGCCCGTGTCAGGCAGGCCGGCCCGCGTGAGGCAGGCGTGGGCGACGCTGAGTTCGGGCGCCATGGTTGGTCGCATCCGGATTCTGGTCAGCAGGTCCTCGCTGCGGGCGTAGGGGACCAGGCGCCGCGCAAGGCGGAGCCAGATTGGCCCCAGCTCCGGGTCCGACGCCGCAGCCGGCGCTGTGGCGTAGACCAGCAAAGCCGTCTCGCAGATGAACTTTTCCTTGCGATAGGCCTGGCGATCTCCAGGGGGCCCGGGACCGTCGACCGCGAGCACCAGCACGGAGCGTTCGGCGAGCTCCAGGATGCGGCCCAGCCGACGCCGGAGATCGTGGGACGAGATGGGGTCCAGCCCCCTTGAGGGACTGGACCCGGCACCTGCCGCCATTAGCGCCTCATCTCCGGACCCATGTTGCGCAGGACGTCCAGGCCCTCGAGCTGGGGGCCCAGGCCGGTTTTCCAGATCTTGATCACCGAACTGTAGCCAGAGGCGATGTAGTCGTCGGCCACGACGCCGGGATCGAACAGTTCCGGCGTCACCTTGGCGACCAGCTTGCCCAGTTGCTCGAAGTTGACGATTCCGCTGTCGCGGACAGATCTGACCAGTTCCATTTCACGGTTGGAGAGGCTGGTGCGACGGATTTCGTCGGTCATGGTCTTCACTCCTTAAGTTGAAGTCACAGACACGGTCAGGCGCGCCCCGACCCGGAATGGGCCAGCGGTACGACGTTCTGACGGCTACGCGGCGTCGAGTGCAAGGGTACTGGAACGATCCCAAGGTGCTGGACTCGGCCTGGAATTGTCAACAACTATTTAATGTGTCTTGCAACTTTGAGTACAGCTAAGCTTGGCGGGCGGGGAAGCAATCCGACGCCACCCGGTCAAGCTGGAGGATCGCCGGGGAGCCGCTCCGGCCAGCGATGACCGGCGGCTCGCGCCAGACGATCCGCAAGGGTTGCTGAAATCTCGAGTTGGCCTACCGGCGGACGCCCAAAGCAAAGTTTCGCGCGCTGGCGTAGCGGGCGGGGGCTCGGCTCGACGAGGATCTGATCCCAAGGGACGAAGAACGGACGGTCAAAGGGGCCGAAGATCCAAGGGATGCCAAAACGCAGCCCACCTTCGCAGACCGTGAGGTTCAGGATGCAGAAAACACCCAGGCGCATCTCGCCATAGGAGAACTTGAAATTTGCCAAAGTCTGATCGGGTCGATCCGGAAACTGGCGGCTCAGCCGACCCCAGCCCGACATCAGGCTGAGCAAAGTCACACTGCCAAGCCAACCGATTGCGAACAGCACTGCGTGTCCAAGACCTGAAGGCAACGAGATCGGGTCCGCCAACGTGGGTCCTCTATGTCAACAGCTCCCGCGCGGCCTGCGCATCCGCCATCACCTGTTCCGTCATGATCGCCAGGCTGTCGAACTTCTCCTCAGGCCGCAGGAAGGCGATCAGGTCGGTTTCGATGATGCGGTCGTAGATGTCCTCGTCGAAGTCGAACAGCCAGACCTCAAGCAGGGGGGCGGTGACGCCATGGACCGTGGGGTTGACCCCGATGTTCGCCACGCCTGCCAGCTCACGGCCGTCAGACAGGCGCGTGCGGGTGGCGTAGACGCCGAAACGCGGGGTCACATAGTCGGCCAGCGCCACGTTCGCCGTGGGAAAGCCCAGTTTACGGCCCAGCTGGCGACCGCGCTGCACGGGCCCTTCGATGGCGAACGGGCGGCCCAGGATCTCGGCAGCGACCTCGGGCTTGCCGTCGCGCAGGGCGTTGCGGACGGCGGTGGAAGAGAACTTGTCGCCGGTCTCGTCGCCGAACGGCGCGGCTACCGAGACCCCGAAGCCCATTTCCCTCCCGTAGGCGGCCATGGTGTCCGGCGTGCCGGTGCGGCCCTTGCCGAAGGAGTTGTCGAAGCCCACCGAGACATGGCGCGCGCCCAGTCCCTCATTGAGGACCTCGCTGGCAAACTCCCGGTCGCTCATCCCGGCCAGTTCGGCGTCGAGCGGCAGGACATAGAGCATGTCGACACCCAGCTTTTCGAGCGCACGGGCCTGTTGATCCGGCTGCATCAAGTGAAATGCAGGCTCGTCCGGCCGGAAATATACCCGGGGGTGCGGGTCGAAGGTGATCACACCCAGCGGTGCGCCCAGATCACGCGCGGCGTCGGCTGCGAGCGCGATCACCTGCTGATGGCCCAGATGCACGCCGTCGAAACTGCCCATGGCGACCGAGGCGCCGCGATCAGCGGCCTGAAGGTCTTTCCAGCCGCGGATGACCCGGATGCGCTTCATGCGGCTCGGCGCGGCGCAATAACAACGGCCTCGCCGTCCATCACCGTGTTGCCACCCACTTCGCAGACGGTCTCGAGCGTGACCCGCCCCTTGGCTTCGTCCAGCGCCGTCACGGTGGCGCGGGCGACCACCAGATCACCGATCCTGACCGGCCGCCGGAAGCGCAGGGACTGAGACAGGTAGATCGCGCCGGGCCCCGGCAGCCGGGTGCCCAGGATGGCCGAGATATAGGCCGCCGAGAGCATGCCGTGGGCGATCCTCTCGCCGAACTGGGTGGTGCGGGCATAGTCCTCGTCCAGGTGCACGGGGTTGTTGTCGCCGGAGACCTCAGCAAAGGCCTCGATGTCGGCGGCGCCCACCACCCGGCTGATCTCCACGGCCTGACCCACGCTAAGCTCGTCGAAATAGAAACCCTGCACCGCGATCACCCCTCTTTGGCCTCACCACACCATATCGGCTATGGCCCAGGTCGCGTGAAGCCCGTCCTGGCGCAAAAGATCGTTCACGACCGGCATGATCAGGCCCTGGGCGTTCACGGTCTCGGCGCCGTGTATGCCGTTGGCTACGAACAGGGCGTCAAGTCCCTGGGCGTTGGCGCCGCGAATATCGGTGGGGAGACCGTCGCCGACACACAGGACCCGGCGGGGATCGATCTCGCGACCGAGCTCGGCTGCTGCCGCCGCCAGCGCCATCTGATAGATCGGCGCGAAGGGTTTGCCCGCCATGATCACCTGACCGCCCAGGCTCTCATAGAGTTGCGCCAGGGCGCCGGCGCAGTAGATCAGCTTGTCGCCCCTTTGCACCACAATGTCCGGATTGGCGCAGATCAGCGGCAGGCCGCGCGCCACGCACGCCCTGAACCGGTCACGATAGTCGCCCGGTTCATCGTTCTCGTCGTCGAAGGGGCCGGTCACGCATATGAAAGCCGCCTCGTCAGGCTCGCAGAGCCTCAGGCCCAAGCCCTCATAGAGAACCTCGTCGCGGTCCGGTCCGATCGCCCAGACCTCCTGCGCGCCCTGAGCCGTCAGCAGGTCCCGCGTCGCGTCGCCGGAGGTGATCAGCCGGGTCCATGCCGCCCGGGGCACTGCCAGCGAATCCAGCTGTTCAACAATGGGCGGCGCAGGTCGCGGGGCGTTGGAGATCAGGATGACCGGCCCGCATTGCGCCCTGAACCGCGACAGCGCTGCGCAGGCGGCCGGAAAGCTCTCCCGACCGTTGTGGATCACGCCCCAGACATCGCAAAGCAGCAGGTCATAGCGCCCGGCGATCTCGGACAGTCCGCCAACGGCAGTGGGCAAGCGCGTGGAAGAGCTCATGAACGGGGCGGTACGTGCTGGATCGCCCCGGGTCAACGCCTGCCGGCGCCGATATCAGGTTCGCCGGAGATTCAACCGAACGCAGCGCGACGCTGGGGCATCTCGATCACCCGGCGAGGGGGTGGACCGGTCTCGGCCAGCACGGCGTCCTTGATCGCGCGCGGCTCACCGAACAGGTGACCCTGGGCGATCTGGATATCGAGATCGAGGATATCCACCACCTGACGTTCGTTCTCCACCTTCTCTGCGATCAGTTCCACCCCGTAGCGGCGCATCAGGAGCGCGAAGTCTTCGGCGGCCAGGTCGGGCATGGAACGGAATACCAGGCGCTCACCAATATCGGTGAGATCATCCAGCAACCGCTGGGCGCCGATCCGCACGAACTTCACATCCGCCCGGGAAAGGTCCTGAAGGTCGAGATCCAGGTCTGCGACCTTGTCGAGGCTGAACCGGAAGCCGAGCTCTGCCAGCTTGCCCATGTTGCGCGCCTCAACCGACGTGCGGGCGTCGAAAGCCGCCTGCCCCACCTCGAAGATCAAGGCCGGCGCCAGGTCGCGGTTGGCGCGCAGCAGTTCCAGAAACTGGGGGAAGAACTCATCGTCGCCCAGGCTGGCCATGGCCACGTTGCAGAAGATACCCACCTGGCGGTCCTGGGCGGCCAGGCGGCGCACGATCTGCACGCAGCGGAAGAGCAGCAGATTGTCGATGGCGGTCACCAGGCCGGCCGGCTCGGCGACAGCCAGGTATTCGGCAGGCATGATGATCTTGCCGGTCGGGTCGCGCAGCCGGCTAAAGCTCTCATAGAACATCGTCCGACGCTGCGGCAGCGAGACCACCGGCTGCAGGTAGAGGTCGACGCGGTTCTCGGCCAGGGCCTCGCGCACAATCTCCATGAGGCCGCGTGAGGGAACCGGATCGGGCCCGCCGCGGGCGCCGCCATATCCGACGGCGGGACGCTCCTCGAAACGGCGGCTCATCTTGTGGACGAGATCCTCCAGCATATGGACCTCGTCGGTCAGTTCGGCGCTGCGGGTCAGGTCGGCGTCGATCGCGCGCGCCACGATGGTCACCCGGCCATCGATGCGTTCCACCTGCTCCAGGAGGATCTTGTGAGCCTCGCGCACGGCGCCGACCTCGGCGCGCATGTCGCGCATCTCCAGAAAGCGCATGATCATGCCGTGCGACGCCAGGCACACGCCCAGGCCGCCCATGAGAGCAGAGACCGCTACGCCCCAGCCCGTCCCGTTGCGCCACAGGGTGAGCGCAACGATGAGCGAGAGGCAAAGGTAGGTCGCAATGAGGAGCCCGAGGGTCAGCCGCCGCATGGATCCTGTTCCGAATCACCCAGAGTATCGACTGCGCGCACCCGGTTAGTCGAATTCATTAACCGTGGTCGGGTTTGGGAGGGGTTAACGCAGGATCAAGCCTACCGCCCCAACACCAAGTCCGACGCCTTTTCCGCGATCATGATGGTTGGCGCATTGGTGTTGCCGGACACCAGACGCGGCATCACCGAGGCGTCGACCACTCTCAGGCCCTCCACGCCATGCACCCGCAACTGCGCGTCGACCACAGCTCGCAGCCCATGGCCCATTTGGCAGGTGCCCACCGGGTGATAGATGGTTGAGCCAGCCATGCGGGCGTAGCCCAACAGGGCTTCGTCGTTGGTGAAATCTGGCCCCGGCAGCATCTCGTGGTCGATGTAGGGGGCCAGCGCCGGCTGGCTGGCGATTCTGCGGCCCCACTTCAGCCCCGCCACCGCCACTTCCTGATCCAGAGGATCGGCGAGATAGTTGGGCGCGATGGCCGGATAGACGGTGGGATCGGCGGATTTGATCCGGATGGTTCCCCGGCTCTCCGGACGCACCTGGCAGGGGGCAATAGTCAGGCCAGGCGCGCTGTCCAGCTCCATTTTGCCCTCCGTCACAGCCTTTTCCAGATTCTGTGAGGCCGGCAGGATATGGAATTGGATGTCAGGCCCCGCCAGGTCAGGCCGGGACTTGCACAACGCCGCCACGTGGGCCGCAGAAAGAGTCAGCAGGCCCTTGCGCTGAAATGCGTACTTCAGCACCTCGCCCACGAAGCGCGGGCCCTTGGTCAACTCATTGACCGACACTGTTCCGGCCTTCAGGCGATAGGTGACCGCCATGACGTAGTGGTCCTGCAGGTTCTCGCCCACGCCTGGCAGGTCGGCGATCACCTCGATGCCGTGGTCGCGCAGCAGGTCGCCCGGCCCGATCCCCGAGAGTTGCAGCAATTGTGGCGAATTGATCGCGCCGCCGGCCAGGATCACCTCGCGGCGGGCCCTGGCGACCTTGCGAACGCCGTTTTGCAGGTACTCCACCCCGACCGCGCGCTTGCCCTCGAAGATCACGCGCGTGGTCAGGGCGCGGGTTTCCACGGCCAGGTTGGCGCGGGCCATGGCCGGGTGCAGATAGGCCACGGCGGCCGAGCAGCGTTGGCCGTTCTTCACGGTGAGCTGGTAGTAGCTGACACCTTCCTGGTCCTCGCCGTTGACGTCGGCGTTGCGGGGGATTCCGGCCTCGACACAGGCCTCCACCACCGCATCGGACACCTCATGACGGGTGGTGACATCTGAAACGTTCAGCGGTCCGCCGACCCCGTGATGGGCGCTGGCCCCGCGCTCCTGATGTTCGGAGCGCCTGAAATAGGGCGCCACATCGTCCCAGCCCCAGCCCTCGCAGCCCAGCTGGCGCCAGCCGTCATAGTCGGCCTGCTGGCCACGGATGTAGAGCAGGCCGTTGATGGATGATGACCCACCCAGAACCTTGCCCCGTGGCCAGACATGCACCCGCCCGCCGGTGCCGGGATCCGGTTCGGTGGGATAGAGCCAGTTGACCTTGGGATCCTTCAATGTCTGCGCATAGCCCACCGGAACGTGGATCATCACGTTCGACATGAACTGACCCAGTTCCCGGGTAGGGCGGTCGTCGCCGCCGGCTTCCAGCAGGAGCACCTTGTTGGCAGGGTCGGCGGACAGCCGGTTGGCCAGCACGCAGCCGGCCGAGCCTGCGCCTACGATGATGTAGTCGGCGGTGATGTCGTCAGACATGAGCAGGATTCCAGTTACCGTTTTCGCTAAGGCAAACGGCAATAGGAAGGTGACTTTGCGGAAGTCTCCAGCCCGTTTCGGTCCTGACCGGGATTAACGGGTCGGAACGGGCACGGCGCCGCGGTAGTCATAGAAGCCGCGACCCGATTTGCGACCCAGCCAACCGGCCTCGACGTACTTCGTCAGCAGCGGGCAGGGGCGATATTTTGAGTCTGCGAGGCCCTCGTAGAGCACGTTCATGATCGACAGGACGGTATCCAGACCGATGAAATCACCCAGTTCCAGGGGCCCCATGGGATGGTTGGCGCCGAGCTTCATGGCGGTGTCGATGGCGTCGACCGTACCGACGCCTTCATAGAGCGTGTAGATCGCCTCGTTGATCATCGGCACCAGCACGCGATTGACGATGAAGGCCGGGAAGTCCTCGGCGTTGGACGTGGTCTTGCCCAGCGACTGGGCGAAACTGACGGCAGTCTCGTAAGTGGCGGGGCCCGTGGCGATACCGCGGATGATCTCCACCAGCTTCATCACCGGCACCGGGTTCATGAAGTGCAGGCCGATGAACCGGTCCGGCCGGTCGGTCACCGAGGCCAGGCGGGTGATCGAAATCGAGGAGGTGTTGGAGGCCAGGATCGTGTCAGCGCCGAGGTGGGGGCCGAGCGCGCGGAAGATGGTCTTCTTGGTCTCTTCGTTTTCCGTGGCCGCCTCGATGGCGAGGTCCGTGGTCCCGATGGACCGGAGTTCCGGCGCGGCCTTGATCCGGCCTATCGCCGCTTCCATGGCGGTGTGCTCGATGATGTTGCGGCTGACCTGGCGGGTCATGTTCTTTTCGATCAGGGCAAGACCCTGGGCGATCCGCTCGGCGCTGACGTCGTGGAGCAGGACGTCGTACCCGGCCAGGGCCACTACGTGGGCGATACCCGATCCCATCTGACCCGCGCCGATGATGCCGACTGTCCTGATATCAACCATACTGCCTTGGCCTCGATGCCTTCGGGCGAGCACCGCCCAAACTCAGGGCAGGCTTTCTAGCACGTGAATGGCGCATTGCGGCAAGCGGTTTGCTGCGGCGCAACAGGTCGACGAACCGAAGTGCTGTGGTGCGCCGGGTTTCCCAGAGGTGCGCCGAACACGAAAAGGGGGTGCCCTCACGATGAGACCACCCCCCGATTCAATTCACGTCCGACTGCGCCTACACGCCGGCGGCGGTCAGTGAGCTCATCAGTTCCGGCACCGCAGTCTTGTAGTCGGCCACCAGACCAAAGTCGGCGACCTGGAAGATCGGCGCGTCGCCGTCCTTGTTGATCGCCACGATGATCTTGGAGTCCTTCATGCCGGCCAGGTGCTGGATGGCGCCCGAGATGCCGATGGCGATGTAGAGTTCCGGCGCCACGACCTTGCCAGTCTGGCCCACCTGGTAGTCGTTGGGCGCGTAGCCCGCGTCAACGGCGGCGCGGCTGGCGCCCACGGCGGCGCCCAGCTTGTCGGCGAGAGGCTCGATCACCTTCTGGAACTCTTCGGCAGAGCCCATGGCACGGCCGCCGGATACCACGATCTTGGCGGCGCCAAGATCCGGGCGGGCCGACTTGACGATCTGCTGGCCGATGAAATGCACCTTGGCCTGCGCGCCGGGGGCAGCGGCAGCCTCGACCTTGGCCGAGCCGTCGGTAGCCGCCGCCTTGAAGGCGGTGGGGCGCACGGTCAGCACCTTCTTGGCGTCGGCCGACTGGACTGTTTCCAGGGCGTTACCGGCGTAGATCGGACGCACAAACGTGTCGGCGGAGACCACCTCGATCACTTCGGAGATCTGGGCCACATCCAGCTTGGCGGCGATACGAGGGCTGAAGCTCTTGCCCTGCGAGGTGGCGGGGATCAGGACGGCGTCATAGCCCCCCATGAGACCGACGATCAGGTCGCCCACAGCCTCGGCGATGCCTTGGCCAAGCTCGGCGCTTTCCGCCGTCAGCACCTTGCGCACGCCGCTGATCTTTGCGGCGTCGGCGCCCAGCGCAGCCGTATTTGTCCCGGCCACGAGGACATCCACGTCTCCCGAGATGGCCAGGGCTGCGGTGACTACCTTGTTGGTGTTGTCCTTTAGCGTCGCGTTGTCGTGGTCGGCGATTACGAGAACGGCCATCTAGAATACCCCCGAAGTCTTGAGGTTGCTGACGATGTCGGCGGCGGCTTCCACCTTGATGCCGGCCGAGCGCTTGGCCGGCTCGGTGACCTTGATCACCTTCAGGCGCGGCGCGGTATCGACGCCGAGCGAAGCCAGTTCCTTGACGTCCAGCGGCTTCTTCTTGGCCTTCATGATGTTGGGTAGGCTGGCGTAGCGCGGCTCATTGAGGCGCAGGTCCGCCGTCACAACTGCCGGCAGGTTCACTTCCAGGGTCTGCAGGCCGCCGTCGACCTCGCGGGTCACCTTGGCTTTGCCGCCTTCGACGGTGAGTGCCGAGGCGAAAGTCGCCTGGGGCCAATCGAGCAGCGTCGATAGCATCTGGCCGGTGGCGTTGTTGTCGCCGTCGATGGCCTGCTTGCCCATCAGGACGAGGTCGGGATTTTCTTCGGCGATGATCGCCTTCAGCACCTTGGCCACCGCCAGCGGCTCCAGGTCCTGGTCGGTCTGGATCAGGATGGCGCGGTCAGCGCCCATGGCCAGCGAGGTCCGCAGGGTCTCCTGCGCCTGGGCCGGACCGATGGAAACAGCCACGACCTCCGTCGCCACGCCCTTCTCCTTGAGTCGCACGGCTTCTTCGACCGCGATCTCACAGAAGGGATTCATCGACATCTTCACGTTTGCGAGGTCGACGCCCGTCTGATCGGCCTTCACGCGGGCCTTGACGTTATAGTCGATCACCCGCTTGACCGGGACCAACACCTTCATGGGTTGCTAGCGCCTCAAATTGGGGTTTCTGAACGAAATAAGCGGGAGGGCAATAGCGGTTCCGCCGCGCATTGCAAGCTTGCGAGACCTCATTCCCATTGTGACCGGGCACTAGCCAGACCCCCCTCTCGTTACGTAAAAGGCATCCATGAACCCGAACATTGAGCGCCTCAAGCTCATCTTTGTCGCCCTCTTCGCCGTGATCGTCGCGGGCGTGCTGGTATGGCAGGTGGGTTGGATTATCCCGCAAAAGAAGTGCGAGGCAGCCCGCAAGTGGTGGGATGTCGACCAGCGGGTCTGCGCACAGCCGGTGCTGATTTCCGACATCACCGGCCGCACCATCGAAGACAAGGCCGCCGAGGCCGAGGCGAACGCCGCCATCGGCCGCCCCGCGCCGCCCGCCGCCGCAAAGCCCTAACGCGTCGCCCCGGAAACCCAGAACACCTCGGCCTCGCCGCGGCCATTGGCCCAGCGTGCGGCGACGAACAGAAAGTCCGACAGCCGGTTGATGTAGCGAAGGGCCGGACCGCTCACCGGCTCGCCGGCCTCGATCAGCCTCACAGCCTCCCGCTCGGCGCGCCGGCAAACGGTGCGGGCCAGGTGCAGCGCTGCGGCGGCCGGTGTCCCGCCAGGCAGCACAAAGGACATCAGATCGGGCAGCTTCGTATTCAGTTCGTCGATCGCGGTTTCAAGCCGGCCGACCTGGCTGTCGAGAATGCGCAGCTTCGAACCTGCAATCTCATCAGGGGCTGCCGGGGTCGACAGGTCTGCCCCAAGGTCGAAGAGTTCGTTCTGGATCCGCGCCAGCATGGCGTCGAGCAGGGCGTCCCCGACGGTATGGACACGGGCAAGGCCCAGGCAGGCGTTGGTCTCGTCGACAGCGCCATAGGCTTCAACCCGGATGTCGGCCTTGCTGACCGTGGCGCCCGTAGCCAGGCGCGTCGTACCCGCATCACCGGTGCGGGTGTAGATGCGATTGAGCGTGACCATCAGCCCTGGCCCCGGTACCAGGCGGCAGCTACCAGCACCGCAATGGCGATCGCCTGCATCAGCACGCGCAGTCGCATCAGCTTGTTGGAATAGGACCGCCCGAACTCGCCGCCTCGGAACAGGGCGAAAAGTCCAACCAGCAGCACCAAGCTGACCGCCGCGAGCGCGGCATAGATGAGATAGTCAAAGATACCCATGGATTGATCTTAGGCCGACAGGGCCGGGTCCCGCTACATCAATCCCTAAGGACCACAACTGACCCTGCGCAATGACTGGAACGACTCCGTTCAGCGAACGATGGTTGGCAGCATTTCCACTTTCCCGGAAAATCTGGCCGAATAGGCACAATTTTTGCTCCTTAAGGGTTGCCAGCATGGCCAAGAACGCGTGTGGGTGGCAAAATGTCGCAGTCGACAAGCCCTCCATAAGGGATTATTTGTTGCCTAACACAACTTGCAATGAACATGTTCACTGTGGCCTTCGGCGTCTTTGTCGCTAGCCGCCATCGAGTATACCGCCCGGGACATTATTGGTCCGGTACAGCCACAGAGTCAGATGATCCAAAGCGCGGCAATCCGATCAGAAGGCGAAACGCCGAAACGCGCGCCCACAAGCCGTGCGCTTGCAAAGCGCCAGACGCGACTGAAGGTGCTCAATGCCGCCCGCAATCTGTTCAGCGAGGAGGGCTATGAGGGCGCCACCATACGTGATATCGCCGCCGCCGCCGGCATGTCGACCGGCGCGGTCTTCGCCAGTTTCCGCGACAAGTCGGATTTGTTCCGCGAGATAATGTCCGATGATCTCGACACGTTGCTTGTCGTCATGCGCACAGCAGGGACCCAGGGCGGCAAAATCGAGGACAGCCTGCTGAAAGTCCTGATGGCGGGTTACGCCTTCTACAAGGCCCGCATGCAACTGGCGCGCGCCGCCTTCAGCGTTGCATGGGATATCGATGGCGGGCCGGCGCTTCGCGCCCTTGCCTTGAGTCGCGGCTTTCAGGACGTCTTCAGCGAGCAACTCACTTCGGCCGTCGAACGCGGGGAACTGTCCCAGCAACCCGAGGTCAAACTGCGCAGCCAGATGCTGATGGACTGCTTCCTGGCCAACTTCTCCCAGGCGATTTTCGAGGGGTGGAGCCTGGACGCGCTGCAGGCCCGCGCCAAGGACCAGATCCGGATAGTGCTCGCCGGAGCGCGTCGCGGCTGATAAATGCTCTGGAATGAAGGTCGATACCGGTTCCATCGCTTTTGCGTCGCCGGTGCGCGCCTCCCAGAAGGAAGCAACGCGGCAGCGGGTGCTCGCGGCGGCCCGCAATCTTTTCAACGTCCAGGGCTATGAGGGCACTACCATCCGGGATATTGCCCGCGATGCAGGCGTGGCGGCAGGCACTGTCTTCACCTCCTTCGCCTCCAAGGGCGAGATTCTCTCCGAGGTGATGGATGCCCGGAGCAAGTTTCTTTCGGGAGAACTGGATCGGGTTTTGCCCCATCTTCGCGGCTCGACGCTGAACAGGTTGCAGACCATGTTCGGCGCGCACATCCAGTTCGAGATGCAACACCCCAGGCTGTTCCTGGCGCATATAGCGGCGGCCTACGATCTGGCGCAGACACCGGGCGTCCGGCCGTTTGGTCAGAATGCGCAGCTGAGGTCGGTGCTCTACGACTGCCTTGCCAAGGGTGTCGAAGACGGCGACATCGCAGCCGATGCGAACCTGGATGAGATCGTCGCCCTGCTGCTCGCGGTTCAGGCCTGGACCTTCCGGATGGCGACTGAAGGATCGGACGCCCGCTCGATGATCGCGGCAATGGATCGTCGGATCGCCTTGATTGTAGACGGCATCAGGCCGCGCAGCTAGATGTGAGCGCGTAAGCTTGTAGCTGGTTACCGGTTCAAGCGACCGTCGCACTCTAAATGTATGGAAACGAGCCTGTCTATCCGGTTCAGATGATTCCATCTGAACCGGATAGGCTCCAACGCCTCAGTTCGCGCCTTCGAGCAGGCGCCGCGCAATCACCTGGGCCTGAATTTCCCCGGTGCCTTCGAAGATGTTGAGGATGCGCGCGTCAGCCAGCACGCGGCTGACGGGTTGCTCGACGGCAAAGCCGGTTCCACCGTGAATCTGCACCGCATTGTCCGCCGCCGCCCAGGCGATGCGGGCCGCCGTCAGTTTAGCCATCCCGGCCTCAAGATCGCAGCGACGGCCCTCGTCCTTGGCGCGCGCGGCGAACCAGGCCAACCGCCGGGCTCCTAGAATCTCCGCGGCCATCATGGCGAGCTTGTTGGCGACACGCGGGAAGGCCGCGATGAGTCCGCCGAACTGTCGCCGCTGGAGCGCGTAATCGAGGGCCAGATCGAGGGCGTTCTGCGCCACACCGATGGCCCGTGCCGCGGTCTGGATCCGGGCGCTTTCGAAGGTGGCCATCAACTGGGCAAACCCCTGCCCCGTCTGGCCGCCCAGCAGGTTGCGGTCTGCGACTTCAAAACCATCAAAGGCCAGTTCGTACTCCTTCATGCCGCGATAGCCGATGACCGCGATCTCGCCGCCGCTCATACCGATCGCGGGGAAGGGGTCTGCCAGGGTCCCCCGCGGCTTCTCGGCCAGAAACATCGAAAGCCCTTTATGGTCCTTTGAGGCGGGCTCGGTGCGGACCAGCAGGGTCATCACATCGGCCCGTGCAGCATGGGTTATCCAGGTCTTCGCTCCGTAGACCCTCCAGCTGTCGCCGTCGCGGACAGCCCGGGTGCGCAGGGATCCCAGGTCGGATCCGGCCTCCGGCTCGGTGAACACGGCGGTAGGAATGGTCCGGCCCGAGGTGATTCCCGGCAGCCATCGCGCCTTCTGGTCATCCGTGCCGTGGGCCAGGATCAGCTCAGCGGCGATCTCGGACCGGGTGCCCAGTGAGCCGGCGCCGATCCAGCCGCGCGATAGCGCTTCGGAGACCACGCACATCGCCACCTTGCCCATGCCCGCCCCGCCCCAGGCCTCAGGCGCGGTCAGGCCAAATACGCCCAGATCACCCAGCTCTTCCAGCAGACCGAGCGGGATCAGTTCATCGCGCAGGTGCCAGCCCTGGGCGTGCGGGGTGATTTTCTCGGCGGTGAAGGCATAGAACTGGTCCCGAACCGCCTCGAGCGTTTCGTCCAGCCCGCTTGTCTCCAGCGAGGGCCGCCCGCGGGCTGCGTCAAGAAGTTCGACAATCCGGAGCTTCACTTCCTGTGAGGCGCCGGCCCTCAGCCGTCCGATCACATGGCCCAGCCGATCTGCCGGAGCGAACACGTCGGCCGGCCGGAAAATCTCGCCCTGGTTCATGGGCAGGCCGCCGGCAAGCTGGCTCAGATACTCGTGAGCAAGGAGTTGTGCGGGCAGGGCTTCGGCCTCGCCGAAGTCATCGCCCAGCGACCGTGCCCAGACCGCCGTCTGCCGGAGGGTCTCGGCATAGGCCGCCGCCCAGGCGAGACCGTGGGAGGCATGTTGCTCGGCGTCGAGGGCGGTCCGGTCCAGCCGGCCATCCTTCTGGACGCGGCCGAGCACGGCGGATTGCAGAGAGGCTACAAGAGCTGCGGCCTCAAGCGCCGCCTCGTCCAGAAGGTCCGGGAGATGGGGAAGGATCAGGGTCATGTCGCCACTATAGGCGGCTTGCGTTGCGTAAGGGGAATGGGCGATGGATAAGTCCAATCAATCACGGGAACCGCGCCCATGCTTACCGTCCACCACCTGAACGACTCACGCTCGCAGCGCATCCTGTGGCTCCTGGAGGAGCTGGGCGTACCCTACGAGATCAAGCACTATGCCCGCGACGCGACAACCCGTCTGGCGCCGCCGGAGCTGGTGGCCGTTCATCGTCTAGGCAAGTCGCCCGTAGTGACGGAGGATGGGCATACGATCATCGAATCCGGAGCCATCATCGACTATATCGTGCGCAAGCACGGCGGCGGCCAACTGGTCCCGGCGGCAGGCAGCGCCGACTATGAGAGCTGGAACCAGTGGCTTCACTATGCCGAGGGCTCGGCGATGCTGCCGCTCATGCTGGCCATGTACACGGGTCGCCTTGGCGAGGCGGCCGCGCCGCTGAAACCCCGCATCGACAGCGAGACGGCCAATCACCTGGGCTATGTCGATGCCTCGCTGGCCGGTCGCGACTGGCTGGTGGGTGACGCCCTGTCCGCCGCCGACATCCAGATGAGCTTTGTCGGCGAGATCGTGAAGTCGACCGGTCGCGGCGGCGAATACCCTAATATCGCAGCATGGGTTGACCGCTTCCAGGCGCGTCCGGCCTACAAGACCGCGCTGGCCAAGGGCGGCCCCTACAACATGGGTCCGAAAACCTAGAGTGGGTTGAGGAAGAGTGGGAAACGGTTTTCCGCCCGCAACCCGCTCTGGACATATGAGGGCGATCACGTTTTTCGAGATTGGATTGATTCAATCCAATCTCGACGTGATCTAGCGGTAGTTGTCCGGGAAGTCGTCGTCGAGCATCCCGTCGAGGAAGTCGAAAACGGTCGCCTTCAACAGGCCGTGCGGGATCGCCGAGAAGTGGTCGCAGCCTGGCAGGGTGACGCCCTTGCCGCGCGGAAACACGGCCGCCAGCTCATCCGGATCACCTGCCAGTTCGTCGTGACGGCCCGCGACCACCAGCACCGGCATGGCCAGCGTTCCCAGCGCGTCGCGTTCCAGTGACCGGCTGTCGGCGGCGGAGCAGGCGGCCAGCGCCATCCGGTCCTCGCCCTGTTCATCGGCGAACTGGCGGAAGCTTTTCAACATCTCGGTCTTGATGTTGGTTGGATCCTCGGCCGACATGGCCTCGGCCATGGCTTCCACCGAACCTGCCGGGCGTGGGTCAAACAGTTTGCCGCCGATCCCGCCCAGCATCAGGTTGGAGATCCGGTCAGGGGCGTCGAGCGCCACCTGCATGGCCGTGCGCGTGCCCATCGAATAGCCGAACACATCGCAGCGTCCGACGCCCAGATGATCCAGCAACGCCAGGGCGTCGGCGGCTATGTGCTCGCGGCCATAGTCGGCGGGATCATGGGATTTCATGCTCTCGCCATGGCCGCGCTGATCCAGCGCAAGGGTTCGGATGCCGCGTCGTTCGAAGGCGGAGTACCAGCCTGTGCGCTTCCAGCCCTCGTTGCGGTTCGAGGCGAAGCCGTGGAGCAACAGGATCGTCCGCTGCGCAGGGCCAGGCGGAGGAATGTCGTCAAAGGCTATGGAGACGCCGTTCAGGATTGCATTTGCCATGCTGTGAGCTTGGATCAGGGAGTCTCGCCCGTCCATTCCCAATGCCAGGGTTCGAAGGCGTAATTGACGAAGCCAAACCGCGCCGCGTTCGTCACCAGCCACCGGTACGCGGCCGTCCGCGTCATGAACAGGCGGTTCTCGTCGGCGGTGGAATCCGCCGAATAGCCGGGCGCATGACCCACATAGAGGTCCGCGGCCGTTCCCGTTCGGTGCGCCGAGCAGCGGGCGCGGACAACACCATCGCAGTTGCCCTCGGCCAGACATCGGGCGGCGTCGAGGCTTGGGCTGCGATAGCCAGAGAAGATGGTGAGCGCATCAGGGTCGGCGGCGATCCCGGGGACCTCAGCACGCGCTGCGGCCGCCATCGCCCGCCAGGCCCGCAGGGCCGCCGGCTGCATCCAGACGGTCTTGCCGCCTGTGCCCTCACTGCGCGCAGCCTCGGTGATCAGATCCGGCGTCTCCGGGCAGATCCCGGCGGTAATGGCCGCGACGAACGGCCGTCGCGCCTGCGCCTGGGCCTTGAACTGCAGGAGTGTAGCTTCGCTGAGCACCCCGTCGCCAGGAAGGTTCCTCGTCGACTGCCAGGCGGCCAGCGCGGCGGCAAAGCCTTCGCCGGTCACGGGACATGTCGTGGCGATTTCGCGCTGGATGAGCGGCGCGTAGATCTCCCAGCCCACCTCATCTCGTCCGAACGGCCTCCAGAGGAGCGTGGTCAGAGACGCCGCATTGGACTCCGAAGCTGCGGTCCAGCCTTCAATGCGGCAAGCCAGCGATGGCGGCGCCAGGTCGGGCGCGGGCTGGGCTGTCGAAGCGCCTGCCGCACTTCCCAGGCCGACGATCAGGGCGACCCCGGCAAGGCTCCCCAGGAACCCTAGCTTCGCCACGTCAGCGTCGCGGCCTCGACGGGATTGACGAAGGCCCGGCCCTCGCGCCGACTGGCGACCCATTCGCGCTTCAGCGCCTGGTACCACTTGGCCTGACGATCCGCGTCGTCGATCCACAGAAGGGTCGGATCGTACTTCAGCCCCTGGTTCTGCAGGTTCACCATGTCGCCATCCTGGCGCAGGAAGGTGCGGGCCCACGCCGCGATCACAGGTTTCAGCAGCAGGAAAGCCGGGTGATCCGACCAGGCGATCTGCGTCACACGGGTCCGCGTGGCATCAATCGGTGTCAGGCAAGTCAGCGACAGCACCTGGTGTTTGCCGACCGTCACATGCTCCCAGCGCATGCCCGGGAGCCGGAAGGTGATCTCCGTCAGCGGCTGGCCGCCCAGCACCGCATAAGCGCGGCTGTTCTTCGAGGGTTCATGACGGACCATGGCGAACCCGTGCTCGCGCGGTTCGAAGCGTTTTCGCTTGTCGTGTTCGCTGCCCGAGTTGCGCCACCACCACTGGCGATGCACGTAAGGCCCGTGAGCCGGGTCCATCAGGCCTACCACCGCCTGGTCGATATGGGAGTCGAACACCACCTGATCGACCAGCTTGGGCGACCCTCCCACGATGCCCGGAAAATTCGGCGGCGGCCCGTCGGGCTCGCTGGCCGGCGCAGACCCCATCCAGACGAAGACAATGCCCTGACTCTCCACCACGGGATAACGCCGCACCGTGATCTTCGATACATCAAGGCTCTGATCTGCCGTGAGGGAGGGGATAGCCGCGCAGGCGCCGTCCTGACCAAACCGCCAGCCATGGTAGGGGCACTGCACGGTTTCGACACCTTTGGCGTCGAGATGAAACGACCCCGCCGACAGCGGCGCGGCGCGGTGCGGACAGACATCGCGCAGCGCGAAGGTATCCCCCCGGCGCGAGCGCCCCAGCATCACAGGTTCGCCCAGAATCTCGATCCGTGTGAGCCGGCCAGGTTTCAGATCGCGGGACAACGCACCCAGGTACCAGGTGTCCGTCAGGAAGCCCTGACCGAACCGGGTGTCGGCTTTTGAAGTCCGGGGCGCATCGTCTTCCATCCAGAGCTTGTAGCCGCCTAGGGCAGTTGCAGGAAGACCGCTGCGTAGGGCGCCAGCCCGATCGAGGCGCCGCGAATGTCGGCGTCGCCTGCCCTGACCGGCAATAGACTGGCCGTCTCCAGGGTCGGGTACTCCACAAACCGGGGCTCATCCGAAAGGTTGAACAGGCAGACAATGCGCTCGCCGGCATACTCCCGCACAAAGCCCAAAACGGGGTCTGCGGTCTGGATAAAGCTGATTTCGCCCAGCCGCATGGCTTCCGAGCCGTTCCGGAAGGCGATCATGGCGCGGGAGAACGCCAGGTTCGACTCCGGATCTGCCGCCTGTTCCTCGACGCTCAGGCCCCGATGCTCGACAGCCAGCGGCAGCCAGGGCGCGCCGGTGGTGAACCCCATCTGCGGACCAGCTGTCCAGGGCATTGGCGTACGGCATCCGTCGCGACCGCCGTCATAGGGCCAGTAGAGGTCTCCCACCGGATCGCGCAAAAGGTCTCGCGGCAGGGCGGCCTGCGGCAGGCCGAGTTCCTCGCCCTGATAGATCAGGGTGGTGCCCCTTAACGCGACCAGCAGGGCGAACAGCATCCTGGCCAACTCCGGCGACGCCGCCTTGCCGCCGAACCGGCTGACAGTGCGCGGGACGTCGTGGTTGGAGAAACTGATCGTCGGCCAATGGTGGGGATGGGCGGCCAGAGTTGCATAGTGGTCGGTGACAAAGCTCGACTGCAGCTTGCGCGCCAGCAGCATCACGAAGGTGTAGGAGGAGTGCAGCCCGGTTTCGGGCGGAAGATAGGCGCCGCAGCGTTCCTCTTCCTCCGAAAACTCCCCGAACACGAAACGGCCGGAGAACGCATCCACCCGCCGGCGGATCTCATAGAGGGTTTCGACGTTCTCCGGCAGGTTGGAGTCGTAGAAGTGGCGTTGCAGATTGCCGGCATGCGACCAGTTATAGCCCCGGCGCTCGTTCATCGGCACCGCCGGATTGGGCGTCAGGTCGGCATCGTGCAGGAATGTACCGGCCACATCGAGCCGGAAGCCGTCGACACCTTTCTCCAGCCAGTAGTCCAGCACCGACAGCGCGGCTTCCCGGGCGCCCGGATCGCGCCAGTTCAGCTTGGGCTGCTGGCGCAGGAACTTGTGGTGATAGTGCTGGCGACGGGCCGGCTGATAGGCCCAGGCCGGGCCGCCGAACACCGATAGCCAGTTGTTGGGGGCGGTTCCATCTTCCTGGGGGTCTGCCCAGACGTACCAGTTCGCCCTGGGACCATCCCTACCTCCGGTAAGGCTTTCCACAAACCAGGGGTGGACGTCGGAGGTGTGGCTCAGCACCTCGTCCAGCACCACCTTCAGCCCGATGGCATGGGCGGCGTCGAGCAGCCGTTGAAGGTCTTCCAGCGTGCCGTAGTCGGCCTGAACGCCTTCGTAGTCGGCCGTATCATAACCCCAGTCGCGGTTGGGCGAGGGATGGATCGGCGAGAGCCACAGGCCATCGACGCCGAGGCTCCTGATGTAGTCCAGCTTGGCCATGACGCCCGGCAGGTCGCCGTGGCCATCGCCGTTGCTGTCGAAGAAGCTGCGGACGTAGACGTGATAGAGGATCGCGCCCTTCCACCAGGGTTGAGCCTCGGGCATTTGCATCTCCTCCCCCATCGGGGGAGGGGGACCGCGGAACGCGGTGGAGGGGGCCAGCCCCATCCGCCGAGCCTGTTGCGAAGCCCCCTCCACCACGCTGCGCGTGGTCCCCCTCCCCCGATGGAGGAGGAGAGAGCGCCCTGTTCAATCAGACTTCGCTAGCGTCCGTGATCACCTTGGAAACCAGGCCGTAGGCCACGGCCTCGTCGGCGCTCATCCAGAAATTCCGGAGCGTATCCTTGACGACCTTTTCGTAGGTCTGGCCGGTCTCAAGCGCGATCATGCGGTTGACCCGCTCCTGCATCTTGATGATCTCCTCGGCCTCGATCTCGATATCCGAAGCCTGGCCACGCACGCCGCCGGCGGGTTGGTGCAGGAGGAACCGGGTGTTGGGCAGGCAGAGGCGGTTTTCCTTGCGCGCGCCGAGGAAAATGTGCGCGCCGGCCGAGGCGACCCAGCCGGTGCCGATGACCTTCACCGGTGCGCCGCAGAAGCGGATCATGTCATGGATCGTGTCGCCGCTTTCCACGTGGCCGCCCGGCGAATTGATGATCACACGGATCGGCTTGTCGCTTTCGCCGGCGAAGGCTGTGATCTGGGCGGTGACCCGCTCGGCAAGGCGCATGTTGATTTCGCCGAAGATCAGAACCGTGCGTGACTTGAACAGGGCGTTCTGGACAGGACCTGCGGTCATCGGCATGTCGGGGCGACCGCCCTTTTCGTCCTCGTCGCCATCTTCGTCGTCGAGGTAGGAAGTCCATTTCAGCATGGGGTCGCCTTGATCCTGTCGCCGCAGACTCGCTACGGCCATGTTTCGTACCCTTGGAGTTATTGATCCCGACGCCGTCCGGCAAGCGGGCTGCGCAAAAACCATGGCCGCCCCGGGCGCTACCTGACGATTTAGGCCCTTCGCGTTACTTCGGCTTGAACGCCAGCAGCACATTGCCCGGCGCCTGTCCGAACATTCCGTAGCCGGATCCCGACAACAGCAACCCGTTCACCGCCACGATGGACGCCGCATCGATGGATCCGCCCTTTCCTGGTACGCCGTTCAGGGTGGCGTAGTCGCGAAGCGTGTCAAAGGTCCAGATCTCGCGGCCGGTCTTCAGGTCCAGCGCGAACAACCGGCCATCCAGACTGCCCTGTATAATCGCGCCGTCGACGATTGTGGGCGCGCCGGAGAACCCATAGTTCCGATCGCAGCGCGGCGCCTTCTTATCCCGGCCGTTGGCGCAGTCCGGCATGACCGTATAGTGCCATTTGATTGCGCCGGTACGGGCGTCGACGGCGTACATGCCGCGCTGAAGGCCGGGATCAATGGGCTCCCCGCCCGGCAACGGCCGACCGATCTGGGCGACCGGCACAAACACCGTGTCGTCCTTGTAGGCGATGCCCCAGTGAATCCCGCCGTTGGGCGCGCCGGTGCCGATATCGCGACGCCAGATCACCTTGCCGGTGTCCGGATGCATGGCCCAGACCGTGCCGGATTTCTGGCCGGCGAAGACCATCTCGCGACCGTCCTTCAGCTTGCCCCGGATCAGCGAGGCGCCGAAATCCACGTCGCGATAGACTGTGTCGCTGACACAGTTGAACTGGTTGGGGCGCGGCTTTGGACCGCAGCCGGCATTGAAGATGTCGTTGGCGGTGGCCTGGTGGCTCCACACCTCCTTGCCGTCCGACAGGCGGATGGCGATCAGGGCATTGGTGTTGTGGTGCGCGGGGGGCGAATTGGCCTCGCCGGTTCCGAAGAACACCAGCCCGCGCGCCTCGTCCACCACCGGCGAGTTCCAGATCGGCGCGCCGGACGGACCGTACAGCATCTTGCCATCACCGCGATCCCGGATCGGCTGGGCGTCCGGCATGGTGTCATAGCGCCACTGCTGGTCGCCGGTCTTCGGGTTCAGCGAAAGGACAAAGCCGTGGTTGGTGCAGCAGGTCACGGCGTTGTCGGCCGCCTGCATGATCTCGAACTGGCTGACCGGCACGATGATCCGGTCTTTCAGGACGCGCGGCGTGCCGGTGGTCAGGGAGTAGGAATAGGCTGCGACATTCTTCGTCCAGATCGCCTTGCCGGTGGCCGCGTCCACAACATGAACTGTGGAATCCAGCCCCGAGAAGGCGAGAACTGATCGCCCATCAGAAATCACGCCAAAGCCCGGGCTGGAGCGAAGCGGCGCGCCGCCGGGCGAATTGTAGATCCATTTGATGCAGGGCTTCGTCCGGTCGCTTACGTCAAAGGCGTACATGGCCGACGCTTCGGCCACCGGCAGGAACAGGGTGTTCCCCACGACCGCCGGCTGGGCCCGGATCATGGTGGCGTCAGGAAAGGCGATCGCCCAGGCCAGATCCAGCTTTGACAACTGCGCGGTGGTGAGGCCCGCCTGCCGGGCGGTCAGTGTGCGCGTGTTGCGCGCATCAAAGCCGAAGGTGGAGATGCTGGGCGTCGGCTTCAGATCAACGGGTATGCGCGAAGCCCCGCACATCATGGGCTTGCTCCATGCGTCCAGAGTCGCGGTGGAACGACCCGTGAGATAGTTAATCAGGTTTCCACGATCCGCCTCGGACAGGGCGGCGGCCTGCGCCTGCATCTTGCCCTTGGTCAGGGCGAAGCTGAGGACCTGATAGCTCATGGACCCGAGCGTCGATTTCGCCGGCGAACGCGTCTGTTCGGGATTGTCGTGGCAAGCCGCACAGTTGGCGCGATAGACCGCCTGGCCGGGATGCGGCAACTGTCGGGCGGTGTCGTCCTGCGCCGCCGCAGATCCGACCCAGGTCAGAGCCACGGCGAACGCTGCCGCCAGGCTTCCCAGAACTCTCATTTGCTTCCCCCGATTCAGACCGAAGACTTCACCGGTCCCCATTCGTTTTCGAAGATACGGCATCCTGCGCCCGCGTCCACCTTGGGACGCTTGACCGCAGGCCGGGCGCCATCGCAAATGGCCTTCAAAGTCAAACAAGTGTTCGGGAGAGATGCTGTGAGCCAGGTACTGGAAGCCCCCATGGTCGGCGCAGGCGGCTTGTTCGACCTGACCGGCAAGGTCGCTGTGATCACCGGCTCGTCCCGCGGCATCGGCCGCGCCATCGCCGAGCGCATGGCCGAGCAGGGCGCGAAGGTGGTGATCTCGTCGCGCAAGCCTGGCCCCTGCGATGAGGTCGCCGCCGGCATCAACGCGCAGCGCCCCGGCCATGCCATCGCCGTCCCGGCCAACATCTCCTCGAAAGATGATCTTCAGCGGTTGATGGACGAAACCCGCAAGGCCTTCGGCAAGATCGACATTCTGGTCTGCAACGCCGCCTCCAACCCCTATTACGGCAGCCAGCTGGAAATCAGCGACGAGGCCTTCAGCAAGATCCTCAGCAACAACATCATCGCCAACAACTGGATGATCCAGATGGTGGCGCCGGAGATGAAAGCGCGGAAGGACGGCGCCATCATCGTGATCTCGTCCATCGGCGGCCTGCGTGGCACGGAGGTCATCGGCGCCTACGCCATCTCCAAGGCCGCCGACATGCAGCTGGCCCGCAACCTCGCCAAGGAGCTGGGACCCTACAACATCCGCATCAACTGCGTGGCCCCCGGTCTGGTGAAGACCGATTTCGCCAAGGCGCTGTGGGATACTCCGGCCGGCGAGGAACGCGCCAGTTCGGGCACGCCGCTGCGCCGTCTGGGCGAACCGGACGATCTGGCTGGCGCGGCGCTTTACCTGGCTTCACGCGCCGGGGCGTGGACCACGGGCCAGACGATCGTTGTGGATGGCGGGTCCACCTGCTGACTAACGACTTTACCTCCCCCGCATAGCGGCGGGAGGTAAGGCGCCAGGCCGCCCGGCGCGGATTACGCCGGATCCAGCTCGGTCGTGACGCGACCGTCCGCTTCGATACGACCCACGAAGACGTCCTGGGCGGGCCGGAAGACCTCCACGACCCATCCGTCCGGCCTGGAACGCGCCGTGTCGGCCAGGGCGGCCTGATCCGTGGCGAAGATCGCCGCGCCGATCAACAGTGGCTCCGGCACGATGTCGGTCCGGTAGATGCGGTATTCAGGCATCAGGCCGTGGTCGCGCGCGAAAGGTCTCGCGCCCGCGCCAGCCGACGGACGCCCTCGTCAAGCGTGTCGTCCGCCTTGGAGAAACACAGCCGCACGATGCCCGTCACCGGCTCCGTCTCATAGAAGGCCGAGACCGGGATCGCGGCGACGCCGGCCTCCTTGACCGCGCGCAGGCAGAAATCGCGGTCGCCCTCTTCGATTCCCGAGGCCATCAGATCCATGCAGAGGAAATAGGTGCCGTCAGCGGGCAGCACCGAAAATCCCTCGCGCCGCAGCCCCTCGGCCATCCGGTCGCGGGATCGTTCCAGGCCCGCCGGCATCTCTCGAAACCAGTCGTGGGCGTTCTCCAGCCCCCAGGCCACGGCGGTCTGCAGGTTGGGCGGCGTGGTGAAGGTCAGGAACTGATGGGCGCGGGTCAGGGCGTGGGTCAGAGCCGGCGCGGCGCAGAGGTAGCCCACCTTCCAGCCGGTCAGGCCGAACATCTTGCCGGCCGAGCCGATTTTCACCGTCCGCTCGCGCATGCCGGGATAGCTCATCAGGGGACGATGGCGAGCGCCCGAAAACACGACCTTCTCCCAGACCTCGTCGCAGACCACGACGGCATCGTGGGCCACGCAGAACGCCGCCAGCAATACCAGGTCCTCATCGGGCAGGACGACGCCGGTGGGGTTCATGGGATTGTTGAGCACCACCAGCCGGGTGCGCGCGCTGAAGGCGGCCTCCAGCATCGCCCGATCGAACCGCCAGTGGGGCGGCTTCAGCGTCACCAGTCTTGGCACGCCGCCGGCGCGGCGGATCACCGGCAGGTAGCTGTCGTAGAACGGCTGGAAGACAATCACCTCATCGCCCGGCTCGATAAGCCCGAAGAAACTCACCGCCAGGGCCTCGGTGGCGCCGGAGGTGATGGTGACTTCGCCGGCCCAGTCGAGATCCAGCCCCTGCGTAGCGTTATAGTGCGCCGCCACCGCCTGGCGCAGTTCCGGCAGGCCCGTCATCGGCGGATACTGGTTATAGCCGTTGAGCACCGCGTCGGCGGCCTTTGCACGGACGGCCTCCGGGCCGGGATCGTCCGGGAACCCCTGGCCGAGGTTGATGGCGCCCAGCTGGGCGGCCAGCCCCGACATCTCGGCGAAGACCGTGGTGGGCAGGGCGGCGTAAATCGAATTGACCATGGCGGCGACTTTGGCTTTGGACTGGGCCGTTGACTACCCTTGGGGACGCGCCATGGACATCGTCGAATTCGAACCGGCCCATGCCGAGGCGTTCCGAACGCTGAACGAGGCGTGGATCGAGAAGTATTTCGCGCTCGAGGCCAAGGATCGCGAGGTCCTGGGTCAACCCCAGCTGAAGATTATCGACAAAGGCGGTCGGATATTCATGGCGATGCTGGATGGCGCGCCGGTCGGCTGCGTGGCGCTGATGAAGATGGCAGACGGCGGGTTCGAGGTCGCCAAGATGACGGTCGCCGAGACCCTGCGGGGCTCGGGACTGGGTCGTTGTCTGATGCAGCGCTGTATCGACGCCGGCGCCGAAGCGGGCGCGACCCGGCTCTACCTTGAAACCAGCTCGCACCTTGCCCCGGCGCTGGCGCTCTACCGCGCCATGGGTTTTCGAGACCTGCCGCCGACAGACACACCCTACGTTCGGGCCGACGTCTTCATGGAGCGGCCCTACTGACTACAGACTGGCCTGCACACTGTAGAGGCCCGCATAGACCCCGCCCGCCGCGATCAGATCGTCGTGGCGGCCCTGTTCGACGATGCCCTGTCCGGTCATCATCGTAATCCTACCCCCAAGCACAAGGGGGCGACTGGAACTCAGGTCTGTGAGGTCAGAACCACGCCCACCAGCACGGCGGTCCAGTGAGTCGCGGCGGCGGCCACCACATGGCCGTGCCAGATGGCGCGGGCGAACTTCAGCTGCTTGTTCACATAGAAGATCACGCCCGTGGAATAGAGCAGGCCGCCGGCCACCAGCAGCAACAGGGCGTACCAGGCCAGGGCATCGATCATCGGCTTGAGCGCCACCACCACCAGCCAGCCCAGCGCCACATAGACCGCCACCCACAGCTTGCGACCGATGTGCGGCAGGAACAACTTTCCCAGCGCACCCAGCCCGGCGATCGACCAGACCGCGATGGTCATGCCCCACGCCCACCGCCCGGTCAGAGCCTGGGTGGTGAAGGGCGTGTAGGAAGCCGCGATCATCAGGAAGATGCCGGCATGATCCAGCCGTCGCAGCGTGGGTCGATACTGAGGCTTGGCGAAATTGTAGGCGGTCGAGAAGGCCAGCATGGCGACCACGCCGGCAGCATAGATGGATACGCCCACCACCTGGCTGATCGACCCGTCGCGGACTGCCAGCACCAGCAGCACGATCCCGCCCACCAGAGCCAGCGTCAGGCCCACGATGTGCACCACCAGATCAGCGCATTTGGCCGCTGACGTCGGATAGTGGCGCGGGGGTTTCGCAGGGGGCGTTAAGGAGGTCATGACCGTCTCTTAAGCCGAACAGATGTCATTCCCAAGGCTGGGCCTACACCTGCAGACGTTCCTGTCACCCGGCCGCCACTCGCGCCAACACGGCGTTCACCGCGGCCCGTTCGCCCATCCGCGCGAAGTGGTCAGCCACCTTCGGGAACTGCGCCATGTCGATGCCGTCGCGCGGTAGCCAGCTTGAGACCACATAGAGGTACGGGTCGCAGATCGTGTAGCGCTCGCCCATCACCCAGGGGCCGCGCACGTATTCCGCCTCGATCAGGCCCATCGCCTCGGCGAACACCTTCGGCGCCTTTTCGCGCATATCGGCTAGGGCGGCGGGGGTGTCGGCCCAGCGATAGCCACGGTGACGGTGCGCGGCAGCGGGATGAACCCAGGAGCACAGATAGCTGTTGAACGCCTGCACCTGGGCCATGGCGAAGGCGTCTCCCAGCGGTGCGAGGCCTGCGCCAGGGAACGCCTGGGCCACATAGCCGAGGATCGCCGGCGCTTCGGTGATCACGCCCTGGTCGCAGACCAGCGCCGGCACGCGGGACTTGGGGTTGATCGCCAGGTAGTCCGGCTGGCGCTGGGCGTTGTCGGCAAAGTTCATCCGGACGACCTCGCAGGCCGCACCGGCCTCCTCAAGCGCGATCTCACAGGCCAGGCCGATGGTTCCGGTGGCGGTGAACAGTTTCAGCATGGCTTTCCTCGTCTCTCGCGATATCGATAGCCGCGAACGGGGGCGGCGAACAACCGATGACGCAGACTGCGGGGCTGCCCGCCAACCGACTCCGCTCGATCCTGGCCGGATCGGCGGGCAATCTGGTCGAGAGCTTCGACTGGTTCGTCTATGCGGCGTTCGGCCTCTATTTTTCCAAGGTCTTCTTTCCGGAAGGCGACCGGACCGCGCAACTGCTGAGCACGGCGGCGGTGTTCGGCGTGGGGTTCATGGCGCGGCCACTGGGCGCCTGGCTGATGGGGCTCTACGGCGACCGGGTCGGTCGCAAAACGGCGATGGTGCTGGCGGTCAGCCTGATGTGTGCGGGTTCGCTGCTCATTGCGGTCTGTCCGGGTGAGGCCGAAATCGGCGTGGCCGCCCCGGCGATCCTGGTGTTCGCCCGGATCCTGCAGGGGATCAGCATGGGCGGCGAATATGGCGTCAGCGCCACCTATCTGTCGGAGATGGCCAGCCGGAAGAATCGCGGCTTCTGGTCGGGCGTCTTCTATTCGACCCTGATCGCCGGCCAACTGATGGCCATGGGCGTGCTGCTGGTGCTGACGGCTGTGCTGACGCCGGAGGAGATGCAGGCCTGGGGCTGGCGGGTTCCGTTCTTCATGGGCGGCGGTCTGGCGGTGGCGGTGTTCTGGCTCAGGCGCGGGATGGACGAGACGCCGTCGTTTCACGCCCGCACAGGCCCCAGAGCCACGACGATAGGCCTGATCCGCAGTCATCCGCGAGAGGCGCTGACGGTGATCGGCCTTACCGCCGGGGGCACGCTGGCCTATTACACCTACACCACCTACATCCAGAAATTCCTCGTCAACACCTCGGGCTTCACCAAGGACCAGGCGAACCTGATCGTCGCCGCCGGGCTGGCGATCTTCATGCTGATCAATCCGCTGATGGGCGCCCTGTCCGACCGGGTGGGACGGCGCGCAATTCTGATGACCTTCGGCGTGCTGGGCGCAGCGCTGACCTGGCCGATGCTTTCGACGCTTGCAGCCACGCGCGACCCCTGGCTGGCGTTTGGCCTCGTCACCGCCGCCCTGGTGGTGCTCTCGGCCTATTCCTCGGTAAATGCGGTTGTAAAGGCGGAACTGTTTCCCACCGAGGTCAGGGCGCTCGGCGTGGCCTTGCCGTATTCCCTGGCCAACGCCGTATTTGGCGGGACGGCGGAGTATGTGGCGCTGGCATTGAAACAGGCCGGCGCCGAGACCTGGTTCTTCACCTACGTTACCGTGGTGATCGCGGCGTCACTGGCGGTCTACGTGCTGATGCCCGATACGCGCAAGGCAAGCCGGATCGTCGAGGATTGAGGCCGTTGGGCCCCTACTCTTCCTTGACGCGCTTCTTGCGGAACGAAGGGTTCAGGACCCGCTTGCGTAGCCGGATGGACTTGGGCGTCACCTCGACCAACTCGTCCTCCTCGATGTAGGCGATGGCCTGTTCGAGGGTCGGGCGGCGTGGCGGGGTGAGGCGAACGGCCTCGTCCTTGCCGGACGCGCGGACGTTGGTGAGCTGCTTGGCCTTCATCGGATTGACGTCGAGGTCGTCCGATCGCGAGTTCTCGCCGATGATCATGCCCTGGTAGGTCTTCTCGCCCGCGCCGACGAACATGAAGCCGCGGTCTTCCAGGTTCCACAGCGCGAAGGCCGCCGTCTCACCATCGCCGTTGGAGACCAGCACGCCCTTGCGACCGGCGTCGATGGCGCCCTTGTAGGGCTCGTAGTGGCTGAACACGCGGTTCAGCACGCCCGAGCCGCGAGTGTCGGTGAGGAACTCGCCCTGGTAGCCGATCAGCGAGCGCGACGGGCTCATCAGGCTGATGCGGGTCTTGCCCGCACCCGAAGGGCCCATGTCCTTCAGCTCGGCCTTCCGGGCCGACAGCTTCTCGATGACGATACCGGAAAACTCATCGTCGACGTCGATCATGACATCCTCTATCGGCTCCAGCCGCTCGCCGGTCTCGGGATCGTTCTGGAACACCACCCGCGGGCGGCTGATGGAGAGTTCGAAGCCTTCGCGGCGCATGCTCTCGATCAGCACGCCCAGTTGCAGTTCGCCGCGGCCGGCGACTTCGTAGGCGTCCTTGTCGGGAGTCTCTGTGACGCGGATGGCGACGTTGGATTCGGCTTCTTTCAGCAGACGCGCAGCGATCACGCGGCTCTGGACCTTGTCGCCTTCGCGGCCGGCCAGGGGGCTGTCGTTGACGGAGACAGTCATGGAAATGGTCGGCGGATCGATCGGCTGCGCCGGCAGGGCCTCGGTGACTTCCATCGCACACAGGGTGTCGGCCACGGTGGCTTTCGAAAGGCCTGCAATCGCAACGATATCGCCGGCTTCGGCGTCGTCGATCGGCTGTCGCTTCAGGCCGCGGAAGGCCAGAACCTTGGTGATCCGGCCGCGCTCGATTTCCTTGCCATCCAGCGACAGCGCATGAATGGCCATGCCAGGGGTCGCCTTGCCGGACTGGATCCGACCGGTGAGCAGGCGGCCCAGGAACGGGTCGTTTTCGATCAGTACCGAGAGGATCTGGAACGGCTTGTCCTTGTTTTCGACAACCTTCGGCTCCGGCACGTGGCGCACGATCAGGTCGAACAGCGGGGCCAGATTGTCGTTGGGCTGGGCCATGTCCATGGTCGCCCAGCCGTTCTTGCCCGACGCGTAGATGTGCGGGAAGTCGAGCTGCTCGTCGGTGGCGCCCATGGCGGCGAACAGGTCGAAGGCGTCATTCAGGATCCGGTCGGGATCGGCGTGCGGGCGGTCGACCTTGTTCAGACACAGGATCGGCTTCAGGCCCATCTTCAGCGCCTTGCCCAGCACGAACTTGGTCTGCGGCATCACGCCTTCCTCGGCGTCCACCAGGATGACGCAGCCATCCACCATGCCGAGGATCCGCTCTACCTCGCCGCCGAAGTCGGCGTGGCCGGGGGTGTCGATGATGTTGATCCGGGTCTCGCCGGCCTCGCCGTGCCAGAGCACGCTGGTGCACTTAGCCAGGATGGTGATCCCGCGCTCGCGCTCCTGGTCGTTGGAATCCATGGCGCGCTCGACCGTCGCCTCATTGGCTCGGAAGACGCCTGACTGGGCCAGAAGCTGGTCCACAAGCGTGGTCTTGCCGTGGTCGACGTGGGCGATGATGGCGATATTTCGGAGGGACATGGTTCGGCAGTCTCGTTCGGAAGGGCGCGCTTGTAGGGGAAGGCGACCACAATCACCACCCCGTTGTGCGGCGCACATAAGGGTGTGGCGGCGTGGCGCGAGGCCATACACTGTTTTTGCGAGGAATTTGCGACTTTTCGTGCTGACGCCTGAAATCCTGGGCGTGGGGCCGCAAACTTTGTGCGCTGCAAACCCGGGTCAGTGGGCTCGACGCAAGCGGGGTTTGGCGAGCTTCACCCGAGACGCTTATCGATCTGCGCGCGCCTACGCCGCCCGCAGTCCCGACCAGTCCGCCGCCGCCAGCGCCTGCGTCAGCCCCTCCACATGGCCCTTCAGCCGGTCAAACCCCGACGTCGGCTCCAGCGTCGCCTCGTCCAGATAGAGGGCCCGGTTGATCTCGATCTGGAGGGCGTGAACGCCCCGGTGCGGCTTGCCATAGTGTTCGGTGGTGTAGCCGCCAGCGTAGGGGGTGTTGCGCGTGACGCGGTAGCCCAACTCCGCCAGCCCCCGCTCAACGCGAGTAGGCAGAACGCCAGCGCAGGCTGCGCCAAATCGGTCGCCAAGCACCATATCGCTGGGCCGGTCCCTGGCGCCTGACCGCGCGGCGGCCGACGGCATGGAGTGCCAGTCCACCAGTATTGCGAAGCCATGAGTGGCCCGGGTCTCGGCGATCAGCTTCTCCAGCGCCTGATGGTAGGGGCGGTGCGCGCCGGCGATCCGGGTCTCGGCCTCAGCGTACATCAGTTTGCGGTGGTAGATCTCCTGGCCCTCGGAAACCACCCGGGCGATGGTGCCGAGCCCCGCAGCTACCCGCGCCGTTCGGCCGCGCGCAAATTCTGGCACCTCATCGGCGAACATCGAAGCATCCAGCTCGAAAGGTTCCCGATTCAGATCCACATAGGCCCGGGCGAAATTGGCGGTGATCAGGGCGGCCCCATGAGCAGGCGCCTCGGCGATCAGGTCGTCAACAAACGCGTCTTCGGATCGACGGATGCTGACCGCATCCAGCACCGCCGCCGACATCAGATCATCGGGATAGTGACGTCCCGAATGCGGTGACGCGAACACCAGCGGCGTGGGCGGAGCACCGCTTCCGGCGCGACGCACCACGAATGCCGCCGCATAGTCGGGCGAATCGGCGGCAGGCAGGGGCTCGAGGGCGGTCATCAGGGCCATAGAAGGGCGCCCGCCCCCCAGCGTCAAACGACCCTTCATCGCGCCTTTACCCTTCTTGGGCTATTATGGAGGTTCAACCACGCAGCGGCCCATGTCACGCATCCTCCTCGCCGAAGACGACGATTCCCTCCGCGGCTTTCTGGCCCGCGCTCTTGAGCGCGCCGGCCACGAGGTGATCGCCTGCGCCGACGGCGAAGCCGCGGTGACGTTTCTGGATGAGCCCTGGGACCTGTTGCTGACCGACATAGTGATGCCCGGTCTGGACGGGATCGAGGTGGCCCGCCAGGCGGCCGCCAAACATCCGGGCCTCCGGATCATGTTTATCACCGGGTTCGCCGCTGTTGCGCTGGCTGCAGGCGACAAGGCCCCTGCCGGCGCCAAGGTCCTGAGTAAACCGATCCATTTGCGCGAGATCGTCAACGAGGTCGAACGGATGATCGCCGCCTGAAACCTGGGTTGCTAAGGTAGGTACCCCTCTATATATCCCCGCTTCCCGAAGGATGGATGCGTAGCTCAGCGGGAGAGCACCTCGTTGACATCGAGGGGGTCACTGGTTCGATCCCAGTCGCGTCCACCATTCTTTCCTGACCTCGGGAGAGCAGATCGGGTGCGCCTTCCCGTCGCCGCGAGCTATGCATCGTCGGGCACCAGTTCGCGGTAGGCGCGCCAACTGGCCAGACCCAGCCACGGGAAGACCAGCGTCAGGCCCAGAAATCCGGTGGCTGCAGTTGACAGGGTCATTGCGGCAAGGATCGCAGCCCACACGACCATCGGCCAGAAGTTCGTGATCACGGTGCGCACGCTCGTGACCACCGCCCGAAACACGTCATTGCGGCGATCCAGAAGCATGGGGGCCGTCACCACCACGAGACTGTAGGCGAAGAAGGCGATGGCGCCGCCGATCAATGATCCTGCCAAAACCATGCGCCGGCCCTCGAACGTGCCGACGGCGAAGGCGATCAGGTCGGGTAGATTGCGGTGGATCTGGCTGGTCGAGAGCCCATAGACAATCTGGGCGATGCCGCCCCAGGTAAGAAAGATCAGAAGTAACGCGAGACCCAGGTAGGCGATGTCCTGGCGCAACGCCGCACCGACCAGGAGCATTCCGGGCAACTGTGGCCTCTGGCCCAGTTCCAGCCTGCGCCCGGCCTCATAGAGACCCATTGCAAGGATCGGCGCCACGAACACAAATCCGCAGGTCAGGGCGAAGATCCAGTGTGACGCGCCATGAACATAGACCCATGCCGTCAGCCCGAGGCTGACCAGCGACAGCGCCAGGCCGTAGGTCAGGCAGGGCAGTGGCGCACGCCACAGATCAACCCAGCCGCCGCCGAGCCAGCGAAAGGGGGCATCCATGCCGACAACAGCAATCCCCGGCAATGACATCGGGGTCGGGGTGGACGACTCCATGGTTCTCCTCCGGCACGCGCTGGCGTGTGGGGGGCTTCAGGCGCCCACCCCTGCGGATTAAAAGACCGGGAACCAAGGTCCGCTTTGATATTTTTCGGGGCGCCAGCCTTACCCGTCAGTTCGGCTCATACCGACCGGGCTGCGCGAGGTCACTGAACTTGGTCAGGTTCTCGTCGAAGTGCAGCTTGACCGTGCCGATGGGGCCGTGACGCTGCTTGGCGATGATCAGTTCCGAGAGGTTGCGGATCTGGTCCATTTCGTCCTGCCAGGCCAGGTGTTCGGGGGTGTTTTCCCGGGGTTCCAGGCGGGCTTTGTAGTAGGCCTCCCGGTAGACGAACATCACGACGTCGGCGTCCTGCTCGATGGAGCCGGATTCACGCAGGTCCGACAGCTGGGGACGCTTGTCCTCACGGCTCTCCACCTGGCGTGAAAGCTGGGCGCAAGCCAGGACAGGCACCTGCAGCTCCTTGGCCAGCGACTTCATCTGCTGGGTTATCTCGCTGACTTCCTGCACGCGGTTTTCATTGCGCTTGGAGGCCGAACCGGTGACCAGCTGCAGATAGTCCACAACGATCAGGTCGAGGCCGGAGGTGCGCTTCAACCGCCGCGCCCGCGCCGCAAGCTGGGAGATCGATATCCCGCCGGTGTCGTCGATGTAGAGCGGCGCCCCCTCGATATCGAGCGCAGCCTCGCGGATGCGCCCGTATTCCGACGGATTGATCTCGCCCTTTCGCATCAGGTTGGACGGTATGCCCGAGACCTCGGCCAACAGGCGCATGGCCAGCTGATCAGCCGACATTTCCAACTGGAAGAAGGCGACGACCCCGCCACTGATGGTCTTTTTCGAGCCATCGGGCCGCGGCTCCCAGGCGTACTTACGCGCGACATCGAAGGCGATGTTGAGCGCCAGCGACGACTTTCCCATGGACGGCCGCCCCGCCAGGATCAGCAGGTCCGAAGAGTGCAGGCCGCCCAGCATCCTGTCCAGATCGTGGAGGCCGGTGGACACTCCCGCCAGACCGCCGTCTCGCGAGAACGCCTCGGCGGTGTTTTCAAGCGCGCGGGCCAAGGCGTTTGGAAAGGTTGTGAACCCGGTGGACGAGGCGCCGCTCTCGGCCAGGCTGAACAACTGTTGCTCGACCACCTCGATCTGGTCCTTGGCCGACATCTCGGTGTCTGACACGGCGGCCAGGGACATCTCACCCGAAAGCCGGATCAGTTCGCGGCGCAGCGCAAGGTCGTGAATTACCCGGGCGTAGTCCGCCGCATTGGCGGCCGGGGGGGCCTTGTCCACGAGGTCGGCGAGATAGCGTACGCCGCCCAGTTCCTCGAATGCCACGTCACCCTGGAATCGCTGGGCGATGGTTAGCGGGTCGGCTAGCTGCCCGGCTCGGATATGATCTTCAATGGCGCCAAACAGCCGCGCATGGACGGGCTCATGCAGATGGTCAGGCGAAAGCGGCACACTGATCCGTTCGTGGGCCGAGTTGTCATAGAGAAGGATGCCCAGCAGGGCCTGTTCGACTTCAAGGTCAGCGGGAATGCGCGACACGGGCTGGCCGACGGGCGGGAACGAAATGAGCGTCATAAGACTGTTCTAGCGAAGGGCGTACGCCGCGCCATGCGGCCTTTTGGTTGCGGCCAAAGACTTCTGTTGGCCGCTTGTGGATAAGCTTCGAACGTCAGAAAAGACCCGCCACCAGGTTGATCGCAAGGGCGACAATCAATGTGTTGAATACGAAGGCGATCAAGCTGTGTCCGGTTCCCAGCCGCCGGAGCCGCCGGTCACTGAAGGCCACGTCTGCGGTTTGCGCCGCAACGCCGATCACGATCGCGAAATGCAGGAAGTCGCGATAGTCGGGAGGCTCCCCGCCCGGGAAGATCAGCCCCCGCACATCCTGCCCAGTCGCTGGATCCACAGTGTAGTAGGCGTGGGCATAGTGCAGCGCGTAAACCGTCTGGATCAGGAACCACGACACCCCGAGCGTCAACACGCAGGCGGCAACGCGAAGGCCTTTCGCCCAGCCAGCTTCAGCCTGGGCCAAGGATAGCTCCAGACCAACTGCGCCGACACTGGCGACGCTGGCCGTCAGGACGATCAGCAGGATCGTGGCCCGTCCCTGATCCTGCCTGGCTGCCGAGCTGCGGATGTCATCGGGCCCATGACCCGCATGGCTGCGAAGCGTCAGCACCAGAAAGGTCAGGCAGAAGACATCCCATCCGACGATCATGGAAGAAACCAGTCGCAGGTCCGGCGTCAGCGCCGCCGCCGCGACGCCGCCGACCAGACCGGCTGCAACAGCGGCGATCAGATTTGGCCGAGCGGCGAACGCGGCCGCGTCCAGCTTCCAGTGATGTCGCGTCGGCGCCGCGGGACCGCTCATGACAAATGCATATCAAAAACCACCCGGTTGCGTCCGCGCTTCCGACAACATTCGGCGATCCTGCACCACGCCTGGATCAGCGCCAGCCCGGCGCCGCCGCCCCGCGCCAGGTTTGGCCCCTCGAATACTATCGTTTGCGGATCAAAGGGGGGTTCCTGCGTCACTCACGATCAGTCTGACGAGATCGACGCGCCCCGCAGCCCCGGGCAGCCACGTTGTGCAAAATGAGGGCGCCCAGTTCTGAAGCGCAACAGGAATCACTTGTCCGGCGAAGTGCTCAAGCCCTTCGCACCTTCGCAGATTTTCGGCAGCTCCGTCGAAAACGTGACCCGCTGGCGATCATCGAAGCCGATCGCCCCTCACGGCCAGCGAGAGGGCGCAATCGCTTACGTGGTAAAGTGTTGCAAAGCCGCATCAACGTCAAAAGTTCGCCGCTTCGCCGCGCAATAGGACTAGAATAATTCATCTTCGCGACATAACCCGGCCTCTTCCAGGCTCGGCCCGCTCCAGAGGCCACCAGGGGAGGACAAATATGACCCGAAGCAGATTCTTCTGCAGCGCTTCTGTGCTTGCCGCCGCGATGACGCTTGCAGCGTCCGGCCAGGCCATGGCCCAGAACAGCGGCCAGGCCGCGACCGAAGTCGACGAAGTCGTCGTCACCGGCTCGTTCATCCGGGGCACCCCCGAAGACGCCGCCCTTCCGGTCGAGGTGATCGGCCAGGACGAGTTGCAGCGTCGCGGCTCGCCCAGCACCCTCGATCTCATCAAGAGCCTGCCGATCAGCGGCCCGGTTCTGGGTGACTCCAACCAGTTCTCGACCGCAGCCCAGGGCCAGGTCGGCGCCGGTACCATCAACCTTCGCGGTCTCGGAAGCCTCCGGACGCTGGTTCTGGTCAACGGCCGCCGCATCACGGCATCGGCCGGCCCCGGCAGCGGCGGCGTCGATACAAACCTGTTGCCCGCCTCGGCCATTGGCCGGGTCGAAGTGCTGAAGGACGGCGCGGCCGCCACCTACGGCTCCGACGCCATCGCCGGCGTGGTGAACTTCATCACCCGCACCAATTTCGACGGCCTGGAAGTCAGCGGCGACTATCGCCTCGTTGACGGCTCCAACGGCGACTACACGGCCAACGCCGTCTACGGAAAGAATTTCGACAACGCCAATATCCTGGTCTCGGCCGGATATCAGCGCCGGTCGGAACTCAAGACGACGGATCGCGACTGGTCCTATCTCCCCTACACCCAGAACCCCTCCGGCTATTCGGTGCTGGGCCAGCCCGGCACCTTCCTGCCGCTGGGCGCCACAGGCGCGCCGATCGCCGGCCCGACCCGCGACGCCAACTGCGGCGCCGTTGGTGGGTTCTCCGGCTTCTCGGGCACGACACCGGCCTGCTTCTTCACCTTCATTCCCTTCGACAACCTGATCGAACGCGAAGACCGCTATCACGTCTTCGGCCAGGCCAATGTTGATCTGAACGAAACCACCAAGCTGCACGTCGAGGCCTACTGGGCCAAGACTGACATCCCGCAGATCCGCTTCTCGCCGGGCTTCCCGCCGATCCAGGGCCCGAACGGCCCCGGCAGCGTGGGCGTGTTCTCGACGCCGATCAGCAATCCGGGCGCGGTGACGGCGCTGCAGCAAGCCGGCTTCACGCCGGCCCAGATCGCGGCGACCAGCCGCGTCTCGCTGACCCTGTTCCGTCCGCTGGGTTCCGGCGGCAACCCGATCTTCGACAACGGCGGCCAGAAGGGTTACCGCAACTACGACATTTTCCGGGTGTCGGCGGGACTGAACGGCGAGCTTCCGTTCGCCGGCATTGGCTATGATGTTGGCGTCACCTACTCCAGGACCCAGAATCGTCAGTACACGCCCGACATCTTCATCGACAAGCTGCAGCGGGCGCTGAATGGCTTCGGCGGAACCAACTGCACCGGCGCCACGCCGGGCGCCAACGGCTGCCAGTACTTCAACCCGTTCTCCAACGGCTATTCGGGTAACCCGGCTCTGGGCCTCACAAACCCGGGCTTCGTCTCCGCAAACGCCAACAGCGCGGCTCTGGTCGATTCGCTGTTCGAGCGTGGCGCCGAAACCCGTCAGGTGCAGGACCTCTTCGTCGTCGATCTGGTGTTCAACGGCGAACTGCCGATCGAACTGCCGGGCGGCGCCATCGGCTGGGCGGCGGGCGGCCAGTATCGCACCACCGATTTCCAGTCCACGCTCCGCAGCCCCTTCCAGGACGTTCGCGTCACGCCGTGCCCCGTCCCGGGCGCGACGAACTGCTCGCTGCCGACCGGCCCCTACATCTTCCTGGGTCAGGGCACGCCGACGCAGCTTGAAGACTCGGTCTATGCGTTCTTCGCTGAGACCAACCTGCCGATCACCGACACGATCAACGCACAGGCGGCCATCCGTTACGAGGACTACGGTGGCCTCACCGGCTCCACGGTGAACCCCAAGGTCGCGGTCAAGTGGCAGGTGGTGGAAAGCTTCGCCCTGCGCGGCTCGGTCGGCACCACCTTCCGTGGTCCGACCCCGGCCAATCGCTCCACGGCTGGCGTGACCGGTCTCTCCGGCATCCAGGCGGCGGGCAACAACTTCAAGTCGGTCGATTTTGCCGGCAATCCGGGTGTCGGCCCGGAAAAGGCCTTCACCTACAATGTCGGCGCCATCTTCCAGAGCGGCGGCCTTCGGATCATCGCTGACTACTGGCACTTCAACATAGAAGACCAGATCGTCACGGTTCCGGCGCAGATCGTGGCCACCGCCGTCGGCGGGGTTGGCAATGGAGCCCAGGCTGTCAACTGCGCCAGCGCGCTGCGCGGCCTGATCACCTTCTCCAACAACAACGCCTGTATCCAGGGCGTCACGGTCGGCAACGACATCCAGCGGGTGAAGTCGGATACCGTCAACGGTCCGCGGATCAAGGTCTCCGGCATCGATGGCAGCATCGACTACAAGCTGAAGGACGTGCTGGGCGGCGATGTCACGGTGGGCGGTTCGTTCAGCCGACTGGTGAAATACGACATCGGCGAGTTCCGTCTGGGCGGCGTGTTCGTGTCGTCGGCGTACAGCGCGCTGGGTTTTGCGAACTACGACCGTTTCCCGGGAACCGTGTCCAAGCTCCGCGCGGGCTCCTATGCGGAATACTCGCGCGATCAGCACAACCTTCGCCTGGACATGACCTATGTGGGCGGCGCCACCGACAACCGTGGCCCGACCACCATCCAGACCGGTTCATCGACCAACTGTAACGTCGCCAACGCCCGGGCCGGGACGGCGATCAACTGCCAGCTGACGACGCTGGGTCTGAAGGTGAAGGAGTTCTACACCTTCGACCTGACCTACCGCCTGCAACTGGCCGGTGACATGACGGTTACCGCCTCGGTGTTCAACATCCTGGACCGTGACCCGTCGGCGGCACGCCTTGAACCCAGCTACGACCCCTTCATCGGCAACCCCTACGGGCGGACCTTCAAGGTGAGCGTCCGCAAGAAGTTCTAGAACGGGCGAAAATCTGAAACCCTGGACGCCGCCGGCTAACCCCGGCGGCGTTCTTGTTTTTGGCTACGACGTCAATTGTACGCCCCATTCTCCTGCCTTCGAAATTGCGGTTTGCCAGGTGAGCGAAAATTTACTGGCGCAAACGTAAAAAGCCGAGGATCATTGCTCTAACCGTACATTACGGGTCACCGCACATCAGATGCGGTCGGGGCAATTAGGGGAGGTACTATGACCAAGCGAAGCTATTTCCGTGGCGGCTCGTTCCTGGCCGTCGCACTCATGCTCGGCGCCGCCGGATCGGCCTCGGCCCAGTCCGCCGCCGACAAGGACGCGACCGACGTCGAGGAAGTCGTCGTCACCGGCTCGTTCATTGCGGGTTCGTCCGAGAAAGCCGCCCAGCCGGTGGATGTTATCGGCGTCACCGAACTGGCCAAGCAGGGCGCGCCCAGCGTGGTCCAGTTGGTCAAGACCCTGACTGCGGCACAATCCTCACTCGGCGAGAGCAACCGTTACAACGGCGGCGCCGGCACAGCCTCAATCAACCTTCGCGGCCTGGGGTCATCGCGCACCCTGGTGCTGATGAACGGCCGACGTCTGGCCGACACCACCGCAGCCGCCTTCCAGGGCGGCGGCCAGGACCTGAACTTCATGCCGACGGCCGCCATCGGGCGGATCGAGATCCTGAAGGACGGCGCGGCTGCGACCTACGGCTCCGACGCCATCGCCGGGGTGGTCAACTTCCTCACCCGTAAGGACCTGAATGGCTTCGAGTTCAACGGAAACTACGCCCTGATCCAGGACTCCAGTGGCGACTACGACGCCAGCCTGGCCTATGGGCACGTGTTTGAACGCGGCAATGTCCTGTTGACAGCTGGCTACCGCGTGCGGGGTCGGCTGGACGCCCAGGATCGCGACTATGCGGTCCGGCCATTCGAGTCGGTCTTCTACGGCGGCTGGTCAGGCTCGGCCAGCCCGGGCACCTACGGCACCGCCACCGGGGCTACGCTCTTCCGCGACAACGGCTGTAACGAGCTGGGGTCGCAGATCCTGTCGGGCGGGTTGAAGCCGGTCGCCGGCAATGGCGCCGGTCAACCGCTCTGCCGCTACCAGTTCAGCAATTTCAATGACCTGGTGAACAAGGAGCAGCACTACCAACTGTACGGCGAAGTCAACTTCGAGCTGTCGGATGACGCAAAGTTCCACGGTGAAGTGGCCTGGAACCGCAACAATGTGCCCAACCAGCGGATCTCACCGGCCAACCTGACCACCCAGTTCCCGACCGCCAACACATCGGGGGCGCTTGTCGCGCCAGGCTTCAACAATCAGACCCGCTTCTTCGTTCCAGCCAGCAACCCCGGCCTGATCGCCCTGCGCACCAACTGCGCCGCGCCGCTCTCCGCCGCCCAGTGCGCGGCGATGGCGGCAGGCGTCACCACCAGCCAGACCTCCTGGCGTCTGATCGGGGTTGAAGGCCACCCCACCAACAAGGACGGCGCCGACTACCAGGACATCCAGCAGACTCAGTACCGGATCTCCGCCGGCCTGAGCGGCAAGTTCAACGGCGGCTTCCTGGACGGCCTGACCTGGGACACCAACCTGATGTTCATGGAGAACCAGGGCATCGTCACCACGAACGACCTGCTGGTGAACCGGATCCAGCGCGGCTTCAACGGACTAGGCGGACCCAATTGCGATTTCCGGACCGGGACCCCCGGCGTCGGAAATTGCAAATACATCAACCCCTTCAGCAACGCCATCCGCACCAGCGCCATCAACGGCGCTGCGAACCCCTACTTCGTCTCGTCTGTGGCCAATGATCCGAAGGCCGTCGAGTGGCTCTACGGGCAGTACACCAACGTCCGCACGAACCAGCTCTTTGTCGCGGACGCGGTGGTCTCGAAAGAAACCGGCATTGCCCTGGGCGGCGGCAACATCGCCTTCGCCGCCGGCGTGCAGTATCGCTTCGACCGCAACATTGATGACTGGGAAGGCCTGGGTGACGTGGGCGCCACGCCATGCGTCGACTCCATCGATGGGCAGCAGGGCCAGTGCGCCAACCCGGTGGGTCCGTTCGTGTTCTTCGGAGCCCAGAAAGACTACGACGTCGATCGCAAGGTCGCCGCCGCGTTTGCCGAAATCAGGCTGCCCATCCTCGAAAACCTTGAGGTCAGCGCCGCCCTCCGGCAGGAAGAATTCGGCGGCAAAGTAGGCTCCACGACCAACCCGCGGGTCTCGGGCCGCTGGCAGGTCATGGACTGGCTGGCCGTGCGTGGATCGTGGGGCACCACCTTCCGGGCCCCGGGCCAGGCAGCCTTGACCCCCGGCAGCACCAAGGGCGTCCGCCAGATCAGCGGGTCCTATCGCGCCGTCGTGACCGAGAACAACCCCAACCTTCAGCCCGAGACCGCCACCACCGGCAACTACGGCGTCCTGTTCAACGTCGGTGGCTTCAGCGCCTCGGTCGATTACTGGACCTTCGACTTCAAGAAGGAACTGATCACGGAGGACGCAGGCCAGTTGGTCGCCGCCATTAACGCGACGAACTGCGCCAAACCAGCCTTTGCGGCGCGGTTCGTGTTCATCGGCGGCGTCTGCACCGGGGCCAACCTGCTTCAGGGCACGATCAAGATCGTCAACGGCCAGAACACCAAGACTTCCGGCTTTGACCTACGCGCCCAGTACGAGTTCGACAACTTTTTCGGCATGGACCTCTACGACACCAAGGTCACGGTCGGCGGCGAGGCAACCCTGACCGAGGAATACAAGCGCGGCGCCACGACCCTCCTGGAAGACCCGTCGGTTATCATCGCGCCGGCGTTGAATCGGGCCGGTCTGCATGACCTGTCCGGCGAGTTCTATTCGTTCCCCAAGACGCGGGCCTCGGCGTTCATCAACGTCACGGGTGAAAACTGGAACCTGCGTTACCAGCTGCTCTATCGTGAGGGCACGACCATCGCGGCGCCTGTTTGCGTCGGCGATGCGGGCGCCGGCGCTACGCCGGACTGCCGCTACAACTATACGTCCGGCGTCTATGAAAGCGTCGGCAAGCTGAAGGACTTCTGGCAAAGCGACGTGACCCTGCAGGTCAATCTGCCTTGGGAAACAACGGCTACGGTCAGCGTGCAGAACCTGTTCGACAAGGATCCGCCCTTCGCCCAGAGCTTCTACAACTACGACGTCACCAACGGTAACCCGCTGGGCCGCGTCCTGAAGGTCGGCGTCAAGAAGTCCTTCTGATCCGATCTACAGACCTGAGAACCGGGGGGCGCTGGCGACAGCGCCCCCTTTTCTTTGGCTCTCGCAGGCTTACGGGCGGGCGGCCTTGGGCAGGGCCTTGATCTCGGCTTCGGTCAGCTTGCGCACGGACTTCACAGGACAGCGCTGGGATCCGATCGGCGAGGGCGCGATGATCTCGGCGTCCAGACCGCTGCAGATATGGGATCCGCCGCGCGAGACCACAGCAATGTTGTGCGTCCAGTCGACGTCGAGGCAGCGGCCAAACATCTCAAGCTGATAAACCTCGCTCACGCCGATCCGCAGATTGACGATCCGGTTGTCGTTCGAGGCGAAGTTGTTCACCTGGTTGGTCCAGAAGCACTGGCTGCGTGGCTTGGCGGGCTTGTCCGCCTCGGGTGACTTTGCGATCCCGGTGCTGGCGGTGAGCGTGCCCACCGCCGCCGCGATCAGGGCGTTTTTCCAGATCATGCAGGGTTCCTTCCAGGTCCCGGTCGCGTCCCTCAAGCGCCGATACTACCCCGAAACACCGGGCTCAGGAACGCCCCCGACGCGCCGCCCGCCTGGCGAACCGGCCCGGCGCCACGAGGCCGGCCGCCGCAACGCTGATCGGCGACGGGGCGCCCAAGGCCAGAGCGGCCACATGCTCGGCCAGCAGGGGCGCCAATGAGAATCCCCGCGATCCAAATCCTGTCAGGACATAGACCCCGGCCTGATCGGTCTCGCCGGCGATAGGCGTCATGTCACGGCTGACAGCCCGTACCGACGCGCGCCCCTGAAGGTCAGCCTCCTGGACCGACTCGGCCAGCCGGGGCAGGCGCTCGCGCAGGGTGGCCAGGTTTCGGGCGTGGTCTTCGGGCCGCAGATCAGCGCCCGTGTCGTCACGGTCATGGGTTGACCCGAACAGGATCCCCGACCGGGTCGCGGTGACATAGCCGCCAAACGCGGCAGCAGACCCGACCGCGCCGTCTGTGGTCCAGCTGGCCTGCCCGCGAACCGCCGACAGCGGCAAGCCAGGCGCGAGGCTATCCGTACCCAGCGCCGCAGCCAGGATCACGGCGTCGACCCGAACAATCTCCGCACCCTGCCCGTCCAGCAATCGCCACTCCTCGCCGGCGGGCTCCAGGGCCCCGACGTGGGCGCGTCGGGGTTCGCCGATCCAAGTGGTGAGGATAGGCGCTGGATCAACGACCATAGCGTCGGGCTGGTCCAACGCCGGGCCGAGGTCCGCCTCGCCCATCCGAGCGCTGGCTTCAGGACCGCCCAGGAGGTTCATGGTCTTCGGCGGAAACAGATCAGAGTGAGAGATACGGCCGTAACGTTCGAGGTCCCGCGCATCGGTCGTAAACTGCAGGGCGCCCCGGGCGATCACAGCCCCGGGGACCTCGTCGTATAGCTGGCCCGCGCGGGCGAAAGCCTGGGCGAACAGCCCCGCCGCCTCGCCCAGCCCGGCGTCCAGTCGGGGCGTCACCAGCGCGGCAGGATTGCCCGAAGCCCCGGCGCCCGGGTACTGGGCCTCAATCACCACGGCCTCGCCGCCCAGCGCGCGCACGGCCCGCGCGGCCGAGGCGCCGGCTATACCCCCGCCGACGATCGCCACCCGCTGACGGACGAGGTCTCCTGGCGTCCCGGCCAGCACCGCCTCCAGCCGTTCGCGTTTGCGTCCGAAGCCGGCCTGCTTCTCCACAGTGAAACCGGCGGCGCTCAACCCGCGGCGCACCTGGCCGGCCACCGTGAAGGTCGCCGCCCGGGCCCCGGGCGCCGAGCGGGCGGCGACCAGCGCCAGCACCTCCTCGCGCCACATGTCGGGGTTCAGCGCCGGGGAGAAGCCGTCCAGGAACCAGGCGTCGGCGCATCCGGACCATCCCTGAAGCGCGGCAACCACGTCCATCACCGCCACATCGAGAATCGCCGAGAGGTGTGGGAACTCCAGGCGATACCGGCCTCGGGTTTGCCCCGGCCACCCGGCGATGAGCGGCGCGACGACCGGCATCAGCGCCGGCCAGCGCGACAGGGCGCGCGCCGCATCTTCGGCACTGATCGGAAACGCCTCGATGGAAAAGACATGCAACACCGCACCGGACGGCCGGGTCTGGCGCCATTGGTCGAGCAGGGCGGCGGTGTTGAGCCCGGCGCCGAACCCCAGCTCGCCCACGACGAAACGCCTGCGGCCCTGCCAGGCGTCCGGCAGGCCGCAGCCACGCAGGAAGACCGCACGGGCCTCGGCCAGTCCATCCTCAGTGGAGAAGTAGACATCACCAAATCGCCGTGATCGCGGTTGCCCGTCAGAGGTCCAGTCGAGTTGGCCGGCGTCTGTGGTCATATGGTGCTGCACAACGAAAAAGGGCCGCCCCAGAGGGCGGCCCTTCCGTAACGCAATTGCGTCGTCGTGAAGTGTATTACTTCGCGGCGGGCGCGGCCGGGGCGGCGGCGTCGGCAGCCGGAGCGGCCGGAGCAGCCATCGCATCGGCGGCCGGAGCGGCGGCAGCGTCGGCAGCGGCGGCCGGAGCGGCCATCGCGTCGGCGGCCGGAGCAGCAGCGGCTTCAGCAGCGGGGGCTTCGGCGGCGGGGGCTTCTTCCTTCTTCGTGCAAGCAGCGGTGCCCAGGAGGGCGAAAGCGGCGGCGGCGACGAGCAGTTCCTTGGTCATGTCATAATCCTTTGATCGGAGAGCCACGCGTCGGCTGGACGTCCCCGCCTGATGTCAAAATTAGAACGAGCAAACATGTCCTTCCGACGCTGTCACCAGAGATACGCTTGGGTTTGGGGGAAAGGCAAGTCATAAAATCACGGACTTGTGATCACTTTTTTACGTCTGCCCCAAGGCGACGCCGGCGAACTCAAAAGCAGTCGCCGGATCAGCCTTCCGCAGGGATATTGGAGAGCACTTCTTCCAGCTCAAGGAAGCTGGGCTGTGCGCCGGAGGGCACATTTCCGCGCCCGATTTCCACCGAGATCTGGGCGGCGTTGCCGTGCAGGTGGGCCACCAGCACGGCCTGGATGATGCGGTAGAAGGCGCCTTCCTCTTCCACCACATCCTTCATGCGCGTGCCCATCGGACCCACAAGTCCGTAGGCCAGAAACACGCCGAGGAAGGTGCCGACGAGGGCGGAGCCGATCATCCCGCCCAGCACTTCCGGCGGCTCTGTGATCGAACCCATGGTCTTGATGACGCCCAACACGGCAGCCACGATTCCCAGGGCGGGCAAGGCGTCAGCCAGATTGGTGATGGCGTGTCCAGGGCCAAGGGCCTCATGGTGATGCTTCTCCAGCTGCTTTTCCATCGCATCCTCGACCTGGTGTGGATCCTCCAGGTTCATGGTCATCATCCGCAGCGTGTCGCAGATGAAATCGATGGCGAAGTGGTCCTTCTGGATTCGCGGGAAGCGCGAGAAGATCGAGCTCTCCTGCGGATTCTCGATGTGGCTTTCCAGAGCGATCACGCCCTTGGACTTCATGGTTTTGGTCAGCAGGAAGAGCAGCGACAGCAGGTCGCGATAGTCCGAGGGTTTCCACTTGGCGCCGCTGAACACCTTGGCCAGCCCGCCTCCGGTGCCCTTGAGCACCGCCATCGAGTTCGAGATCAGATAAGCCGCAACGCCCGCGCCGCCGATCGCCGCCATTTCATGCGGCGTTGCGGCCAGGATCACGCCGATGTTGCCGCCGGTGATGATGTAGCTGCCGAACACCATCGCAAACAGCAGAACGATACCAATGATCTGGAACATGGACTTCCCCGCAAGGTGAGAAGGACTATAGCCGTTAATGTTTAATGGGCCGTGAGCGCGTCCCCCATTTGCCGCCATGCCGCAAGCGGCTAAAGCCCAAGGCATGCAGGACAAGGCCCCGGACACGACAGCTCTGCCCCGGCGGTCCTTTGCGATCATCTTCGGCGTCTCGATGGCCACCGCCATGGGCAACACGGGCCTGATCTCGGTGCTTCCGGCGATTGGCCGCTCGCTCGACATTCCTGATCCCATGGTCTCGGCGATCTTTTCGCTCTCGGCGCTGCTCTGGGCGTTTTCTTCGCCGGGATGGGCCAGGGCCTCGGATCGCTATGGCCGCAAGCCCCTGATGCTGGTCGGGCTCAGCGGGTTTCTCGTATCGATGATGCTGTGCGGCGCGGTGGTCAGTTCCGGACTGGCGAAGCTGGCGGCGCCGATGACGATCTTTATCCTCTTCCTGCTGGCTCGGGCGCTGTTTGGCCTGTTTGGCGCGGCCAGCAATCCGGCGACCCAGGCCTATGTGGCCGAACGCACGCCGATCGAGGGGCGCACCCAGGCCATGGCCAATCTGGCCGGCGCCTTTGGTCTGGGCACGGTCATCGGTCCATTTCTCGCGCCGCTCTTTATCTTTCCTGGCGTGGGACTGGCCGGCCCGCTCTACAGCTTCGCCTTCATCGCTCTTGGCATGCTGTTCGTGGTCTGGCGGTTTCTGCCAGACTCAAAACCGGACCCGGATGCGCGCCGGCCTTTGCGCCCGGTCGTCGGCGGGGCGCCCGCCGCCCTGCCGATCTGGCGTGATCCCCGCATCATGCCGTTCCTGATCTATGGCTTCATCGTGGCGACCTGCCAGACAGCCCAGGCCCAGACACTGGGCTTCCTGATCCTCGACAAGCTGGATCTGTCGCCGGCGAAGGCACAGACCTACATTGCCATCGCCATGATGTTCGGCGCGGTCGCCGGGCTACTGGCCCAGTGGGGCCTGATCCGAATGTTCGAGATGACGCCGCGCCAGCTGTTGCGCTGGGGCGTGGGCGTTGCGGCGCTGGGCAACCTGATCGTGGCTTTGTCGCCTGACTACTACGGGGTGGTCGTGGGTTATGCCGTGTCGAGCCTGGGCTTTGGTCTGGCGCGGCCAGGGTTCACTGCCGGGTCTTCCATTGCCGTCGGCATGGCCGAACAGGCGCGTGTCGCCGGGGCTATTGCCGCCGTCAACGGCATCAATGTGATCTTCGCACCGCTGTTTGTATTCCTGTACCAGCACTTCGGGCCGGCTCCGTTCATCGTCAATACGCTGCTGATGCTGGGGCTGCTGGTCTACGCGTTCCGGAACCCGGCCCTTCGCAACGCAGATCCGAAGCCGGCCACGCAGGAGGCCACCACACTTGCAGCGCTCGAGAAGAGCGACGAGGGCTGAGCGTTACCCTGCGGCAAGGCGTCGGCTCTCCTCGGCGCAATCCCTCACCGGTTTCAGGCCCTTGGCGTGCGCCGCGGCGATCTCGGCCCGGGCGACGGCGATGTCAGCGCGGAACTCGACAGAGTCGTGCAGTTTGGCCACCACAGCGGAGCCCATGGTGCGGCCCTCATCCACATCGCTCTGCCAATGGACGTTGCAGACACGGCGGCTGTCACTGAACGCCCGACCGCGGGCCAGCACGGCCTCGGCCCGGTCCGGCGCCGCCTCGGCCACAATCAGGGCCCAGCCCCAGCCGATCGCGCTGTGCCCCGAAGGATAGGACCCGTCCCGCCGCAGCCCGGCCTCCACCGCCGGCGTACAGATCGGCTTGTCATTGGTCATGAAGGGGCGCTGGCGTAGGTACTTGGTCTTGGTCGGATAGGTCGAGAGGCCGAGGTCCGCCAGGCTTCGGCGCAGCAGACCATAGAGCCTTGGCGTGTCCGTTTCGCTGATCGCCGTGCCGATGGCGCAGGAGAATGTGCCTGCCGCAAAGGGGAATGAAAGATCTGCATCCTGTGTGGCCAGCTCCCAGCGAGGTCCGCCATGGAGCGCCAGCCCTGCCAACGAGGCCTCGTCGTCGCGCGCCTGTGCGCCGGAGCCGGGGGTTGGCGGAGGGGGCACAAGGGCCAGGCTGCTGGGCGCGCCGCCCGCGGTCAGATAGCCAGAGGTGCGGGTCAGGCTGGCCGGGGGCGCAGATTGTGCGGGCGCCTGACTGCCGGCCGGGCCGGCGCAAGCCAGGACGGCGGCCAGCGTAGAGGCGATCAAGCCATATCGTCTATTCATGGACGTTCTCTCCCGCGATCGTCGGCAAGGCGCTTGCCTCGACCTTCAGGCGGTACACCATAGCATGTGACAGATAGCCGTCCGCTACCAACCCGCGCGCGGCTTGCCAGGCTCGCAGGGACCGGCGCGTGCCCATGCCGACTACGCCGTCCGGCGCGCCCGGATCGAAGCCCAATGCAGCCAGCGCGCGCTGGGCGGTCATGCGGTCCACGAGCGGCAGCGGCGTTTCCTGCGGCCAGGGCCGGATCAAGGCGCCCTCGCCCCGATACCCGTCCGCCAGCATGCCGACACCCAGCGCATAGGAAAGACTGTTGTTGTAGGCGCGGATCGCGAAGTGATTGGGGAACAGCAGGAACTGTGGTCCTTCCGCGCCGGCGGGCGCAATCAGCTGGGCCCTTGCGTCAACATCCGCCGCCGCCCAGGGCCGGCCGTCCGTCCGGATCACCCCGCGCTGCGCCCACCAGGCAGGGGTCTCCCGGGGGCCTTCGGTAAGGCTGTAGTCGAACCCGGCCGGAACGGTCACTTCCCGGGCCCAGCTCTGTCCGCGAACCCAGCCTGCCTTGGCCAGCAGATTGGCCGCAGAGCCCAGCGCGTCGGCGCTCGAGCTCCAGATGTCACGACGCCCGTCGCCATCCTGGTCCACGGCGGTCGAGAGGTAGGTGCTGGGGATGAACTGGGTCTGGCCCATGGCCCCGGCCCACGAACCCTGCAGGCGGGCGCGGGGCTGTTCTCCGGACTGGATGATCCTGAGCGTGGCGATCATCTCACCCTCGGCCCAGGCGCGGCGGCGACCCTGGGCGGCCAGGGTCGCCAGCGATCGCAGAGTGTCATAGTTGCCCTGCAGGCTGCCAAAGCCGCTCTCCAGCGCCCAGACGCCCAGCAGGATTTCCGGCGGGACGCCAGACGCGGCCTCTATTGCGGGAAATGCCGCCACCTCGGCGCCGCGGCGCCGGCCGATGATCAGCCGATCCTGCGTCACCACCCCGCCTAGATAGGCGCTGATGGGCTTTGAAAACTCCGGCTGGCGACTGTCAGCGCAGGCGACGCGGGCGTCAGGGGTCAGGCCTGCCATCTCGCGCGCCAGAACCACGGGGTCGATCCCTGCAGCCAGGGCTCGCCCTTGAAACTCCGAAGCCCATGCATCGAAAATCTGATCGCCCGACGCCGTGGGAGGTGCAATCGATTGCGAGGCGGCCGGCGAGATGAGGCCCAGACCAAGCAGGATCAGAGAGAGTGTCAGGCGACGACGCATTCGCGATATCTACGACGTGTCGCGCAGGCGCCCAATCAAAACGGCGTCAGGTTGACTTGAGCGGGGCCGCCCCGTATATGCGCCCGCTCTTGTTCGCCAACGGCCGGTGACGGCCCGATTGAAGATACGGTCCAATGAAGGTCAGAAGCTCGCTGAAGTCGCTGAAGACGCGTCACCGCGACTGTAAGCTCGTGCGCCGCAAGGGCGTCATCTACGTCATCAACAAGACGAACCCGCGCTTCAAGGCCAAGCAGGGCTAAGCCCGCAAGACGATGCCGAAAGCCGTCCTCTGGGACTTCGGCAATGTCATCGTGCGCTGGAATCCGCGCACGCTCTACGAAAAAATCTTCCCGGATCCGGTCCAGCGCGACCGGTTCCTGTCCCAAATCTGCACGCTCGATTGGCACGCGCCCACGGACTGTGGCGTGACCTTTACCGAGAATTGCGCCCGTTTGATCGCCGTCCACCCGCACCATGAGGCCGAGATTCTCGCCTGGCGCGATCGCTGGAATGAAATGTTCTCCGGCGCCATCGCCGAAACCGAAGCGGCCATGGCGGAGTTGCAGGCGCGCAGCATTCCCCAGTTCGGCCTTTCCAACATCTCGCACGAGACGCTGGAGTCGACTCTGGCGATGAGCCCGGCCTTTGGTCTCCTGCAAGGCTACGTGGCCTCCGGCCTTGAAGGCGTGATGAAGCCCGATCCGGCGATCTTCCAGCTGTGCTGTGATCGCTTCAGCCTGGCGCCTTCCGAAATGCTGTTCGTTGATGACAGCGCCCGCAACATCGAGGCCGCCCGAAGCCTCGGGTTCGCCACGCACCACTTTACGGAACCGGCGGCGCTGCGTCCGGCGCTCGTGGGCCACGGCCTGCTCTAGACGGCGCACTGGCATGGCCGGTGCAGGGTTTGGTCGACTTCGACTTCGGCGGCGCCGTGGTGAACCAGGTGATCCTGCGCCCCTCCAGCAACTCCTTTGAGGTCGACAACTTCGCGGGCGCCATCGCCGCTGCGCCGGAACAGGCCACCTGGGCGATGATGATCATGGGCTTCGGCTCCGCCGGCAGACGCTCTGCACCGCGTGAAGGCCCGCACATTGAACGGACGTCGAGAGCCCTCTGCCTATGGCAGGGGGTTTTATTGATTCAGACTACGGACGTGGATGACAGTGCGCGGGCGGGACAGTAGGGTCCGCCGCTTTCCGTTTCCTCCGCATCCAGCTTAAAAGGCGTGGCTATGGCCGACGACTCCTCCGGACACCCCGACATTCTCAATGCGACCGCACAGGGGCAGTTGAAGAGCATCATCGAGCGCATCGAGCGTCTCGAACAGGAAAAGGCCGAGATCGCCGAACAGGTCAAGGAGGTCTTCGCCGAGGCCAAGGGCAACGGCTTCGACGTCAAGATCATCCGCAAGGTCGTGCGAATCCGCAAACAGGACCGCGCCAAGCGCCAGGAGGAAGAGGCGATCCTCGATCTCTATCTCTCGGCCATCGGAGAGATTTGAAGCGCGGCGTTCCAGATCGCAAGGCGCAGGCCCAACGCTCTGCGCTGAACGCCCTGAAACGCGCCCGTCGTCTCGCTGACAAGGCGGGGATTGAGCTCTCGGAATGGGAGGGCGAATTCCTCGGCAGCGTCGCCGACCGCATCAAGACCTACGGCCGCGCCTTCGGCGACCCCGAAAAGGGCGCCCCTGGTGAGGCGCTGTCTGCCATGCAGCACCGCAAGCTCAAGGAAATCAATGCAAAGGCCAAGGGCGAGCCGCGCGTGCTGAAGCGCGGCCGGGGGTTTCAGCGGAAGCCGCCGCCTGAAGGTTGAACCCTGTCGGCGGCGGACTTGCTACTTTCGCATCGCTTCGGCGGCGACTTCGCCCTGCGCCTTCACGACGTCGGCCTTTTTCTCGAGAGATCTGGCTTCGGACGTCGCCATATCCTTCACAGCGGCCGCCTTTGCCTTCATCGCCTGAGCCTCTGCCTCGGCCGCGACCTTTACGGAGTCGGCTTCGTTCCTGAGGTCCGTTGCGACGACCTTGGCGTCTGCCTCAACGGTGTCGGCCTTGGCGTCGATGGCTTTCTCTGTCTTGCTGCAGGCGCTCAGGCCCACCAACGCGAGGGCGGCGAGGGCGATAAGTCCAGTCTTGCGCATTATGTTCTCCAGCTGTTGCTGGCGGCACAGCGCGCGAAGTCGCCGTCCGGTTCCATGTCAGGCCGGTTTATCCTTCCGGCGGACCTGACCCAGCTGCTGGTTTCAGACGCATGGCAGGTCGCTCCACCAGGAACCAGCTAAAGGCAGCAAAGGGCAGAACGGCGAGAATGGCGGTGAGCAGGTTAAGCTGGCCGTACCCCGCGAGGATCTGCTGGATCGGGAAGGCGTAGATGTAGATGCCATAGCTGAGATCCGCCTTGAGCTTTCCCGGGCGGGACAGACCGAGGACTGCATACGGCAGGGCCAGGGGGCCAATCAGCGGAAAGATGGCGGCCGCGATCACACCGATCCAGAGCGGGATCCTTGCGCGCGTCAGATAGAGGGCGGCGCCGGCGAAGAATAACAGGCCGTTCCGGGCGCCCAGAAACGCGATCCGTGTCGCGCGCTCATCGGCCCAGTTCGGGTGGGTGAACGTCATCACGAGCCACACCACGCCGCATGCCGCCGTCAGCGCCAGGACCAACGCCAGTCGCGCCCGGATCAGCATCAGCACCAGATAGAAGGTGAACTCCAGACGCAGCGTCCAGAGCACGCCGTTCACGACGTTGGGTAGGGCGACGGTCTCGAAGACGCCCGGCAGGTCATAGGTGGCCGGGTACAGCAGCGCATTTCGCAGGACATAGAGCGCGGCTTTGGGCCAGTATTCGGCCGCCGGCGCCGTCGTGAAAAACCCGAGCGCAACGACAGTGACCACCAGTGACGCGATCAGGCCTGGCTCTATCCGCAGCAGTCGCTTGACGAGGTAAGACTTGGGGTCTCGCTGGTAGCTGCCGGTCACCAGGTAACCGCTGATCACGAAGAAGATCGAGACGCCGAGCGCGCCCAGGTCCTCCACGCCCCATATCCGCACGGGCGCCTGCCCGGCCAGCGGGTAGGTATGGCTCACCACCACAAGCAGCGCCGCGATCAACCGCATCAGGTCGAAGTTCATCGACGCAGCGGTAGCACGGGAATCAGGGTTTCCACCCCATTCGGCTGCGCAAAATCCCGATCAGGCCTTGACGAACGGTTGGCTCAACGTCGGCTTTCCAGTGAGCGTCAGCAACGCGTTGGCGACGGCGGGTCCGATCACCGGCGTTCCGGGCTCACCGACCCCGGTGGGCGGGTTCGTCGATGGCAGGATGTGGGTTTCCACCGTCGGAGCCTCGGAATTGCGCAGCACCCGGTAGGTGTCGAAGTTGCCCTGGTCGACCACGCCATCGGTCAGGGTGATTTCGCCGTAGAGGGTCGCCGACAGGCCGTAGCAGGTGCCGCCCTCCATCTGGGCGGCGATCTGATCGGGCGAGATGGCCGTGCCGCAATCGATGGCCGTGACCACGCGACCC
>NZ_JBIKNZ010000001.1:0-133247 GCF_044358365.1 Phenylobacterium sp. | reverse complement strand
GCCGTCCTGCGCGACGGCGGGACGGATCCGGGTGTCCAGCAGTTCCTTGATCTCCGCGACGATCTGGGCGGTGTCACCCTCGTAGACCCCGTCATCATGGCCGCCTGCCTCGCTGTCACCGGCATCGTCGAACAGGGGCTGGCCCGAAGTGAAGTGGTCCATGATCGACGCCAGGATCGGCGCCTTCAGGTGCGCCCAATCCTCGTCGGCCTGTTTTCCCACGGTGATGAAATCAGGCCCGTAGAAGACCCGATTGACGCCTTCGATACCGAACAGTTCGGCGGCGAGCGGCGAGGCGGACGCCTCGTCCGGCGAACGGAAATCCCGCGTGCCTTCGCCCAGCACGGCCTTGCCGGGCAGGAACTTCAGCACTTCGGGATTGGGCGTGGCTTCGGTCTGGATGAACATTCCTGAGATGTGGCGCGTCCCGCATCGCCCTGCAAGCCATCGCACGACAGAGATGGCCTCAATATCGCCACAAAATCACGGGCTGGACATCTTGAGGTTGTGCCAACAGGCGATTAGGGGCGGCAAATGTATCGTACTTTGAAAATCCTTCTCCTCCTGGGCGCAGCCGGGTTTGCATCACCGCTTGCAGCGCAGCCTGCGGCGGCGGCGACCGCGACCGCGACCGCGACCGAGGATGCGCGCCTGGCCCGGTTCTTTCAGGAGGCATTTCTGGAGGGCGTGCGACAAAGCCCTGAGTCGCTGACCTTCCTGGGCATGAAGGACCGCTACGGCGAACTGGGCGACTACACCGAAGCCGGCGGGCGCAAGGCGCTGGCGCTATCGGAAGAGCAGCTGGCGCGAATGAACCGAATGTTCGATCGGTCGAAACTCAACGAGGCATCGAAGCTTTCGTTCGACCTGTTTGGCCGATCAGTGGCTGTGCAACGGGTTCTCACGCGCTGGCGGTGGCAAGGCTACGCCGTCACATCGACAGGCGGCGCGCTTGATGGCATCCCCGTGTTGCTGATCAATGCGCATCGGGTGGATACCGTCTCGGACGCCGAGGCCTACATCGCTCGACTTCGCGCCGTGGACCGCGTCTCCCGCGAGATTTCTGCGGACATCGAAGCGCGGACAGAAAGAAAATTCCTGCCGCCCGCGTTTGTGTTCGACAGGGTGATCCCCGACGCCGGAAACCAGATCAAGGGCGCCCCCTTCGACACCGGGCCTGATCACCCTGTCTGGGCGGATCTGAAGAAGAAGATTGCTGCACTCAAAGCCGATGACACGGTCAAGGCCAGGCTGTTGGCGGAGGGCGAGGCCGCCCTCAAGGGCGAGTGGCGAAAGGGTTACGAGGGCTATCTTGCCGCGTTGACCACGATGTCCCGGGCGGCTGGTTCGGTCAACGGGGTCTGGGCCTTGCCGGAAGGTGAAGCCTACTACGCCGACATGGTGGCTTTTTACACGACCACCCCCCTGACGCCGGATCAGATTCACAGCATGGGACTTTCCGAAGTCGCCCGGGTTCGCGCCGAGATGGAGACCATCAAGCGCAAGGTCGGGTTCACGGGATCACTTGAGGCGTTCTTCCAGCATGTGAAGACCGATCCCCGCTTTCACTACGCCAACGACGCCGCCGGTAAGGCGCAGTACCTGGCTGACGCCCGGGGAATTATTGCCGAATATCTCGCCGTGGCAGACAAGCAGTTTTCCGCGTTGCCCAAGCTTCCCCTCGAGGTGCGCGCGGTGGAGCCCTTCCGCGAAAAGACCGCACCCGTTGCCTTCTATTCTCAAGGCGCGCCGGACGGATCACGACCCGGAATCTTCTATGTGAATCTCTCGGACATGACCCAGGTCCTCAAGCCGCAATTGCGGGTGATCGCGTACCATGAGGGTGCGCCCGGCCATCATTTCCAGATTTCACGCAGCCAGGAACAGGCAGATTTGCCGATGTTCCGACGGCAGGCCTATCAGGGCGCCTACATCGAAGGGTGGGGCCTCTACGCCGAGAAGCTGGGCAAGGAGGCCGGATTCTACACGGATCCTTACGACGACTTCGGACGCCTCTCGCTGGAGATCTGGCGGGCGGCGCGGCTTGTTCTAGACACTGGAATCCATACCAAGCGCTGGTCCCGTGATCAGGCCGTGGACTATATGCGAACCAACACCCTGAACTCCGAGCGGGATATCCAGAGCGAGGTTGACCGCTATTTCACCACGCCAGGGCAGGCTACCAGCTACAAGATCGGTGAACTGAAGATCCTCGAGATTCGCCAGAGGGCACAGGAGGCGCTGGGATCGAAGTTCGATGTCCGGGCCTTCCACGAAACCCTGCTGGAGGCAGGCGCCCTGCCACTGGACGTCCTGGAAGAGCGGGTCGACGCCTATATCTCGCGCACGCGCTGAGCTTCCCGCGATTACGCCAGGTCGGCGATCTCATCATCGGACAGGTCGCCAGGCACGATGGTGATCGGCACCTTGCGGGCGCCCCACTTGACCCCATCCTTGGCGATGGCGGCGACCAGCGGCCCCGGACCTCGCCCGCCGACCGCGGCGGCAAGCACAAGGATCTTGATATCCGGATCGTCGGACAGGACCTGTCGCAGGGCCGCGCGGGTGGAATCGGCGGTCTGGATCAGGAACTCCGGCGGCAGACCTGTCTCGGCCAGGACGTAGGCCGCCGATAGCTGGAGAGCGGCCTCCGCCTCTTCGCGCTGCTGTCGGGCAATCTCGTCGCGCACACCGGACCAGTGCTCGAAGACCGCCGGCTCGATGACCTTGAGCAGCGCCACATAGCCGCCCGTGGAACGGGCGCGCCGGCAGGCGAAACGCAAGGCCGTCTGGAATTCAGCGGTCTCATCCGCCACCACAAGAAACTTGCGCCGTGTGCTCATGGCGCGAACCTGCGGCGCCGGGGACCGACGCGCAAGTCAGCCCGCCCAGTAGCCCACGATCTTCTTTACCTCGGCGAGCGTCGGCGCAGCCACCTCGCGGGCCCGTTCCGCGCCCGCCGCCAGCACCCGGTCGATCTCGGCGGGATCGGCCATCAGTCGTCGCATTTCCCCGCCGATCGGGGCCATCACGGACACGGCAAGGTCGGCCAGCCTCGGCTTGAAGGCGCCAAAGCCCTGGCCGGCGAATTCGGTCAGCACCTCCTGCGCCGTACGGCCCGACAGCGCGGCGTAGACCCCAACCAGATTCTCGGCTTCCGCTCGCCCTTTCAGCTCGTCCAGCGTCTCCGGCAGCACGTCGGCGTCGGTGCGGGCCTTGCGGATCTTCTGGGCGATGGTTTCGGCGTCGTCCGTCAGATTGATCCGGGAGTTGTCGGAAGGGTCCGACTTGGACATCTTCGCCGTACCGTCGCGCAGACTCATCACCCGCGCGCCTGGCCCCTGGGTCAGGGCGTCCGGCAGCGGGAAGAAGCCCGGCGCGTCGAAGTCCGTGTTGAACTTTGCGGCGATGTCGCGGGTGAGTTCCAGATGCTGGCGCTGGTCCTCGCCAACCGGCACGTGGGTAGCCTTATAGATCAGGATGTCGGCAGCCTGCAGCACCGGATAGGTATAGAGACCGACGCTCTCGCGCTCCTTGTGCTTGCCGGCCTTGTCCTTGAACTGGGTCATCCGGTCCAGCCACCCCACCCGCGCCACACAGTTGAAAACCCAGGCGAGTTCGGCGTGCGCCGGCACGGCGGACTGGGGGAAAATGGTGGCGACCGCGGGGTCCAGTCCGGTGGCCAGATAGGCCGCAGCGATCTCGCGGACCTGGCCCTTCAGTTTCGCAGGATCCTGCCAGGCCGTGATGGCGTGCAGGTCGGCGACGAAGATGAAGGTCTCGATCTCATGCTGCAGGCGGGCGAACTTCACCAGCGCGCCGAGGTAGTTGCCGAGATGAAGGTCGCCCGTCGGCTGGACACCGGAGAGCACGCGTTGGGGGCCCGCGTAAGGGGCAGGAGATTGATCGGTCATGATGTGCGGGTTCTGAAGGCAACGGACAGGCGAGCGCAAGGCCCGAAACGACGGCAGGTCAGGTCGTCAGCGCCATCGGCGAGCGTGGTTTCCGTTTGCCATCGTGAGATCGGTGTACTGCCGAGACGTCATCAGGACAAGTCCGTGGGCGGCATTGCAACATCACCCTTGCGGCGCCGGAAGGCCGCACGGGCCTCGGCTGGTGTTACCCCGCCGAACGCGAACAGCAGCACCGGATAGAGCAAGGCGCCCGCCAGACACAGCAGCAGGACGGCAATTTCCTTAGCGCCGAGGAACCCCAGGCCTGCCCCCAACGGCGCCTCCAGGGCCGCTCTGAAATGCACGCCGACGGCAAGTGCGATCCCCAGCCCGCCGCTGGCCAGCCCGACACGGATCATCTTGCCCGTGGCGCGCGAAGAGGGCGTCCAGTGTCCATGAGTGCGAAGGTAGGCGACCATCTGGATCACGGTGATCCACGAAGCGGCCGATGTGGCCAGAGCGATGCCCTCAAAGCCCAGAATGAAGAACAGCGCGACACCCAGCGCAATGTTCACTGCCACCGATAGCAGCGAGTAGTTCATCGGCGTTCGTGTGTCGCCCCGGGCGAAGAAAGCAGGCTGCAGGATCTTGATCAACACGAAGGCCGGCACCCCCCAACCGTAGTGAAACAGCAGCTTGCCGGCATTGGCGGCATCCTCGCTGGTGAAGGCCCCGCGCGTGAAAAAGCCGTCGGTCAGGTAGACCGGCATGCCCATAAGGGCCGCCGCCGCCGGCAAGCTGAGCGCCAGGCCGAAGACCACGGCCTGGTCCATGGCGGCCTGGGTGTCGGCCTGATCCTTCTGCTGGAACGAGGTCGAGAGGCGGGGCAGCAGAGCCACGCCGATAGCCACGCCCACAAGGCTCAGGGGCAGCTGGTAGAAGCGTTCGGCGATGTTGAGCCAGACGCGCATGCCCGCCACCTGGCTGGCCAGCATTGCCGATATGAACAGGTTGATCTGGGTGGCGCTGGAGGCGATCACGCCCGGGACCATCCGCCGGATCATCGCCTTCATCTCCGGCGTCAGCTTCAGGTGTCGCGGATGAATGCGGGCGCCGGCGCGGTGGGCGCCCCACCAGCAGAGCCCCGCCTGGCTGACGCCGGCGACCAGCACGCCCCATGACGCCGCATAGGCTGCCTCAGTCGGATCATGCTGCGGCAGGATGGCGATCAGCATCACCACGTTCAGCAAGGTCGGATAAAGGCCGTAGATGATGAACCGGCCCCGCGCCTGCAGCGTGCCCGCGAACAGGGCGGCGATCACCATGCAAGGCAGGTAGGGCATGGTGATCTGGGTGAGGATCACCGCCAACTTGAACTTGGCAGGATCAGCCAGAAACCCGTAGCTGTACGCCATCATCAACCAGGGCATGGCCAGTTGGCACAGGATCGTCAGCAAAATCGTGCCCGCGGCCATGGTGGCCAGCGCATCCGAGGCGAAACGGTCGGCCTCTTCTTTCCCGTCGGCAGCCAGACGTTTGGCGTAGTCGGGGACGAACGCAGCGGCGAACGCGCCCTCCGCAAACATGCGGCGAAAGAGGTTCGGAAACGCCAGGGCCGTGTAATAGGCATCGGCGGCGATGGTCTGGCTGGCGCCCAGCTTGGCGGTGATCACCAGATCCCGCGCCAGGCCCATGAACCGGCTGACAAGGGTCAGCCCGGAATAGATCGCCGATGAGCGCAGCAGGCCGCCGCGCCTGGGTGGTGGATCAGCGGAGGACGGGCTGTTGGTCACGGGGCCTAGGTCGGCTGCGTCGGGAACGACGTCAACCTAGCGGCGGAAAGTGGAAAAGGCGTGCGGATTTGTCGTGCAAGTCTCAAAGCCTGGGTTAGGCTTTCGTCCAGCAAGGGGAACCACGCCATGGGTTTGAAGGTCATCGGCTCCGGCCTGGGGCGGACGGGCACGCTTTCGACAAAGCTTGCGCTGGAACAGCTGGGGTTCGCCCCCTGTCATCATATGGTCGAGGTGTTCATGCGACCGGCCTCCGTGCCGCTCTGGATCGCCGCCGGTCAGGGCAAGCCCGACTGGGACGCGATCTTCGAGGACTTCGAAGCGATGGTGGACCATCCCGGTTGCGCGTTCTGGCGCGAACTGGCCGACTACTATCCCGACGCCAAGGTGCTGCATACCGTGCGGGATCCGGACAAGTGGTTCGACTCGACCCAAGCCACGATCTTCAATCCAGACCGTCCCGGCCCGCCCGGCGGCGACATGAAGGTGTTCTTCGACCAACTCTACGGCTGGTATGGCGGCGACATCCATGATCGCGCCTTCATGGTGGACTTCTTTCGCCGCCATACCGAGGCTGTCATCGCCGGCGTACCGAAGGATCGACTGCTCGTGTTCGACGTGACCGAGGGCTGGGAAACGCTTTGCACTTTCCTGAACGTTCCGGTCCCGGAGACGCCCTACCCACGGGAAAACTCGAAGCAGGAGTTCCAGAGCCGCGTGGCAAGCGGCCAGATGCCGATCGACCTGGAAAAGGTGGCGCGGCCCTGAGGTTTATCGCGCGCTGCTGGCGCGGGCCTGTTGAAGGTTGGTTCGGCGAGCCCTGGCGCTCTCGGCCTCGCCCGCGTTGAGATCGGCGAGCAGCGCCGCCTTCAAGGAATTGCCCTTGCGGGCGTCGGTGATCTTGTCGCCGGCTTCGTCGACCACATAGAAGGCGTCCACCGCCCGCTCACCATAGCCGCCGATGTGGGCCGAGGTGATCAACAGGCCGGCGTCCGACAGGGTGCGCGCCAGGCTGGCCAGGAGGCCGGGCCGGTCGCGACCGGACGCCTCAACGACAGTGGCGGTTTCCGAAGCGTCATTGTCCAACATGACCGCCGGGGTGATGGCGAAGGCCGCAGCGCGGGCCAGGTCCTGGCGACGCGGTTCGCGCCCGTGGGGTTCGCCGCGGGCGGCGGCGGCGAGCTGATCGCCAAGCCGGGTCAGGCTTCGCGGGTCGACACCCCCGAAAGGTGCGCCAGTGATGTCCTGAAGGTAGAACACATCCAGTGCTTGCTGCTGACGCGAGGTGAAGACCCGCGCGCCGACGATGTTTGCCCCGGCTGCGGTGATCGCCTCGGCGAGATCCACGAACAGGCGGGGCCTGTCAGCCGCGGCGACTACCAACTCGGAGGCGTTGAGGTCGGCGCGGACACGGCCGGCGGCCGCTGCGCCCTTTTCATCCCGGGCCGAGCGCGACAAGCGGGCGTGAGCCAGCACCTCGGCGTCGTCAAAGGCGGTGAAGTAGGCGTCCTCCATGGCGTCGCCCCAGGACTCGGCGCTGGCCTCCACCCTGGCCAGGCGGACACGGGCGTCGTAGGCCGCGTTCTCCTGATAGCGCCTGAGCGCCGCGGCCGCGTCCGAGCCGCGCCCGCCACGAAAAACAGCCTCGGTGGCTGAGTAGAGTTCGCGCAGCAACTGGCCCTTCCAGCCATTCCAGACGCCCGGTCCCACAGCGCGGATATCGGCGACGGTGAGCACCAGCAGCAGGCGCAGCCGCTCGGGGGACTGCACGATGGCGGCGAAATCTGAAACCGTGCGCGGATCGGAGATGTCGCGTTTCTGGGCTGTATCGCTCATCACCAGGTGGTGTTCGACCAGCCAGGCCACCAGTTCGATCTTGGAGCGTTCCAGCCCCAGGCGTTCGCAGGCCTGACGGGCTGCGCGCGCGCCGGCCACCTCCTGGCCCCCGGCGCCGCCCTTGCCGGTGTCGTGCAGCAGCATGGCCAGGAACAGCGCCTCGCGATCCACGATCAGCGGCATGATCTGGGTCGCCAGCGGATGCTCTTCCGGCATACGTCCCGCCGCGATCTCGGAGATCACGCCCACGGCCCGCAGGGTGTGCTCGTCCACGGTATAGGAGTGGTACATATTGAACTGCATCTGCGCGACGATGCGGCCGAACTCGGGCAGGTAGCGACCGAGCACCCCGGCCTCCGTCATGAGCGTGAGCGTCGTTCTCGGATCGCGGCCGCGGGCCAGAATATCGAGAAACACGCGCGCCGCATGCCGGTCGCGTCGGACCGCTGACGTGATCAGGGAAATTGCCCGGGAAGCGGCGGTGAAGGCATCGGGGTGGAGGTCCAGATTCCGCTGGTCGGCCACCTTGAACAGCCGCAACAGGTTGGTCGGATCGGTCTGAAAGATGTCGGGGTCCACATCGAGACGACCACCCACCTCGACAAACCCCGGCTCGGCCAGCGGTTTGCGGGTCACCTTGCGGCCCGGGATGAAGCGCGAGATGCCGCGCGGCTCCATCTTGACCTGTTCAGACTCCAGCTTGGCTGCAAACACCCGGGTAAGTGCGCCCACGTCCTTGGCGATCAGGAAGTAGCGGCGCATGAACCGCTCGACCGCCGGCGCATCGCCGCGGTCGCCATAGCCCATCCGCCGGGCGATCTCCGGCTGCAGATCAAAAGTCAGCCGCTCTTCCGGGCGGCCGGTGGCGAAGTGCAGGTGACCGCGCACGGCCCAGAGGAAATCGAAGGCCTGGATGAAGGCCCGCACCTCGCGCCGCGCGAACATCTCCAGTTGCAGCACCTTTTCAATGGACTGGCCTGGATGCAGGTACTGAGCGATCCAGAAGAGGGTGTTGAGGTCGCGGAGGCCGCCCTTGCCCTCCTTGATATTGGGCTCGACCATGTACCGGCTGGCGCCGGCGCGGGTCTGGCGCTCATCGCGCTCCTTCAGTTTGGCGGTAACGAACTCCGCCCCGGTCCCGCGAACCACCTCGGCCTGAAACCGCCGCATCAGCTCATCGGCCAGCTTCGCGTCACCGGTCAGGCGCCTGGCCTCCAGGATCGAGGTGCGGATGGTGAAATCCTCGCGGCTGAGCTTGATGCACTCCTCGATGGTTCGCGAGGCGTGACCCACCTTGAAGCCCAGATCCCAGAGCGCATACAGCATGAACTCGATGACGCTTTCGGCGTGCGCCGTCTGTTTGTAGGGGCGCACAAACAGCAGATCGATGTCGGAGAACGGCGCCAGCGTGCCGCGCCCGTAGCCCCCCACCGCCATCAGGGCCAGACGTTCACCCTCGGTGGGATTGCGCGCACGGAACACGTGGACGGTGGTAAAGTCCCATAGCGCCGAGACCACCTCGTCGGTAACTCCGGACAGCAGGCTCGCGGTTTCGATCCCGCCGGCGCCGTTCTCCAGCCGCTCCTTGGCGATCATCCGCCCGCGAAACAGGGCAGCCTTCAGAATATCCAGCGCGGCCTTTCGTTGAGCCGGCTCATCCCCCACACGTTCAAGGGCCGCCGCCGACAACTGACTGCGCAGGCGAACGCCGTCGACGACGTATTCCAGGCGTGTGGGGCGAAGGCGTGTGACCATGACTGGTGAGCCATATAGGACAGTTCGTTAACGGGCGCAGGAGGTTCTGGCTGGGCCGAAGCTTGCCAGACTTGGATTTGGGATATACAATGTGTATATCTCTGAGGCCGCCATGACGCGAACCACTCTCTTCATGTCCAACCGCTCCCAGGCCGTGCGGCTGCCCAAGGACGTGGCCTTTCCCGACGACGTTCGCTCGGTCACGATCCTGCGAGAGGGCAAACGCCGGATCATCGTGCCCACCGAAACACTATGGGACGAGTTCTTCGATGCGCCGGGCGTCGATCTGGGCGAGCGCGTTCAACCGGCGGGGCAGGCACGGGACGCGTTCTGATGCTGCGCTACACGCTGGACACCAACCTGTGTATTCGCGTGCTCAGGGACCGTCCGGCGCAGGCGCGCGAGCGGTTCAATCTCGAGGCGGACGGGCTCTGTATCTCGACCGTCGTGCTGACGGAATTGTTGCATGGCGCCGCAAAGTCGGCCCGTCCGGCGCATCATCGAAGGGAGGTTGAACGGTTCGCAAGTCGCCTTGAGGTCCTGGCGTTCGACGTTGCGGCTGCCGACCACGCGGCCGATATCCGGGCCGCGCTGGAGCGAAAGGGGCAGCCCATCGGCGGCTATGACCTACTGATCGCCGGCCACGCGCGCAGCCGGGGCCTGGTCATCGTCACCGGAAATCTTGCGGAGTTCGGTCGCGTCGACGGCCTGCGATGCGAGGACTGGCTGACGGATTGAGGCTTTGCTGTCATCCACCTGCGGCGAGCACCTCGGAAAGTCGCGCCGTCCCGTCCCACAGCGCGCCGCCCCAGCTCGCGGCGCGGGCGGCCTCGACGTTCGCCGGCCGATCATCGAGCAGGAACAGATCGGCCGGGGCAAATCCGGTGCGGGCCTCGATGCGGGCGTAGAACTCGGGGTCCGGCTTTCCGCAGCCCAGGTCGGCGGCATAGTGCATGGCGTCGAAGCAGTCGCTGAAGCCCAGCGTGTTCCAGAGGTAGGCGGCGCGCTCGTGCTCCTGAACGGTGGCGAGGTGAAGGATCAGGCCGCGCGAGCGTAATGCTGCGAGATCAGCCAGCAGCTCATCGTCGAGCCAGGCGTCCTTTGCGAACCAGTAGGCGGTAAGCTCGTCACTGGTCAGATGCGGCGCGTGCCGGGCGAGGAACGGATCGAGCCGGTCCCGCAACGCCGCGCGTCCCATCACCACATCGCTCCAGTGGGGGCGGAAGAAGTGGGATTGGAGAAGGTCAGCCGGCAGGCCGAGATCGGTTTCGAGGTCGGCGGTCCAGCCCCCGGGACGGGTGCGGATCACCACGCCGTCGACGTCGACCATCAAGGCTTTTAGCTTGTTCATTGGGGCTGGCTCGTGAGTACGCTTCCATGACGTCTCGCTTTCAAAGCCGAAAGGATAGCTTCGGCGCATTGGTCAGGGGACATCGACGTGGTGTCGAGCTCAAGATCATACGGCCCTTGTGCATGAACGCGTTCGTGCTGCCAGAGCGCCTGACCCACGCCACGGTCACCGCGATCCAGCTCACGCCTCTGCAACTCGGCAAGGTCGCACTGAACGCCGACCAGAAATACGTCCCGACCGTGGAGGACATCGGCCCAGTCGTCTCGCTGGCCCGGATCCGTGAAGACGGCGTCGACAATGGCGCGCATGCCTGCATCCACGGCTGCCCGAACCATCCGCCGCCAAGCCTGCATCGTTCTTAAGCCTTCCGGTCCAGATACAATTTCCAGCTCCCCGTTCGGATGCGGAACGAAATGGAACCCTTCTTCACTTCTGTCCCAGCGCAACGGAAGCCATCCAAAAACATCGTCCACGCTAAAGGTCAGGTAGCCCACAGGGAGCAAGGCCTGGAGCGACTTCGAGATCGAGGTTTTGCCCGATGATGAGCTGCCATTGAGCAAGATCAGGTCGGGCCACGGCGCCATCACCCCAACAACCCCTTGAGCCTGTACAGCGCATCCATGGCCTCGCGCGGGCTCATGCCGTCGGGATCCAAGACCTGCAGTGCTTCCTCGACCTTGCTCGGCCCGAACCTCGCCTCAGGCTCCGCCACGGCGGCGAACAATGGAAGTTCGTCGAGATTGGCGGGCCCCGAGGCTTCCTTCTCCAGACGTTCCAGCACCTGCCTGGCGCGCGCCACCACGCCTGGCGGCACACCGGCCAGTTTCGCCACCTGCACGCCATAGCTCCGATCCGCAGCGCCAGGGCCAGCTTCGTGCAGGAAGATCAGGTCGCCGTTCCACTCCCTGGCCTTGAGGCTGAGGTTGGAGACGTGCGCCAGCCGACCCTCCAGCACCGCCAGCTCGTGATAGTGCGTCGCGAACAGGGCGCGGCAACGGTTGGTCTCATGCAGCGCTTCGGCGCAGGCCCAGGCGATGGCCAGGCCGTCGTAGGTGGCGGTGCCGCGGCCAATTTCGTCCAGGATAACAAGGCTTCGCGGAGTAGCTTGCGTCAGGATGGCGGCGGTCTCGACCATCTCCATCATGAAGGTCGAGCGGCCGCGGGCCAGGTCATCACCCGCGCCGACCCGGCTGAACAACCGGTCGACCACGCCCAGGCGAAAGCGTTTGGCAGGCACGAAGCAGCCGGACTGGGCCAGCACGGCCAACAGCGCATTCTGCCGCAGGAAGGTGGATTTGCCGGCCATGTTCGGGCCGGTAACGATGGAGAGGCGTGGACCGCCGACACCCGCGCCGTCCAGTCGGCAATCGTTGGGCGTGAAGGCGTCGCCCGCCCTTCGCACGGCAGCCTCAACCACCGGATGGCAGGCCGCCTCGGCCTCGAAGGCGGTGGATCGATCCAATACCGGGCGGGTCGCGCCGACATCGTCGGCCCATTCGGCCAGGGCCGCGCCGACATCGAGCGTGGCGGCGGCCTGCGCTGCGCCCATAACCTCGCGCGCCACTTCGATCGCCGCCGATCGCCAGGCTTCGAAGGTCTCGAGTTCGATGGCCAGCGCCCGCTCTGCGGCCTGGGCGATCTTCGCGTCGAGTTCAGCGAGTTCGACCGTGGTGAAGCGTACCTGATTGGCCAGCGTCTGCCGATGGATGAAGGTCGCGTTCAGCGGCGCAGTCATCAGCGGCTCCGCCGCCCTGGCTGTGGTTTCGACGAAATAGCCCAGGACAGCGTTGTGGCGGATCTTGAGTGAAACGCCGCTCTCGCCCGCCAGCTGCGCCTCGAGCGCGGCAATTACACGTCGGCTGTCGTCGCGAAGGGCGCGGGCATGGTCGAGCTCGGGCCGGACGCCTGGCGAGACAAATCCTCCATCCCGGGTCAGGGTTGGCAAATCCGCACCCAGACCATTGGCCAACAGGTCCCGGAAGGCCGCAAGCTGGGGCAGGAGGTTGAGGTCAAGCGCCGCAACCGCGGCGGCGATCTCGGCAGGCGGCTCGACCAGTGGCTCACGCGCATCGACGAACAGGCCACAGACCGCCTCGCCGATCCCCAGGCCGTCGCGCAGCGCGCCGAGGTCACGGGGTCCACCCCGGCCCAGCGCCAGTCGGGAAAGGCCGCGGGCCATGTCCGGCATGGCCCGTAACGTATCGCGCAGGCGCTGACGCTGGGGTCGCCGTTCGCAGAACCAGGCGACGGCATCAAGTCGCACATCAATCGCTGCCGGATCCAGCAGGGGCCGCGCCAGGCGCGCGCTCAACAGCCGTGCGCCCGGCGAGGTAACGGTGCGGTCAATGGCCGCCGCCAACGAGCCTTCGCGGGCGCCGGAGGTGGCGCGCTCGATCTCCAGGCTGATGCGGGTTGCGGGGTCGATGATCATCACATCGGCCTCTCCTGCGCGGCGCGGGGCCGACAGGACCGGGACGCGGCCAGCCTGGGTGGTCTCCAGATGTGCGGCGATCAGGCCCAGAGCCGAAATCTCGGCGCCTGACAGGGGACCGAAGCCGTCGAGAGTGTCGACGCCGTAGAGCCGCTTCAACCGCGCCTCTGAGGCCCCCGGCTCGGCCAGCGCGCCGGGCATGGGTTGCACGAACCCCCCCGCCGCCTTCAGGGCCTCGGAGACGGCGGCGTCCGCGAACAACCGGTCCGGAACCAGGATCTCGGACGGTCCCAGCGCCGCCAGCGCCGAGGCGAGGCCCCCCACCGTGATCGCGAAACACTCGACCTCGCCGGTGGAAAGCTCGACGCTGGCTACCGCCGCCGAACCCGCCCTTACCGAGACGGCAGCCAGCCGATTGGCGCCGCGAGCATCCAGAAGGCCGTCCTCTGTCAGGGTTCCCGGCGTCACGACCCGCACGACATCGCGACGCACCACGGCCTTGGAGCCGCCCCGACGTTTTGCGGTCTCCGCGTCCTCGAGCTGATCGCAGACCGCAACCTTGAAGCCCGCCCGGATGAGCTTGGCGAGGTAGGCTTCCATGGCGTGGGCAGGAACGCCGGCCATCGGGATCGGCGATCCGCCATGCTGGCCGCGCGCGGTCAGGGTGATTCCCAAGGTTGCGGCGGCCTTCTGGGCGTCTTCGAAGAACAGCTCGTAGAAATCGCCCATGCGGAAAAACACGAGGGCGTCCGGCTGGCTGGCCTTGGCCTGGAAATACTGGGCCATCACCGGGGTGGCGCCGGCGGCGTCTGGCGAAGGGGGAGTCTGGGCGTTCATGAGCAGGCCGACGCTAAAGGATGACGCCGCGACCCGCACCCCTTGAACCATCCATGTAGAACGCCAAGCTGTGGATGGATGCCCGGCGAACCCAGCGATACCCGATTTCTGATTGTTCCGGCGGGGCCTCAGGCGGCGACGGGGTTGGCCGAGGTCAGGGACACGAACACGTCCTCCAGATCAGGGTCTTCCGTGGAGATATCCTTGATGTGCAGCCCGGCGGCGCGGACAGCGGCCAGCACCTGCTCCACGCTGGACTGCCCCGTGCGGTAGGTCACCGAGAAGCCGCCGGACTTCAGCAGTTTGGTCTCGAAGCCCGCCAGAGCCGGTGCGGCCGCCAGGGGTTGATCGGGTGTGACCAGCACCATGCGGGTGTCCATCCGCTGGAGCAAAGTCGCGGTGGGTTCGCAAACCACGACCTGCCCCCGGTTGACGATCGCAATCTGGTCGCAAAGCTCCTGAGCCTCTTCCAGATAGTGGGTGGTGAGTACGATCGTCACACCCTTGCGGTTCAGTTCCAGCACATAGTTCCAGAGCTGTTTGCGCAGTTCGACATCTACCCCTGCGGTGGGCTCGTCGAGGATCAGCACCGGCGGATTGTGCACCATGGCCTTGGCCACCATCAGCCGGCGCTTCATGCCGCCCGAAAGCTGGCGTACATAGGCATTGGCCTTGTCGGACAGGCCCAGCGCGGCCAGCAGTTCATCGGTGCGCCGCTCGGACTTCGGCACCGCGTACATACCAGCCGCCACTTCCATGGATTCTTTCGGCGTAAAGAATGGGTCGGCGGCGATCTCCTGCGGCACCACCCCGATGGCGGCTCGCGCGTCGCGCGGTCGGTGATCGATATCGCGACCCCAGATCAGGACCTCGCCGGATGTCTTCTCGCAAAGACCCGCCAGTATGTTGATGAAGGTCGACTTGCCCGCCCCGTTCGGTCCCAGCAGTCCGAAGATCGAGCCGCGAGGAATGGCAAGATCGATGCCTTTCAGGGCCTGCATCTCCGGCGTCGTCTTGGTCGCCGCATAGGTCTTGGTCAGGCCTCTGGCCTCGATGGCGAAATCCGGAAGGTCCATGAGCGTCCTGAACTTGGGCGTGGTGCGTTGACGACGAAAGCCGCTCTCGCATACCTAGAGGCCAGCCTGCGCCGCGCCAAGCGGTTGGCACGCAAGGTACGAAGATCATGGCCCGCAAAGCTGCTGCAAAAACCCCCGTCCAGCCGGCGACGTCCGTCCTCGGCCCTGCGCCTGAGGTGATCGCCGTCCACAGCCACCGGATCGCCTGCGACGGCGGCGGCGGGGCGCTGGGCCATCCACGCGTGTGGCTGGAGATGGGCGAGGGAGCCTACGTAGAGTGCCCCTACTGCGATCGCCGTTTCGTGCGCGCGACAGGACCGGGCCGTGGTCAGACGGCGCCGGGCGTCTACGAGGGTTCTGGCGGGCACTGAACCAGAAAGTCCGCCATCAGGCCATCGCGACAGGACCGGGCGGCTGCCGCGTGTCCTCTCGGGGGCAGGCCGGGCTATCCGCTCCCTACACCCTCAAGGGCATCAGGATGTACTGCACATCGGCATCGCCCGGATCCAGCACCAGCGCCGGGTCATTCGGGCCGCCAAACCGCAGCTCCATGCTCCCGCCGGAAATCTGGTCGGTGATGTCCATCAGGTAGCGGGCATTGAAGGACAGCTCGAAGGGGTCGCCGTCGTAGTCGATTTCCAGTTCCTCGACGGCCTGGCCGGCTTCCATGTTGCGCACGGTCAGCACCACGCGACCGGATTCGATGGCCATCCGGACCGAGCGGCTCTTCTCGGCCGAGATGGTCGCAACGCGGTCGACGGCCTGGGCGAACACCTTGGCGTCGACCATCACGGTGCGCTGGTTGTCCTTGGGGATGACCCGGCCATAGTCGGGGAAGTTGCCGTCGATGACCTTGGAAGTGAGGGCTGCGCCGCTGAGCTCCAGGCGGATCTTCTGGGGGCTGATCTGGACGTCGACGCTTTCGCCGGCGTCCTCAAGCAGGCGGCGGGCCTCGTTGATGGTCTTGCGCGGCACGATCACGCCCGGCATGCCGACGGCGCCTTCCGGAGCGGGCATGTCGGCCAGCGCCAGGCGCGAGCCGTCAGTGGCGACCGCGCGCAGGCGAGCCTGGCCGTCGATCATCACGGTGTGGAGGTAGAGGCCGTTCAGATAGTAGCGGGTCTCTTCGCCCGAAATGGCGAAGCGGGTCTTGTCGATCAGCCGGATCAAGTCGTTCACATCCACCGACATGCGGCCAGAGAATCCTTCGGACGACATCACCGGGAAATCGCCGGCCGGAAGCACCGGCAGGTTGAAGCGACTGCGCCCCGCAGCCACCGTCAGGCGCGGATCTTCGCCGGTGAAACTTAGGGAGACGTCGGCGCCTTCCGGCAGCTTGCGCACGATCTCATAGAGGGTGTGCGCGGGCGCAGTGATCTGGCCGGGCTGGTCTACCTGGGCCAGGGCCTCGTCGATGATCTCCAGGTCCAGGTCCGTGGCGGAGAAGGTCAACCGGTCGCGGTCGGCCGACAACAGCACGTTCGACAGGATCGGGATGGTGTTGCGCCGTTCGACGGCGCTTTGCACGTGGCCCAGCGCCCGAAGCAGGGCGGCGCGTTCAATGGTCAGCTTCATGTCGGTCCCGGCTCGCCTACACGCGCAAACGAATCACCTTCGCTCGCCCGCGCCCCGATCTGAAAGGGATTCGAGACATTAGCGAAATCGCCGGGGCGGGGAAGTCCCCCAATCCCAGAGATTCCCGGCGCCTGTGGACAGGCGGCGCGCGGGCTGTGGGCGGGACCGTTCAGGCCCGGGTATCGAAGCTCGCGCCGGCGTCGCGGCCCTCGGCTTCACCCCCGGCATAGGGGTTCGTCGGCGCAGCGGGCGCGGGCGCCTTGGCAGCCACCACCACCATCGCCGGGCGGACCAGCCGGCCCAGCAGTTCATAGCCGGCCTGCATCACCTGAACCACGGCGCCGGGTGACACATCCGTGCCCGGCTGCTCCATCATGGCCTGATGCTTGTGGGGGTCGAACTTCTCGCCCTGCGGCGGGTCGATCTTCTTGAGGCCATTGCGCTCGAAGGCCGCCAGCAGTTCCCTGGCGGTCATCTCCACGCCGATGACGTAGTTCTTCACCGCAGGATCGCCGCTCTCGTTCGGGGCGGCGGCCGTTGCGCGGTCAAGGTTATCGGCGACGCGAAGCAGGTCGGTGGCGAATTTCTGGATGGCGTAGGCGCGCGCGTCATTGGCCTCACGCTCGGCGCGGCGCTTGGTATTCTCGGCGTCTGCGGCGTAACGCAGCACCTGTTCCTTCAGCGCCTGAACCTCGGCCTGCAGCGCCTCGACCTCGGCATCGACGGAAGGGGTGTCGGCTTCCCAGTTTGCGGGGGTATCGTTCTCGGACATCTCGACTCAATTCTTCATGTGTTCATCACCTGGCCAAGAACGCGGGCGGTATAGTCCACCAGCGGGATGACCCGGGCGTAGTTCAGGCGGGCGGGCCCGATCACGCCGATCGCGCCGACCACCCGTTGTGAGCCCGTCATATAGGGCGCTGCGATCACAGCGGAACCCGAAAGCGAGAACAACCGCGTTTCAGCCCCGATGAAGATGCGCATGCCCTGGCCATCGCGCACCCCATCCAGCAGGCCGATCAGCTGTTCTTTCTGCTCCAGATCCTCGAACAGCGAACGCACGCGTTCCAGGTCATCAATGGCCTGGGTATCTTCGAGAAGGTTGGCCCGGCCGCGAACAATCAGGGCGCGATCGGCTGCCTCGCCGCCGCCCCAGGCCGCCAGACCATCCTCCACCAGCCGCGCCGCGGTGTCATTGAGCTCGCGGCGGGCCAGGTCCAGTTCGCCGCGAAGATCGGCCTTGGTTTCGCCGAGCGTGCGGCCACGCATGCGGGCGTTGAGGAAGTTGGAGGCTTCCTGCAGCGCCGACGGTGTGACGCCGGCAGGCTGGCGGATCAGACGGTTTTCCACCACCCCATCGTCGAACACCATGATCGCTAGCGTGCGGTCGCCGGAAAGCGGCACGAATTCCACGTGGCTGACGCCCGCATCACGTACGGGCGTCACCACGACCGCAGCGCCGCCCGCCAACCCCGACAGGATCACCGAGGCCTCGTTGAGCGCATCCTCGTAGTTGCGGCCATGGGCGAGCAGCCGGGTCTCAATCTCGCGGCGCTCATCGCCGCCGATGTCGCCCACCTCCAGCAGTCCGTCGACAAAAAGGCGCAGGCCCGCATGTGTTGGCAGACGCCCGGCGCTGGAGTGCGGCGCGCCAAGCAGGCCCAGTTGCGTCAGATCCTGCATGGTATTGCGGATCGAGGCAGGCGACAGCGACACCCCGCCCCGCGACAGGGTGCGAGAGCCCACTGGCTCGCCGGTCTCCAGATAACCTTCGACGATGCGGCGGAATATGTCGCGGGCGCGGGCGTCCATGTCGACGAGCGACGGGCCACGGGCAAACAGGGATGGGTTCACGGGGTGCGGCAGGGGTCCCTCGCGGCCCCCATGGACGGGGCCTTTCGGATACAGGATAAGCGCGACCCTCAGCGGCGCAAGCTGCGCCCTCAAGAGTCTTTTGCCATGCGCCCCTCCGAACGCACTCCCGAACTGCTGCGACCCATCACCCTGGAGACGGCGGTCACCCGATATGCCGAGGGTTCGTGCCTGATCACAGCCGGGCACACCAGGGTGCTGGTCACGGCCAGCCTGGAGGAAGGCGTCCCCGGATTTCTGCGCGGCAAGGGCCAGGGCTGGGTGACGGCCGAGTACGGCATGCTCCCGCGGGCCACCCACACGCGAGGCCGGCGAGAGGCTGCCCAGGGCAAGCAGTCGGGCCGCACCCAGGAGATTCAGCGCCTGATTGGCCGGTCGCTTCGCGCCGTCACGGACATGAAGGCGCTGGGTGAGCGCCAGATCACTGTGGACTGCGATGTGCTGCAGGCGGACGGCGGCACGCGCACCGCCTCCATCACGGGCGCCTGGGTGGCGCTACGACTGGCGACGAAATACCTGCTGGATGAGGGCGTGATCACCACCGACCCGATCCTCGACCAGGTGGCGGCTGTCAGCTGCGGGATTTTCAATGGAACGCCGGTGCTGGATCTCGACTACGAGGAGGATTCCAACGCCGAGGCGGATTCCAACTTCGTGCTGACCGGCTCGGGATCGATTGTTGAGGTCCAGGCGACCGGCGAGAAGCGCGGGTTCAGCCAGGGGGAGTTCGACGAACTGTTCTCGCTGGCCCGCAAGGGCATCGGCGAACTGTGCGCCCTGCAGAAGGCGGCGGTCGGGGGTTAGGCCCGACCGCGCGCATCAATTTTCAGAAGAATACGTAGAAGCGCATGGCCGAAGCCGGCAGGCGCTCCAGTTCACGCGCCAGCGGCGCGAACATCGCATCCAGGAGTTTTTCGATCAGGGCGACCATTTGAGCCACGCCTCCATTGTGCAGTGCAATGAGGGCCGGATGGGCGCGAACTGTTGTCAGATCAAGGGTTTTCGTTAAATCCACAGTGATTCCCGCTGCATTGCGGGAACGAGTTGCCGCGATGCAACATCGCGCTAATCGGGTTCGTCATCCAGTGGCCCGTCTTCTGACCCGGCCTCATAGATCAGCAGATCGCCGGGCTGACAGTCCAGCTCCCGGCAGAGCGCGGCCAGTGTCGAAAACCGGACGGCGCGGGCCTTGCCGGTCTTCAGGATCGACAGGTTGGCGATGGTCACCCCCACGCGGTCGGCCAGTTCGGTGAGGGACATCCGGCGATCCAGCAGAACGCGGTCGAGATTGACGCGGATCGGCATATTCCAGGGTCTCCGCTAGATGGTCAGTTCGGCTTCGCGGCGCAGGCGTGCGCCTTCGCGGAACACCTCCGCCAGGACGAAGACGACCAGAACGGAAAACCAAGCAGTGAGGCTGAGCGACGGCTCCACCCGATCAAGGCCCGGGAAGACCCACACACTCAGCGCCCAGAAGGCGTAACGGCCCAGCTCTAGTGCGGCCAGCATCAACCCGATCAGTCGCAGGCGCGCCACATTATCAGGATGAAAAGGGTCGCCCGCTGTCAGCGTCATGAAGATGCGCCGTAGGGACCCCACGATGACGAGGATGGCGGCAAGATACAGAACCGCGGACGCCAGGGAGCGCAGAATGTTTGCGCCGTTGGCGAGAAGCTTTGTAATGTCGGCGTTTGGAGCGCCATCGGCGCCAGCCCGAAGGCCGATCACGAGATCAGGATTGAACCTGACCAGGAGCGCTGCCACCGTCACGACGCCAAGGATCGCGAGGCTGGTCCAGAGGGCGGCGAAAACGACGTCCAGGATGACTTTCAGAAAGCTCGAAACCGAGCCGGGTCCCATGGCGCGCAATGTCGACGGCTCCCCTTCGTGCGTCTGGATCCGCCGCGGCGCCAGGTCAGGCAGGCAATCGGGGCGGATCGGACGACCCCATAAGTAGCAGGGCCGCGTCTTAGAGAAAGGCCGCTTCGGCCGCGATGGCCAGGATGGGCGCGCCAGCGAGGATTACGACGAAGGTCACAGCGACGCGGTCGAGGATGGACATGGCTTGAGAGAACATAGGGGTAGCTCCGTTTTATATGCTGCGTTGCAGCGAGTTAATGTTCGGAGCGCCGTGCCCCGATGTGCTTATCGATACGGTTACATTGCTTTTCGATCAAATTAACATCGGGTAACGACAGTAAACTTTTGCAATGCAACATCGTCGGCGGAGGCTATGGTCCCGGAGCGGTCAATGCGGAGTGAATCAGTGTCGTTAATTCTGGAGCCCGGCACGCGGCTGGTGGTGGCGACCCACAATCCCGGCAAGGCTCGCGAACTGGCAGAAATCCTGGAGGGTCGCTTTACCCTGGTGGCCGCTGGCGAACTGGGCCTGCCTGAGCCGGAGGAGACCGAGGCGACCTTTGTGGGCAATGCGATGCTGAAGGCGCGGGCCGCCGCAGACGCCTCGGGGCTGATCGCGCTGGCGGACGACTCCGGACTTTCGGTCACCGCGCTGGGCGGCGCGCCCGGTGTCTACTCGGCCCGCTGGGCCGGACCGGACAAGGATTTCAGTGTGGCGATGGAAAAGGTTCGCGCACGCCTTGAGGAGACCGGGGCTACCGATATGTCCGCCTGGTTCACATCGGCGCTGGCTGTGGCCTGGCCAGAGGGGCCCGCGGTGGTCGTCGAAGGACGGGTGGACGGGACGCTGACCTTTCCGCCCAGAGGCGATCTCGGGTTTGGCTACGATCCTATCTTCATTCCGGAAGGCCATGATCAGACGTTCGGCGAGATGGCGCCCCTGACCAAGGATGGCATGAGCCACCGCGCGCGGGCGTTCGCAAAACTGAAGGCCGCCCTGCTTTGACCCTGCCGCTCGGGGTCTATGTGCATTGGCCCTATTGCGCCCGCATCTGCCCCTACTGCGACTTCAACGTCTTCCGGGCCAGGGGCCGTGAGATCGAGGCGTCTGACCTTGCCCGCGCCATCGTCGAGGACCTGAAGGCCCAGGCCGCGCTGACCGGTCCGCGTGATCTGGTGTCGATCTTCTTCGGCGGCGGCACGCCCTCACTTATGGAACCGGGCCATGTGGCGGACATCATCGCATCCGCCCGGGCGCTGTGGACTCCGGCCGCTGATCTCGAAATCAGCCTTGAGGCCAACCCGACGGATGCCGAGGCGGCGCGCTTCAGCGCGCTTGCCGATGCCGGTGTCGGCCGATTGTCTCTGGGCCTTCAGGCGCTGGACGACGCGGCCCTGAAATTCCTCGGGCGAAGTCATGACGCCGCACAGGCCCGGCGGGCGGCGGAGGTCGCGGGTGCGACTTTCCCACGCCTTTCGCTGGACCTGATCTATGCTCTGCCGGGACAAACGTCAGTGGGCTGGATCGAGACCCTGCGTCACGCCATCGCCCTGGGCAGTGAGCACATCTCACCCTACCAGTTGACCATTGAGTCGGGCACAGCCTTTGACCGGGCGGTCCGACGCGGGGTGTTCAGACCGCCGGGTGAGGACCTTGCCGCAGACCTCTACGACACCACCCAAAGCGTTCTCGAGGCCGAGGGGTTTGAAGCCTATGAGGTTTCCAACCATGCGCGGGGGGCTGCGGCCAGGTCCCGGCATAATCTCGTGTACTGGAGGGGTATGGACTATGTCGGCGTCGGGCCCGGCGCCCACGGTCGCTTGACTCTGGATGGCGCTCGCGTGGCCACGGTGGCGCCGGATCGCCCGGCCGACTACCTCCGCCAGGTATCCGAAACCGGGTTGGGGTTCTCGGCGCGCGAAACCCTCACCGCACAGGACGCCGCGGAGGAGCGCCTGCTGAGCGGCCTGAGGATTCTGGAGGGCGTGGCCTTCGAGGACGTCGCGATCCTGGGCCTCAACCGGGATCACCCCCGTGTCCGTGACTTCGTTCAACTGGGCCTGCTGGTCGCCGACACGGACAGGCTGCGAGCCACTGCAAATGGTCGCAAGGTACTCGATCGATTGACCACCGAGCTCGCGACGGCCTGATAAGGCGCGGCTTGCCTTTCGCCGCCCAACCGGCGAACCCTGCGCCCATGGCTCCACCGATTATCCTGCCGGCCCTGAATGAAACCCCGCTGGCGTCCGGCCTCTATGTGGTGGCGACACCGATCGGGAATCTGCGCGACATCACATTGCGTGCGCTGGATGTGCTGGCGCAGGCCGACCTGGTGCTCTGCGAGGATACGCGCGTCACCGGGAAACTGCTGCACGCCTACGGGATATCGGCGAAGCTGGAACGCCACGACGAGCACGCGGCAGAACGCGCCCGGCCCAGGGCGCTGGCCGCCCTTGCGGAGGGCAAGCGGGTGGTTCTGGTGAGCGACGCCGGTACGCCCCTGATCTCCGATCCCGGTTACAGGCTGGTTCGCGAAGCTTCCGTCGAGGGCTATGCGGTGATCCCCATACCGGGGGCGTCGGCACTCATAGCCGGACTTTCGGCGGCCGGGCTGCCCACCGACCGATTTCTGTTCGCGGGATTTCCGCCGCCGAAAAGCGCCGCGCGCAGGACATTCCTGGAAGAACTGGCAGGCATCCGCACCACCCTTGTCTTCTATGAAGGCGGCTCCCGGCTGGCCGATAGCCTGTCCGACATGGCTTCCGTACTGGGACACCGTGAGGCCGTGGTTTGTCGCGAACTGACCAAGCTTTACGAAACGATCTATCGCGGGCCGCTTTCCGCCCTGGCGGCGGATCCAGAGCTGGACGCGCCCAGGGGCGAGATCGTCATCCTGGTCGGTCCAGGTCGGGAGACCGAGGCCTCGGCAGCCGACGCCGACGCTGCGCTGGCGGACGCCTTGACCCGTCTCAAACCTGCCGAGGCCGCGTCCGAGGTGGCGAAGGCGCTGGGCCTGTCCCGCCGCGATCTGTACCGCCGGGCCATGGAACTGAAGCGGTGACGCGCCGCGCCGCCCGTGGTTTGGCCGCGCGTCGGTCGGGACGCCGGGCGGAGGTGTGGGCGGCGGTCTGGCTCATGGCCCGCGGTTACCGGATCCTGGGGTTTCGCCTGAAGACCCCGATCAGCGAGATCGACATCCTGGCCAAGCGCGGCGATGTGCTGGCAGTGGTGGAGGTGAAGAGCCGGACCGAACTGGAAACCGCGCTTGAGGCCGTGGGCGCAGATCAACGCGAGCGGTTGCTGCGCGCTGGCGTCCAGCTCGCCCTGGCGCGCCCGGCGCTCCGGGATTGCGCCGTGCGGCTGGACCTGATCGCCCTGGCTCCGGGTCGCTTGCCGCTGCACATCCCGGATGCGTGGAAAGGCGTCTGAGGCCGGGTAGCCTTAGCTGGCCCGAACGCCTATGTCGGAGAGGTCGCCAAAGGGGGAACTGCGCATGTCACTGAAGGTCGCCGTCCAGATGGATCCCATCGAGGGCATCAATATCGAGGGCGACACAACCTTCCTGATGATGGAAACCGCCCAGGCGCGGGGCCACCAACTGTTCGTCTATGTGGCCGAGACCCTGGCCATGGACGAGGGTCGGGTGTTTGCGCGGGGCCGGGACGTCACTGTCCAACGGACCTTTGGCGCGCACGCCACGCTGGGGGATTTCCGCAAGGTCGGGCTTGCCGAGTTTGATGTGATCCTGCTGCGCCAGGACCCGCCGTTCGACATGCACTACATCGACACCACCTTTTTCCTGGAAGCGGTGCATCCGAAGACCCTGGTGGTGAACAATCCGGTTGAGGTGCGCAACGCCCCGGAGAAACTGTTCGTCACGAAGTTTCCCGGGCTGCAACCGCCGACCCTGATCACCTGGGACAGGGCGGCCATCATGGATTTCCGCGACCGCCACGGCGATATCGTGCTGAAGCCGCTGAACGGGCGCGGCGGGTCTGGGGTGACGCGGCACCTGAAGGACGACCCCAACCTCGACACCTTGCTGGAACTGCATGCCGAACTGGGGCGCGAACCCGTGATTGTGCAGAAGTTCCTGCCCTCGGTAACCAGGGGCGACAAGCGGATCCTGCTGGTCGATGGTGAGCCGGTGGGCGCCATCAACCGGGTTCCGGGCAAGGGGCAGATCAGATCGAACCTCGCCGTCGGAGGAACCGCCCACCCCGTCGAGCTGACCGCGCGGGATCACGAGATCTGCGCGGCGATTGGCCCGGAGCTGAAGGCGCGCGGCCTGATCTTCGTCGGCATCGATGTGATCGGCGAGTATCTGACTGAAATCAACGTGACCTCGCCCACGGGCGCACCGTCGCTGAAACGATTCTCCGGGGTCGACGCCACCGAGGTGATGTGGGCGCGGATCGAAGAGCTGCGCGTCAAAGCGTAGGTTATTGTGGAAGAGACGCTGGGAAGTCACGGAAACGTCTCGCTTTCTCTCTAGGTTCTTTTTTTGTTCTTGATCCGGACCGCCGTTCGTGTTGGTCTTGTGGATAAGTTTTGTCTGGATACAAGGGGTTGAGGCATGTCGGCGCGGGTGGTGACCCTGGCGTTCAGCGGTGTCGAAGCCGTCCGCGTAGATGTGCAGGTCCAGTTCACCCGGGGGGATCCAAAGTTCTTCCTCGTGGGGATGGGCGACAAGGCCATCTCCGAAAGCCGTGAGCGGGTGCGGGCGGCCTTTGTTGGGATGGGCCTCTCGCTGCCGGCCCGACGCATAATCGCCAACCTGGCCCCGGCCGACCTGCCCAAGGAAGGCAGCCACTACGACCTGCCGATCGCGCTGGCGATCATGGCGGCCATGGGGATCGTCCCACCCGACGCGCTGGAGGGCTGGGCGGCGGTGGGTGAACTGGCGCTGGATGGCCGGATCACGGCGGTGACGGGCGCCTTGCCTGCGGCGGTAGCGGCGGGCGGCATGGGGCTCGGACTCATCTGCCCCGAGGCCTGCGGGCCGGAGGCGGCCTGGGCGGGCGAGACGCGGATCCTGGCGGCGCCGTCGCTGATCGCCCTGGTCAATCACTTCCGCGGAACCCAGGTGTTGTCGCCACCCGAAGCAGGGCAGATGCTGGATGGTGAACGGGTTCCCGATCTGCGCGACGTCAAGGGTCAGGAGCACGCCAAGCGCGCGCTGGAGATCGCCGCCGCCGGGGGACACAACATTTCGTTCATCGGACCGCCGGGGTCTGGCAAGTCGATGATGGCGGCGCGCCTGCCGGGACTGCTGCCGCCGCTGACCGCGGAGGAGTTGCTGCAGACCTCGATGATCCACTCGGTGGCAGGGCTCATCGCCAAGGGCCAACTTACCCGCGCCAGGCCGTTCCGCAGTCCCCACCATTCCGCCAGCATGGCCGCACTCACTGGCGGCGGCCTGAAGGCCAAACCTGGCGAGGTAAGCCTGGCCCACAATGGCGTGCTGTTTCTCGATGAACTGCCCGAGTTCGGGACCCAGGCGCTGGACAGTCTGCGCCAGCCGCTGGAAACCGGTGAGGTGGTCGTGGCGCGCGCCAATGCTCACGTGCGCTATCCGTCACGGTTCCAGCTGGTGGCGGCCATGAACCCCTGTCGGTGCGGGCACGGCGGTCCAGGCAAGGGCGCCTGCGGCCGCGCGCCCCGCTGCCAGACCGACTACCAGGGCCGCATCTCCGGCCCATTGATGGACCGCATCGACCTGCAGGTTGAAGTGCCGCCCGTCACCGCCGCCGACATGGCTTTGCCGGCGCCGTCCGAAGGCACAGCGGAGGCCGCCGCGCGTGTGGCCCAGGCCCGGCGGTTGCAATCGGATCGCGCCAGGGCGTCAGGGCGCGAGGGTGTCGCAGTGATCAACAGCCTGGCCGAGGGCGACTGGCTGGAAACCATCGCCGACCTGGAGGCTTCTGCCCGGGCGCTGCTGTCCCGCGCCGCCGAGGCCGGGGGGTTGTCAGCGCGCGGCTGGACCCGGACCTTGCGGCTAGCGCGCACCATCGCTGATCTCGAGGGCGTCGAATCGATCCGTCGCGTCCATGTGGCGGAGGCGTTGATCTACCGGAGGGTCGCGCCGGGCGTAGCGTCAGCAGTCACGCCGGCCGCTCTCACGTAAGGCGCGGTCCACGCACCGTAGCCAATCGTGAGGAGGCTGAGGTAGCTCCAGATCAGCATGGCAGTGAGGTAGGCCCACCCGTTGACCCCGGTGTCCAGAGCGTGGGCAATGTGGGTCACGACTATCAACAAAGTAAACCCCGCCGAAAACAGCGGCCAGTAACGGTTGCTGCGCAGCGCCAGGCAGACCATCAGAACCAAAAGTACGGAGTCTACCGCCATCACAGCCCACTGAGTTTCCTCACTCAGCGGCCGGGACAATACAAGTGTGATCGCCCAGTTCGCCAGCGTGGCGGCCGCAGCCAGTCGCTCGTCGTCCTGGCCGCGACACAACGCCAGGCCGCAAACGATCATCATGGCCACAGGCCAGACCCAGACCGGAAGTTGGTTAGCAGGCAAGGAAAATGGCCCCCGGTTTCGCCAAGGGTCGCATTCTGACAGAGGCTGTCGTCAGTTGAAATGATTAGTGCGTCAGGAGGCGATCCTGAGAGCGCGCATGCGGATGCGCTCCGCGTGCACCGCTTGCGCCGGCGGCTTCGCACCGCTAGCGCCACCCATGGTGATGGCGCCGAGGCCAATCTGGCCCTGGACGATGCTGAGTTCCTTGTGGGTTTCGACAATGGCGCGGCGGGCCTCGGCCAGGGCCATCAGAGCCTGACTTGCGTGTTCCAGGGCATCCTGACCGACCGGCGCCGATGCGCCCCGGCCTGGCCTGGCGACGCATCGCGGGCATTGCACCGGCGAGATTTGCGGTTTGGGCGAGGGCGGCATCAATCGAAGCTTCTGCTTCGAACAGGGCCGCAGCGACTTGCTCGGAGACCATGCGGCGTTCTTTGAGCGTGAAGTCTCTCCACTCGCGACAATTCTCTTTCACACGAGAAAAGTCGCAGGGTAGCGTTACCAGCCCGTTCAGGCGCGCGCTAAATCTCGTGCCAAGTCGCTCAAGGCGTGCAAACCGACCAGCATGCCGCCAAACGCGACGGCAGTGATGGCGGCTATTCCCAGAATGGCGCCAAGCCGAACTGACGGCGTCAGTTCATTTCGGCGGAGCCAACCTCGGCTTCGCCCTTGAAGTTCTCGTCCAGGAGAATCCAGGTCAGGCACAGAATTTCCCGAAGCACCATCTCCGGCGGTTTGAAGGGCGCGAGCTTGCGGGTGGCCGAAACCAGGTGCCGCGCCATGTCCGCCTGCGCCGGAGTCGCCGAAAGATCCACCAGCTGCCGTTCCAGTTGGGACCAGGAGAAGCCCGGGAGCAATTCTTCCCGCTTCGCCAGAGCCGGCCACCGGGTTTCGAAGTCGTCGATTTCCCGACGCAGGCGCAGCGCACGACCGATCACCGCTCTGTTCTCGAAGTTCGGTTGCTGACCCATCAGAGCCTCCCGCTGTTGCAGGGGCACCGAGCCAGTTTCCGGAAGGTGCGTCTGTCCTCACTGTGTCGTGTCCCGATTCAATCAGGACAGGATCGAGACCTGCGTCGCGCAGCAATCGGGCGGCGGTGTAGCGATCAGTCACTCCCAGTTTCTTGCGGGCGCGGTCGCAATAGGTGTCAACGGACGTCTTGGACATGCCCAGTTCACGGGCGATCTGCTTGGAGCTGAAATGCCTGTCCACGAGGCTCAGGCATTCCAGTTCGCGCTGAGTCAGAAGCTCCAGAGCCTTCATCCAATCCTCGAGGCACCCTTGCGTAATCTGCCACAGTAAACAGCGCCGGGATCGTTTCGTCTATGGCAAGACGCCATAAGGCTGAGATTTCAGCCGGTTCCGGCTCGCATTTGACCCATCGTTAAGCGATTGGCGGTTAGGCAACGGCCCTATGTCCAGACACTCCATGCGCCCCTTATCGGAACGCCGACCGACTCGCGCCCAGATCGGCGCCGAACAACTGGCCTCGCTCAGCCATGAATTTCGCACGCCGCTGAACGGCGTCCTCGGCATGGCGCGCCTGCTTGAAGGCACCCGACTTACCGCCGAACAGAAGGCCTATGTTCACGCGTTGCACGACAGCGGCCAGCACCTGCTGACCCTGGTCAATGACGTTCTCGATTTCGCCAAGCTAGGGGCGGGGCGTGTGGAACTCCACGCTGACCGCACGAACCTGGAGGGCCTTCTGCAAGGCGTCGCCGAGCTGCTGTCGCCCCGTGCGCGCGAAAAGGACCTGGAGATCGCATGGACGGTGCCGGCCGCACTGAGCACGATCCACGCCGACGAAGGACGCCTGCGACAGATCCTGCTGAACTTCGCCGGAAATGCGGTGAAGTTTACAAGCGCCGGCGGCGTGCTGATCTCGGTCTGCCAGACTGGCGGCGGAACGATCCGCTTTGTCGTGGAAGACACCGGACCCGGCGTCTTGGAGGATGACCGCGATCACATCTTTGAGGCCTTCGCTCAGGCGGACCAGACACATGCAGATCTGGGGGGCACAGGTCTCGGGCTTGCCATCGCCCGGCGGCTTGCACACGCCATGGGCGGGGAAGTGGGAGTGGGTGAGACCTCAACAGGGGGCGCCAGCTTCTGGTTTGAAGCCGCCTTTCCGGAACTCCCGGGGACGCCGCGGGAGCAGCCCTTGAAGGGGCGACGGATCGGCATAGCGTCGCCCAGCCCCATCGTTCGCGAGGCCGCGAAACGTCAGGTCGAAGCTTGCGGCGGCGTGGCTATTGTCACCCACGACTTGCCCGAAGCGATTACGCGAACGCGGCCCGGCGATGTGGTGCTGGTGGATGCGCGACTGGCCGGACCCGGCGCCACGCTGCGCGCGCCGCTGCAGCGCGCAGCCATCGTATTGCTGGCGCCGGAGGAGCGGGACCAGATCGCCCGCTACCGGCGTTCGGGGTTTCAGGGCTATCTGATCAAACCTCTGCGTCGCGCCTCGCTCGCCGAACGCGTGTTGGTGGCGGCAGGATCCGCCCAGGCCGTCGCCACCCCGCGCGAGGATGACCGGATTGCCGCCGCTGCGGCGCCCGGCGCCCGGATCCTGCTCGTGGAGGACAACCCCATCAACGCCTTGCTGGCGCGCGCCCTGTTGACGCGGGAAGGCTGCGACGTTGAGCACGCCATCAGCGGCGAGGAAGCCCTGGTGGCCGCACGGCTGCGCGCCTTCGATCTTGTCCTTATGGATATGCGGATGCCGGGGCTCTCCGGAGAACAGACCGCGCGACAGATGCGCGCCGAGGGTATTGCGACGCCGATTGTCGCCCTGACCGCCAACGCCTTTGAGGACGATCGCCATGCCTGCCTCGCGGCTGGCATGAATGACTTCATGGTCAAGCCGGTCTCGCCCGACACCCTCCGGGCGGCGCTCACCCGTTGGGCAAGGCCGCGCAATACGCCGTTCCGGATGCCCGGCTTTCCAAAGGTCACGCGCACGTCCTGACGCGCCGCCTTTACCGAACCGCCGACACGGGCCAAGTTCGCCGCTCAAGTCGCCGCCGGACAGGAGAGGTCATGAGCGCAGAGGCCTCCGAAACCAAACGAGGTGCGCTGGCGGCCCTGGCGGTGTTCATTGAGCGCCGCGCACTGGTAATGCTGGCGCTTGGCTTTGCCTCCGGGCTTCCAAACCTGTTGATCTTCGACACCCTGTCGCTTTGGCTGCGCGAAGCCGGTTTGTCGCTGAAGGTGATTTCGATCTTCGCGCTGGCGACCCTGTCCTATTCACTGAAGTTTCTCTGGGCGCCACTGATCGACCGCACCCGGGTGCCCGGCCTGACAGGCCTGCTCGGTCACCGACGTAGCTGGATGATTGTGCTTCAAGTGTTGCTGATGATCGGGCTCTGGCTGATCTCAGGGACAGATCCGGCCAGCAATCTGGCCGTGATGGCTGCCTTTGCCGCCTTCGTGGCCTTTGTTTCGGCGACCCAGGACATCGTCATTGACGCCTGGCGGATCGAGGCGGCGGACATCGAGAAGCAGGGCGCCATGGCGGCCGCCTATCAATGGGGCTACCGGGTCGCGATGGTGGTAGCCGGGGCTGCGCCGCTTTTGCTGGCCGAGGCCTATAGCTGGAATTTCTCCTATGCCGTGATGGCCGGACTGATGTTGCTGGGCGTGGCCGGCGTCCTGTTCGCGCCCAGGGAACGGGAGCACGCCATCAGGCCGATCCACGCCGAAGGCGTTCCGAAGCGCCCCGCGCTGGAACTACCCGAGTGGGCCGGGCGCCTGGCGGTCTTTGCTCTGGGGGCGCTATTGCTGGGCTGTGGCCTTGCGGCTGACGCTTCACTTCTGGCGGCGGGCCTGCGAGGTGTCGGGCTGGCAGACGCCGGTGTCGCCATCACCGAGGCATGGGCGTTGAAGCCGGAAGGCATCTACCTTCAGCTTCTGGCCGTCGTCGCCGGGCTGGGGGTTATCGTCCTGGCCGTCTGCCCGATCCCCGGATTCCGGACCCGGCCAGGGGTCTATCTGTTTGCAGCACTGGGCGACCCCTTGCGCGATTTTTTCGTGCGCTATCGGGGGACAGCAGCTTTGATCCTGGCGCTGATCTGCCTCTATCGCCTCTCCGACTTCGTGCTGAACATCATGAACCCATTCTATGCGGACCTGGGCTTCAGCAAGGTCGAGATCGCTGAGGCGCGGAAGGTGTTCGGGGTCGTGATGACTGTGATCGGCGTCGGATTGGGCGGCTACGCGGTGGCGCGGCTAGGCCTGATGCGGGCGCTGCTGATCGGCGCCTTTGCCGGGCCGCTAAGCAATCTCGCTTTTGGCTGGCTGGCGGTGCAGGGGCCGGAACTCTGGGCCCTGTTTGTGGCCATCGGCATCGACAATGTCGCCGGCGGAATCTCGGGGACTTGCCTGATCGCCTACATGTCCAGCCTGACGTCAGCCGGTTTCACCGCCACACAGTACGCGCTGTTTTCATCGCTCTACGCCCTGCCCGGCAAACTGATCGCCTCGCAGTCCGGGCGGCTTGTGGAGGGTTCGGCGGCGGCGGCGGATCAGGGCGGTCCGATGGCGGCGCTCAAGACACTCTTCTCGGGTCTGCCTCCGCAGGCCTATGCAGGCGCCATCGAGAAGTCTCAGGTGACGCCGGCGGCGCTGGGCGCCGGCTATCTGGTGTTCTTCCTTTACTCTGCCGCGCTGGGCGTGGCGGCAGTGTTCCTGGCGTTCCTTGTGGCGCGCCGAACGCCGCCAATGAGCGAATAGGCGATCAGGTTCCGTCGAGACAGACGACCTGGGCGATCTGCAGTTCGCGACGCAGATCGTCGGCGACGTAGAAATAGTTCTGCGGCGTGATGGACTCGCCGATAGCGCCTCTATCCGGGCGGCGGCCGCTGGTGGCGAGGGTAGCGCTCACCACTTCCGGAGCGGTGGTATAGATGCGGCCCCGTCGCGGGCTTTCGGCAATGGTTACGCCCAGTACACGCCCGCTCGCGTCGAGCGCAGGAGCGCCGGACAGGCCGCCAAGCGTGCCCTTCAGGCCCTCGGTGCGTCCGGTCTCGGCCCAGACCAAGACCGGCTCGGTTCGGGCGCCATGGCCGCGCACCACGAGATTTTCGCGCCCCAGCAGCCGTGAGCTGGCCTCACCAGGCTCACCCTGCGGGAAACCCGGATGGAAGGCGCGCTGTCCGCGCCGCAGGGGTTCGCTGAGCGCCAGTGGCAGGGGAGCGGCGCCGCCCTCGGTGTAGAGCATGGCCGCCTCCCCCTTGGGGTCGACCAGCACCTTCACCGCAACCCCGGTTCCCGGGCCAACCACGATCGCTACGCGCTGGCAGCCATCCACGACATGCCGTGCGGTCAGCCAGACACCGGAGCGGGCTATGGAAAAGGCGGTGCCGGCCGAGGGGCCCGCCTTGGCAGGAACGTCCACCACCACAGCCGGATCGAACGGCGAAGCAGGTCCCAACGCCTCGCCCAACGGGTCGCTGCTGCGCGGCGGCGGCGGCGGCGCATCCGTACGCTCGTCGCGGCCGAGCGCTGCGAACAGCAACGCCACGACCACCGCCGCATAGACCACCCAGTCCGGCAGTCGTGGGAAACGCATTTCAGCCCAACGCCATTCTAGCTGCGCGCGGCCGCGATCACGAGCGCGGTGGCCAGCTTCGCACCCACCAGCAGGGCGGCGGCCGAGATCTCACCCTCCTGAATACGTTTAGGCAGACCTCGAAGGATCAGGTCCGTCAGCCGGAAAACAAGGAGCTGCACAACCACCGTGACGGCGCCCCAGAGCCCGATCTCGATGACATTGGTCGAGGCCTTCAGCGAGGCTGAGAGCGGGATCGCCAGGCCCACCAGCACCCCAGCCAGAGAAATCGCTGCCGCAGTATTCCCCTCACGGATCAGGGTGATTTCCTTATGCGGCGTGAGCAACACATAGAGTGCCGCTGCGGCAAACAGGATCACTACGGTAACGCCGGAGTGGGCCAGAAAGACCGGAAAACCGGCGGCAAAGGCCTGTATTTCGGGTGAGGGCGTCGGCATACGGTTTCCCCTTAACGGCGCGGCCAAGCGTTAGCACGGCTCGAATATCGGTGTGAGATCAGGCGTCTGCCACCGGCGCGGCGATCCTGCGTCGCGCGCTGGCGCGTAGTTTCTCACTCTCACTCTTGAGTTGACCGCAGGCGGCGAGGATGTCGCGCCCGCGCGGTGTCCGGATCGGTGAGGCATAGCCACCCCGGTTAAGGATCGCGGCGAACGCCTCGATGGTGGACCAGGATGAACATTCATAGGCCGTGCCCGGCCATGGATTGAACGGGATCAGATTGATCTTGGCCGGAATGCCCTTCAGCAGTTGCACCAACGCCTTAGCCTCGGCCGGGGTATCGTTGACGCCCTTCAGCATAACGTACTCAAACGTCACCCGTCTGGCGTTGGAAAGGCCAGGGTAGGCGCGGATGCCGGCTATCAGCTGCTCCAGCGGGTACTTCTTGTTCAGCGGCACCAGGACGTCACGCAAGGCATCGTTTGTGGCGTGCAGTGAGATAGCCAACATGGCCTGGGTCTTTTCCCCGAGGTCGTGCAACTCGGGCACAACGCCGGAAGTCGAGACGGTGATACGTCGCCGCGAGATCGCAATGCCTTCGTTGTCAGCGATGATGTCTATGGCCGCGGCCACATGGTCCAGATTGTAGAGGGGCTCGCCCATGCCCATGAAGACGATGTTGGTAAGCCGGCGGTCTTCCTTCGGACTTGGCCACTCTTCCAGATCGTCGCGGGCGACCTGGACCTGCGCCACGATCTCGGCGGCGGTCAGGTTGCGCACCAGCGCCTGGGTGCCGGTGTGGCAGAAGGTGCAATTCAGCGTGCAGCCCACCTGGCTGGAAACACAAAGCGCGCCCGCACGGCCCACGTCCGGGATATAGACGGTTTCGACCTCGATACCGGGAGCCAGCCGGATCAGGTATTTCCGGGTGCCGTCCTTTGACACCTGGCGCTCTACGATCTCGGGACGGGCCAGGGTGAAGGCCTCAGCCAGGGTAGTGCGGGTTTCCTTGGCCACGTCGGTCATCCGCTCGAAGTCGGTGACGCCGTAGTGATGGATCCAGCGCCAGAGCTGGGTGGCGCGCATCTTCGCCTTCGCCGCAGGGACGACGTCGGCCGCGACCAGCACCGCCGCCAGCTCAGCGCGCGTCATCCCGCAGAGATTCGGTCGCACGGTCGCCGGCGGTTGGGCCGCCGGGCGGCTGAGATCGAGAGTAACACCCAATGGATAGTCCCTGGCTGGAAGGGCTGCGAATATAGGCGAGCCGGGGCCACACTCCAAATGTCTGGCGTGGCGGCCGCTTTCGCACCCGCCACGCCGTCAGTGCGATCTAGTAGCGGTAGTGGCTCGGCTTGAACGGTCCCTCGGTGGGCACGCCGATGTAGTCGGCCTGCTCCTTGGACAGCACCGTCAGCTTCGCACCCAGCTTTTCCAGGTGCAGCATCGCCACCTTCTCATCGAGGTGCTTGGGCAGGACGTGGACGCCGATCTCGTAGTTGGCTCCATTCTGCCAGAGCTCCATCTGGGCCAGGGTCTGGTTGGTGAAGCTGGCGCTCATGACAAAGCTGGGGTGGCCGGTGGCGTTGCCCAGGTTCACGAGACGACCTTCTGACAGCACGATGATCTTCTTGCCGTCCGGGAATTCCACATGGTGGACCTGGGGCTTGATCTCGTCCCACTTGAAGTTGCGAAGACCGGCGATCTGGATCTCGGAATCGAAGTGGCCGATGTTGCAGACGATGGCATTGTTCTTCATCGCCCGCATGTGGTCGACGGTCAGCACGTCCTTGTTGCCGGTGGCGGTGACGAAGATGTCGCCCTTGCCGGCGACATCGTCCATGGTCTGGACGTCATAGCCTTCCATGGCCGCCTGCAGGGCGCAGATGGGATCGATCTCGGTGACGATGACGCGGGCGCCGCCGTTGCGGAGCGAGGCGGCTGAACCCTTGCCCACGTCGCCGTAGCCCAGGACCACCGCAACCTTGCCTGAGAGCATCACGTCGGTGCCGCGACGGATGGCGTCCACCAGGCTCTCACGGCAGCCGTAGAGGTTGTCGAACTTGGACTTGGTGACGCTGTCGTTGACGTTGATGGCTGTAAACGGCAGTTCGCCGCGCTCATGCATCTGGTACAGGCGATGGACGCCCGTCGTGGTCTCTTCCGACACGCCCTTGATGCTATCGCGGATCGCCGAATAGAAGCCGGGCTTCTCCTTCAGGTAGCGCTTCATCACGGTGTAGAGGGCTTCTTCTTCCTCGTTCTCCGGCCTGTCGAGGATGCTGGCGTCCTTCTCGGCCTTGGGACCCAGCACGCAGAGCAGGGTGGCGTCGCCGCCGTCGTCGAGGATCATGTTCGGATAGCCGCCGTCCGACCACTCGAAGATCTTGTGAGCATATTCCCAGTACTCGATAAGCGTCTCGCCCTTGATGGCGAACACCGGGGTGCCCTTGGCCGCGATGGCGGCGGCGGCGTGATCCTGGGTCGAGAAGATGTTGCACGATGCCCAGCGCACGTCAGCGCCAAGAGCCTGCAGGGTCTCGATCAGCACCGCCGTCTGGATGGTCATGTGCAGGGAGCCCGCGATCCGGGCGCCCTTCAGCGGTTGGGATTTGCCGAACTCGGCGCGCGTGGCCATCAGGCCCGGCATTTCGGTTTCGGCGATATTGATTTCCTTGCGACCGAAATCGGCCAGCGAAAGGTCCTTCACGATATAGTCGGTCATCGTCTGTCCTGAGGTCGAAGGGCTGTGATTGGCGGCCCCTATAGCCGTCGGACCATCTTCTAGCAATCGGATATAAAGAAATCCTTATGTTCCAATTTGGGGCGCGGCAGGCAGTTTTGGTCGCCCAGCCGTCGCAGGATGCTATGACCGCACTGCAGGAGACCCCGTGCCGCCGATCATCACCATCAACGCCCTGTCGAAGACCTATGCGGGCAGATTTCAGGCCCTGAAAGGCGTCGACCTGACCATCGCGCGCGGCGAGATCTTCGCCCTGCTGGGCCCCAACGGCGCCGGCAAGACCACCTTGATCGGCATCGTCTGCGGTCTGGTCAAGCTGACGTCAGGGACCGTGGTCGCCGATGGCCACGACATCCAGACCGACTACCGCGCCGCCCGGGCCAAGATCGGGCTGGTGCCGCAGGAGATTTCCACCGACGCTTTTGAGACGGTGTGGGACACGGTCCGCTTCTCGCGTGGTCTGTTCGGCAAGCCGCGTAACGACAGCTATCTGCAAAAAGTGCTGACCGACCTCAGCCTGTGGGAAAAGAAGGACGCCAAGATCCAGGCCCTGTCCGGCGGCATGAAGCGGCGGGTGATGATCGCCAAGGCCCTCTCCCACGAGCCCACGATCCTGTTCCTGGACGAGCCCACAGCCGGCGTCGACGTCGAGCTGCGGCGGGACATGTGGGAGATGGTTCGCAAGCTGCGCGACGATGGCGTCACCATCATCCTGACCACCCACTACATCGAGGAGGCCGAGGAGATGGCCGATCGGATCGGGGTGATCTCTGGCGGCGAACTCATCCTGGTGGAGGAGAAAGCCGCCCTGATGCGCAAGCTGGGAACCAAGCGGCTGACATTGCATCTTCAGGAACCGCTGGTCGCGTTACCGGGCGAGCTGGCCAGCGAGCCGCTGGAACTGGCGGCGGGCGGAGCGGAGCTGATCTACACTTTCGACGCCCAGGCCGAGCAGACCGGCATAGCCGATCTGATCCGGCAGCTGGCCGGTCACGGCATCGACTTCAAGGATCTGCAGACCCGCGAAAGCAGCCTGGAAGACATCTTCGTCAGCCTGGTGCGGAGCCGGCCATGAACGTCCACGCCATCCGCGCCATCTATCAGTTCGAGATGAACCGCTGGATCCGCACCATTGTGCAGTCGGTGGCCGCGCCGGTGATCTCGACGTCGCTCTATTTCGTGGTGTTCGGCGCTGTGATCGGGGCCCGCATGGCCTCGGTGGACGGCGTGAGCTACGGCGCCTTCATCGTGCCTGGCCTGCTGATGTTGTCGATCCTGACCGAAAGCGTTTCGAACGGTAGCTTCGGCATCTACATGCCGAAGTTTGCGGGTACGATCTATGAGGTGCTTTCGGCGCCGATCTCCTCGGCCGAGTTGGTGCTGGGCTATGTGGGTGCGGCCGCCACCAAGTCGATGGTGCTGGGAATGGTGATCCTGGCGACGGCGCGGATCTTCGTACCCTTTGAGATCAACCACCCGTTCGTGATGCTGGGCTTCCTGGCCCTGACCTCCGTGACTTTCAGCCTGTTCGGCTTCCTTATCGGGATCTGGGCCGACGGCTGGGAGAAGCTGTCGATCATTCCGACACTGGTGATCACGCCCCTGACCTTCCTCGGCGGCAGCTTCTATTCCATCGAGATGCTGCCTGGCGCCTGGAAGACGATCGCCCTGTTCAATCCCGTGGTCTATCTGGTGAGCGGCTTCCGCTGGAGCTTCTACGGCGTGTCGGATGTGGGCGTCGGCGTCAGCCTGGCGGCGACGCTGGGTTTCCTGGTCGTGTGCCTGGCGGCGGTAACCTGGATCTTCCGAACCGGGTGGCGGCTGAAGACGTGAAGGGCTGTTTCTTGCGATGAGCTTGATCGTGGCCGCCCCACCCTGCGCGCCTTTGGCGCGCTGTCCCGCCCCGTTAAGGGAGGGATTTGAGCGCTTGAAGTCCCTCCCTTAATGGGGAGGGACGGACCGCGCAGCGGTCAGGGTGGGGGAGGTGGGGTCAAGCTGGACGCTTGCAATGAGTACAAATCATAAACATACTTCTTCCATGAGACCCGAGATCACCAGAGCCCGTGCAATGCGAGGCCAGATGAGCGACGTGGAGGTGATCCTGTGGAGCCGGCTCAAGCGCCTTCGCGAGCGAGGATTTCACATCCGGCGGCAGGCGCCCTTCATGGGATATTTCCTGGACTTTGTCTGTTACGCGCGCCGGATTGTGATCGAGGTTGATGGCGGGCAACATGCCGATGCGGTCCAGGCCGATCACGACAGGATCAGGGATGCGATCCTTCGCCGTCACGGCTTTCGGACGCTCCGATACTGGGCTTCGGATGTTCGGTATGACACTGATTGGGTGATGGATCAGATCGTTCTGGCGCTTGAGGCGGCGATGCCAGTTGCGCGAGCAGGGCAGGCTTCAGGGAATGAGCTTGATCGTGGCCGCCCCACCCTGACCGCTTCGCGGTCTGTCCCTCCCCATTAAGGTAGGGACTACTCGTCCTCGTCGAACCGTGCGGCGACCAGCTGCACCAGGGCGTCGACAGCCTCTCCGGCCTGGTCGCCCTCGGCCTCGATGTCGATGGTGCAGCCTGTGGCGGCGGCCAGCATCATCAGGCCCATGATAGAGCGGGCGTCGACGGTCTGGCCCTCCCGGGAGACGCGGACTTCTGCATCAAAGGTGGCGGCCAGCTTGACGAACTTGGCAGACGCGCGGGCGTGCAGGCCGCGCTTGTTGACGATCTCGACGGTTCGGGAGGCTTCGCTCACTTCTCTCCGGCCAGAACATAGGACGCGACAGAAATGTACTTTCGCCCGGCTTCCTGAGCGGCGGCAACCGCTTCTTCAAGCGTTACGCGACTTCGCACGCTAGCCAGCTTGATCAGCATGGGCAGGTTAAGCCCGGCAATGACCTCGGCTCTGGTTTGCTCCATCACCGAAATCGCCAGATTGGAGGGCGTGCCGCCGAACATGTCGGTGAGGAGCACGACGCCCTGGCCCTGTTCCACCCGACCGCAGGCGGCCAGGATATCCTGACGGCGACGCTCCATATTGTCGTCAGGACCGATGCAGATGGCCTCGACCGCCAATTGAGGGCCAACCACATGCTCCATCGCGGAGATGAACTCCTGCGCCAGTCGGCCGTGCGTGACAATCACAAGGCCGATCATGCCTTATCTTCCAAGGGGCATCCCCACCCGATGGCGCCAGAACGACAGGCGCGCGCCGAGCTAAATACGCCTCTTGTGCGCCGCGTCAAAGGCCGAGAAAGCGAGAACGATCTTGTGTGGCGCCGATACCGCGAAAGGATCGACCCAAAGTTGCGGGATTTCTACGCCAAGGAGGATCGTGGACTCAGGGTCGGGCAGGCGTTCCGCCGCTCCCAGCCGGACCAGCAGCGTGATCTCGCTGAAGGCCAGCGGGGTGACCCGGGCGATTCCCTGGCCACGCGCCTCGATCTGTCCGGCCAGAATGTCCGGCGCCCTGCCGTAAAGCCGCCCTCCCGCCGACCAGAGCAGCACGCGGTCATCAGCGACCAGCCGGAAGCCGTGGTCCAGTGCGCGGATCGCCAGATCGCTCTTGCCCGCGCCCGATGGGCCCTCGATCAACACACCCCGCCACAGCCCGCCCCGTCGTCGCGCAATGAGGCCCGCGTGCTGGATCATCCGACGGCTTCGGGGAGCACCAGGGTGAAGATCGCCCCCGCAATCCGGCCGCCCGGATCCAACCGATTGGCCGCTGTCAGCCGCCCGCCGTGGGCTTCGGCGATCTGGCGCGCGATGGACAGGCCCAGGCCCGAGTTGCCGCCGAAGGCCGCGCCGCGCGGCCGCGACGTATAGAACCGCTCGAACACAGTCTCCAGGTTCTCCTGCGGTATGCCCGGTCCCTGATCGACCACGGATACCACGACCTCGCTGCGCGCCCGCTCAAGGCTCACCGTCACAGCGCTGCCCGGCGGACTGAAAGACCGCGCGTTGTCGACCAGATTGCGCACGATCTGGCTGAGCGGCCCCTCCCGACCCAGAACAGCGACTACGCCCTGATCGTCTGGAGCCGAGAACACAACGCCCACGTCGGCCGGTTTGGCGGTCGCCTGGTAGAGACCCACGATGTCCCCGATGAGTCGGCCGAAGTCGACCCGCTTCGGCGCATCCCGGGACAACTCGGCATCGAGGCGCGAGGCGTTGGAGATGTCGGTAACCAGTCGGTCCAGCCGCTGGACGTCGTTCTTGAGGATGCCCAGCAGCCGTTCGCGCGCCGGACCGTCTCCCACCAGGTCCAGGGTCTCTACCGCAGAACGGAGCGAGGTCAGGGGATTGCGGATCTCATGAGCCACGTCGGCAGCGAAGGACTCAATGGCGCCCATCCGCTCGCTGAGCGCCTGGGTCATGTCTTCGAGGCTACGGGTCAGGTCGCCGACCTCATCATCGCGACGGGCCAGATCAGGCAGGGAAATCTCACCGGCGCGGTTCTGCCGCACCCGGTCGGCGGCGCGGGCCAGTCGCAGGACGGGCTGGGCCACCAGACTGTTCAGCAGCAACGAAGAGGCAAGGGTCACCAGGATGGCGATCAGGATGAACGGGATCAGGGCGGCGCGTTCGCGCGCGATGATCGCGTCCACATCGCTGGCTTCCAGGGTCACGACCCCCAGCACCGCACGCACATGCTGGATGGGGATCGAGACCGAAACCACCCGCGCCCCACTTTCGCCGCGGCGCATCCCCGCGTGCCGTTTGCCCCGGAGCGCGGTCGCCACCTCGAGGGCCAGCTCCCTGCGTACCTCAGCCGCCGACGGCGGTGTCGGATGAAGCAACCGATCAAGGCCCATGCGAGGATTGTCGCGATCCTTGGCGGGCGGCAAGGAACGGGTTTCGACCTCGTCGGTCATCCAGTCGCTGTCAGCGACCAGGCGGCCCCGCGCATCGAACAGCCGGGCGCGCTGGGCCTTCGGGTTCGATAGGGTCTGCAGCAGTTCAGTGGCCAGCGCCGCGTCCATCTGCGGCTCTGGCTCGCCCACCGTGGCGGCCTGGTTCAGGATACTGGCGATCAGCTCGCCCTGGGTTGTCAGGCTGTCGATCCGGGCGTTCACCAGACCTCGGCGCAACTCATTGAGCACCAGGGCGCCGGAGATCAGGATCGCCAAGCCCAGCAGGTTCAACGCCAGGATCAGCCGCCCGAGGCGCGACCCCGGCAGACTGCGCAGACGCGACCGCCGGGCCGCCGGTTCAGGACTCGCGGTATCGGTAGCCGACGCCATAGAGGGTTTCGATCGCGTCGAACTCAGGGTCCACCTCGCGGAACTTTTTCCGCATGCGCTTGATGTGACTGTCGATCGTACGGTCATCGACATAGACCTGATCGTCGTAGGCCGCATCCATCAGGTTGTCGCGGCTCTTCACGAACCCCGGACGCTGGGCCAGCGACTGGAGCAACAGGAACTCCGTCACGGTGAGCTTCACCGACCTGCCTTCCCATAGGCTTTCATGGCGGGCCGGGTCCAGGGTCAGCTTGCCCCGTTTCAGCGCACGCGCCGCGACGTCAGCCGTCGCCATCGATGGGCCTTCAGAGCCGTCCATCTCGCCACGCCCGGCGCGGCGCAGCACTGCCTTGACCCTTTCGATCAGCAGGCGCTGGCTGAATGGCTTGTGCATGTAGTCGTCGGCGCCGAGGTTGAAGCCCAAGATTTCGTCAATCTCCTCATCCTTCGATGTCAGAATGATCACCGGCATGTCGGAGGTCCGGCGGAGGCGGCGGAGCACCTCCATGCCGTCCATCCGCGGCATCTTGACGTCCAGGATGGCCACATCCGGCGGATCGTTCTCAAGCGCAGCGAGGCCGGAGGCGCCGTCATAGTAGGCCTTCACGGTGTGACCGTGGCTTTCAAGTGCAAGGCTGACCGACGTCACGATATTCTCGTCGTCGTCCACCAGGGTGATTTTCGCCATCTTGGGTTGGTATCTCCATTGCCAAGCCTCTCCACGCTACTGAACCGTGACCGTGGCCTCAATGGGGCCGAGCCATTTAACCAGCAAAGTCAACGTGAGCTTAAACTTGGTGTGGGACTTTAGCCGATCTCGAGGCGACTCCGGCGACCCCATGGAAAGATATACTGTTCATTTCGAGGTGTTTGTCCGGAAAATCCCCGGCGCACCCTGGTCCTTGCTGCTGGCCACGGAAGATCGGGCCGGTGCGGTCAAGGCCGCCAATGAGGCGATGAACGAACGCCGTGTCGCTGCAGCCAAGGTCACCAAGGAGACACTCGACGAGGAAACCAAAGAGTTCCGGGCCGTCGAAATCCTGAAGCTTGGCGCTGCAGGGGTGGCCGTCAAGAGCCGACCGACCGTCGAAGCTCAGCCCCTGTGTGTGACGCCACAGGACCTCTACACCCTGCACGCCCGCGAGCGGATCGGTCGATTGCTGGAGACCTGGCTGGAACGCAACAACGCCACGCCGTTTGAACTTCTGCACAGACCCGACCTTGTCGACAGGCTGGAATCCTCCGGTGTCGATCTGCAAAACGCCGTCCAGAAGATTTCGATCCCCGAGGCTCACGCGCGCAACCGGTCCGTGCATGAGATCAAGCGGATCTTTCAGACTCTGATCGACCGCACCGTCGCTCGGTTGACGGAAGACTCGCGCAAGGGTGTCCTTCCCAATCTCGCAAAAGAAGGTTTTGCGGCGGCGGCGGAGCGCGTCGTGAGCGATCCGGAGCGTGTCTATCTGCTGGGCGCCGGCGTGGCGGCTGCGATCGCGCCGGCAAAGTCCTGGGCCGAGAAGGTCGAGCGCCTGATGGATCTTGCGGACGCCGCACCCAAACAGGGCCCGGCTCGGGGGCTGGCGTTCATGGTCCTGCAGCAGCCTCTGGCGGAGATACTGGAAACCAAACCGGGTATGATCGACATCATGGGCGGCGGTCGTCATCTCGGCGGCGCCCTCGCGGCGATGACTCGTCTGGCCGCCTATGAATCGGTCGATCGACTGATGAAGTTGGAACCATCCGTCGCCAAGGTGATGCCACAGTTGTCACCGCTGGCGCTGCGCCTGGCCATGTTGCTGGGGAGTGAAGCCTTCCAGGATACGCGCGCAGCGGTCGGGCGGCGCATCCTTCGCGAGTTGACCGTTGGGCGGCGGCTGTGCCCGGGTGATGCGGCAGGAGAGATTGACATGCTGCGGGCGCTGGGCATGTCGCTTACTGCGGCATCCGGAAAGTTGCTGCCTCTGGAAGAGGTGCAGTCGGCGTTCACGAACAGATCCAGAACCCTGGTCACCGGCGATTTTGTGGAAGCCTATCTCGTCCAAAAATCCACGGCGGGCGGGGAGTTCGAGGCCTTGGTCTGGCTTACAGAGAACGTGATCGGCGCTGCAAACAAACGCCAGGCTGGCGGTTGGTTGAAATCAACGGCCAACTCCCTGCGGTTCACCAAGGAAATGGAATCCCCGGACGAGTCACCAACGAAGCGCCTGGCCCGCCTGGCGGCTCTGCAGCGCTCGGCGGCACGATGCGGCCTCGCGCCGGAGGATTCCTTGCCCATCCAGGAGAAACTGGGTGAGATCGGCGGCGAGATTGAAGCCCGCGCGCGTATCACGCAGACCCTGGCCCGCGCAGAGGCGCCGATCCTGCAGCGACTGACCTGGCTGTTGAAAATGGCGGGCGGGGAGACCTCCCCTTCAGGCCCTGCGGCGAAACGGGCCCGCGTCGAGGCGATGACCCTTGTCAAGCAGGGTGGTATTCATACCGCCCTGACCTCTGAACCGGGGCAGGTTGAGACGTTCCGCGACCTGGTCCAGCAGGCAGGCTTGGCAGCCTAACCTTTAGGCCAGCGCAGCCCTCAACGCCGACGCGACGTGGTCGACATCCTCGTCAGCCATACCCGGATAGAGCGGCAACGACAGGCACCGGGCATACCACGCCTCCGCGCCGGGCAAACTCTGCTGGCCGTAGAGCTTCTGATAGTAGGGCTGGGTGTGCACCGGGATGTAGTGAACCTGGCTGCCCACGCCCTGCGCCTTGAGCGCCTCGACGACCTGCCGCCGCGAACGCCCCGTAGCGTCGAAGTCGATCAATACAGTCATAAGGTGCAGCACGGGATCGCTCCAGGCCGGCTGGGCAGCGATCCTGACGGTCGGCGCCATTGGCAAGAGCGCCTCATGATAGGCGACGGCCAATGCGCGGCGGCGCGCAGCAAAGCGGGGGAGTTTCTTCAGTTGGGAGTGACCGAGCGCGCAAAGGATGTCCGGCAGCCGGTAGTTGAAGCCGGGCTCCGGCATTTCGTACCACCAGGGGTCACCACCCTCCGGCCGCACCATCCCGTGGCTGCGCAGGGTGCGAAGCCGCACGGCCAGGGCTGCATCGTTGGTGGTCACCATGCCGCCTTCGCCTGTTGCGATGGTCTTCACCGGGTGAAACGAGAACGTAGCCATCGCGGAGTGGCGCACGTCGCCGACGGTTTCCGCGACATTGCCGTAGCGCATCGTTGTCCCGAGGGCGTGAGGCGCGTCTTCCACCAGAACAGCGCCAGCGGCGGCGGCCAGCCCTGCGAGGGCTGGAAGGTCGACGGAATCGCCCCGTAGATGCACCGGGAGAACAGCGCGCAGGCGCCGGCCACCGACTTTGGATAGAGCCGCTTCCAGGGTCGCAGGCGTCATCAGGCCGCTGTCTGGGTCCACGTCCGCGAAGATCACATCGGCGCCGACGTATCTGGCGCAATTGGCCGTGGCCAGGAAGGTAATCGAAGGTGCAATCACCACCTCTCCGGGCCTTACGTCCAGGGCCAGCATCGCCAGGTGCAGTGCCGCGGTACCATTCGAACAGGCCACGGCGTGTCGTGCGCCGACAGTGGCGGCGAAGGCGTCCTCGAACGCCTCCACTGCCGGGCCGGTGGTCAGAAAGTCGCCGCGCAATGCTTCAGCCACGACGGCGATATCATCGTCCTCGATGGTCTGGCGGCCGTATGGGAGAACCTGGCGCTCCATCCCTAGTCGTTGGCCCGCCGCCGCCGCTCGTAGGCGGCGCCGGCCTCCAGCATCCGGGTCAAGCCTGCGCCATCCAGCCAGTCGTCATTGGTGTCGCTGGCGTAGCTGAATTCCTCGGCCAGCCGACCCCCGGTCAGCGGGACCCGGGTGTACTCCACGAAGGCCGGCTCGATGGCGTAGCGATCCACGAGGTCGACGGTATTACGGGCGTCGTCGGCAGAGATCATCATCTCGTGCAGCTTTTCCCCGGGGCGGATGCCGACAAGTCTGGTGGCCAGATCCGGCGCCATGGTGGCGGCGATGTCGGTGATCTTCATGGACGGAATCTTTGGTACGAAGATTTCCCCGCCGTGCATGCGCTCCAACGACGACAGGACGAAGTCCACGCCCTCGTTCAGGGTGATCAGGAACCGGGTCATCCTAACATCTGTTATCGGCAGTTCCGTGGCGCCGCGTTTGATCAGTCGCTGGAAGAACGGGATCACTGAACCCCTCGATCCTACCACGTTGCCATAGCGGACCACCGAGAACCGCGTGCCGATGTCACCGGACAGGTTGTTGGCGGCCACGAAGGTCTTGTCCGACGCCAGCTTGGTGGCGCCGTAGAGGTTGATCGGGTTGCACGCCTTGTCGGTGGACAACGCCACGACCTGCTGGACTCGGTTGGCCAGGCACGCGCGCACCACGTTCTCCGCGCCCATGATGTTGGTATGGATGCATTCCGAGGGATTGTACTCCGCCGCAGGCACCTGTTTCAGGGCGGCGGCATGAATGACGATGTCGACACCACGAAAGGCCAGCGACAGGCGTTCGCGGTCCCGCACGTCGCCCAGGAAGAAACGCATGACCTTTAACTGTTCGGCGGAAAACCGCTCGGACATGTCGATCTGCATCTCGCTCTGTTTCAGCTCATCGCGGGAGTAGACGATCAGCTTTCGCGGCTTGCTCCGCTCCAGAACGGTTTCAATGAAGCGTCGACCGAACGAGCCGGTGCCGCCTGTGACCAGGATCACCTTGCCGTCGAGGTCGAGGTTGGTCGGTGCAAATCGGCCCAAGGGGCGCTCCCGTCTCGCTGCTTCAAACCCTGTTTTCGCAGGCGCACGTAAAGAGACCGCTAACCATGAGTCTACATATTGCGACCGATGGACCGCCGCCTTTTCCTCATTGCCTCGGTCGCCACAGCCGGCCAGCCACTCGCTGCACTGGCAGCGGGCGGCGAAAAGAAGGAATCGGACGGGGGCAATTATGTCCCGATCCAGACGCTGATGGGCACCACGCTTCGCGGCAACGGTCGGCGCGGCGTGCTTTCGGTGGACTGTGGGCTGGAGATACCGGACGCGGCATTGCGAACGCGCGCCGCGCAGTCGGCTCCGCGCCTTCGGGCGGCGTATCTGCAGACAGTGCAGGCCTATGCTGCGGGCCTTGGTCCCACGGCCCTTCCCAACGCCGACTATATCGCCAGCGCCCTTCAGCGTCAGACCGACGCCATCCTGGGCCGCCCCGGCGCCCGCCTGTTGCTTGGCGGGATCGTCGCGAACTAGGTTTGGCCCGAAGCCTCATCCATGAAGCGGGCCAATGTGACATCCAGCTCCGTAACGCCGTCGGCGTCGTGAGTGGTCAGAGTGACTTCGACGCGATTGTAGACATTGAACCACTCCGGATGATGATCCAGCTGATCCGCCCTCAAGGCGACGCGGGTCATGAAACCGAACGCCTCGTTGAAGTCCTTGAATCGGAAGGTGCGCTGGATGGCGTCCCGGGCCCCATCCATCGACTGCCAGCCTGGCAGATGGGCCAGAGCAGCCTTTGCACCGATCTTCTCGGGGCGGATCATGCCTGCGGACCGGTATCGAAAGTCAGGCCGGTAAGGACTGAAAGCTCGGCCAGGGTCTGTTCAACACTCATCACCTTGATCGCCTTCATGCCCAGAGCGGCTGCCGGCTTGCAGTTGATGCCGAGGTCATCGAGGTAGATGCAAGCCTGCGGCGTCACACCCAGTTGCTCGCACATCATCAAATAGATCTTCGGGTCGGGCTTGCGCACACCGGCCTTCGAGCTTTCGATGATGGCGTCGAATAGCGGCATCACCTGCGCCATCGCCCCGGCGGCGCGCTGACCGGCATCCTGCACGGGGCTGTGCATCGAGACCACGTTGTTGGTGATGCAGGCCACCTTGAAGTGCTGTTTGCAGGCCTTCAGCGCCGCCATCATCTGCGGGCGCAATGCTCCGTTCAGCAGAGGCAACACATCGGCGCCGCGCACCGGGTGACCCAGCGCGGTCGACTCTTCGAGGAACAGGGCGTCGAACCGGGTGGTGTCCACTTCGTTCCGCTCAAACAGAGCCCAGGCGTTGGTGTCGGGATTGGTGGCGTTGACGCGCCGGATCAAATCCTTCGGCAGACCCCTTTCGGCCTCGAACCGATTGAAGGCCTCGAACGGTGAGGTCGTGAATACCCCGCCGAAATCCCAGATCACCGCCTCGATCGTCAACACATCGCTCCTGCACCAGAACTGCGCTGCTACGACCTAGAGAGCAGCGGCGGGACGTGCAAGTAAGGGCGGATGCTACCTCATCGATTTGCGCGCCCGCTCCGCCTTTCGCTCTTCGCGCTGGCCGCTGCGATCCTGCTGGTGTTGTGCCTTCTGCCCTCCCGCGATCTGCCGGATACCGGCGTGGGCGACAGGTTTGAACATACGGCGGCCTGGTTTGTCCTGACGATCACCGGCTACATCCTGGCGCCAAATCGAACACTGGCGATCCCCGCTTTTGCACTGGCATATGGCGCAGCTATCGAGGTGATGCAGGGCTTTGTGGGTCGCCATCGCGATATTCAGGACCTTGTGGCCGACAGCGTTGGTGTGACGCTGGCGGTGGGCGTGTTCTTCCTGGCCAGGTTGGCTACACGCAGATGAGCCTGCGCCACGCCCCGTGGGAGGAGGCCGCCGAGTTCCGCGTCGGACTGAGGCCGATCCCGATCAGCGACTGGTTCGAAGGCGGCGACGCCGACCCGGCCAAAAGGAAAGATGGCCTGCTGGCCGCCCATCCGGCGGCCGTCTGGTCCGAGATCCCCGGATCCAGACCCGCGCAGACGGAGCTCCTGGCGATGCTGGCGGGGGCGTTGGGGCGAGAGATTTCGGCTGATGGGCGGCCGCCTCTGCTGGCGGCGGCCCAGGAGGTCGCCGATGATCTGTGCCTGATGGAAAAGCGCGGCGACGCGTGGCGGCTCACCGCTCTTTCGCTCTGCGCCGGCAGCTTCTTTACGGCATCCGAAGTGATCGGGCGCAGCCTGGCTGAGTTGCACCGGCCCGTCACCGGGTTCGAGGCCCGTCTGCTTCAGCGGGTCGAGCGGATATTCGACAATCTGCGGCCCGACACCATGCTGGAGCGCCGAAACTGGAGCCTGGTAAACTCGCCTGACCTCCACGCGCCGGACCCGACGCCAATGCGCGCCGCGATCCCGGATATCGACCCGAACCGCGCCGCAGACGCCCTTTTTGCGAGGATCGAGCGCCAGACCCTGCGCCGACTTCCGGAAACAGGCGCTGTCGTCTTCACGATCCGGGTCTGGATCGACCCGCTGAGCGCCATCGCTGCTGACACTGAGCGGCTGGCCCGCTTCGCCAGGGCCTGGCGAACTGCGCACCCTGAGTTCCGCGCCTACAAGCAGCTTCACCTCTATGACGCCCTGGTCAGTCGGGTGATCGACGGCGTTTGACCGGACGACTATGGTCGGTAGATGTCACAGCCCGCAGGACCGTCCCCGTTCATCTACCTCGCCGTGCCTTGCTATGGAGGCGGCCTGCATCTGCACTTCGTCAATTCGATGCTCGCCCTGCAGGACGCCTGCCGCGAACGCGGCATCGGATTGCATATCGACCTGATGGGCGGCGACGCCCTGATCACAAGAGCCCGATCCCGGCTGGCGGCACAGTTTCTGGCGCACCCCCAGGCGACCCACCTGATGTTCATCGACGCCGACATAGGGTTTCTGCCGCAGAACGTCTTCCGGTTGCTCGACGCCGACAAGGACGTGATCGCAGGCGTCTATCCGCTGAAGCGGGTGGATTGGGACAAGGCGCGCCGCGCCGCGAAGGCTGACGTCGCCGACATCATGGCCGCGTCAGTGGGCTATGTGGTTCGTTTCCTCCCCAACCCGAACAACAGCGTCAATGTGGAGGGGGGTTTTGCCCAGGTCGCCTATGTGGGAACCGGCTTTCTGATGATCCGCCGCGACGCGATGCAGCGGGTCTGCGACAGCCACCCGGAGCTACGGGCCAAGATGGGCGATATGGCCGACAGCATGGCAAAGGAAGCGGTGATGGTGTTCGACACCCTGATCGAGCCAGAAACCGGGCAGTACCTTTCCGAAGACTATGCCTTCTGCCGCCGCTGGCGCGACCTCGGCGGCGAGATCTGGGCCGACTTCGAAGCCCGCCTGACCCATGTGGGACACACGGCCTACAGCGGCAGTTTGCTACAGGCGTTGCAGTCCGGCGTCTGATCTACTCCGCAGGTTGAGGCGACCCGCCGGGGATCCGCCCCTGCTGTTCCGCCACCACGGCGGCGCGCGCTGTTGCGCGGTGCTCGGTCAGCGCAAGCTTGGTCGCTTCATAACTGTTCCGGTCGATCCGGTACTGGGCATAGAACACGATCGCAATCAGACCGGGAATAGACGCCAGGATACCGTCCCAAAGGGCAAGGTTGAACATCACGTGGGCGGGAACCTGCCCGGGAACCGCCTTGGCGGGGAAATTGATCATGGTGATCACAAAGCCGGCCAGCGCAGCGCCGATCGCCTGATCCATCTTGGCGGCGAACGCGCGGGTAGAATAGAGGATGCCCTCCTGCCGGATTCCGTAGCGCAGCTCGTTCTGGTCAGCGATATCGGCTAGCGCCGACATGACGCTGATCTGCAGGACGGCCACCGAAGCGTAGGCGACGGTCGCGAAGGCGATGACGATCGGCAGCAGATAAGGCGTAGACTGGCTGAGTACGCCCATCAAACCCAGACCCAGCGGGATCATTGGCACGATGCAATAGATCAGGCCCGAGATGATGATTGTGTTCTTCTTGTCGATCTTGCCGTGCAGGCGCGGTGCGAAAACGAATGCGGTCAGGTACCCGGCGAAGCTGCCGATGATGAACAGGCTGAGCTGCTCGCTGTTGAAGCCCCAGTAGAAGGTGTTGGTGTACATCCGCAGGCCTTCGCGAAGGCCCAGCATCATCGAGAGGAAAAAATAGGCCACCAGCAGCCACACATAGTTGATGTTGCTGAGCGCCTTGGCGATATCGCGACCGAACTCACGGACGCTGAACCCGGGGGTCTCGGCGGCGCGCTGGGGCAGGAAAGGAATTCGATCCCGGGTGAACCAGGCTGAGGCGAACAGTGCTGCGACCGCCGCAATCGACATGGCCAGTGCAAAGGTCGGCCAGGGTTCAGGGTTGAGGATGCCCCGCGGATACTCAGGGGTGGAGGGGAAGAAGATCCGTAGCGCGATCGTGGTCGTAAAGGCGCCGCCGACCCAGACAAAGAAGCTGTTGTAGGCCATCACCTTGGAACGCTCGGTGTAGTTGGGCGAAAGCTCTGCCCCCAGCGCCAGGTGCGGCGTGTGGAAGAAGGTCATGGCCTGGCGCAGCAGGATCACTGCCACACCGAACCAGATCAAAAGCCCGGTCTGGTCCAGGCCATCCGGCGGGTTGAAGATGGCATAGAGGCTGAGGCCGATCGGAATCGGGGCGGCGTACATGTAGAGATGGCGCCGCCCGAGGCGCGAGCGCGTCCGGTCCGACCAGGAACCCACGATCGGATCTGACATGGCGTCGAACACTAGGCTGGCTGACACTGCCAGCCCGGCCAGGTGCGCCGGGACCCCCAGCACCTGGTTGTAAAAGAGGATCGCGAAGCTGGATACCGACAGCAGGGCGATGGTCTCGGCGGCGCTGCCGATACCGAACGCCAGCTTGGTTCGGACCGGCAACCGGTCCGTCTCTGGGTTGGTCATCGCGTTTCCTCATATCGTTCTGAAGACGATTGGGGAGAGGAAGCCCTACCCACAGAGCGGCGTCAATCACTGCATACCCAAGTTTCGATCAGGGACCGGCGACTCCCGCGTCTTTTCTGGCCTTCCGGACTGGGCGAGGGGCTTGGGCTTTGTGTAGAATGCGCCAGTCGCGCACCCAGGCGCGACGGGGGGTCCGGCCTATGAAAAACCTGCTCTTGCTGACGGCTTGTGTGATCACGCTCGCGGCCTGCTCTCCTGGAAAGCCTGCGGGGCCGCAGATTGCCGCCAGCGCCAAGTTCAATACCGACCTGCCGATGGCCGAGTTCATGGGCCACTTCGTCGACCCGGCGGCGTTCATGTACTGGAAGGCGTCGGGCACTGAGATCACCGAGGCAGGAGAGCGGGACCTGTCGCCCACCACCGACGAGGGTTGGGACGTGCCGGTGTCGGGCGCGACCATGTTGATGGAAGCTGGAAACGCCATGCAGTTGCCTGGCCGCACCCGTGCGCCGGAGGCCGACTGGATCAAGTACGCACAGCTCCTGACTGAACGCGCCGCCATAGCTCGCGCCGCCGCCGAGAAGCGCGACAAGAAGGCCGTGTTCGACGAGGGAGGACGCGTCTACGAAGTCTGTGTCGCCTGCCATGCCCAGTTCGTGATCGAGCCTGAGCTTAAGACGAACGGTCCTGCTAAGGGCGATCCTCTGCCGGGTGCAGCGGCCGTGAAGTGATCAATCAGCGGGTCAAGCCGTCGCGACAGTGGCCGTGAGGCCCACCGATGCTGTCAGAGGGTCGTTCAGGTGTCATGGCTTCCAGATCGCACCTCTGGCGCTCACCCGCACCCGCCCACACGGGGCGGTAAGGCGGATCAAACCAACCGCCCGGACCGCCGGCGAGCCGGCCCTTACCGATGGCCACGCTCAGCCGTCCTCGCTCGCCCAGCGGGATATCCGTCCGGGCGTAGAAGCTGCGGTGCCCGCGCGTCCCGACGCCCACTGCGACCTCGCCGTGGGGACGTCGATCTTCACGGGCGCTATCGAGCCGGGCGTCTTCAGCCTCCTGCGCGGCGACGGGCGAGGTCTTGAGGTAGTGGTCGATCTGATCCGCCACGCTCATGGGGGGTGAGGCCGTCGCAGTCGCCACCGGCACGTTGGGCGCCAGGATTTCTGCGGCCGCCGGGGCGGCGGCCAGTAGACCAAGCAGAGACAGGGTCAGACGCATGGGACGGGCCTCCAGTCCTGACACCTTGGCGCGTCAATTACGGCGAAGTTGTTGCGGGTCGGGCCTCGGCGGCCTGAACATTGGCCCGGATACCGGCTTCGTTTCCGGGCTGGCCCGGTGGAATCAACGCGTAGAAGCCGGACAGCCGAAGCCGAACAACCACCGGCCTTTCGCTTGAATTGGAGAACTGCCAGCCCTGGATCCCATCGAACGGGGCGGTCAGCGCGCCCTGCTGCCGCAGGCCGAACGCCTGTTTGTAGGTAGCCACGGTCATCGGCTGGCCCGGCGCAGGGGTGGTGTGGCCATGCTGATCGTAGCGGAAGTCACGCGGCTCGGAGGTTCCGATCACTTCCCAGGAATAGATCAGGGTGGCGTCCTTCTGCATGCGGACCTTGTACTCAAGTTCGGATTTGTCAGCGCCGGCCAGAAAGTCTCCCAGTGGGATCTCCACAACATCCGTCCTGAAGGGCAGGTCATACTCCCGCGCCCGCGCGGCGCCCTCACTGGCAGGATCGACCACCGTTTCATCCGGCGCCCAGAGGCGGCTTAGACCTGAGAGCTTGCCCACACCCAGTGGGTCGCGATTGAACTCGGCCGGCAGAATCGCGCCCAGTACGATCAAGACCGCCAAGACCGCCGCGCCAAGGACGGCCAGGATCAGACGTCCGCGCGGCATCGGTCGTACAGGCTCCCTACTCATGTGACAGCTCCATCAAAGACGTAGCTCGCGATCTGATGGCCGGCCAGGACGAAGCCCGCCAGCATCAGCAGAACATTGACCCCCTGGGCCATAGGCTCGAACGTGCGCGTTCGACGCCACAGGACCATGGCGACCAGGATCACGGCGAGCGCCAGCCCCTGGCCGATCTCGACCCCGACATTGAACGCCAGCAGATTTGCCAAAAGTCCGTCAGGATTCAGATCGAGGGCCTGCAGCTTGGTGGCCAGGCCGAAGCCATGGATCAGGCCGAAACCGAACACAGCAGCGCGGGGGTCGGGCTGAACGCCGAAGAGCGTGCGGAAACCGCCCAGGTTCTCCAGCGCCTTCCAGGCCACCGACAGCCCGATCACCGCGTCGACCAGATGCGGTTCGACCCTGATCTGGAAATAGACCCCTGTCAGCAGAGTGATGGAGTGGCCCAGCGAGAACAGGCTCACGTAAAGCGCGATGTCTCGCATCCGGAACAGGAAGAAGATCACGCCCACCAGGAACAGCAGGTGATCGTAGCCGGTCACCATGTGTTTGGCGCCGAGATACAGGAACGGGACAGGGTCGGGGCCGCGGGTCGCCGCAACGAAGGCCGCGTCTGTGCCGCCAATGTTGTGGGCCAGAGCCGCAGTAGCGAAGACCACGACCGACAGGGAGACGAACGCCGCAATTCCCTGAGTGCGCGCTTGCCCCCTCAAAGTTTCAACCCGAACCGGGGCCCGATCAGCGTCAGCGCGGCGTAGAGCAGGATGGTCAGCACGCAGCCCGACAGCAGCGCGACAAAGAAGGGAACCTCCCGCTTGAGAAGCAGGGGGATCAACAGGAACATCGGCAGCGACGGCAGCACGTACCAGAAGGTAGCGTCGGCGTGCGCTGCCAGACGCGCCACATCCTGCGTATCGCGCCATAACCAGATCATCGCCAGGATGGAGACCAGCGGCAGGGATACCACCAGGGCGCCAACCCCCGGACTACGCCGGGCAATCTCGGAAACGGCGGCGACAATGATCCCCGATATCGCCGCCTTGATCACAAGGTACCACATGGCGACCCCCAGATGACGCAAGCGCCACGCTGGCGCACCCGACACGATTCGAACGTGTGACCTTTGCCTTCGGAGGGCAACGCTCTATCCAGCTGAGCTACGGGTGCATCCTGAGCGGTTCGTGTCTCTAGCTGAAAGGACGCGGAGCCGCAAACGCGGTGATCGGATTTCAGGCGGGCAATCCGGAGATGACGCACCTGACTTAGATTTGGGAATATCACACCGGCGTAGACAGCCGGTAAGGCCGGGGGAAATCGATGCGCGTCTGGAAGCAGATCACACGGGGCGGGGTCGCCGCGGCGGCCATGGTGTTTACGGGTCTTGCGGTCGGAAACCTGGCCCAGGCGCAGGCGACAGACGAGGCGCCGCACCCGGGAAAGCTGGTCTATGATCAGTTCTGCGCAGCCTGCCACAACGCACCGCCACCCGGAGACCGCGCCGCGCCCGTGGCGTCACTGCGCAAGATGAACGCCCAGGTGATCGTGGCCGCCCTCACGACCGGGGTCATGAAACCCATTGGCGATGGGATGGATCGCCGGCAGATCCGCGATGTGGCGGCCTACCTGGCGCCGCCGGAAGCGCCCGCAGGCACCGGCTGGATAGACAACAACATGTGCGCTACAGACAAGCGCGGTGTAGATCTGTCTAGTAAACCGGCACAGGTCGGCTTCGGTGTCGACACCGACAACAGCCGCCGCATGACCGCCGCGCAGGCGGGACTTACCACGGCCCAGGCCGCCAATCTGGAGATCGCCTGGGCCTTCGCCATGCCCAAGACCTCCGGCCTGCGTGGCCAGGGCGTGATCGTTGGCTCAACGCTGTTTTATCCGGCCAGCCAGGCCGGCTACCTGCTGGCGCTCGACACAAAGACCGGCTGTGTGAAGTGGGCGACGGCCACGCCAGCCAGCATCCGGGCCAGTCTGGCCTACGGGCCGTTGGGGCAAGGGGGCCCGATGGCCCTGGTCGGTGGCGATGCGTCCGGTAATCTCACGGCCTTTGATGCGGCAACCGGCAAGGTCGTTTGGCGGGCCGATCCGCGCCATGACAAGACGACGCCACTGTCTGGCACGCCATTGTTTGCGGGCGACAAGATTCTGGTCCCGATCTCGGCGGGTGACGTCGCCGCAGCCATGCGACCCACGCACCCCTGCTGCAAATCGCACGGCGCGCTCTCCGCGGTCGACGCGGCCACCGGCAAGGTTCTTTGGACCTGGCGCACCATGGAGGACGCCAAGCCGCTGGGCCGCAAGAATTCCGTAGGCATCGACATGTTCGGCCCGTCCGGCGCACCAATCTGGTCCAGCCCGTCAGTCGATCTGAAAGCAGGCGTGGCCTATGTATCGACGGGGGAGAACACCTCGCCGCCGGCCACCGGCACCAGCAATTCCATCATCGCGATCGATCTGGCGACGGGAAAGCAGAAGTGGGTGTTCCAGGCGCTGGCCAACGACGTGTGGAACATGTCCTGCCCGATTGGCCAGGCCGGAGGCAGCGCGCGCCCGCCTGGGCCGAACTGTTTCTTCGCCGGCGAAGGCAGCGTGCTGCTGGATCACGACTTTGGCGGCGGCCCGGTGATCTGGCGCGGCAAGGGCAGAACCCTGATCCTCGGCGGCCAGAAGTCCGGCGATGTCTGGGCCCTCGACTCCACCAATGGCAAGCCGGTCTGGCGCCACCAGTTTGGCAAGGGCTCGCCGCTGGGTGGGGTGCACTGGGGTATCGCAACGGACGGCGCGCGGGTGTTCGCGCCCATCGCTGACCCAAATGTTCCCGAACCGCTGAACGCCGCGGGTCTCTATGCCGTGGATATCGCCAGCGGCAAGGTCGCCTGGTCCTGGAAGGCCTCGGCCGATTGCGCGGGCGGCCGCCAGGCGCGCGTGCCCATCTGCGCCGGAAAGTTCGGGCTGTCGGCGCCGCCGGTGGTGGTGGATGGCGCGGTGATCGTTGGCGGGCTGGACGGTCGGCTCTATGTGTTCGACGCAAAGACCGGAAAGCTGCTGGCGACCCACGACACGGCCGTTCCGTTCGAGACTGTGAACAAGCTCAAGGGCGCCGGCGGTACGATTGACGCCGCTGGTCCCTTCGCCGGGGACGGGATGGTGTTCGTGGGATCAGGCTACGCTTCGTTCGGGCAAGCCGGGGGCAATGTGCTGGTGGCGTTCCGACCGAAGAGGTGACAGGTCAGGCGGCGCCTGTAATGTCTTCCCAGAAGCGCTTGGCCTTGCCGGTGAATCCCGCAGACTTCGGATGCTGCTGGTCGCCGCACAGCCCGGCCAGTTCACGCAGCAGTTCCTTCTGACGCGCGGTGAGCCGTGTGGGCGTCTCGACGTAGAGCTCCACGACGAGATCGCCCCGCTCGCGGGACCGCAGGGAGGGCATGCCGCGCCCCTTGACGCGCAATGTCCGGCCCGTCTGGGCGCCCTCGGGCACCTTGACCGTGATCTTGCATTCGCCGTCGCAGTCTTCGCCGCCCATGAGGCAGGGGGCGTCAAGATCACCGCCCAGCGCCGCGGTGGCCATCGGCACCGGCACGGTGCACAGCAGGTCGAGTCCGTCGCGCTCGAACAGTTCGTGGGGCTGGACGGACAGGAAGATGTAGAGATCACCCCGCGGGCCGCCGCGCTGTCCGGCATCGCCCTCCCCCGCAAGCCGGATCCGCGCGCCATCATCGACACCCGCCGGAATCCGCACCGCCAGGGTCCGCTGCGTGCGGACCTGGCCGTGGCCGCGGCACTGGGTGCAGGGGTCGGTGACCATCTGCCCGGTGCCGCCGCATCGCGGGCAGCTGCGCTCGATGGAGAAAAAGCCCTGGCTGGCGCGCACACGGCCCTGGCCGTTGCAGGTGGTGCATTGGGTGGGGCTGGTGCCCGGCTTGGCGCCCGAACCGTCGCAGGTCTCGCAGGTAAGTGTTGCCGGGACCGATATCTCGACCTCGGCGCCAGCGTAGGCCTGCTCGAGGCTGATCTCCATGTCATAGCGCAGGTCCGCTCCGCGCGCCGGACCGCTACGCTGACGGCCGCCGCCGCGACTTCCGAAGATGTCGCCGAACACCTCGTTGAAGATGTCGTGCACGTCGTGAAACTGCCCGCCGCCACCACCGCCCTGGCCATTCACGCCTGCGTGGCCGAACCGGTCGTAAGCAGCGCGCTTCTGGGGGTCAGACAGGATCGAATAGGCTTCGTTGATTTCCTTGAAGCGCCCTTCGGCTTCCTCGCTGCCGCCATTTCGGTCGGGGTGGTGCTCCATGGCCATCTTGCGGAAGGCCGCCTTGAGCCCTGCGGCGTCACAGCCACGATCGACGCCCAGGATGTCATAATAATCGCGCATGAGCCGTCAGACGATCAGTTGAGTTGCTGGAGGGCGGGAGACCCGCACATCCTGATCCCGAAAGACCCTGCAGCGAACGAACCGCTTTGCGCGCTCGCCGCCGCAGGGGATTTCATCAGGCCGACTTCTTTCCGTCGCCGTCGACTTCCTCGAACTCGGCATCAACGACATCGTCAGACGCCGCGCCGGGCTCGGCCTCGCCGCCTTCACCTTCGGCCTGCTGCGCCTTGTACATGGCCTCACCCAGCTTCATCGAAGCCTGGATCAGCGTCTGGGTCTTGGTCGAGATCAGGTCCGCGTCACCGCTCTCCAGAGAACCCTTGAGGTCGTCGATGGCCGCCTGGATGGCGTCCTTCTCATCCGATGCGACCTTGTCGCCATGCTCCGCCAGCGCCTTTTCGGAGGAGTGCAGGACGGCGTCGGCCTGGTTCTTGGCTTCGACCGCGGCCTTGCGCTTCTCGTCATCAGCCTTGTTGGTCTCGGCTTCCCTGACCATGGCCTCGATGTCGGCGTCGGAAAGCCCGCCGTTGGCCTGGATGCGGATCGACTGTTCCTTGTTGGTCGCCTTGTCGCGGGCCTGGACGTTGACGATGCCGTTGGCGTCGATGTCGAAGGTGACCTCCACCTGCGGCACACCGCGCGGCGCCGGCGGGATGCCCACCAGGTCGAACTGGCCCAGCATCTTGTTGTCCGCCGCCATGGGCCGCTCACCCTGGAACACGCGGATGGTGACCGCCGACTGGCTGTCTTCCGCCGTGGAGAACGTCTGGCTGCGCTTGGTCGGGATGGTGGTGTTGCGTTCGATCAAGGGTGTGAACACACCGCCCAGCGTCTCGATGCCCAGCGTCAGCGGGGTGACGTCCAGCAGGAGCACGTCCTTGACCTCGCCGCCCAGGACCCCGGCCTGAACCGCCGCGCCCAGCGCCACGACCTCATCCGGGTTCACGCCCGTGTGCGGCTCGCGACCGAAGAAGGCCTTCACGGTTTCGACCACCTTGGGCATGCGGGTCATGCCGCCGACCAGGATCACCTCGTCGATGTCGCCTTTCTTCAGGCCAGCATCCTTCAGCGCCTGCTCGCAGGGGCCGACGGTCTTCATGATCAGGTCTTCAACCAGAGCTTCGAGCTTCGCGCGGCTGAGCTTGATATTCAGGTGCAGCGGGCCCGACGCGTTCATCGAGATGAAGGGCAGGTTCACCTCGTACTGGGTGGTGAAGCTGAGTTCCTTCTTGGCCTTCTCGCCCTCTTCCTTCAGGCGCTGAAGGGCCAGCTTGTCCTTGCGCAGGTCGACGCTGTTTTCCTTTTTGAACTCGTCGGCCAGATAGTCGACGATGCGCATGTCGAAGTCCTCACCGCCCAGGAACGTATCCCCGTTCGTCGACTTCACCTCGAAGACGCCATCGCCGATTTCGAGCACGGACACATCGAACGTGCCGCCGCCCAGATCATAGACCGCAATCTTCTTGCCTTCGTTCTTGTCGAGGCCATAGGCCAGCGCCGCCGCCGTCGGCTCATTGATGATCCGCAGCACTTCCAGGCCCGCGATCTTGCCCGCGTCCTTGGTGGCCTGACGCTGAGCGTCGTTGAAGTAGGCCGGAACGGTGATGACCGCCTTGTCGACCTTTTCGCCGAGGTGCTGCTCGGCAGCTTCCTTCATCTTCTGCAGCGTGAAGGCGGAGATCTGCTGGGGCGAATAATCCTTGCCGTGCGAACGCACCCAGGCATCGCCGTTCGGGCCCTTGACGATCTCATAGGGCACCATGCCCTTGTCCTTCTCGACCATCGGGTCATTGAACTGGCGACCGATCAGCCGCTTGATCGCAAAGAAGGTGTTGGTGGGGTTGGTGACCGCCTGACGCTTGGCCGGCTGGCCGACAACGCGCTCGCCGTCCTCCATGAACCCGACAACCGAGGGTGTGGTCCGCGCGCCTTCCGCGTTTTCAATCACCTTCGGCGTCTTGCCGTCCATGATGGCGACGCACGAGTTGGTCGTGCCGAGATCGATACCGATGATCTTGCTCATGATAGGCTCTTGTATGCTCCTGGTTGGCGGACGGCGCGGGTGGGCCTTCTGATGAAGCGCCCGGTAACAAGCGACGCCCCCGGTTCGTTTACGTCCTGGCCAGCTTTCCGTTCAGGGAAACCAGCTTCGAAAGCTCGATATGGGGAAATTTGAGGGCCCTGCAAGGGTGAATCTCCCCAACCTGCACATGGATCTGGATTCAGACCTGCCGCCAGGCCGTCCGGATCGCTGCGTAAAGCTCGGGCGCATGGGGCGCGTGGCCGCCTCTGGACGCCCTGAAGGCGTCCTCGACCACCATGGCCTGCTGCTCGATGTTCATGGCCTGGAAACCGGGGCCCTGCATCAGGTCATAGTGATAGGACGCCGCGCTGTCCCCGGCGTGAAGTTTGCCCAGGATCAGCGAAACACCGTTCTGCGCCTGCCAGATGTGGGTGAGCTCATGAACAAACACCGCCTGCTCATCGAGCGGCGTGCCCGCTGCCGAAAAATCGGCACGCGCGCTTGGCGCCGGCCATACGATCAGACCAGGACCCGCCACAAAGGCCCGGCGCCATAGGGGAATGCTCAGGATCCGGACGCGCTCAGGCCGCAGACCGCCACCAAAGACCTCCCGGGCCAAGGCTCTTTCCCCGTCGGTGAGACGGCGCAGCCCCAGGGACACACCACCTTGTTGAGCCGCATCGGGCACGGATCAGGTCGCTCGTCGCCAGACCATCAGAACAGCGGCTCTTCTGGCTTGGCGGCGGCTGGCGCCTTTTCAAGAACTTCGCCGATCCTGTCCGGCGTCGAGGGTGCGGCGACTGGCGACGTTGGCGCCGGGCCGGCGGGCGCCCCGTTTTCGGCCTCGGCTTTGGCCAGCGCCAGCGCCTCGGCCTTGGCCAGCTTCTCCGCCTCGAGTTTCGCCTTTTCTTCTTCAGTCAGCTCGACCGGCGGCGCGGCGCCCTGAATGCGTTCGTCGACCAGCGGCGTGGCGTCCTGGGCCTGAATCGGCTGGCCGGTTACACCGTCAAGGCGTTCGCCGGGTAGCCGGCCCCGTGACGGCGCGGTCACCACGCCCAGAGTGAAGGCGCCGAGACTGACGGCCACCAGCAGGAAAGCGACGGCCTTCAGGACGGGGCGGGGCATGGTCCAGTTCATGCTGCGAGCCTAGTGCCTTTTCAGAAGAGATGAAATCATCTGGTCCGTAGGAGCAGGGCCGTCCTGGTTCGCCCCGCGATCCGGAGCGGTGAACGCCAAATTCGCCCGCGCGCCGGGTCACGGTAAACGCCCGATTAACGGTCCCTGCGCCAAACAGGGCCGGGCATCTATTCGGAGACATCGGGCGCATGGCGCGAGTGGCGCGGAAAACGGGTATGGAGCTCGCGCTTCACATCGCGAGGCTCATGTGGAGCCACGCCGCGACTGCCCGGTTGCGTGGGGGACTGGTGGCCGCGTTCGGCGTCGCGCTGGCAACCGCGTTCATCACCTACAATCCCGATGACCCAAGCCTGAATGTCGCCAGTGCGCAGGCTCCGGAAAATGCGCTGGGCGGCAGCGGCGCGGTTCTGGCCGACATCGGCCTGCAATCACTTGGCATGGCCGCGGCCCTGGCCGCATTGCTTCTGGTGGTATGCGGCCTGAGCCGCGTGGCGGATCCGGAGCCCCAGGTCTCGCGTGGCCGCTTGCGCCTGCGGGCGCTGTTCGGTGGACTGGGCTTGTTGGCCCTGGCCGGCGCCCTGGCCTTCGCGCCGACACCGGCCATATGGCCGCTCGTCAAGGGGCTGGGCGGTTTCTGGGGTGAGGCTCTGCTGGGTGGCCTGGCCGGTGTTGTGGCCTATGCCCGACTGCCGTTTGGCGCACCGATCGCGGCCAGCCTGCTGGGTGTCGCAGGCCTCGTGGCATACGGCTACGGGCTGGGGCTTTCGCGCCTTGATCTTCGCACTGCGGCCGACGCACTCAGCCATGCCCTGGCGCCCAGGCCGCGCCTGAAAGCCGCCCGGCCGGAGCCGGCCACGCGTGTGGCCCGGCGCAAGGCAGCCGAGGCTGCGGAGCCTGAGATCGCAGCCGCCAGCCCGGAACCGTTTGTCGCAGCAGGCGACGGCCCCACCCTGAAGGTCAAGCCGCCGAAAATGTCCTCCAGGGAAAGCGTACGCGAGCAGAAAGAAGCCCAGAGCACCTTCGAGTTTGTCAGCGAGGGCGGGTTCAAGCTTCCCGAACTGGCCATGCTGACCAAGGCGCCGCCCCGCGCGGCCCAGTATGACGAGGGCGCGCTGCGCCAGAACGCCCAGCTTCTGGAGAGTGTTCTGGCCGAGTTTGGCGTTCGCGGGCAGGTCGACCAGATCCGGCCTGGTCCAGTGGTCACGCTGTACGAACTGGTGCCCGCAGCCGGCGTGAAGTCGGCACGGGTCGTGGCGCTGGCCGATGATATCGCGCGGTCCATGAGTGTGGCCTCGGCCCGGGTCTCGGTGGTGCCCGGCCGCAACGCCATCGGCATCGAACTGCCCAACCAGCGCCGCGAGACCGTCTATCTTCGCGACCTGCTGGCGGCGCCGGAATATGAGCGCGGCGGCCAGGTCGTGCCCGTGGCCCTGGGCGAGACCATCGGCGGCGAGCCCTATATCGCTGATCTGGCCAAGATGCCCCACCTGCTGATCGCCGGCACCACCGGTTCGGGCAAGTCGGTGGGCGTCAACGCGATGATCCTGTCGATCCTCTACAAGCTGACGCCTGAGCAGTGCCGGCTGATCATGATCGACCCGAAGATGCTGGAGCTCAGCGTCTACGATGGCATTCCGCACCTGCTGGCGCCGGTCGTGACCGATCCCAAGAAGGCGATCGTCGCGCTGAAGTGGACCGTGCGCGAGATGGAAGACCGCTACCGCCGGATGTCCAAGATCGGCGTGCGGAATGTTGCCTCGTTCAACGAGCGGGCGCGTGAGGCCATCGCCAAGGGCGAACACTTCGAGCGCACCGTTCAGACCGGCTTCGACGACGCCGGCCGCGCCACCTATGAGAGCGAAAAGATCCGCCCCGAGCCAATGCCCATGCTGGTGGTGATCATCGATGAGGTCGCTGACCTGATGATGGTGGCCGGCAAGGACATCGAAGGCGCTGTCCAGAGACTGGCCCAGATGGCCCGCGCCGCCGGTATCCACCTGATCATGGCCACGCAGCGGCCGTCGGTGGACGTCATCACCGGCACCATCAAGGCCAACTTCCCGACCCGGATCAGCTTCCAGGTCACCTCCAAGATCGATTCTCGAACCATCCTGGGCGAACAGGGCGCCGAGCAGCTGCTGGGCCAGGGCGACATGCTCTATATGGCCGGCGGTGGCCGCATCACCCGCCTGCACGGTCCGTTTGTATCCGACGGCGAGGTCGAGGCGGTGGCCAAGTTCCTGCGTGACCAGGGCACGCCAAGCTATCTGGACGAGGTCACCGCCGGCGGCGACGAGGATGGCGAGGACGGCGACCTGGGCCTGGGCGGCGGCGACGGCGAGAGCAACGACCTGTATGATCGCGCGGTGTCCGTGGTCACCCGCGACGGCAAGGCCTCGACCAGCTACATCCAGCGACGCCTTCAGATCGGCTACAATCGTGCCGCCTCACTGATCGAGCGGATGGAGCAGGAAGGCGTGGTCGGCCCCGCCAATCACGCCGGCAAGCGCGAAATCCTGGTCAGCGCCGCGCCTTAGGGACGGGCGCGTGTCGAGCCCCATTGCTGCCGTGGTGGCGTGACAATCTGATTGCGGTAGATGGAGCGCCCATGACCCGCAATTCCTCCGACTTCAACCGCCGCCGCCTGGCATTGCTGCTTGCCGCATCGGCTGCTTCGACACCGGCCTGGGCCCAGACGACGACGTCAGGCCCAGCTGATCAGGCGCTTGTCGCGCGCGCGGTCGCCTATCTGGAGGGCCTCACCGAGGCGACATCGCGGTTTGAGCAGACCGACGCCCGGGGCCGGAGGAGCACCGGGGCCCTGTTCCTGAAGCGGCCAGGCAAGGCGCGCTTTGCCTATGATCCTCCCTCGGGCCTGCTGGTGGTGTCTGATGGGGGCGTGGTTTCGGTTCAGGACAATCGGCTGAAAACCTTCGACGCCTACCCGCTCGGCGCGACGCCGCTGTCACTGTTTCTGGCGAAGAGCATCCGGCTGGATCGCGGCGTTGCGGTAACGCGCGTCACGCGCATGACGGACGGGTTCTCGATCACCGCCCGCGACGGCCGCAAGGAAACCGCCGGTACGATCACCCTGACCTTCGCCGACGCCCCGCTTGCGCTTACGGGCTGGACGGTGACCGACGCCCAGAGCCGCCCGACCCGGATTCAGCTTCTGGACCTCCAGCGCGTTTCGGGGCTGGATAAGTCCTTGTTTATCCTGAAGGACCCTCGACCGAAGAACCTGGGCCGAGGAAAGGTCTAGACGGGAAACTGTTGTAAATCTGCAATATGCAAGAGATTGTCTATTGTCATTTGACAAAAATCCGGGATGTGACGATAAAGCCACTACGTCGTCGGCGCGCCGGTCGCGCCGGCGAAATCCGCACCGGAACCTATCCCCTCCCGGCAGCGGCATGAGAGACAACTCACACAGCCCGGACGCCCGCCATGGCGTCCGGGCTTTCTTTGTCGGGGAAGGTTGGCCGGACGCCCGCCATGGCGTCCGCGCGTTCTTTGTCTAAAAGACCCCATGCGCCTTCGAATCTGCACCTGGAACGTCAACTCCGTACGGCTGCGCGCCGAACAGGCGGCCCGCTTCGTCGGCGAGCAGGCGCCGGATGTGCTTTGCATGCAGGAGATCAAGTGTCGCGAGGGCGAGTTTCCGGTGAACGCCTTTCGTGAGATGGGCCTGCCTTACCTGAAGATCTCAGGTCAGAAGGGCTGGCACGGGGTTGCGATCGCCTCACGCCTGCCCATCGAAGACCCGGAGCCGCTGGACGTCTGCCGTGAAGGCCACGCCCGCTGCGTCGGTGTGAGGGTCGCCGGGGTGGAGATCCAGAACTTCTATATCCCGGCCGGGGGCGACATCCCCGACCGCGTGGAGAACGCCAAGTTCGACCACAAGATGGACTTCTACGAAAAGCTCACCGCCGAGATGGCCCGTAGGGACCCGAAGGCGCCCCTGGCCATTGTCGGCGACCTGAACGTGGCGCCGGGCGAATTCGACGTCTGGAACCACAAGCATATGTCGAAGGTGGTCAGCCACACACCGGTCGAGATCGAGGCGTTCCGCGCCCTGGAGGCCTCGCTGGGCTTCATCGACCTGATGCGCGAGGCCAGGCCGGAGCCGGAGAAACTGGCCTCATGGTGGAGCTACCGCGCCCAGGATTTCCGACAGTCAGCCCGTGGCCTGAGACTGGATCATATCCTGGTGACGCCGGGTTTGCGCGACGCGGCGTTCCGGCTTGGCGCCCCGGCGGTGCGTATCCATGAAGACGTGCGGGCGTGGGAGCGGCCCAGCGACCATGCGCCGGTCAGCGCGGATCTGGTGCTTTAAGGCGACAGTTTGTACCCGCCCGCCTCGGTCAACAGCAGGCGCGCATTGGCGGGATCGGGTTCGATCTTCTGGCGCAACCGGTAGACGTGGGTTTCAAGCGTGTGCGTGGTGACGCCGGCATTATAGCCCCAGACCTCGGCCAGCAGCTCCTCGCGCGAGATGGCCTTTTCGCCGGCGCGGTAGAGATACTTCAGAATGTTGGTCTCTTTCTCCGTCAGGCGGATCTTCTTGCCCTTTTCGTCAAGCAGCACCTTGGCGGCAGGTCGGAACTCATAGGCGCCGAGCCGGAAGACCGCGCCTTCGGAGTGCTCATGGTCGCGCAACTGGGCCCGGATCCGCGCCAGCAGGACAGCGAATTTGTAGGGCTTGGTGACATAGTCGTTGGCGCCGGAATCCAGCCCGCGCACGGCATCGTCATCCGTGGCCGCCGCCGTGAGCATGATCACCGGGGCCGAGACGCCGTCCTGACGCATGCGCGCGCAGGCATCGCGGCCGTCCATGTCCGGAAGATCCACATCCAGGAGGATCAGGTCGGGTTTCGCCTCGCGGGCCAGTCGAACGCCGTCACCCGCCGTGGCCGCCTCGACGATGTCGAACTGTTCGGCCTGGAGCTGTTCAGCGATCGCGCCCCGGAGGTCCAGATCGTCGTCGACGATAAGCAGAGTCTTGCGTTGCGCCATACGCGGCAACAAACACTATCTCAACGGTTTGCGCCAAAGGGTTTCGAGGGTTTTGTGATCTTCAGGGCGACGGGAGATGGCTTTCTGGATGTGGGCGGGCGCCGGGTTCGGTGCGCGCTGGGTCCTGCAGGTGTGGTCCCGGCGGCGATGAAGCGGGAGGGCGACGGGGCCTCACCGGCGGGCATCTGGCCGATTCGCGAGGTGCTTTATCGCGCTGACCGGGTTGCGGCGCCGCGCACGCGGCTCGCCGTTCGCCCTATCGGTCAGGATGATGGCTGGTGCGATGATTCGGCGGATCCAGCCTACAATCAGCCGGTACGATTGCCCTATCCCGCCAGCGCGGAGGCGTTCTGGCGGGACGATCACGTCTACGACATCATCGTGATCCTGGGCCACAATGACAGCCCACCGGTCGCCGGCATGGGCTCGGCGATCTTCCTGCACATCTGTCGGCCTGACTATTCGCCGACCGAGGGTTGCGTGGCCGTGGCGCGCGCAGATCTGGAAGAGCTGCTGACGACGGCGCAACCGGGCGACGCCCTGGAGATCGCCCCTTAGCTGCGGGCGCCGAATACCGCCGAGCCAACGCGCACGCTGGTGGCGCCAAACCGGATGGCGGTCTCGAAGTCGCCGCTCATGCCCATGGACAAACACTCCAGGCCGTTTCGCGCGGCGATCTTGCCCAACAGGGCAAAATGGGGGCCGGGCGGCTCGTCAGCGGGCGGAATGCACATGAGCCCTTCGATCTTCAGGCCATAGGTCGTTCTGCAGGCGGCGATGAAGCTGTCGGCCTCAGCCGGGACCACGCCCGCCTTCTGGTCCTCCTCGCCGGTATTCACCTGGATGTAGAGGCGCGGCGCCCTGCCCTGTTTCAGGATCTCGTCAGCGAGGGCGCGGGCCAGACGTTCACGGTCCAGGGTCTCGATCACATCAAAGAACTGGACCGCCTCCCGGGCCTTGTTGGTCTGCAAGGGGCCGATGAGATGCAGGGTGAGGTCGTCCGCCTTGCCGTCCCAGCGGGCCATGGCCTCCTGAACGCGGTTTTCGCCGAAGACCCGCTGGCCCGCCGAGAGCACGGGCTCGATGGCGTCCCAGGCCTGGGTTTTCGACACCGCCACCAGGGTGACAGACGACGGATCGCGCCCGGCGGCTTGCGCGGCGCTGGCGATCCGGGCCACGACATCGGTATAGGCTTGTGGAGGCGTGGCCATTTCCGGTTTCTGGACCTTGCAGAGGACGGCGCGGTTGTTACCCGCCCGGCGAGGCCTGCGAAAGGCCTTGCCCGCGCTTCTGTTCTTTACTGACCCGGTCCGGACACCGGAGCCCGAGGTGATCGCCGAGCGTCTGCCGCCCGGAAGCGCCATCGTCTATCGGGCCTTCGGCGCGACCGGCGCGCTGGAGCGGGCCAGGAGCCTCAAGCAAGTGGCGCTGCGGCGCGGTCTGAAACTGATCATCGGTCGGGATGTGGCGCTGGCCCGGCGGGTGGGCGCAGACGGGGTCCATCTACCGGAAGCGCTCGCTCATCGCGCACTGGCGGTCCGTCGGATGAACCCTGGGTGGATCGTGACGAGCGCCGCACACTCTTTCGCCGCCGCCCGTCTCAGCCGCGCCGACGCCGTGGTGATGTCGGTGGCCTTTCCGTCACGCAGCGCCTCGGCCGGTCCGGCCATGGGCCCGATCCGGCTCTCGCTCCTGATCCGGGGCTCGGGTCGCGCTGTCTATGCGCTTGGGGGGATCAACGACGTCACGGCCTCTCGCCTGCTGGCGACGGGTGCGATCGGCATTGCGGGGGTAGACGGCCTGGCCGGTTAGAACCGGAACGCGGTCTGCAGTGTCACCTTGGGGGCGTCCGCCGGTCGCGCGGCATACGGAGGCACCTTCAGGTCCTGTTCGCCGAGCGCCACAGAGCCGCCGACCCGCAGCGAGGGGGTGATACGGAAATAGGCACCGGCCTGAACGTCATTGGCCACGGCAGGCCGCTCGCGCGGCTGCTGGATATCCAGGGTGACACCGAAGCGGCCCCTGCTGGCGTCCCACTTCAGGGCTCGCCCGGCATTGGGCGCGGCGGTGGTCGGTTCCGACTTCACCGTGAAATCCACGACCTTGCCCTTATCAGCGGCCATGGCGCTCCCGCCCGACACGCTGAGAAGCGCGGCGGCGGCGAGCGCAAGGCTGATGTGAGGGAGGTTCATCTTGAGGTCTATATGGTCCCAACGATTGCAGACCGCCATACTCAACAGCATTACGATTGCAATCTGTTTAAGGGTCGCCCGGATAGTGCGGTCAACATGAGTCGCCTTGGACTCGCCAAGATCGGTCGATATGCCCGGGGTCTGTGGCGCTTCCGCCACGCGATTCCTGTTTGGCCCGCCGGATCGCATTGATATAGAGGGCGCCGGCGCGGGGCGGCGCCGTGGTGTGCAAACACCGCGGAAACTGGTGGAGACCGATACATATGCCGTTTGAGCGTGGATTCCGGATGCGCGGTTTGGCAGTCGCGGCGGCGGCGATCAGCCTTGTGGGGCTGAGCGCTTGCAGCAGCGTGCCCCTGATCGGCGGCAGCCCCAAGGTCCAGGCGTCTGGCGACAACGCCGCGGCGATCGGGGTGAACGGCTATCTGTGGCGCGCTTCGCTGGATACGCTGTCCTTCATGCCGCTGGCCTCGGCCGACCCCTATGGCGGCGTGATCGTCACCGAGTGGTACATCAATCCGGAAAAGCCGGACGAGCGGTTCAAATGCACCGTCTATATTCTGGACGCGCGTCTGCGCGCCGACGGCCTGAACGTGGCGGTCTTCAAGCAGAACCGCGACGCCAGCGGCGCCTGGATTGACGCTCCGCATTCCGGCCAGACCGAGACGGACATCGAGAATTCCATCCTGACCCGGGCGCGCCAGCTTCGACTTTCGAACATCAAGGGCTGATAACCCCTCCGTTCGAAGGTTGGCGCCTGATCCACCAGGCCGTTGACCGGATGTCCAACTCCAGTCCAAAGGCCGACGGCAATGGCCCGATATAATCCCAAGGAAACCGAACCGCGCTGGCGCAAGGCCTGGACGGAGGCTGACGCCTTCCGTGCGGTGATCGATCACGACAAGCCCAAGTACTATGTGCTGGAGATGTTTCCCTACCCCTCCGGGCGCCTGCACATGGGCCATGTGCGCAACTATGCCCTGGGCGACGTCATTGCCCGGTTCAAGCGGGCGCGGGGCTTCTCCGTTCTGCACCCGATGGGATGGGATGCGTTTGGCCTGCCGGCTGAAAATGCGGCGATGGAGCGCGGCGTCGATCCGAAGCTCTGGACCTATGAAAACATTGCGCGGATGCGTGATGAACTGAAGGAGCTGGGCCTCAGCATCGACTGGTCGCGGGAATTCGCGACCTGCGACCCGGGGTACTACGGCAAGCAGCAGGCGTGGTTTCTGGACCTGTTTGCGGCGGGGTTGGTCTATCGCAAGGAGAGCGTGGTCAACTGGGATCCGGTGGACCAGACGGTGCTGGCCAATGAGCAGGTGGTCGATGGCAGGGGCTGGCGCTCGGGCGCTGTTGTGGAAAAACGCAAGCTTAATCAATGGTCTATGCGGATCACGGACTACGCCGGGCAACTGACTGATGACCTGCAGACCCTGGATCGCTGGCCCGAAAAGGTGCGGGTGATGCAGGAGAACTGGATAGGGCGCTCGAAGGGCCTGAAGTTCCGGTTCCACTTGGCCGGTGAGGCCCCGGCCGGGGATACCCTCGAAGTCTACACAACGCGGCCGGACACGCTGTACGGCGCCAGTTTCGTGGGCATAGCGCCCGACCACCCGCTGGCCGAAGTCGTGGCGGCGCGCGACCCCGCGGCCGCTGCCTATATTGCGGAATGCCGCAAGGGCGCGGCCACCCAGGCCGGGATCGATACGGCCGAGAAGACCGGCTACGACACCGGCCTGAAGGTGAAGCATCCGTTTGACCCGAGCTGGGAGCTGCCGGTCTGGATCGCCAACTTCATCCTGATGGATTACGGAACCGGCGCGATCTTCGCCTGCCCGGCCCATGATCAGCGGGACCTGGATTTTGCGCGCAAGTACGGCCTGCCGGTCAGGCCTGTGGTGCTGCCGCCCGGCGAAGACGCGGCCGCCTATCGGATCGACAAAGAGGCCTATGTGGGGCCCGGCGCCATCTATAGTTCCGATTTTCTGACCGGTCTGGACATCGAGGCCGCCAAGGCGGTCGCCATCGCCCGCATTGAAGCCCAGGGCGACGGGGACGGCGCCACGGTCTATCGCCTGCGCGACTGGGGCGTTTCGCGGCAACGGGCCTGGGGGTGCCCCATTCCGGTGGTGCACTGCGCCGCCTGTGGCGTGGTGGCGGTTCCCAAGGACCAGCTGCCCCTCACCCACCCTGCGGATATCGAGTTTGGCAAGTCCGGCAACGCCCTGGACCGCCACCCGACCTGGAAGCATGCGCCCTGCCCGACCTGCGGCGGTCCGGCCACGCGCGAGACCGACACCCTGGACACCTTCGTGGACTCGTCCTGGTACTTCGCGCGATTTGCCAATCCGGATGCGGCCGAACCTATCGACAAGGCCGCCGCCGACTACTGGCTGCCAGTGGATCAGTACATCGGCGGGATCGAGCACGCCGTACTGCATCTGCTGTATGCCCGCTTCGTCACCAAGGCGCTGGCCGACCAGGGGATGCTGAGCGTTCGCGAGCCCTTTGCCGGTCTGTTCACCCAGGGCATGGTCACGCACGAAACCTATCGCCGTCAGAACGGCGACTGGGTGGAGCCGGGCGAGGTCGAGGTGACTGTCGAGGGCTCGTCTCGCCGGGCAAAACTGCTGGCGACCGGCGAGCCGGTGGTGATCGGCGACAGCGAGAAGATGTCCAAGTCCAAGCGCAACACGGTGGCGCCCGGCGACATCTTCGAGGCCTACGGTGTGGACGCCGCGCGCCTGTTCGTCCTGTCCGATAGCCCACCCGAGCGCGACAGCCTGTGGTCCAGCGCGGGTGTCCAGGGCGCCTGGCGGTTTGTGAACCGGGTCTGGGACGAATTTGACAGCCAGCCGGCTGGGCCGCCACCCGGCGTGGCTCTGGATCCGGACCTGCAGCGCGCCACGCACAAGCTGGTGAAGCAGGTGACGGAAGCCATCGACACCTTCCGCTTCAATTCCGGCATCGCCCGCCTTTACGAGTTCCTGAACCTTCTGAAGGCGAACCCCGCGCAGGGCGCAACCGCCGGCGTGCTGGCGGCCCGCCATGAGGCGCTGGGCGCATTTGCGCGCCTGATCGGCCCGTTCACCCCACATCTGGCCGAAGCGTGCTGGGAGCGTATCGGCGGCGCGGGCATGGTGGTCGCCGCCGCCTGGCCAACGTTTGATCCCGCCCTGACGGAAGACGCGATGAAGATCCTGCCGGTGCAGGTCAACGGCAAGCGTCGGGGCGAGATTTCGGCGCCTGCGGGGGCCGAGCCGGCGGACGTCGAGAAGATGGTGCTTGACGATCCGGAGATCGCAAGGCGCCTTGAGGGCCTGACCATTCGGAAGGTGATTGTCGTGAAGGACCGCATCGTGAATATCGTCGCGGCATGAGACAGCTCCTCGCCCCCGCATTGCTCGTTGCCGGCCTGCTGCTCAGCGGCTGCGCCGGCTTCCAGCCGCTCTATGCCCAGCCAGGCGTTACCCGCGATCTCGGGGCGATCGAGGTGACGGCCCCGGCGGGCCGGACCGGCTATCTGATGCGCCAGCACCTGGACGATGCGTTCGCCAAGAACCACTCCGTGGCGCCGCGCTACACCATGGACCTGGCGCTGGCCGAGGCGCGCTATCCGCGCGGCGTGCGGATCGACAATGTGGCGACGCGCTATGAGTACGTGCTGACCGTGACCTATGTGCTGAAGGATCTGCCATCGGGCGCGGTGGCCAGGCGCGGCCGGGTACGGGTCGAGCTGACCTATGACAGTGCCGACCAGCCCTATGCCTCGATCTCGGCGCAGCAGGATGCTCAGGATCGGGCTACCGATGAGGCGGCGCGGCGGATCGAGCTGGAACTCGCGGCCTGGCTTGGCACCACGGCAAAGGTGGCCGCAAAGTAGGTTTTTGCGCGCATCCCGGCGAGGGGCCATGCACAAGCGGCGGTACAGGGCATCGCCCGTCGCCCCTCGCAGGAGAGGCATTTTGGGGTTGCATCCATGATCCTCGGCAAACGACCGGACATCGAGCGGTTCCTGTCGCGGCCGGACGCGGGTATCCGCGCGGCGCTGATCTATGGTCGCGACATGGGCGTGGTGCACGACCGGGGCCATCAACTGGCGGCGAAGCTGGTCGCCAATCCGGACGATCCCTTTGATGTGGCCATCCTGACCGAGGTTGACCTGGCCGACGACGGCGGGCGGCTTGAAGGGGAGCTGGCGGCCCAGTCCCTCATGGGGGGGCGGCGCCTGGTCCGGCTGCGCCTCACCGCCGAGAAGCCCGCCGCGGACAAGCTGGCCGCCGAGGCCCTGACGCGACATGCGGCGGGAGAGTTGAACCCCGACGCCTTTTTCCTGATCGAGGCCGGAAACCTCGGACGGGATTCGGCCCTTCGAAAGGTGGCCGAAAAGGTCCCGGCCGCCGCGACCATCCCCTGTTACGAGGATGAACCGGGTGACGTGGCCAGGCTGGTTCGCGAGACCCTGGCCAAGGACAATGTGAGCCTGAGCCAGGAGGCTCTTTCGCTGTTTGTGGCGCGTATGCCCAAGGAGCGCGGCGTGGCTCGCCAGGAGATCGAGCGGCTAGCGCTCTATCTGGGCCAGGGCGCCACGGCGGGGCCGGCCGATCTTGAGCCCTTCCTGGGCGTAGAACCTGAGGCTTCCCTGTTTGACGCGGCGTCTGACGCCTTCGGCGGTCGGCTGGGCGAGGCGCAGGCCGGCCTGAGGCGGGCCGCCCAGGAGGGTGAGAGCGGTCCTGCGGCAGTGCGGGCCGTGGGCATGCATCTGGCCAAGCTTCGTCGCGTGCTGACGCTGGCCAAGGCCGGCGCCGGCCTGCAGGAGGCGGCCAAGGCGTCGGGCGTATTCTGGAAACAGGAGCGGGAGTTTCTGCGGCAGGCGCGTTCCTGGACGCTGGCCGAACTTGATCGCATACAGCCGGAGGTGCTGGCGGCGGACAGGGCCTGCAAGACCGCGGGCTCGCCGGATCGGCTGATCGCCGAGCGGCTGGCGTTGACCGTGGCAGGCCGGGCGCGGCGTCTGGGCCTGTAGCGGTTGAGCCCGGGCTCCGGCGGCGCTAGCTTGTCTGCGGCCCCCTGGAGACGCACTGAAGTTGCGCGCGGGCCATGCGCTGGGGAGGCGCCGGGGATGTTCAGATCTGTTCTTGTGGCCATTGCGGCCCTGTCGCTGGCGACAGCCACACATGCGCAGGACCAGGCGCCGCGCCCGGTGACTACCTACAAGGCGCCGCGCGCGGCTGATGGCCACCCCAGTCTTGAGGGTGTCTGGACCAACGCATCGATCACCCGGCTTGAGCGCAATTCCAGGCACGGCGCGACGCTTTCCTTGACCGAGATGGAGGTCGGGAAGATCGAGGCTCGTAATCAGGCGCTTATCGACCTTGGCAACCGCCCCACAGCGCCCAACGCCACGGTGACGGACCTCCCGGCGGACTGCTCCGACGGTCGCGGCACCGATTGCAACTACAACGCCGCCTGGACAGATCCCGGCAGCGTGGTGATGCGGGTGGGTGGTCAGGGACGAAATGGCTTCATCACCTCAACGCCCGACGGGCGCGTGCCGATGCGCCCCGGCCTGAAACCCCGGCCCCGCAACGGCGGACCCAGCGATCACCCCGAGAGCCGGGCGCTGGGCGAGCGCTGCCTGCTGTCGTTCGGGACGTCCTCCGGACCGGTGATGACGCCGGGCCTCTACAACAACACCTACCAGATCGTTCAGACACGCGACCACGTGGCGATTGTGGTGGAGATGGTCCATGACGCGCGGATCATTCGCATCGGGGGCAAGCATCAGACTGCCGCTATCCGGCCCTGGATGGGCGATTCCATCGGGCGCTGGGAAGGCGAAACACTGGTGGTCGAGACGGTGGGCTTCCACCCCCAGCAGGTCTTTCGGGGCGCCTCGGAGCATCTGAAGGTGACCGAACGATTCACGCCGGTGTCTGCCGACCGGATGCACTACGGCTTCTGGGTGGAGGACCCCACTGTGTTTCGCCAGCCCTGGGGCGGGGAATACGAGTTCTCGCGGCTCAACGGCATGATCTACGAATACGCCTGCCACGAGGGTAACTATGGTCTGGCCAACATCCTCTCCGGCGCGCGCGAGGAGGAACGGACGGGGGTCAAGACCGCGCCTACCAACATCGACCAGGTGGCGGCGCAGGGTGAAGAGGGCGGCGAGGAGAACTGAGGGCCGGCGATAGACGCTGGTCGCGGGCCATCACGGCCTCGGGCAGGCTATTGCATCGGCAAGAAGCTACTCAGGGCTGCGACTTTCCTTCGCTGCCACCTCCTTCCCCCCTTGTGGGAGAAGGTGGCCGCCGCAGGCGGTCGGATGAGGGGTCGCACCGACCTATGACAGGGGTGGCGGCGTCCCGACCACCTCGAAAATGCGCGCGCTGACCTGCCATTCCCTGAGCTGGATGTCATAGGGTGATCTATCCTGAGCCGGTTTTCGACCCCTCATCCGTCAGGCTTCGCCTGCCACCTTCTCCCACAGGGGGAGAAGGTACGTGAGAGCACAAACGACGATGCATGAAACCCATGACTCCGCGGGGGAGAAACGGGCACGCCACCTCTTCCCGCCCTACCGTCGCATCAGGCGGCGGCAGAGTTCGTCGAGTTGTTCCAGCGACGCATACTTGACCCGAACCTCGCCCGTGCCACCGCGGTCATCGACGGCGACATACATGCCGAGCGCATCTTCCAGGTCTGACTCGAGCGAGGCCGTATCTGCGTCCCTGGATTTTCGGGGGCCTGAGGCCTTACGGGGCTTTGGCGCCTTGCCGCGAACCATCGCCTCGGCTTCGCGAACGGAGAGCTGTTTTTCCACCACGAGCTCGGCGACCTGACCCGGGTTGTCCGCCGTCAGAAGAGCCCGGGCGTGGCCGGCGGTCAGACGACCGTGGATCACATGCTGCTGCACCGCCTCTGGTAGCTGAAGCAGGCGGATGGTGTTGGCGACGTGGCTGCGGCTCTTGCCCACGGCGGTAGCCGCCTGATCCTGGGTGTGGCCAAAGCGCTGCATCAGGGCGCGATAGGCCTGAGCCTCTTCCATGGCGTTCAGGTCTTCCCGCTGGACGTTCTCGACGATCGAGATTTCCAGGGCGCGTTCGTCGTCGAGGGTGCGGACGAGGGCCGGGATAACCCCCAGACCCACCCGCTGGGCCGCGCGCCAGCGGCGCTCACCGGCGACGATTTCATACTCGCCCGGCCTTCGGGGTGAAGGGCGCACCAGGATCGGCTGCAGAATGCCCTTGTCGCGGATGGAGTCGGCCAGGGTGGCGATCTCTTCCTCGCGGAAGTTCTGGCGTGGCTGATCCGGGTTTGAATGGACCAGTTCGATGGGGATCTCGCGCACGCCATCGGCTGGCTCGCCTGCGTGGGCGATCTCCTCGGCCTCGCCGAGCAGGGCCGAAAGACCCCGGCCCAATCCTCTGCGGTTTTCCGCCATCAGCTGACTTCCAGTTGCGTATTGCGACGGCGGCGCTCGCGGAGCACCACCTCGCGGGCAAGCCTGAGATAGGCCTGGCTGCCCGCGCACTTCAGATCATAGACAAGCACCGGCTTGCCGAAAGACGGCGCCTCGGACACCCGTACATTCCGCGGGATCACGGTCTGGTAGACGGTCTCGCCGAAGTGGGTGCGGACATCGCCGGCGACCTGCTCGGACAGGGAATTCCGGCGATCGTACATGGTTAGGACGATGCCCTGGATCTCCAACCGTGGATTGAGACTGCCGCGCACCAGATCGATGGTGCGCATCAGCTGGCTGAGGCCTTCCAGTGCAAAGAACTCGCACTGCAAGGGGACGAGAACTGCGTCAGCGGCCGCCATGGCGTTGACCGTCAACAGATTCAGAGACGGCGGGCAGTCAATCAGCACGTAGGTGTAGCGGCGACCATCACGCAGGGGCTCAAGCGCATCACGCAACTTGAAGGAGCGACGCGCGTGTTGGCCCAGCTCCAGCTCAACTCCCGATAGATCCGGATCAGACGGGATCAGGTCCAGACCCGGCACCGTGGTGGTCACCACCGACTCGGTAAGGCGTTTCTCGCCCATCAGGACGTCATAGAGGGTGTGCCGGCGTTGCGCCCGACCCACACCCAGGCCGGTGGAGGCGTTGCCCTGTGGATCGGAGTCGATCAGCAGCACCTTCTCGCCGACGGCGGCCAGAGCTGTGCCGAGATTGATCGCGGTTGTCGTCTTGCCGACGCCGCCCTTCTGGTTGGCGACGACAAGGACACGTAGGGCCGGGTCAGACTTTTCGGGCACGGCCAAGCCTCTTCACGCGCACGATACGGCCCCCTGGATCACTGAGGGAGGGGACCACATCGGCCTCATACTCCCAATATCTTGCGGCCTCGGTCATATCTGCCACCACATCTTGTCCCTTCAGGAACAGCCCCTGCGCATCCATGGCCAAGTATGACCGAGCATAACCGAACAGGCGATGGAGCGGGGCGCAGGCGCGCGCGGTTACAACGTCCACGGCCAGGGTCAGGGTCTCGGCGCGGGCGTTGTGAACGGTCGCGGGAAGGCCCAGATCGGCGACGACTTCCGAGAGAAACCGGCACCGTTTCGTCATGCTTTCCACCAGATGCACGTGAAACCCGGGGCGGTCCTTGCCGAGGATCGCCAGCACCAGGCCCGGGAAGCCGGCGCCGGCGCCGAGATCGGCCCAGGTGAGGGCGTCCGGGGCCAGACGGATCAGCTGGGCCGAGTCCCACGCGTGGCGGTTCCAGAAATCCGGCAGGGTGGCTGGGCCAACCAGGTTCATGTTCTCGTTCCAGGCCGTGAGGAGCTCGAGGAACCGGGTGAGATCGGCGACCTGGTCGGGCGTGGCCTTTGCAACGCGGGCGAAGCTGGCCGCGTCCGTGACACGGCGGCGCTCTTCTCCTCCCCCCTCCCCCGATGGGGGAGGAGAAGGGCTTGCCGACAGTTTCCGGTGTTTCTCCGCCACGTCAGGCCGCCCGACGTCGCACGTGCGCCAGCAGGGCGGTCAGGGCTCCGGGGGTGACGCCTTCGATGCGGCCGGCCTGGCCGAGGGTGGCGGGGCGGACCGCGATCAGCTTCTCGCGAACCTCATTGGAGAGGCCGCCAATGCCGGCGTAGTCAAGTTCGGCGGGGAGCCGCAGGTTCTCGTCGCGTCGGAAGGCGTCGGCGTCGGCGACCTGGCGGTCGAGATAGCCGGCGTAGGCCGCGTCGATCTCCACCTGTTCGCGCACGTCAGCCCGCCAGGCTGCAACCTCCGGCCAGATCGCCGCCAGATCCTCGAAGCTGATGGTGGGATAGGCCAGAAGCTCGATGAGGTTGCGCCGTTGCCCATCAGCCTTGACGGGCAGGCCCGTGCGGGCGGCGGCGGTCGAGGTCAGGGTCAGGGTGCGCGCATGATCACGGGCCCGGGTGAGGGCGTCAGCCTTTTCCATGAAGACGGCCGCGCGGCGCGGACCCACTAGGCCCAGCGCAACCCCTCTGGCGGTCAGACGCTGATCGGCGTTGTCGGCCCGCAGCGTCAGGCGAAACTCGGCGCGACTGGTGAACATCCGGTAGGGTTCGGTGACGCCCTTGGTGACGAGGTCGTCGATCAAAACGCCGATATAGGCCTCATCGCGGGCGAATTCGGCGGGGTCCGCGCCTGAAGCTGCGCGGGCGGCGTTGAGACCGGCCACCAGACCCTGGGCGGCGGCCTCCTCATAGCCCGTGGTGCCGTTGATCTGGCCGGCCAGATAGAGGCCGGGCAGCCGCTTGACTTCCAGGGTGGGGGCGAGCTCGCGCGGATCGACGTAGTCATACTCGATGGCGTAGCCGTGGCGTTTGACCACCACGTTCTGGAGCCCCGGAATGGTGCGCAGAAACAGGTCCTGCGTCTCGGCGGACACAGAGGTGGATATGCCGTTGGGATAGACCGTCGTGTCGTCCAGGCCCTCCGGTTCCAGGAAGATCTGGTGGGCGGTCTTGTCGCGGAACCGGACCACCTTGTCCTCGATGGAGGGACAGTAGCGTGGGCCGATCCCGGTGACGCGGCCGCCATAGACGGCGGATTCGCCCAGACGCTCGGCGATGATCTGATGCGTGGCCTCAGTCGTCCAGGTGATGCCGCACTGAACCTGGGGGGTCGTGATGGTGTCGGTGAGGAACGAGAACGGCACGGGCGCGGCGTCTGCGTCCTGCATCTCCAGTCCGTCCCAGGCGATCGTCGCGCCATCCAGGCGGGCAGGGGTGCCGGTCTTCAGTCGGCCCATCTTCAGGCCTGACGCGTAGAGCCTGTCCGAGAGGCCGATGGCCGGGGCGTCGCCGATGCGGCCCGCGGGGATGCGCTGATCGCCCTGATGGATCATGCCCTTGAGGAACGTGCCCGTGGTGAGCACCACGCGGCCAGCGCGGTAGGTCTGGCCCGCCGCGCTGACAACCCCCTGAACGGCGCCATGGACGACCACGAGGTCCTCCACAGCGGCAGCCTCGATGGTCAGGTTGGGCGTAGCGGCCAGTTCGGCCTGCATGGCCTGGCGATAGAGGCGGCGGTCGATCTGGCTGCGGGGCCCCCGGACGGCGGCGCCCTTCGAGCGGTTGAGCATCCGGAACTGGATGCCCGCGATGTCGGCCAGGCGACCCATGATCCCGTCCAGGGCGTCGATCTCGCGGACCAGGTGACCCTTGCCGAGGCCGCCGATGGCGGGATTGCAGCTCATTTCACCGATGGTTTCGAGCTTGTGGGTCAGCAGCAGGGTGCGCGCGCCGAAGCGCGCGGCTGCGGCTGCGGCCTCACAGCCGGCGTGTCCTCCACCGATGACGATCACATCCCAGGTCATGCGGCCGCTGATATAGGCGATCAGAGGCTCCGGGTCACCCGCCAGAGGAATCCTTCCCGGGGAAGGCGAAGCGGCCAGCGCAGGGTGACGCCGCCGGCATAGCCAAGACCCACGATGGGGAAGGCCGCGCCGACCACGCCGAACAGGCCCATCAGGTTCTGGGCCTTGGCCCCGTCGCTCAGCGCCGGGAAGGCGCCTACCAGCACCAGAAGGCCGAAACCGAAGACGCCGCCAGCCTCGAGGATGAACGCCCGGATCGAAGCCGTTCGGCCGAGCACGAAGCCCAGCACGAGGTGGGGTAGCAGAAGTATGGCGAGGATGGCCGGGATCATGGAGCGTCTGTCTGTTTCACGTGAAACACCTACTTGCCGATGCAGAAGGTGGAGAAGATGCGACCTAGCACCTGCTCGGGGTCAATGCGCCCTGTAATGCGGTCCAGGGCGCGGGCGGCGAGGCGCACGTCCTCGGCGGCGAGCTCGAGGTTTTCATCCTGGGTCAGGGCCTGGCGCAGACGGTCGGCGGCTTCGGTCAGGAGATCGCGGTGGCGCAGGCGGGTGGCGGCGGCGGGCTCGGACCCGCTCAGCGCCTCGACCACAGTGGCCGTGAGCACGCGCTCCAGCCAGGCGACGTCGTTGGGACTGCGGACCGTAAAGGGTTCACCGCGCAGGTCGGCGACGCCTTCGCCAAGATCACGCTTGGTGATCAGGCAGATATCGCCTGGTGTGGCCTGGTCGAAACTGGCCTCCGGATCCATGCCATCCGCCAGCCAGATCCGCAGGTCGGCCTCGTCACCCCAGGCGCGGGCGCGGCGGACCCCCTCGGCCTCGATGAGGTCGTCGGTATCGCGAAGACCGGCGGTATCGGCGACGATCACCTTATAGCCGCCCAGCACCATGGGGGCCTCAATGATGTCTCGCGTAGTTCCCGGGGTGGCGGTGACAATGGCGGCGTCGCGGCCGGCCAGTGTGTTCAGCAGCGTGCTCTTGCCAGCGTTAGGCGCGCCCAGCAGGGCGATCCGGAAGCCCTCACGCACACGCTGACCCCTCCCGGCGTCGGCCACCGCGAGGTCGAGCTCGGCGATCAGGGCCTCGATGACGGGCCGGGCGCGGGACGCGACGTCGGCCGGCACTTCCTCGTCCGGGAAATCGACGGCGGCTTCCAGCATGGCCAGGGCCTGGGTGAGCGCCTCGGTCCAGCGCGCCTGAACATCAGAGAGCCGGCCGCCCAACTGCTGCAGCGCCTGGACACGCTGGGCCGCTGTCTCGGCCTCAATCAGATCGGCGACGCCCTCGGCCTGGGCGAGATCCAGTTTGCCGTTCTCGAAAGCGCGGCGGGTGAATTCGCCTGGGCCCGCAAGCCTCAGACCCTGGCCGTCGAGCGCCGTCAACAAAGCCTCGATGACGGCAGCACCGCCGTGCACGTGAAACTCTGCGGCGTCTTCCCCGGTATAGCTGCCGGGGCCCGGGAACCAGAGCAGGAGCGCGCGGTCGATCATCCCGCCGGAAGCATCGCGCAGGGTGCGGAGCCTGGCAAAGCGTGGCCGCGGCAAACGTCCCGCCAGCGCTCGAACCGCCGCGCCGGTTCCGGGGCCTGATAGACGCACCACCGCCACCGCCGCCCGGCCGGCCGCCGTGGCCGCGGCATAGATCGTGTCGGTCATTTGCGGACGGCGGTTTCCATGAACTTGCGGAACTGCTCCTGGGCGCCGGTCCCGAAGCTCATCCAGTTTTTCATGAAGTCCTCGGGATTCAGCAGATTGATGTTGGCATCAACCCGCTTTGTCATCTCGCTGACCATGTGATCATTGAGCGCGCTGACGTCCGGCAGCCCCATGAAACGGCGAGCTTCCTCGGGTGTGCAGTCAACCTCGATGGTCATCTTCATGGCGATCGGCCCTTTTCCTGTCGATGGCGCATATGCCTGCGCTAAGCTGTTCTATGCCAGAGCCCGCCCCGAACGGAACACCAAGCTACAAGGAAACCCAATCAGATGCGCGCCATACGATTTGAAACTACCGGCGGCCCCGACGTGCTGCAGGCCATCGAGATCGAGACGCCGACCCCGGGGCCAGGCCAGATCCTGGTCCGGCATCAAGCCATCGGCATCAACTTCATCGAGACCTACCAGCGCACAGGGCTCTATCCAGTGAAGCTGCCGGCCATTCCCGGCGGCGAGGCGGCCGGCGTGGTGGAGGCCCTGGGTGAGGGCGTTACGCGTTTCAAGGTTGGCGACCGCGTCGGCACCACCAACGCCAGCGGGGCCTATGCCGAGGCCAGCCTGGTTCGGGCCGACAGAGCTGTGGCGATCCCCGACGGTATCTCGGTGGAGGTCGCTGCCGCAGTGCTGCTGAAGGGCATGACCACCGAGGCCTTCGTCCGGCGCACCTATCCGGTGAAAGCCGGCGAGACGGTGCTGGTGCACGCGGCAGTCGGCGGCGTCGGCCAGATCATGACCCAATGGCTGAAGGCGATCGGGGCGACGGTGATCGCCACCGTGGGGTCCGAGGCCAAGGCCGAGAAAGCCCGGGCGCTGGGCGCCGACCATGTGATCCTCTATCGCGAGCAGGATGTGGCCGCCGAGGTACGCCGGATCACCAACGGGGCGGGGGTGCCGGTGGCCTACGACTCGGTTGGCAAGGACACCTTCGAGGGCACCCTGGCCAGCCTGGCGCGGCGGGGTTTGTTTGTCAGCTTTGGCAACGCTTCAGGCCCCGTGCCGCCGTTTGCACCGGCGCGACTGGCCGCCGGTGGCTCGCTCTACCTGACCCGGCCGACTCTGGTCGACTACATCGTTACCGCTGAGGAATTGGACGAGAGCGCAGGGCTGGTGTTCGACATGGTAGCTTCCGGTAAGATCGAAATAGAGATCGGCCAGACCTTTGCGCTGGGTGACGCGCGGAAGGCCCACGAGGCGCTCGAGAGCCGGGCGACCGTGGGCGCGAGTTTGCTCATTCCGTAGTGCCCTGATTGATCCAGGACCCAGCTGGCCCGCCCAGCGGCGAGTGTTTCACGTGAAACACCTGCGCGCAGGTAGGATTTAGCCGTACCGGGTCAAGCTGGGTAGGTCTGCTCGCGGGCGGAGCCTTTTTCGAGGCGGCCATTTCTTCGGGCGCGACCCGTTTCTCCGGCGCCCACCAGACCCACAAGGATCATACCAAACCGCGCCCTGCGCGCAGAGAAGCCGACGGGAGCCCGCTATCCAGCGCTTCTTTCGCCACAGAGGCGATTTCGGCCTGCAGCGATCCCAAGTCATTGTTTCTAGGGACTTTCCCGTCAGGTATTCATGGACTGGAAGAACTCGTCGTTGTTCTTGGACGACCGCAGCTTGTCGAGCAGGAACTCGATGGCGTCCTGCGCGCCCATGGGCGAGAGGATGCGACGCAGGATGTAGGTCTTCTGCAGCTGGTCCTTCGGCGTAATCAGCTCGTCCTTGCGGGTGCCGGACTTCAGCACGTCGATGGCCGGATAGATCCGCTTGTCGGCGACCTTGCGATCCAGCACGATTTCCGAGTTACCGGTGCCCTTGAACTCTTCGAAGATCACTTCGTCCATCCGGCTGCCGGTATCGATCAGGGCCGTCGCGATAATGGTGAGCGAGCCGCCTTCCTCGATGTTCCGGGCCGCGCCGAAGAAGCGCTTGGGGCGTTGCAGCGCATTGGCGTCGACACCGCCGGTCAGCACCTTGCCGGACGACGGCACGACGGTGTTGTAGGCGCGGCCCAGACGCGTGACCGAGTCCAGCAGGATCACCACGTCGCGCTTGTGCTCGACGAGACGCTTGGCCTTCTCGATGACCATCTCGGCCACCTGAACGTGACGGGTCGCCGGTTCGTCGAAGGTCGAGGAGATGACCTCGCCCTTCACCGTGCGCTGCATGTCGGTGACTTCTTCCGGGCGCTCGTCGATCAGCAACACGATCAGATAGCACTCGGGGTGGTTCATCTCGATCGACTTGGCGATGTTCTGCAACATCACGGTCTTGCCAACCCGGGGCGGGGCGGTGATCAGGCAGCGCTGACCCTTGCCGAGGGGCGCCACGATGTCGATCACCCGACCCGAACGATCCTTCAGGGTCGGATCATCAATCTCCATCTTGAACCGCTGGTCCGGATAGAGCGGAGTCAGGTTGTCGAACAGCACCTTGTGGCGGACGTGTTCGGGATCCTCGAAGTTGGTCAGGTCCACCTTGACCAGAGCGAAGTAGCGCTCGCCCTCGCGCGGGGCGCGGATAGCGCCGTCCACTGTATCGCCGGTGCGCAGGCCGAATTTGCGGATCTGCGAAGGGCTCACATAGATGTCGTCGGGGCCTGGCAAGTAATTGGCCTCGGGAGAGCGAAGGAAGCCGAAGCCGTCCTGGACGACCTCAAGGGTTCCGGAGCCCGAGATCTCTACGCCTTCCTCGGCCAGCACCTTGAGGATCGCGAACATCATGTCCTGCTTGCGCATGGAATTGGCGTTCTCGATCTCCAGTTGCTCGGCAAAGGCCAGCAGGTCGACCGGGGGTTTGTCTTTAAGCTCCTGCAGGCTCATTCGCGTCAACCCGAGGGCCGCGATCGCCTTGGAGGCTTCGGTGGGATCATCGTGGTCAGCATCCATGCCGGCATCGAGCGCCTTCGCTTCGACGGCGTCCATGGCTTCGGGGATTTCTGTTTCGTGTTCGGACATTGTTTTCACTTGAGATTGCGGCCGCAGCGCAAGGGTTTGCGCCGGCGGTCCGGATAGGCTTGTAGACGACCCGAGGATCGTCGTTGTTCACTTTCGTTGGGGTCCGACCGGATCGCAGTTTTCGCGGGGTCGGAAAGAGGCGGGGCGCGCCGATCTCCGACGCGAGGGCCAGCGGAACCACATCGCGGCGTGAAGGTCAAGGAAACGGCGCCGTCAAGGCGCCATCGCCCTCAGCGCTGGCCGAACTGGAGGGTTACAGCCAGCACCATCACGACGGTCGCGATAAAGGGGAGTTCATTGGTGGCGCGCCAGAATTTTGCGCTTCTGGGACGCTCGCCCGCTGCGATCTTCTTGCGCGCTCCAGCCAGAAAGCCGTGCCAGGCGGTCAGGAACAGCACGCCCGCAAGCTTCACGATCATCCAGGGCTGCGTGAGGAACGACCACCCCTCGTTGGCCGAATAGACGTGCCAGAGGATCAGCAACACGCCCAGAATCCAGGTCAGGATCATCGACGGGTTGATGATGATCCGCAGGAGCTTCACCTCCCAGCCCTTGAAGTGCGCATCGAACTCGCTGCCGGGCGGGGCCGTCTCGGTGTGGTAGGCGTAGAGCCGGGGCAGGTACATCATCCCTGCCATCCAGGCGATCACGGCGATTATGTGCAGACCCCGTAAAAGGTCGTATGTGTTCATGCCGCTGCCTCCCTGCAGGCGCACTTGGCGTAGCCCGGCGGACAGCGCCAATCGCCATGTGCGGCGGCCCCGGTTCTGCCCAGGGCGGCCTCAACCGCATCGCCCAACTCGCTGATGAACGATGCCCCGACGCCGGGGGTTCGCGCCCGGAGATAGGGCGCCACGCCCAATCCGGCCGCTAGTTCCGCGTACTCATGATCAAGCTCGACCAGTGTCTCGACATGCTCGGATACAAACGCGATGGGCGAGATCAGGACGCCGACGCCATCCCGGGCAGCCTCCTGGATCGCGTCTTCTGTGGCTGGACCGATCCACTTCAGACGCCCCACCCGGCTCTGGAAACAGACCTGCCAATCCGGCAGCTCGGGCAGCCGCGCGGCAATCGCCGCGGCTGTCGCGCGGATCTGCGCCTCGTAGGGATCACCCGCATCGATAACCTGCTGCGGCAAACCGTGCGCCGAGAACAGCAGCCGGACCCCAGCCGGACTACCGGCCGCCTGGTAGGTCTTCCGGATTTCGTCGGCATAGGCCTCGATCACGCCGGGGGCCGTGGGATAGCAGCCGACGGTGCGCGAGCGGCCCGGTCCGCGGTAAGCTTTCGCCCAGGCCTTCAGGGACGAGCCTGTCGTCGTGGTGGAAAACTGCGGGTAGAGGGGCAACAGCACGATTTCATCCGGCGCATAGGCGGCGACCTCGCGGGCTGCGTCGCGGACGAACGGCTTCCAGTAGTTCATCGCGATAAAGGTTCTGGCCTCCATTCCGCGTGCGGTCAGCTCAGCCTGAAGCGCCGCAGACTGGGCTTCGGTCTCCGGCAACAGCGGCGAACGCCCCCCCATGATCGCATAGTTGGCCTGCGCGGTTTTCGTCCGTGTTGTGGAAATCAACGCCGCCAGCGGATAGCGCACGATGGCCGGCAGGGTGATGATCGCCGGATCGCGGAACAGGTTGAACAGGAACGGCCGCACGGCCTCCAGGCTATCGGGTCCGCCCAGATTGAAGAGAACAACCGCAACTTTCATGCGACGACCGCCTTGCCAGTCACCCGCGCCACGACGCGGGCGATATGCTCGATCGGTGTATCCGGCATCACGCCATGGCCGAGGTTAAAGATGTAAGGCCCGTGGTTCCAAGCCTCAAGCAGGGCATCGACCCGGGCGTCCAGCGCCTGGCCGCCAGCGCGTAGCAGGAGATTGTCCAATGCGCCCTGTATCGTCTTGCCGTCGGCTTGAATTCGCCGGCCCATCGCCGCACTGGCCTGGGTATCCAGCGCAACACCCTGGACCGGAACCTTCGCCGCATAGTTTTCCACCAGAGCGCCGCAGCCGCGGGGGAAACCGATGAAGGGTGTGTCAATGCCGGCGGCCCGGACCTGGGCGATGATCCGCTGGTGGGGGCCGATCACAATACGTTCAAAGACATCCTCGGCCAGGTTCTCCGCCCAGCTTTCGAAAAGCTTCAGGACCTGGGCGCCGGCATTTGCCTGCATCACCAAATAGCGCGCCGTGGAATCGACCAGTACATCCAGCAAGGCGTCCAGCGCCTCGGGATGTTGGTAGGCATAGGTGCGGGCGGCTTCCCGCTGGGACCCGCGTCCCTCGATCATGTAGGTGGCCACCGTCCAGGGCGCGCCGGCGAACCCGATCAAGGCTCGCTCAGGCTCCAGTTCAGCCCGTACCCGGCTCAAGGTTTCTCCGATGCTGGAGAGCTTGGCGGTAGAGCCTTCGACGGCGTCACGCAACGCCTCGATGGGCGGCAGTTCGCCCAGCCTCGGGCCTTCGCCAGCCTCGAACCAGACCTCCTGACCCAGCGCTTGCGGCAACAGCAAGATATCGGCGAAGACAATGGCGCCATCCATCGGGAACCGGCGCATGGGCTGCAGCGTCGCCTCGGCGGCCATCTCCGGATTGAAGCAGAAGGCCATGAAATCCTTCGCCCGGGTGCGAAGCTCGCGATACTCCGGCAACGACCGCCCGGCCTGGCGCATGAACCAGATCGGCGGACGATCCAGGGTTTTTCCGGCCAGTGCGCGCAGAAGGCGGGGTTTGGTCTCACTCATGGACGGACTTAAAGCCCGCCACGCGTCCCGGCTCAAGGGGCTGCGCGAGAGGCCTGTCCTTCTTCTATCCTTAAGATATCTGAAGAGGTTTGAGACTGGGGTAGTAAGGCCTGTCGACGGTGTGGAAAACGGCTCATCTGGCAGCGTGATCCACAGGTAGTCCCCATACCCGCAACAAGGTGGTGTGCGCCTTGTCACCAGCCTGTGAATATCGAGGATGACCGGGTAAGGCCTCGATAGCCATTAAGGTTTTGTTAACGCTTCCGGGGAAGAGCCGCTGGAGCTTTGCCGTACGCACAGTCTTGATCCAGGGTCCGCGAAACGACGACACCAGATTGCCAGATCTGTGGGTTGGCCCCCTGCAAACGAGCCGGCTTATCCCGCCTTAGCCGGCGACAGCGCTGGACGTCCCCAATCCACCGGGCCTATCCCCAAGCGCACAGACCTTCGCTAAGAGTAAGTCCACAGAACTTGTCCCCAGCTTCGGGGCCGTGCAACGACGGGATCCGCCTTGCCCAATTCGCAACCTACCCGGCTCGCCACCTATTTTCACGTTCACCTCGTGTCAGACTCCACCGGGGAGACCCTGAACGCCATGGCGCGCGCCGTCTGCGCCCGGTTCGAAAACGTCATGCCGATTGAGCACATCTATGCCCTGGTGCGCTCCCCGCGACAGCTGGACCGGGCGCTGGGCGACATCGAGGAGGCGCCGGGCATCGTGCTTCACACCATCGTTGACCTGAAACTGCGGGACGCCCTGGAGGAGGGGTGCAGGAGGCTGGACATGCCGTGTCTGCCGGCGCTCGACCCGCTGGTCAGCGCCATGCAGCGCTATCTGGGGGCGGCGACCACCAGCCGGGTGGGCGCCCACCTTCGACTGGACAATGACTACTTCAACCGGATGGATGCGCTGAACTACGCCATTGGCCACGACGACGGCCAGGGGGGCCAGGATCTGGATCAGGCCGATGTGGTGATGCTGGGGGTCTCGCGGACCTCCAAGACCCCCACCTGCATCTATCTCGCCCACCGGGGCATCCGGGCGGCGAATGTGCCGCTGGTGCCGGGACGACCGCTGCCGGAGAAGCTGTTCCAGTTGAAGAAGACCCTGATTGTGGGCCTGTTGATCGCGCCTGACCGGCTGATCCAGATCCGGCGGAACCGCTTGCTCAGCCTGAAGGAGAACCGGGAATCCAGCTACATCGATCAGGACGCCGTACGCGAGGAGGTGATTGAGGCGCGCCGGCTTTATGAGCGCCACGGCTGGCCGACCATCGACGTCACGCGACGCTCGGTGGAGGAGACGGCGGCGGCGGTGCTCAATCTGCTGCACAAGGGCCACGGTCAGGTCGAGGTGCTGGGATGAGCGTGATTCTGGCGTCGAAAAGCGCGGCCCGCCGCGCGGTGCTGGATGGGGCGGCAGTGGTCTATGAAGCCGTGATCGCCGGTGTCGATGAGGACGCCGTCAAGGTCGAGATGCTGGCGAATGGCGCCGGGCCAAGGGACGTCGCCGAAGCCCTGGCCGAGCGCAAGGCGTTGGTGGTCTCGCTGGCCCGGCCGGGCTTGGTGATCGGCGCGGACCAGACACTCGATCTGGACGGCAAGCTTTATGACAAGGCTCCGGATCTCCATTCGGCCGGGACGCGACTGAAGGTTCTGCGCGGCAAGACCCACAGGCTTCATTCCGCGGTGGTGGTGGCCCGGGATGGCGTGCCGATCTGGCGCGAGGTGGTGACGGCCACCTTGACCATGCGCGACTTTTCCGACGCCTTTCTCGAGACCTATCTGGCCACCGAGGGAGAGGCGGCGTTGGGTTCGGTGGGCTGTTACCGGCTAGAGGGCCCCGGCGCCCAGCTGTTCTCACGGATCGAGGGCGACTATTTCGCTATCCTGGGTCTGCCGCTGATGGGTTTGCTGGACCTGCTGCGCCAGCACGGGGAGATCCCGGCATGATCACGGGCGCGAGCATCGTCGCCGGCGTGGTGGGACGGCCGGTCGCACATTCCCTGTCGCCGATTCTGCATAATGCCTGGCTGGAGGCGGCGGGCGTCGACGGGGTCTATGTGGCGTTCTCACCAGACGCTTTTGGTTTCGAGCGGTTTGTGAGCGGCATGCGCGGCGGCGCGATCCGCGGGGTCAATGTGACGCTGCCTTTCAAGGAAGCCGCGCTGGGGCTGGCCGATCAGGTTAGCGACGCCGCCCGGCGCGCCCAGGCGGCGAACCTGCTGATCTTCGATACGGACGGTCGGGTCTATGCAGACAACACCGACGGGGTGGGTCTTCTCGGCGCCTTCGCCGCCCAGGCTCCGCAGTATGATGTGACGGCCGGGCCGTCGGTGGTGCTGGGCGCCGGCGGCGCGGCGCGGGGCGCGGTTTCGGCCTTGCTGGCGGCAGGATCCCCGCGCGTCTGGATCGTCAATCGCACCCTGGAAAAGGCCGAGGCGATCGCCGCCGATCTGGGCCGGAATGTCTCGGCCCTTCCGTTGAACCACGCGGTGGGGGCGTTCAGGGACACGCGGGCGATCATCAACGCCACGTCGGCCGGGTTGTCCGGCGAAGGCGGCCTCGACATTCCCCTGGAACTGACCCCCGAAGACACGGTGGTGATGGACATGGTCTACAAGCCGCTGGAAACACCGTTCCTGAAACAGGCGCGGGAACTGGGCCGCGCCACCGTCGACGGTCTGGAGATGTTGATCCGCCAGGCTGTCCCGTCATTCGAAGCCTTCTACGGTCAACCCCCGCCGGAAGGGGTTGATGTGCGGGGGCTGGCGCTGAAGGCTCTGAACCCATGAAAATCATCGGACTGACCGGCTCCATCGGGATGGGCAAGTCGACGACCGCGGCGATGTTCCGCGACGCGGGGATCCCCGTCTATGACGCCGACGCTGCCGTGCATGCGGCCTATGACGTGGGCGGGGTCGCCGTGGGACCTGTCGGCGAGGCGTTTCCGGGCACGGTCCGCGACAGCCGCGTTGATCGCGAGGCGTTGCGCAACGCGGTGCTGGGCAAGCCCGAAGCCATGGCGAAGCTCAACAGCATCGTCCACCCGCTGATCGGCCGCAGCCGCGCCGAGGCTTTCGAGGCGGCGACGGCATCGGGCGCCGACATGATCGTGCTGGATGTGCCGCTGATCTACGAGACCGGCGGTGAGAAGAACATGGATGCGGTGATTGTGGTCTCTGCCCCTGCGGAGATGCAGCGCGCGCGGGTTCTGGCGCGCGAAGGCATGAGCCCGGAGCGGCTGGACGCGATCCTGGCGCAGCAGATGCCGGATGCGGAAAAGCGCAAGCGCGCCGACTTCGTGATCGATACCGGCAAGGGTCTCGAAGCGGCTCGGACGCAGGTGGCTGAGGTTATTGCGGCGCTTCGGGCTGACCCCCGTTGAACCTCGCGGCCAAAGCGGGGCATGGATAGCCATGGCGCGCGAGATTGTCCTCGATACGGAAACCACCGGTTTTGACCCGAAGACGGGCGACCGGCTGGTAGAATTGGCCTGTCTGGAGATCGAGAGCTTCGTGCCCACGGGCCGCTCTTTCCACGTCTATATCGACCCCTGCCGGGACATGCCCGCCGAGGCAGAGAAGGTGCACGGCCTGTCGGCGGATTTCCTGCGCGGCAAGCCCCGGTTCGAGCACCCTGACGTCGTGGAGGGGTTCCTGGAATTCATCGGTGACGCGCCGCTGATCGCCCACAACGCCGGCTTCGACCGGGGGTTCATCAATTGGGAGCTGGCGAATTGCAGTCGCGCGCCGATCCCTGAGGCGCGATGGATCGATACCCTTGCCCTGGCCAAGCATCGCTTTCCGGGCATGCACAATTCGCTGGACGCGCTGTGCAAGCGCTTCAAGGTGTCGTTGTCGGAGCGCGAGAAGCACGGCGCCCTGATCGACGCCAAGCTGCTGGCGGCGGTTTATCTGGAACTGAAGGGCGGTCGCGAGCGCAGGCTCGAGTTGACCGCCGAGGTGGTGGCCAGCACCGTCCACGTCTCGTCACGCAACGACTATGGCCCAAGGCCCCGACCGCTGGCGCCCCGCTCCACCGACAGCGAGCGTGAGACCCACGCCGCGTTCATCCGTGACGTGGTGAAGAACCAGGAGCTCTGGGCGAAGTTCGGGCTGTAGGCGCGGCCTTCTCTACGCGTGGCCGATCTGCTGCTCGGCCTGAGCCTTGCGCGAGGCATAGACGCCGGCGAAGTCGATCGGGTCCAGCAGGAAGGGCGGGAAGCCGCCTTGCGAGGTGACCTCGGCGATCACCTGGCGGGCGAAGGGGAAGAGGTAGCGCGGGCACTCGATCAGCAGAACCGGCTCCATCTCGTCGCCAGGGACGCCGGTAATCTGGAAAACGCCGCCGTAAAGCAGTTCGACCACGAACAACGGACCGTCGGGGCGGTTGGCTTGTGCCGAGAGCTTGAGGTCGACCTCGAACAGCCCGTCTTCGCGGCCGCGCGCGTTCATCTCGACGTTGAGCTCGATCACCGGCTGGTCCGGGCTGGGACGCAGGGCGTCAGGCGCACGCGGGTTCTCGAACGACAGGTCGCGGATGAACTGGGCGAGGATGCGGATGCCGGGCTCTGCGGAGGCCTCGGGCGCCGCAGCGCCGGGATCGATATCGGTCATGACGGCCAGAATGTCTCTTTTCGAAAGGCGCCGGATGGCGCCGTGTTGGGGGCGAGCCGCTAACATGGCGACCCGGACGATGCAACGTCACCCCTAACACGGGGTTCGCGTACGACTATATTGCGCTATGCAGCGTATCGTCGTTTCTGCGCATCACCTGAAGGCCATCTGTTGCAAACGCTCGAACTGATCATTTTCGCGGGTCTCGCCGTGGTCGTGCTGTATCAGCTTTATACAGTGCTGGGCCGTCGCGTGGGCCGCCAACCCGGGGACCGACCGGCTGCGGAGGCTGGCGGTCCGGCGATCAAGGCTCCGGACCTACAGGTCGAGGCTGCTGACGAGGGCGTCGCCTTGACCGGCCTGGCCGCCGTCAAGGCCATCGATCCCGCGTTCGACATGGACCGCTTCCTCGGTGGATCGAAGTCGGCCTACCAGATGATCGTCACGGCCTTTGCCGAGGGGGACAAGACGACCCTGGGCAATCTTTTGGCGCCCGGAGTTCTGGCCGGATTTGAAGCGGCGATCGATCAGCGCGTCGCCGAGAACCGCACGGAGACCGTTGAATTCGCCCACCCGCCGCGAGCCGATCTGGATATGGCCGATGTGGTCGACGGCGACCTTGCCCGTCTCAGCGTCCGGTTTCTGGCCGAATTCCGCAGCCGCACGAAAGGTCCGGAAGGCGAGGGCGTGGATGATCGCCGCACCGCCGAGGTCTGGACCTTTGAGCGCCGCCTCAAAAGCCGTGATCCGAACTGGCTGCTGGTCCGCGTGGACGCCGCCGAGGCTTGAGGCTCTTGCGCGCAGGCCTAGCCCTTCTGGCCTGCCTGGCGCTGGCCGCCTGCGCGACAGCTTCCGAACACGGCCCGCCGCCGCCGGTTGATCAACCGCGGGCGAAGCCGCAGCTTCCACAGCCCCTGCCGCCGCCGGCGACGCCAAGGCCGGAACCCCGGCGTCTGGCTGTCTCCGACCTGTCGGGTTGGGCGCGCGAGGATTTTGACGGCGCCTTCAAGAGCTTTGTGAGGACTTGCGCCGCGGTGCGCGATCGCGCTCTGGCCGACGCCTGTTCGCGGGCGCGCGCCTCGGGAGAGCTCGGACCCGGTGACGCGCGAAGGTTCTTCGAAGCGACGTTTGTTGCGGAGCGTCTTGGGGGCGAGGGGGTGCTGACCGCCTATTTCGCACCGGTCTACCCCGCCCGACAGGCGCCCGACGCGGAATTCAGCGCGCCGGTCCGGCCCCGTCCCGACGATCTCGTGGTGGCTGACGGCGGCGTCATTCTGCAGGTCAAACCCGACGGGAGCGCCGAGCCCTATCCCGACCGGACCGCCATCGAAGCCTGGCCTGCGGGCCAGCCCCTGGCCTGGATGCGGCCGGAGGAGCTTTTTTTCCTACAGGTCCAGGGCTCCGGTGTGCTGACCTTCGAGCGCGGCCGGCGGATGAAGGTGATCTACGCCGCTCACAACGGTCGCCCGTTCGCCGGGATCGCCAATCCTATGCGCGACCGCGGGCTCCTGGCGCGAGACAACACCGGGGGCGATGCGATCCGGGGCTGGCTGGCGACGCACCGGGGCCCGGAGGCCGACGCGATCATGCAGCTCAACCCGCGCTACGTGTTCTTCCGTCTGGTTCCTGACGACGGCAAGCCCCCGGCGGGGGCGGCCAACTTGCCGTTGCCGGCCGGGCGCGCCGTGGCCATCGACCCGGCATTCCACACCTACGGCGATCTGCTCTGGATCGACGGGGAAGCGCCGCTCCTTGCCGGGGCGTTTCCCACCTATCGACGCCTGGTCAGCGCGCTGGACACCGGAGGCGCCATCAAGGGCGAGGTCCGGGCTGACCTCTACCTTGGCGAAGGGGAAGCCACTGGCGCCGAGGCCGGCAGGGTCCGCCATACGCTGCGCCTCTACCGTTTGGTCCCCAAGTGAAGCGGCCGCTGAAACCAGACGACCATCGCCTCTGGTCGATGGTGACCGCCACAGTCCACCCCCTGACGGACCGCAACAGCCCCAAGCCCGCGCGTCCCCAGACCCTGGACGCGGCGGCGCGGGTGGAGCCCAAACGTCCGCCTGCCGAACCGGAGACGTTTCGCGAGGCCGTTGACGCGATTGAACCCAATCGGCGCCATCGCATTGCCCGGGAGCGTGAGGAGATCGGCGGCCGCATCGATCTGCACGGCCTCACGCAGGACCGCGCGCGGGTGGCCCTCGAGCGCTTTGTGCAAGGGTCCTGGGCCGAAGGCTATCGCGCCATTCTGGTGATCACCGGCAAGGGGGTTCAGGGCGATGGTGTCCTTCGTCGCCGGGTTCCGGAGTGGCTGGGCGCGCCGAATCTGGCCCACATCGTCGCCGGAATATCCGAAGCGCATCGCCGGCACGGCGGCGAGGGCGCTCTGTATGTGGCGCTGAAACGGAAACCCAGGGTCTGAAGGGCGACCGGCTATCTCGGGCGTGACGCCTTCTCGGCCAGGCCGCTGGTTCCCTCCCGGGCCTCCAGCCGAACAGCCACCTCGTCCAGGCTCACGCCGGCGGCGGCGATCAGCACCAGCCAGTGGTAGATCAGGTCAGCGCTCTCGGCCGTCAGGGCGTCCCGGTCCCCCTGGGCGGCGGCGATGACGGTCTCGACCGCTTCCTCGCCCAGCTTCTTCGCGGCCCGGTCCATGTCGCCCAGCAGTTGGGCGGTGTAGGAGGTGGAGGCGTCCGCGCCCTTGCGACTTTCAATGGTGGCGGCCAGGCGCTCGATCACTTGCGTAAAGCGGGTCATGCGGCGATCTCCGTCAGGCGCACGGGTACGCCGGCCTCGGCCATGGCGCGCTTGGCCTCGCCGATGCTGACTTCGCCGAAGTGAAAAATCGAGGCGGCCAGCACCGCATCAGCACCGGCCTGAACGCCTTCCACGAGGTGGCGGGTATTTCCGGCGCCGCCAGAGGCGATCACCGGCACGCTCACCGCCGAACTGACGGCGCGCACGAGGTCCAGATCGTAGCCGGTCTTGGCGCCGTCGCGGTCCATGGAAGTGAGCAGGATTTCACCTGCGCCTTTGGCGACGACTTCAATCGCGTACTCCACAGCGTCGAGACCCGTTGGATTGCGGCCCCCGTGAGTGAACACCTCCCAGCGCGCGCCTACACGTTTGGCATCGACGGATACGACCACGGCCTGGCTACCGAATGCGTCGGCGCAGGCGCTGACCACGTTCCGGTCGGCGACGGCGGCGGTCATGATCGAGATCTTGTCGGCCCCCGCCAGCAGCAGCCGCCGGGCGTCCTCCACCGATCGGATCCCGCCGCCCACAGACAGCGGCATGAAACAGACGTCGGCGGTCCGCGCTACGACATCGAGGATGGTGCCGCGGTTCTCGTGGCTGGCGGTGATGTCTAGGAACATCAGCTCGTCTGCGCCCGCCGCGCCATAGGCGCGTGCCTGCTCGACCGGGTCGCCGGCGTCACGCAGCGAGACGAACTGCACGCCCTTCACCACCCGGCCGTCCTTGACGTCCAGACAGGGGATCAAGCGAACCTTGAGCGTCACGCCGCGAGACCAAGAGCTTCAGCGGGGTTTATCGCGCCGTTGTAGAGCGCGCGACCCAGCACGGCGCCCGCCACTGGCACACCCTTGCGCGCCTTCAGCTTGACGATGTCGTCCACGGAAGCCAGCCCGCCCGCTGCGATGACGGGGATGGATACCGCATCCGCCATGGCGCCGAAGGCTTCGACGTTGAAACCCATGACGGTGCCGTCGCGGTCGATGTCGGTGACGATCAGGGCGGCGACGCCGGCGTCCTCGAAGCGCCTGGCCACAGTGATGGCGTCGAGGTCACTGTCGGCGGTCCAGCCATCGACGGCGACCTTGCCCGCCCGCACATCGACGCTGACGGCGATCTGCTCGGGCCAGCGCTTGGCGGCGTCCAGCACGATCTTCGGATCCTTCACGGCCACGGTGCCCAGGATGATGCGGCTGACGCCGGCCTCTACCCAACGCTCGATATCAGCCAGGGTGCGGATCCCGCCGCCCAGCTGGACCGGGACGGACACGGACGCCAGGATCGCCTCGACGCCTGGCGCATTCACCGCCTTGCCCTGAACCGCGCCGTTCAGGTCGACCACATGGATCCAGTGAAACCCGGCCTCCACGAATGTACGCGCCTGGGCTGCCGGCTCGGTGTTGAAGACTGTGGCGGTCGAGAGGTCGCCGTGCAGCACGCGCACGCACTGGCCGTCATTGAGATCGATGGCGGGATACAGGATCACGGGCGCCACTCCAGAAAGTCGGACAACAGCTTGAGCCCGGCAGATTGCGATTTTTCGGGGTGAAACTGCACCCCGGCGAGATTGCCCCGGGCGACCGCCGCGGGGAAGCGTCCGCCATGATCCACCCAGGCTGCCACATCGGCGTCGTCGGAGGGGAAGATGGCGAAGGAGTGGGTGAAATAGACCGGAGCGCCGGCCCTTAGACCAGACAGAACCGGCAGATCGGTGACATCCAGAAGATTATTCCACCCCATGTGCGGGATCTTGAGGTGCGGATCGGCGACCTCGATCTTGCGGACGTCGCCGTCGATCCAGCCGAGGCCCGGTGTCACACCGAATTCCAGGCCGCGGGAGGCCATCAGCTGCAGACCGACGCAGATTCCGAGGAAGGGCGCGCCGCGATCATGCACCGCATGGTTCATCGCCTCGATCACGCCCTCGCGCTCACTGAGCGCCGCCATACAGGCGGCGAAGGCGCCAACGCCCGGCAGCACGATCCTGTCGGCGCTGGCCACGATGGCCGGGTCGTTGGTCACGATAATGTCCGCACGGCCGTCGGCGGCGCGGACCAGAGCCTTTTCGGCCGAGCGAAGGTTGCCCGACCCATAATCGATCAGGGCGACGCTCTGCATAGGGGTTTCCTAGAGCACGCCGCAGGGGCAGGCATGGTGTCGGCGAAATCTCTCCTCCCCCGTCGGGGGAGGGGGACCGCGCGAAGCGTGGTGGAGGGGGATGACGTCGCACGGGCGGCGCGCATCTATGCTGTCCGAGGTCTCGGCGGCGGCTGGCCCCCTCCACCAGACGCTGTCTGGTCCCCCTCCCCCGACGGGGGAGGAGAGCGTGTCTGCACCGACAGAACCCATCATAACATGCCCTTGGTGGAGGGCGCGGCGCCAAGCGTTTTGGGATCGACCTCCACCGCGTGCCGCAGGGCCCGCGCCAGAGCTTTGAACCCGCTCTCGGCGATGTGGTGGGAATTGGCGCCGCGCAGCAGATCCAGATGCACGCATGCGCCGCAGTTCATGGCGAAGGCGTGGTGGAATTCCTTGAACAGTTCGGTGTCCATGTCGCCGACCTTGGGCGTCCTGAACTCAACGTTCCAGATCAGATAGGGGCGATTGGACAGGTCGATGGCGCAGCGGCTCAGCGTCTCGTCCATCGGGATGTAGGCGTGGCCGAACCGACGGATGCCCTTGAAGCCCGGGATCGCCTCCTTGATCGCCTGGCCCAGGACGATGCCGGTGTCTTCCACCGTGTGGTGCATGTCGATGTGCAGGTCGCCCCTGGTCTCGACCTTCAGGTCGATGCCGCCGTGCCGGGCGAAGCTTTCCAGCATGTGGTCGAAGAAGCCGATGCCTGTCGAGATTTCGGACGCACCGGTCCCGTCCAGGTCCACTGCGATGCGGATCTGGGTTTCCTTCGTATTGCGGACAACTTCGGCCTTGCGGCTCATCGGCTCAGTATCCCCTGGACGCGGCCAGATCCTTCAACGAGACCTGCGGACGCGGGCCATAGTGCGAAATCACCTCGGCCGCCGCCAGCGAGGCCAGCTGCCCGCATTGCTGCAGCGGACGCCCCCGCGAAAGGCCGAACATGAATCCGGCTGCGTATTGGTCGCCTGCGCCCGTCGTGTCCACGACTTTCTCGACTGGCTCGGCCTTCACCGTCAGGCGCTGGCCCTGGCTGAGGATCACCGAGCCCTTGTCGCTGCGGGTGACGGCGGCCAGATCGCAGCGGGTGCGGAGCGCCTCACAGGCCTCATCGAAGCTGTCGGTCTCGAACAGGGCGAGGATCTCGCTCTCATTGGCGAACAGCAGGTCGACCTGGGACTCGATGAACCCCAGCAGGCCGCCGCGATGGCGCTCCACCACAAAGCTGTCGGAGAGGGTGAGGGCAATCTTGCGCCCTGCGCCATGGGCCAGGGCCGCCGCCTTGGCGAAGGCGCGCCGGGCGGCCTCGGCGTCGAACAGATAGCCTTCCAGATAGACGATCTTCGAGCCCTCGACCGTGTCGACCTCGACGTCGGTGTCCGTGAATTCCACCGAGGCGCCCAGGAAGGTGCACATGGTGCGCTGCGCGTCGGGCGTCACATTGATCATCGAGACGGCGGTCGCCGGGCCGCCGACCAGCGGCGCATTCTCGAACCGCGCCCCGATCTGGCGCATGTCGCGGGCGAAGGTGCGGCCCAGCTCGTCGTCGGCCACCTTGCCCATGAAGGCGCCCTTGCCGCCGAAACTGGCCAGCCCCGCAATGGTGTTGGCCGCCGAGCCCCCCGAGGCTTCCACCGCCTGCTGCATCCGTGAATAGAGGAGCGCGCTGCGGGCGGGATCCACCAGCATCATGGCGCCCTTGGTCAGCTCGTTCTCAGCGAGCCAGGCATCGCTGGCCGGCGCAATCACGTCGACAATGGCGTTGCCGATGGCGGCGACGTCGTAGAGGTCAGGCATGGAAAGGCTTTCGTGCGGGTGCTGGCCGCGCGGATTACAGGGAAAGGGTTAAGGAGGCTACCCGCCCCAGCTCCCGCCACGGCTCCGGCTTTCCATCCGACCCCCGAACCCGCCGCGCGAGATCACCGAGGAGCGGGTCTGCATGCGTTCTGGCGGGCGGAAGGTGTCGGGGGCGTCGAAGCTGCGGGCGCCGATGCGGGTGCGACCGGTGGCGTAGTCGGTCATCAACGGGCCGCCGCCGCGGCTGTAGTAGCCGCCCGAGCGCCAGTCGCGGTAGAGCCCGCCGCCGCCCCAGCCGCCGTCCAGCATCCGGCCAACCACGAAACCGGTGACCAGCGGCCCCCAGAACGAGCCGCCGCCCGCCTGGCTGCGCGGAACGCATTGGCCTTCGCCGTAGACGTCCTCGCAGGACTTGGTGTCGGCGTACTTTGCCTCGGAGGCTTCCTCGGCGGCGGCCTTTTTCATGCCCACGTCGCAGGCGTCGTCCGGCACCTCGTTCTTGTCCTTGCACTCGGCCAGGGACTGGTAGGTGTAGGCATCGACCGTGGGGCCCTGGTCGGCGATGGCGACATTGGGCTGGTCGCCGCAGGCGGTGAGCGAGACGCCGCCGATGGCCATCAGGCCGGTGAGGGTGAGCGAGCGCGAGCGCTTCATCGTCGTTACGCCGTCATGCAGGCGGCGTTGATGATGCCGACTGCGATGGAGATCATCATCATGTAGACCGCGCTGGCCACTTCGCCGCGCTCGATGCGGGCCGAGAGGTCACGCAGCACGATCCGGCGCACCAGCCAGAAGGTGACGATCTGGATCACGCCCGCCAGGAGCGCCCAGGAGACGAACTCGGGCAGGGAATGGGTCTGGGTCAGCGCCGAGGCCAGCGGGATCACATAGCCGATCAGGGCGCCGCCCAGCATGATGGCGGCGGCGATGTTGCCCTCGCGGATCAGGGCGCCCTCGTTGTGCGGCGTGATCCACTGGTAGGCCGCCTTGAACATCAGGGCGAAGCCGCCGGCGGCCAGGAAGGCGAGGCCGAAGTTCAGGGCCCCGGCGCCGAAATAGACAGGATCGAACATCATGCTTCGAATTCTCCAACGTTCAGCGGAATGCCGACCATGATTTCATGGGTCAGGTCGCCGCCTTCAGGTTCCATCTCGATCGCCAGCAGAAGCTCGCGTCCCTCGCCCGGAAGGTCGCGGGCGAACAGCATCGAGGTCTGGTAGATCCGCCGCGCGTCGGCGCCTGCGCGTTCATCATAGACGCTTTCCCAGAAACTGACCGGGTCCTGTCGCTCGTCGACATCGCCGAACCAGAAGCGCCGATACTCCGGCAGGCCATCACCGCCAAAGGTGCGCGCCCGCAACCTGTCCGCCCAGCGGCGCTTGGCGGCGGCGTCGGTGGGCCAGGCTGATGACCAGGGCATGAAGATCGTGAAATCGTCGGCGCCCTGACCTTCAGCGTCGGGGCTGACGAGTTGCAGCATCAGGTCGTCGCCGGTGTAGAAGCGGTGGACGAAGCCGTCCGCCCCCAGATCGATACGGCCCTGGGCCTCGATTTCCAGGGTGTTGGTGTCCAGGCGAAACTTCGCCGCGTCGCCAAGCCTGCGCCAGGCCAGCGGATCCAGCCGGACACTGCGCCCGATGGTGATGTTGCGAACAACCGGCAGCGTCTGCGCCTGTTCCGCGCCACGCCGCCCCCCGCCGAAAAGCCCCCGGAAGATCACGTCATACATCCTTCTCGAAACCGGATCATAGTCGCAACTTGCGCCGTGTCAAATGTACGCGTATGTATACGCGAACGAATGCGACGGCCAAAGGACAAGGCGGCGGGCCTGAGCCCCGCGGAACGGACCCGGCTTTGGCGCGATCAGCGCCAGCGCCTCGGGCTTGTGAAGCTGGAGCTCTGGGTTCCCCCCGGCGCCAAATCCGATATTCAGGCCGCAGCACGCGCCATCATCACAGCGTCGAGTCGCGGACCGGCGCTGAGAGACCCACAACCTCCGCGAGGATCGTACCAGATGGATCATGTCATCGACACCGATTGGTCGGTGAAATCACTTGCCGAAGCGCTCAGCGAATCGACGCTGTTGCGCGAGGGCGAGATGACGGCGCGGGTGCTGGAGGGGACCGATCCCGTCCTGCAGATCACCATGAACGAGTTCGGCGACCTGCCGATCTTCCTGAGCGTGGGGTCAGAGCAGATCGTGGTTTCCGCTCTGCTTTGGCCGGTGGACGAGCAGGAGAACCAGGCTGCGTTCAACGTATTCCTGCTCAAGGCCCAGAAGCTGGTGCCGCTGTCGAACTTCGGCATCACCACGGTGTCGGAGCGCGACTACTATGAAATTTTCGGCGAGCTGTCGTGCAAGACCACCCTGCAAACGGTGGTGATCGAGCTGCGCATGCTGGCCGAGAACGCCATCCGCGCTGCCGACGAGCTGCGTCAGAATTTCGCTTCGGCTGCCTAGAGGGGTCCGCGATGTCCATTTTCACGAAACTGATCACCCTGTTCCGCGGCACCGCCCATGAAGCCGGTGCGGCCGTTGTCGACGCCAATGCGTTGCGCATCCTGGATCAGGAGATCCGCGACGCCGACACGGCCCTCGGCCGCGCCCGCGACGACCTCGCCACCCTGGTGGCCAAGCGCCGGATGATCGAAAAGGAACTGAAGAACCTGAGCGATCAGGCCAGCCGCTACGAAAGCTCGGCCCGCGCCGCCCTCTCCAAGGGCGACGAGGCGCTGGCGATGGAAGTCGCCCAGCGGATCTCCGAGCTGGAAACCGAGGTCGCCACCAAGACCCCGCAGCTTGGCGAGATGCAGGCCGCGGAAGAGCGAATGCACAAGACCATCGCCACCACCCAGCAGCGGGTGGAAAACCTGCGCCGCGAGATCGACGTGGTGAAGGTCAACGACAGCGTCCAGCGCGCGCAGGCCGCCGTGGCCAACCAGGGCGCCGGCGCCTCGGCGCGGCTGGGTTCGGCCGCTGACAGCCTCAAGCGCATCAAGGAGCGCCAGGCGATCGCCGAAGAGAAATTCAAGGCGGCCGGCGAACTGGAAGACCGCCGCACCGGCGCCGATCTGGACGCCAAGCTGCAGGCCGCCGGCATACTGCCCGGCCATTCGTCCGCCAACGACGTCCTGGCCCGCCTGAAGGCGCCGGCCGCCGAGCCGATGCCCATGCTGGAAGCGCCCCGGTTGCAGATCGAGGCCCAGCCGGTGGCCGTGGAGCGGGGCGAAAAGTCTTGAGTTCTACCTCCCCCACGCAGTGGCGGGAGGGGGACCGCGCCCCGAAGAGGGCGTGGTGGAGGGGGCAAGCCCCACCCACTGAGACAAGGAATTTGTGAGGGCACGGCGCTTGCCGCCCGCCCCCTCCACCATCGGCTCTCCGGCCGATGGTCCCCCTCCCGCCGCCTTGCGGGGGAGGTAAGGAGCCTAGAATGAAGCGTATCAAGACTGCCGAACGCCCCGGCTGCGACGCGCGCGCCGAGGCGCTGGGGTTCACCTGGCGCCATCTGGACGGTGCGCGCTACTGGGACGAGCGCGCCTACTATCAGTTCACCCTGGCCGAGATCGAAGATGGCCTGGAGCATCCGGCGCGCGAGCTTCACGCCCTGTGCCTGGACCTCGTCGCCGAGGTGGTGAAGAGCGAAGCGCTGATGGCGAAGCTGGCGATTCCGGAGGCGTCGCGCGATGACGTCGCCAATAGCTGGAAATCAAAGTCGCCCTCGCTCTACGGTCGCTTCGACTTCGCCTACGACGGAACCGGCCCGGCCAAGCTGTTCGAGTACAACGCCGATACGCCCACCAGCATCTATGAAACCGGCACCTTCCAGTGGGTCTGGCTGGAGGACATGATCGCCGCTGGTCGGCTGCCCGCAGACGCCGACCAGTTCAACAGCCTGCACGAAAAGCTGCAGGCGCGGTTCAAGGCGATTTTCCCGTCCGGCGGCTTCGTCCATTTCGCCAGCGACGAGGAGACGCTCGAGGATCGCCAGACGGTGAAGTATCTGGAAGACATCGCGATACAGGCCGGGATCGAACCCAGGTTCGTCCCGATCGACAAGATTGGCCTCGACGCGGATGGACGGTTCGTGGACCAGGACAACTTCATCATCCAGGCGCTGTTCAAGCTCTACCCTTGGGAGGAGATGTTTCGCGAGGACTACGCCGCCAATATCGGGGGCTCGAAGACCCTGTTTCTGGAGCCGGCCTGGAAGGCCATCCTGTCCAACAAGGGCCTGCTGCCCCTGCTATGGGAACGCAACGCCGGCCACCCCAACCTGCTGCCGGCCTTCTTCGAGGATGATCCCCGCGTCGCGGACCTGGGCAATTCCTGGGTGCGAAAGCCGCTGTTTTCGCGCGAGGGCGCCAACATCGAACTGGTCGCAAACGGCCGCCGGGCCAGGGTTCTGGATCAGGGCTACGGCGAGGAGGGCCACATCCGCCAGGCGCTGCAGCCGATCACCCGCTTCGACGGGAACTACCCGATCATCGGCGCCTGGATGGTGGACGCCGAGCCGGCCGGCGTCGGCATCCGCGAGGACCGCAGCCGTGTGACGAAGAACCTGTCGCGGTTCGTACCGCACGTGATCCTGGATTAAGCGAACGCGGCCCGCGACGGGCAGAGGTCGGCCACCGGACAGTCCTCGCATTTCGGCCGCCGCGCCACGCAAACATAGCGGCCGTGCAGGATCAGCCAGTGGTGGGCCCTGACCAGAGCGGCTTCCGGAACGATGGCCATCAGCTCGGCCTCTACCTTGTCCGGTGTCTTGCCGGTGGCCAGGCCAAGGCGGTGCGAGACCCGGAACACGTGGGTATCGACGGCAATGGCGGGTTCGATGCGAAGCTCGTTGAGCACCACCGAGGCCGTCTTGCGTCCGACGCCGGGCAGGGCCTGCAGGCTTTCGCGGTCCAGCGGGACCTCGCCCCCGTGCTCGGCGATCAGGATCTCGGCCATCCGGATCACGTTCTTCGCCTTCATGTTGAAGAGGCCGATGGACGAGATGAAGGTCTTCAGGCCCGCCTCGCCGAGGGCCAACATCGCTTGCGGCGTGTCGGCTGCCTTGAAGAGCTTGTCTGTGGCCTTGTTGACGGAGACGTCTGTCGCCTGCGCCGATAGCGCCACAGCCACCACCAGCTCATAGGGGCTGGCGTAGCTGAGTTCGGTGCGAGGATCGCTCTCCGCCGCCTCGAACCGCTCGAAGATTTCAGCGATCCGGGCGCGTTCCGCCGGTTTCAGGCGCGGACGAGGCGGCGGCGCCATCTTAGCCCCGGTCCACAGCGAAGGGCCCGAAGGCCTGCTGAACCGGCATCAGTTCCAGGCTGTTGATGTTGATGTGCGCGGGAAGTCGCAATACGCCTTCGCACACCAGCGCCACATCATCGCCCGACATGGCGTGGACCCCGGCGTAGACCTTGTCTGCAGAGGTCTGGTCGCCCTTGAAGCGCACCACGGAAAACTCGGTGTCGGCCATGCCCGGCTCGATCGAGGTGACCCGGACTTTCGAGCCCAGCAGGTCAGCCCGCAGGTTCAGCGAGAACTGGCGCACGAACGCCTTGGTGGCCCCGTACACATTCCCGCCCGGATATGGGTAGCTGGCAGCCACCGACGACATGTTGATCACGTCGCCGCGGTTGCGCGCCACCATGCCGGGCAGGATGGCGCGGGTGATCCGCACCAGGCCGGAGACATTGGTGTCGATCATCGTCTGCCAGTCGTCGACGTCCGCCTCATGAGCCTTCTTCAGGCCCAGGGCCAGGCCCGCATTGTTGAAGAGGATGTCGATCGCCTGGAACGGCTCGGGCAGCCCGCTTACGAGATCGGCGATCGAGGCGTCCTCGCGGACGTCCAGAACCCGGGTGAGCAGGCGCTCGGTAGCCAGTTCGGCGCCGAGCGCGGCCAGCCGGTCGGCGCGGCGTCCTGTGGCGATGACCCGGCCCCCACCGGCCAGCAGCCGCCTGGCCATGGCCTCGCCGAACCCGGACGTGGCCCCCGTCACCAGTGCGATGCGATCCGTGGCCCAGGCGTCTGACATCGAAGCGTCTCCCATCCTTCGGGGATAGGGGGTTGCGGTCGCACCATCAAGCGGTCGACGGGGCTTCTCCCGCCAACGTGAGAGGCCTATCGTGCGGATCGATGAGCCTGCCGCTTTACATGGACGCAGAGATCAAGCCGAACCGCTCTCTCTCGGAGCGCGGGTTCGTGATCCTGATCACCATCATAACCCTGGTGAATGTGGCCTCGGCGATCGTCTTTCTGCGGATCGGCGCGCAGTTGGTGCCGCTGTTTCTGGGGGTCGACGTGGCGGCGATCACGGTTGCCTTCCTTGTCAGCTTCCGCGCGGGCCGCATGATCGAGCGGGTGCGCGTGAGCGCTCGCGACGTGGTGATCACCTATGAGACACCGAAAGCCTCGCGCATTGTCTGGGAGAGCCCCACCGCCTTCACCCGCGTTTCGGCGGAACGCGACGAGGAAAACCGGGTTGTGTCTTTGAAGGTGATGCAGTCCGGCCGGTACGCGCCGGTTGCAGCTGCGCTGAGCCCCGGCGAACGCGGAGAGTTTGCAAGAGCCTTCGAGAACGCCATCTGGCGCGCGCGGCGAGGCGACATCCAGGGACTTGAGGCCAGCCGCGCAGCCGTGTATATAGTTTAGACATAAACTATATGGAGCCGGAGATGACGACCCGTCGAAACGTTCTCGAACTTCTGGCGGCCGGCAGCGCCGCCGGCGCCTTGAGTGGCTGCGCGAGCGCCACGGATGTCGATCCCATCGCCGCCTGGCGAAACCCCGGCGCCGGTGAGAAGGACCCGCGCCGGTGGGTATTGGCGCATGCGATCCTGGCCCCCAACCCCCACAATCGCCAACCCTGGCTGGTGGATCTTGCCGGGACAGACGAAATCGTTTTCTACGCCGACACTTCCCGGCTGCTCCCGGCCACCGATCCGCCGAATCGCCAGATCACCCTGGGCTGCGGGGCCTTTCTGGAGCTCCTGAACCTTGCGGCCTGCGAACGCGGCCTGCGCGCCGACACGACGCTTTGGCCAGAGGGCGAGCCGCAGCCTGTGCTGGACCAGCGGCCGGTTGCGCGGATCCGCCTCACACCGGACCCGGCTGCGGCGCCGGATCCCCTGTTCCGGCAGATCCTGAAACGGCAGACCAACCGCGTGGCCTTTGACCCGAAGTCTCCACCTACCTCGGCCGAGCTGGCCAAGGTGACGGCGGCCGCCCCGGCGCCCCTGGTGTCCGGAGCGATCATCACGCCTGGGGATGTGGCGCGGACGATCGATATCGGCCAGCGCGGCTTTGCGCGGGAAATGACCACGCCGGCGACTGCCCTTGAGTCCGCCAAACTGACCCGGGTCGGGGCAAAGGAAATCGCGCTTCACCGCGACGGTATCTCGCTGCAGGGACCCCTGTTCGAGGTTCTCGCGGCCACCGGCGTGATGTCGCGCGAGGCCATGGCCGACCCCGACTCCTACGCCACGAAGAGCGCCATCGACATGTTCGGAAAGACCCTCAAGTCGACGCCCGCCTTCGTGTGGCTGAAAGGTTCGGACAACAGCCGCGTGACGCAGATCGCCGCGGGCCGCGCCTATGCACGTATGAACTTGACGGCCACCAGCCTGGGCCTTTCCATTCAGCCTTGGAGCATGACGCTTCAGGAGTTTCCCCAAATGGCCGCGCTGTATGCAGAAACCCAGACTGCGCTTGGGGCGTCGCTGACCGCGCCATTGCAGATGCTGGTCCGGATCGGCCGGGCCAAGCCGGGCCCTCAATCGCCGCGTCGGGGGCTCGCAGAGCACATCCGCGCGTGAGCGATCGCCGCAATGATCCCACAGCCTTCGTCTTCATCAACGAAGTGTCGATCATCGAGCACCTGAGCCGCACGGCCGCCGAGCGGGTGCTGCCGGAGGGGTTGTCGCTGGCCGGGTTCACAGTGCTCAACCACATGATCCGCCTGGGTCACGAGCGCCGAGCGCCCGCCCAGATCGCAGGTGCGGTCCAGGTCACCAAGGGCGCCATGACCGGCACGCTGAAGCGCCTGGAAGCGGAGGGCTGGATTTCGGTGACCGCCGATCCGGACGACGGGCGCGGCAAGGTCGTAATGCTGACGCCGGAAGGACGTGCGATTCGGGAGACGGCGCTCAGCGTTCTGGCGCTGCAACTCGAGTTGGTCCTGCGGGCGGTCAGCGAGGATGAGCTGCGCCAGGCCATTCCGGTCCTGCAGAAGGTTCGGGCCGCGCTGGACGCCGCGCGGGACTAGGCCTCAGCCACCGCGACCTTGAGCGCCTCGATCCTCCGACCATCCGCAGGGTGCGTGGACAGCACCTCAGGGGGCTGATCACCAGAGCGGGCGGCGCGGCTCATGCGCTCCCAGAACGTCACCGCGGCGGCCGGGTTCATGTCGGCCTTGCGCATCAGGCTAACGCCGATGCGGTCGGCCTCCAGCTCGTGGCTGCGGGCATAGGGCAGGATCACGCCGAACTGGGCGCCGAGGCCCAGGGCCGCCCCCACTTCGTCGGCGTACTGGGCGTTGTCCCCGCTCGACATGAAAAGTTGCGCCAGAGTGACGCCGGCCTGCGCCGCCAACTGGTGGCTGACGCGTTCGGCGGGATGGCGCGCGAGGATGTGCCCGATCTCGTGGCCCAGCACTGAACCGACCTCGTCATCGCTCCGCGCCAGATCCAGCAGGCCCTTGAAGAAGCCGACCCGTCCATTGGGCAGGACGAAGGCGTTCAGGTCTGGCGAGTCCAGCACAGTGAACGACCAGGTCAGGTCGGGCCGGTTTGCGGCGCGGGCCAGAGGCCTGCCGATCCGGGCCAGCCGGGCCTGGACCGCCGGATCGCGCATGGGCGGGGTCGCCGCCACGATCTGCCCCCAGGATGCATTGGCCATCTCGGCCAGTTGGGCGTCTGAAACCACCACCAGCTGGCGCCGCCCGGTCTCGGCGTTCTGGCTGCAACCGGCCAGGCCCGTCGCCGCCAGCGCCGCCATCAGGCCGCGCCGCGAGAGCCAGGGCTCACAGCGGATACACATCTCGCCGGCCCCCTATAGAATGAACTTCGAGAGGTCGGCGTTGCGCGCAAGGTCGCCGATGCGCGTCTCGACATAGGCCGCGTCGATCACCACCGTCTCGCCGGACTTGTCGGCCGCCGAGAAGCTGATCTCTTCCATGACCTTCTCCAGTATGGTCTGCAGGCGGCGCGCGCCGATGTTTTCCACCGCGCTGTTCACGGCCACGGCGGCGTCGGCGATGGCGTCGAGGGCGCCGGCATCGAAGGTCAGCGTCACATTCTCGGTGAGCATCAGCGCCTGATGCTGACGGACCAGATTGGCCTCTGGCTCGGTCAGGATGCGGCGCATGTCCTGACGGCTGAGCGCCTTCAACTCCACCCGGATCGGCAGTCGGCCCTGAAGCTCCGGCAACAGGTCCGAGGGCTTGGCCACGTGGAAGGCGCCTGAGGCAATGAACAGGATGTGATCGGTTTTCACCGGCCCATATTTGGTGGACACAGTCGTGCCTTCGATCAACGGCAAGAGATCCCGCTGGACCCCTTCACGGGACACATCCGCGCCCTGGCGCTCGCGATTGGACGCCACCTTGTCGATCTCGTCCAGGAACACGATGCCCTGGTTCTCGGCCAGTTCCATCGCCTCGGTGGTCAGCGCATCCTGATCCACCAGCTTGTCGCCCTCTTCGGCGATCAGCGGCGCCCAGGCCCCGGCCACCGTGGTCCTGTGGGTCTTGGTGCGGCCGCCAAACGCCTTGCCGAACATCTCGCCAATGTTGAGCAGGCCCATCTGCGATCCGGGCTGGCCGGGAATGTCCATCATCGGCATGGCCGGGCCGCTATCGGCCAGGGTGAGCTCGACCTCGCGGTCATCGAGTTCGCCCGCCCGAAGCTTCTTGCGAAAACTCTCGCGCGCGGCGGTGGAGCCCTGGCCCGTCAACGCATCAAGAATACGTTCCTCGGCGGCCGCTTCGGCTCGGGCGCGCACGCCGGCCCGGCGTTTCTCGCGCACCATCTGGATCGCGCTTTCCACCAGATCGCGAACGATCTGGTCCACGTCGCGGCCCACATAACCGACCTCGGTGAACTTGGTGGCCTCGACCTTCAGGAACGGCGCCTGCGCGAGCTTGGCCAGCCTGCGCGCGATCTCGGTCTTGCCGACGCCGGTGGGGCCGATCATCAGGATGTTCTTCGGTGTCACCTCATCGCGCAGATCGTCCGGCACGCGCCGGCGGCGCCAACGATTGCGCAACGCCACGGCCACGGCGCGCTTGGCGTCGTCCTGGCCGACGATGAAGCGGTCGAGCTCGGAAACGATCTCGCGGGGGGAAAACTCGGTCATGGCGCTCAGATAGTCACGATTGGAACAAAGGCGAGGTCGTGGGCCGCGTCAGAGCACCTCAACCGTCAGCTCCCCGTTGGTGTAGACGCAGATCTCGGCGGCGATCCCCATGGCCCGACGGGCCACGGCTTCCGCATCCAGGCCGCCCACGTCCGACAAGGCCCGCGCGGCGGCGAGCGCGTAGTTACCGCCGGAGCCGATGGCGGCCACGGCGTGTTCAGGCTCCAGCACGTCGCCCACGCCGGTGACGGTGAAGATCTGATCCTTGTCGGCCACCAGCAACATGGCCTCCAGCCGGCGCAGATAGCGATCCGTCCGCCAGTCCTTGGCCAGGTCCACGCAGGCCCGCGCCAGCTGTTCGGGGTATTGCTCCAGCTTGGCTTCCAGCCGCTCGATCAGGGTGAAGGCGTCTGCGGTGGAGCCGGCGAACCCGGCGATCACCTTGCCGCCGGCCAGCTTGCGGACCTTCTTCGCCGTGCCCTTGACGATGGTCGGGCCCATGGACACCTGGCCGTCTCCGGCCACCACGGTCTTGCCCCCTTTGCGCACTGCGAGGATCGTGGTCCCGTGCCAATCGGGGAAGGCTGAGGTATTCGACATGGCTGCGATGTCGGGTTCGCAACCCCATCGGTCAAGTGAAAGTACCAAATCATGGGCGCCCAGTTCACCGACGAAGAGATCGAGCGCTATGCCCGCCACCTGGTGCTGCGGGAAGTCGGCGGGCCCGGCCAGCAAAAGTTGAAGGCTGCCACGGTGCTGATCGTGGGGGCGGGGGGCCTCGGCGCGCCGGCGGCGCTCTACCTCGCCGCGGCCGGCGTCGGGGCGATCCGGATCGTTGACCCGGATGTCGTCGACCTCTCGAACCTGCAGCGCCAGATCATCTACGCCGGCGCCGATCGCGGACGATCAAAGGTCGACGCCTCGGCCGAACGTCTCCAGGGCCTGAATTCGAATGTCGCCGTCACGGCCCTGAACCGGGCTTTTGATGACACGACGGCCGATGCGCTTCTGGGCGGCGTCGATCTGGTGCTGGACGGCACGGACAACTTCGCGGTCCGCTTCAGCGTCAACGCCGCCTGCGTTCGGCATGGCGCCCCGCTGGTGTCCGGCGCCATCGGCCGCTGGACAGGCCAGGTCGGCGTGTTTGGTCGCAAGCCCTGCTATCGGTGCCTTGTGCCGGAGATCCCGCCCGATGCGGAAACCTGCGCGGCGGTCGGCGTCATCGGCGCCCTGGCCGGCGTGATCGGATCGATGATGGCGCTGGAAGCGGTAAAGCTGATCACCGGCGCGGGCGAGACGCTGTCCGGACGGTTGTTGATCTACGACGCGCTGGCGGCGGAGACGCGCACCGTGCGGATCGCCGGCGACCCGGACTGCCCTGTGTGCGGTCAGGCCTGACCGGCGCGGCGCATCCGGGCGATGTAGAAGCCGTCGGTCCCGCCCGTGCGGTGGTGCGGCAAGATCCGGAGCGTGCCGTCAGCCCGCAGGCTTGCCTCGGGCGCGCCGCCTTCGCCGGGTGCGATCGGGTCCAGGGCGAAGTCGGGGGTGCGCGACAGGAAGGTCGCCACCTGGCCTTCGCCCTCCTCCATTTCCAGCGAACAAACGCAATAGACCAGCCGCCCACCGGGCTTCACGCGCCTGGCCACGCTGGCGAGGAGGCGGGTCTGGACGCTGGCGAGGCGTGGAATATCCTGCGGGCTTGCCACCCACAGCACGTCGGGGTGGCGGCGATAGGTGCCTGTGGCCGAACAGGGCGCGTCCAGCAGCACGGCGTCAAAACTGCGGTTGTCGCGCCAGTCGGCGGCGTCGCCCACCAGGACCTCGGCCTCGAGGCCGGCGCGGGCAAGATTTTCCGAGATCCGCTTCATTCGGCCCGCCGAGCGGTCCAGCGCCGTCACGCGGGCGCCGGTCGCAGCGAGCTGCATCGTCTTGCCGCCGGGCGCGGCGCAAAGGTCCAGCGCGGTTTCGCCGGGCTGCATGGCCAACAGCTGCGCCGGGATGGCCGCCGAGGCGTCCTGGATCCACCAACGGCCCTCGGCGAACCCGGGCCAGCCCGAAACCTCGCCCTTCAGACCCACGCGCAGGCTGCCGCTGGCCAGCACTTCCGCCTCCAGCGGACCGGCCAGGTCCGCCGCGTCGGCGCCAGATTTCAGTGTCAGGTCGGTGGCGGGCTCCTCGCCGATCATGGCCGCCATGGCGTCGGCCGCGTCGTGGCCATAGGCGATCTGCCAGCGAGCCTGCAGCCAGTCCGGCGGGGAGGGGGCCTCGAGTTGCGGCGGCTCGCGGACCAGACCGCGCAGCACGGCGTTGACCAGACCCTTGAACACATGGCCGCCGCTTTGCGCCGCCGCGAGATCAACCGTCGCGCCCACCGCCGCGTGCGCCGGGGTCTTCAAGACCAGCAGCTGCACCGCGCCCAGACGCAGGACATGGACAATGGCGTCGGGCGGCGTCTTCTTGAGGCGCGACTGCAGGACCGTGTCGATGGGTCTCAGCCAACGCAGGGTGGCCATCACCAGGGCGCGGGCGAAGGCTCGGTCGCGAGGCTCCAGCGCGGTCATGCCGGGCAGGTTCAGGCCCTCTTCCAGACCCGCGCGTCGCGACAGGGCCGTGGTCAGGAGCTGGAGCGCGGCGGCCCGTGCGGGAAGGCCGCGGACGTCGGCGTGCGGTTCGGAGGTATTTTTAATGTCGCTCACGGCGCGCGGCGTGCCCGCTTGGAAGCTGGTACGCAAGGGATTAGATGGAGGGCCATGGACAATTCACCCCCCAACGCCGCACCCGGCAAGGACCTCAGCCCCGCCGCGCGCCGGGCTCTCGAGGAAGCTGAGGCCCGCCGTCTGGCCGCGGAAACCGCTGCGCTGGCGCCGGAACAGGGTGGTCCGAAAGGCCCGGAACCCACCCGCTTCGGCGACTGGGAACGCAAGGGTATTGCGGTGGATTTCTAGAGCCTGTCCGTTTCAGATGGCGTCATCTGAAATGGATAAACAGGCTCGCTTTCATACATTTGGAGCGCGACGGGCGCTTGAACCGGTATCCACTTCAAGCTGTCGCGCTCCAGGCGCCACCCATCTCCGCAGCCACCCGCCGCGCCGCCGCCTCCGGATCATTCGCCGCCGTGATCGGGCGCCCGCAGACGATGTGCGACGCGCCGTACCGTAGCGCGTCCAGCGGTGTGGCCGCCCTGGCCTGATCGTTTTTCGCCGACCAGTCTGGGCGCACGCCCGGCGTCACCACCAGGAAGTCCTTGCCGCCGAGAGCGCGAGCGAGCGCCGCCTCGTGCGGGCTGGCCACAACGCCGTCGCAGCCCGCCTCGATCGCCTGATGAATGCGCCGCTCGACCAGGGCGCGGGCGGTTTCGTGATAGCCGACCTCGTGCAGGTCTTCATCGGACAGGCTGGTCAGCACCGTGACCGCCAGGATTTTCAGGCCCGAGGCGCCGCGCCCGCGCACCGCCGAGGCCATCACCTGCGGCTCGCCGTGCACGGTCAGGAAATCACAGCCGGATCCGGCCAGCACGGCGGCGGACCGCTGCACCGTGGTGCCGATGTCGTGTAGCTTCCAGTCGAGGAACACCTGCTTGCCGGCGGCTTTCAGCTCGCCGGCCAGGGTCATGCCCTCACCGCCGGCGAACAGTTCCAGGCCCACCTTGTAGAAGCAGATGCTGTCGCCGAGCGCGGCCACCATCTCGCGGGCCTCGGCGACCGTGGGCAGATCGAGCGGAACGATCAATCTGGGGTCAGCCTTGACGGCAGATTGCGCAAGCGTGGCGGCGGCGACCATGGCATGGCTCCGGTGTGGCGCGGGGTGTGGTCCGCAGCAGGTGATCTGGGCTAAGAGCGAGAGATGAGCCAGGCAGAGTTCGCGGTCAACTTTTTCGTCGCCCTGTTCGCCCTGATCGATCCGATCGGCAATGTGCCCTTGTTTGCGGCGGCCACGGGCGGGGTGAAGTGGCGTGAGCGGGCGTGGATTGCCCTCTATCTGTCTCTGTTCGTGCTGGGGTTCCTGACGTTCTTCTACTTCACCGGCCTGTCGCTTCTGGAGTTCTTCGGTATCTCCTTGCCGGCTTTCAAGATCGCCGGTGGCGTAATCCTGTTCCTGATGGGCCTGGAAATGGCTCGCGACGACTTCAGCGCCAAATTCTCCGGGGACGACGGCGACGGCGATATCGGCGTTGGCATGGCCTTTGTGCGCAAGCGGTTCGAGCGGATGATCGTGCCCTTCGCCATGCCTTTGTTGATCGGTCCGGGCGCGATTTCCAGCGTCATCATCTATGCCGACAAGGCCAAGGCGTTCGGGCTGGCTGGCGCGGCCGTCGGCCTCGGCGTGATCGGCGCGGTATTCCTCGCGACCCTACTGTCCTTCCTGGCCACCCCCATCCTGACCCGGATCCTGGGCCGCATCGGTTTGACGGTGGTGGTCCGGGTTCTGGGCCTGATCCTTTGCGCGCTGGCCATCCAGTTCATCCTGGCGGGCCTCGCCGACAGCACCTCCGGCTTCATCCGCTCGACGGTGGCGCACCCGTACTAGATCTACCGCAACCTCGCCCCCTGGGAAGCCATCAGCGCCAGCGCCCAATCGTCGGGGATCAGCTTGGCGATGACCGAGATCGCCTTGTTGGGCGCGCCGGGGATGCTGATCGCGCGATTGGCCTCTACAGCCTCATAGCCGGTGGCGGCCACCTCATCGGCGCCCTGCCAAAGCCAGGACGGGGTAGCCGCAGTGTACTGCGTGCGGGCGCCGATGACGTCGTGAAACTCCGAATGGGTCAGTCCCGGACACAGCGCCGTGACATGAATGCCGTCGGCTGCCAGCTCCAGGTGCAGGCTCTGCGAGAACTTGATCATATAGGCCTTGGTGGCCGAATAGAGCGTATGGCCGCTTGACCCCGGCAGCAGGCCCGCCAGCGACGCCACATTGACGATCCGTCCGAACCTGCGGTCCCGCATGCCGCCAAGCACCCGATGCGCCAGCTCGGACGGCGCGGTCATCATCACCTGGATGAAGGCGGCCTGATCCGCCCACCGGGTTTCGCCGTAGCTTCCGGTCAGGCCATAGCCGGCATTGTTGATCAGGGCGTCGACTGATCTGCCATGGGCGGTCAGGTGATCGAGGATCTGGCCAGGCGCCTCGGTCTCGGCAAGATCGGCGACCACCGTCAGGGTCTCGACGCCAAACCGGTAGCGGATCTCCTCGGCCAGGGCGCCGAGTCGATCCCCGCGTCGCGCGGTAAGCGCCAGATCATAGCCGTGGCCAGCCAGAATTCGGGCAAAAGCGGCTCCGATTCCTGCGGAAGCGCCCGTAACGAGTGCCAGTTTGCGTTCCATCATGTTCCCTGCAGTCAAGAGCCCTGATACTAGACGAGGCGCTGATCCATTCAAGACGCGGTCACGCCCGCAAAGGCCCTGCCGTCGTACAGCGATTGTAAGGCTTGCGGATTGGGTGTATTCGCGCCCGCCGCTGCGGCATAGGGCCGCCTTGGGGGGTTCGCGAGAACCCCTCGGAGACACCAGATGGCTGATACGGCCGTCGACGCTTCCAAAGCGTCTGAGGATCCGCCCCACTCGCCTCACAAGGAGAAGTTCTGGGCGCTTGCGCTCGGTTCGGTGGGCGTTGTGTTCGGCGATATCGGGACCAGCCCACTCTATGCCATGCGTGAGGCTCTGGCCCACAGCAAGGGCGGTGGTGGTGGCGAGATGGCCGTGCTCGGAGTGATCTCACTGATCACCTGGGCGCTGTTTCTCGTTGTGACCCTGAAGTACGTCTTGTTCCTCATGCGCGCCGACAACAAGGGCGAGGGCGGCACGCTGGCCCTCATGGCCCTCGCGCAACGGGTTAGCCCAGGCGGCCGCTCCGCGGTGATCTTCGTCCTCGGGATGGCCGGCGCGGCGCTGTTCTATGGCGACGGCATCCTTACCCCGGCGGTGTCCGTGCTGTCAGCGGTCGAGGGAATCGGCAAGGCGCCGGGTGTCGGACCGGGCTTCGCCTCTCTCGCCGTGCCGATTTCGGCCGGGATTCTGATATGCCTGTTTCTCGTTCAGTCCCGCGGCACGGCCAGCATGGCGCGCTACTTTGGACCGATCACGGCGTTGTGGTTCATCGTCCTTGCCGCCCTCGGAATTTACCACATCTTTGACGATGTCTCGATCCTGCGGGCGCTTTCACCGGCCTACGGCGTGCTGTTCCTCCTGGATAATGGCTTCCTTGGTTTCATAATCCTGGGCAGCGTTTTCCTGGCGGTGACCGGGGCCGAGGCGCTCTATGCCGACATGGGCCATTTCGGGAAGGGGCCAATCCGGGCGGCCTGGGTGACGCTCGTGCTGCCCGCCCTGCTCCTGAACTATATGGGCCAGGGCGCCATGGTGCTGGCCAATCCGGAAACCCGCGCCGACCCGTTCTTCGACATGATCCCGCAGGTTGCCTACTGGCCGATCATGATCCTTGCGACGGTGGCTACCGTCATCGCCAGTCAGGCGGTCATAACCGGCGCCTTCTCCATGACCCAGCAGGCCGTGCAACTGGGCCTGTTCCCCCGGATCGACATCCGGCGCACGAGCGAGACCCAGGCCGGCCAGATCTACGTGCCCCAGGTCAACACCTTCCTGATGGTCGGCGTGCTGGCCCTGCTGGTGACCTTCCAGAACTCGTCGAATCTGGCGGCGGCTTACGGGATCGCGGTGACCGGATCGATGTTCGTCGACACCCTGCTGTTCTTCTACATCATCCGGTACATGTGGAAGCGCCCGCTCTGGCAGGCGATCGCGGCATGCACCTTCTTCGGCGCCATCGATATCGTCTTCATCTCTTCCAACCTGCTTAAGATCCCCCAGGGCGCCTGGCTGCCGCTGGTGCTGGGCGCGGCCCTGATGGTGGTGATGTGGACCTGGAACCGCGGCGCTGCGATCCTGGCCGACAAGAGCCGCCGCGACAGCCTGCCGCTGCTGGAGCTGGTTGATATCCTCAAGGCCCGCGCGCCGCATCGAGCGCCAGGCACGGCGATCTTTCTGACCTCGGATCCCGACGTGGCCCCGGTGGCCCTCATGCATAACCTCAAGCATAACAAGGTGCTGCACGAGAAAAACATCATCCTGACGCTGATGACCGCCGAAACACCCCGGGTGCGCGATGACGACCGGATCACGATCCTGCCGGTCAATGACGACTTCAAGAAGGTGGTGATCGGCTACGGGTTCATGGAAAGCCCGAATGTGCCCAAGGCGCTTGGCCTTTGCCGCAAACAGGGCCTGAAGTTTGACATCATGGCCACCAGCTTCTTCCTGGGCCGACGCTCTGTGGTTCCCTCGGCCCAGTCGGGCATGCCGCTCTGGCAGGACAAGCTATTCATCTTCCTGATGCGCAACGCCGCCAACCCGACGGATTTCTACAAGATCCCCCCCGGGCGTGTGGTCGAAATGGGCACCCAGGTTACGGTGTAGGCTCCACACCCCCTGGGGGACGGAACACTTGAACCGCAGGGGCTTTGCCCCTTAAAGGCGCGTGACCAATTTTCCTTTCTACCAAGGCGCTCCACCACCATGGCCAATCCGCCCGTCAAGAAGGTCGTCCTCGCCTATTCCGGCGGGCTCGACAGCTCCACCATCGTCAAGTGGCTGCAGACCGAGCTGGGCGCAGAGGTTGCAACCTTCACCGCCGATCTGGGGCAGGGCGAGGAGGTCGAGCCTGCGCGTCAGAAGGCGATCCTGCTGGGCGTGAAGCCGGAGTACGCTTTCGTGGAGGATGTCCGAGAGGAATTCGTCCGCGACTACGTCTTCCCGATGTTCCGGGCCAACACGGTCTATGAGGGCCAGTACCTGCTGGGCACATCTATCGCGCGGCCCCTCATCGCCAAGAAGCAGATCGAGATCGCGCGCAAGATCGGCGCCGACGCCGTGGCGCACGGCGCCACCGGCAAGGGCAATGACCAGGTGCGCTTCGAGCTGGCCTACTATGCGCTGGAGCCGGACATCCACGTGATCGCGCCCTGGCGTGACTGGGACTTCAAGAGCCGCGAGGCCTTGCTGGCGTTCGCCGAGCAGCATCAGATCCCGATCACCAAGGACAAGCGGGGCGAGGCGCCCTTCAGCGTCGACGCCAACCTGCTGCACTCCTCGTCCGAAGGTAAGGTGCTTGAAGACCCGGCCGTCGAGGCGCCCGAGTTTGTCCACATGCGCACCATCGCCCCGGAGGACGCGCCCGATACGCCGACCTACTTCACCATCGACTTTGAAAAGGGCGATGCAGTCGCCATCGACGGCGTGGCGATGTCGCCGGCGACCATTTTGACCAAGCTCAACCAACTGGGGCACGACAACGGCGTGGGTCGCCTCGACCTGGTCGAAAACCGCTTCGTCGGCATGAAGTCACGGGGTGTCTACGAGACGCCAGGCGGAACGATCCTGATCGTGGCGCATCGGGGCATCGAGAGCATCACCCTCGACCGCGGCTCCATGCATCTGAAGGACGAGCTGATGCCGAAGTACGCCTCGCTGGTCTACAACGGCTTCTGGTTCTCGCCCGAGCGCGAGATGCTGCAGGCGGCTATCGATCACAGCCAGCAGATGGTCACCGGCCAGGTCCGGGTGAAGCTCTACAAGGGCAATGTCAGCGTCGTGGGCCGCACAAGTCCCTATTCGCTCTATGATCAGGAACTGGTGACCTTCGAGGAGGGCGCGGTGGCCTATGATCATCGCGACGCAGCGGGCTTCATCAAGCTCAATGCATTGCGACTGCGGGTGAAAGCCAACCGCGACCGGCGCGCAAAAGGGTAGGTTCCCCTCGGGCGCGTTCGGCGCCAAGCTCGGTAGCAATGGCGGCGCGCGCCCGCCAACTTCTGGAGGACTCCTGAATGCCGCCCTATGCCTATGTCGCCCTCGTCACCCTGCTGGCGTTGCTGGCCTATTTCTGGATGGGCCTGCAGGTAGGCCGGGCCCGCGGCAAGAGCGGGATTCAGGCGCCGGCGATGACCGGTGACCCAGAACTCGAGCGCACCATCCGCGCCCACTACAACACCCTGGAATGGCTACCGCTGTTCCTCGTCCCGCTGTGGCTGTTCGCCATGTTCTGGGACGAACGTATCGCCGCCGCCGTCGGCGTTGTCTGGATCGTGGGACGCGTGATCTATCAGCGGGGCTATGTGGCCGATGCGGGCAAGCGCAGCACCGGGTTCCTGATCCAGGCCCTGGCTGTGGCGGTGCTCCTGTTCGGGTCGCTGGGCCGGGTCATCTATCTGCTGGCTACCGGCGCCAGCGTCTGACGACACGCAACCACATTTGCGGCAAGATGTTGTGGTTCGTACACCTCGTCGTGATCGCAGTTGAGCTGAAGGCGCAAAGAATGTTTGGACGATCTCTCGCCCTATCGGTGGTTCTGGCGACTGGCCTCGCGGCCTGCGCAACTCCAACGCCCTACCAACCGGTTGTGATGGGCAAGGCGTCGCTGGGCGGCTTCTCGGAGCAGCGGGTCGAGGCCAATCGCTTCCGCGTCAGCTTCAACGGCAATTCGCTGACCAGCCGTGAAACGGTCGAGGGCTACCTGTTGTTCCGGGCCGCCGAGTTGACCACCCAGAACGGCTATGACTGGTTCACCATCGTCGAGCGCGATACCGACAAGAAGACCCGGACCTATGTGGAGCCGGACCCCTTCTACCGACCCTGGTACGGCAGCTACGGCCTGTGGCGACCGTCCTGGCGCTACTATGGCGGCGGTTTCGGCTGGCGCGGCTGGGATCCGTTTTGGGGCGGCGCCTTCCTGGGTGACCGGGTCGACGTGCGGACCATCGAGAAATACGAGGCCTCTGCCGAAATCCTGATGCAGAAGGGCGTCAAGCCCGAGGGCGACGCCAGCGCGTTTGACGCCCGTGCCGTGACCGAAAACCTGCGTCCCCGGATCAAATATCCAGAGTCAAAATAAGGCGCCCATGCGTCCGGGCGATCGCCCGCCACGAATAGGGACTGACCACCGCATTCGCGAAGCCGTGCGTTTGTCGTCCATTGCGCTATGATGGGCTCTGTCTGGAGGGTGAGCGGATGCGCATGGCGCAGCGACGGCGCCTGAATCTTGGAACCAGGGCTTGGCGCGCCGCGCTGGCCGGGCTCGCGTTTGTCGTCAGCCTGAGTCTCGCGTCCGGCGCCTGGGCCGCCCAGCGTGTCGCCCTGGTGGTCGGCGTGTCGAAATACGACAAGGTCCCCAGCCTTAACAACCCCGCCAAGGACGCAAGGCTCGTACAGACCACGCTGCAGAAGCTGGGCTTCACCGTGACCGTGCTCACCGATCCCAGCCGCGCGTCGCTGATCGAAGGTCTCGGCGAGTTTGAGGAGGCGGCCAAGGGGTCCGAGGCGGCGGTGATCTACTACGCGGGTCATGGCGCGATGATCGACGGCGTGAACTATCTGCTGCCGAAGGACGCGGTGATCACCAACAAGTCGTCTTTGACCGGGACGGCGGTGGAGTCGGCTCGCCTTGGCCAGTCGATGATGGGCGCCAAGGCCGTCCGGCTGATCATCCTGGACGCCTGCCGGAACAATCCCACCGCCACCCGCAGCCTGGGCGGGAACAGCCGGGGGCTGACCCGGGAGACCGGTCCCACCAGCGTGGCGGTGGTCACCCTGATGGCGGCCGGCCCTGGACAGGTGGCCCAGGACGGCGCGGCCGGCGCCGCCAACAGCCCCTTCGCCATCGCTCTGACCCAGGGCCTTACCCGACCCGGCATCACCGTTGGCGAACTCCCCAGCTACGTGCAGGCCGAGGTCGAGCGAATGACCGAGGGCGAACAAACCCCGGACCTGCAAGGCATCTGGCCCAATGTGCACTGGAGTTTCGACCCCAACGGCCCGCCAAAGCTGGTTGCGGCAGCCGGAGCTGATCCCGTCAAGATCAAGTGGGAGAAGGACCAGGTCTTCTGGACCTCGATCAAGGACTCCGACGATCCGGCTGATTTCAAGGCCTATATGGACGCCCAGGATCGTGGCGAAATTTCCGGCGCGTTCCGCAAGCTGGCCTCCAATCGCATGCGCGCCCTGGAGAAGCTGCCGGCCGGATCGTTCCAGGTGGCTTCCCGGTCCGCCCAGCCGGGCCAGGATCTGGTGGTCACCGCCCGTGACGCGTTCGGGCGCGGCGACTATGCAGCCGCCTCCCGAGACTGGTCTGCGGCCGCCAGGGCTGGCAATGGCGCGGCCATGTACAACCTGGGTGTCATGTCGTTGTCCGGCAAGGGCGCAACCCGGGACATCACCGCGGCCGCCCGCTGGTTCAAGGCCTCGGCGGGCGCGGGCCACTCGGGAGGAATGGTCAACTGGGGCCTTTGCCTGCTGAACGGCTTCGGAACGGCGAAGGACGAGGCCTCGGGGTTCAGGTTCATTCAGGATGCCGCCAACCGGGGCTCTGCCAACGCCATGGGTTTGCTGGCCGAAGCCTACTACCGCGGCCGCGGCGTTGCGGCGGATCCGCAGCAGGGTGCAAGCTGGCTGCAGCGGGCGGTGGACGCCGGCGACGGTCCCTCGATCGCCCAGCTGGCCGACGCCTATGACCGGGGCGATGGCGTCGCCCGCGACGGGCGTCGCGCGTTCGGCCTCTACCAGCGCGCCGCTACCGCTGGCGACACCGAGGCCATGGTCCACCTGGGCTATGCCTACGAAGATGGTGAGGCCGTGCCGAAGGATGAGATCCAGGCCGCCACCTGGTATCAACGCGCCGCCGAGGCTGGCAACAGCGAGGGTATGTCGAGCCTGGCGGTGATGTTCGAGAGCGGGGCGGGTCTGCCGCAAGACGAGTTGCGGGCGGCGGAATACTATCGCGCCGCTGCTGATCTGGGTGATGCCCGAGGCTATCTGGGTCTAGGCAGCCTGACCGCGCGCGGCGCCGGCGTACCCGCCAACCCTGCCGAGGCGGTGCGTCTCTTCCAGCAGGCGGCGAACAAGGGCAGCGCCCTGGCGTTGCGCAACCTGGGGCTCATGCACGAGACCGGCCAGGGTGTCCGCGCGGACCGGGCGAAAGCCGTCGATTTCTATCGCAAGGCCATTGCGGCCGGCGACACAGGCGCGCGAGATGAATTGAAGCGCCTCGGCGTGCGGTGACCAGGGGGCTGAAGGTATGGGCGGACATCTGAAGGACCGGCGTTTGCGCCTTGCGGTCAGCGCCGCCGTGCTGGTCAGTCTGAACCTGAACCCGGTCATGGCCCAGAGCCAGGGCAGGGACGCCGTCCTCAACGCCTGCTCCACCCAGCGCGAAGGCTTGATCAAGCTGGACCGCGAGTACGACGAGCTCAAGCGCTCCAAGACCAGCGCAGCTCTCGGCGAGGGCCTGAAACAGGGCGCGGCTGTACTGGCCAAAGGCGTGATGAGTGGTGGTCTCGGGCGTCGCAGTGGCGGCTTCGGCGGCGCGCTTGGCGGCCTTGGCGGTGTCATGGGCGCGGTCGGCAGCATGGCGGCCCAGCAACAGGCCCAGCAGGCCAACACCTCTTCGGGCGCGGCGCCAGCCTCGGTGTTTGGCCCCGATCTCCTGTCCAGCGCCATGGGCCTGAATGTTCCCGGTATCAGCGGCGGGGGTGCCATGCGGGGCTATGCAGCCCTGGCCGTGCTGGTGGCGATCGTCGCCACGGCCGAAGCCTATGCCCAGTTGAAGGAACAGGAAGCCGGCGGCGACCTGCGCAAGGCCTCTTTCAATATCGACCAGGACGCGGCCAAACAGCTCACCGTGGCCCGCCAGATCGCCGATGACGGTCAGGCCCTCGTGGACTGCCGAACCCAGCAGGCTGCCGACATCAACACGCGCCTGGCCAGCGCCAGCAACGACAAGGATCGCCGCGCGGTCCGCCGCGAACGCACTGAACTGATGGGCGCGCTCAAGAAGGATGTGGACCTCACCGGAGAGGTGGTCGACCAGCACACCACCATGGCCAAGACCTTCACCCAGGGCCGCGCCATGACGGATGGCGCGTCGGAGGCCGATGTGCTGGGCGGCCAGGCGCCGGCCTATGCGGCCGCTCCCGCCGTCACGCGACTGTCGATGCCCAAGGCCGCAGCGGCGCCGTCGGAGGGTGATCAGGCAGCGGCGCAGGCCCCGGCCGCCCCGGCGCCGGCCATGGTGGCGATCCGCGCCACAGTGGTGCGATCCGCGCCTGTGGCCTCCGCACCATCTCTGATGAACATGCCCTTAGGTCGCGAGGTGAAGCCCACCACCGCCCAGGCAGATGGTGGCTGGTGGGAGATCGACGTGGCCGGACAGCCCGGCTACGTCCGCGCCGCCGATCTCGGGCCGCCCGGGTCCGCCCCCGCGCCCGTGCAGACCGCCGCCAAGGGCAAGGGCGCTCGCCCCGCTGCGACAGCGAAGGCCCCGCCAGCCCCGCCTGTCCCGGCCGGCCCCACCAACATTCGCGCCTACAACCAGCAGGTCATCGCCGCCCGCGACAACGGCAAGGGCCGCCTCTCCAGTCTGATGACGGATATCCAGACCAGCCAGCGGCGCGAGAGCGTCCTCTACGCCTGGATGGAACGTCTGACGCGCGGATAGGCGTCTGCGGAGACATCCGCGGGCTCGCCGATTGACCTGGACGGCGGCGCTGTCCAAGGTCCGTCCACAAAATGAACTGTGTAGTGGTCCGGGCCGTAACGATGTGTGTTGAAGTCTCTCGAGGACAAGCCTGGCGATGGGCGGCTTCGGCGTTCGTCCTGGCGGGGTTGGCAGGTCCAGCCATGGCCCAGCCGACGCAGCCTGCGCCCGTTTCCGACGGCCAGACGGTCTATCCGGCCGCCTTCTTCGCGCCCTACAACCCGGTGAACGCCAGTGACATGGTCGCCCGCGTGCCGGGCTTCGAGCTCAAGGACGGTGACGAGCGGCGCGGCTTCGCCTCCGCCGGCAATCTGCTGATCAATGGCGAACGTCCCAGTTCCAAAACCGCAGCGTCAGAACTTCTGAAGCGGATCCCCGCCAGTAACGTGACACGGATCGAGCTGCTCTCCGGCTCGAGCGCCGGCCTCGACGTGCGCGGCCAGTCGCAACTCGTCAATGTCGTGGTGACGCAAACCGCAGCGAAGGGCGGGGGAACCACCTGGTCGCTCGGGCTGCGGCATCTGCAATACTCCAACCGTGTGGGCTGGCTGGTGCAGGCTTCCAGGGCCGTGCAGCTCTCGCCGCAGGCTGAACTCGGTCTCGATGTTCAGTTCCCCAACCTGCTCGGGCGAGGCGACAGCCGTGACAGGCTGGTCAACGCGAGCGGCGTGCAAACGGGCGCGCGGCGGCTGCTTGGCAAGCCGCAGAACATCGGCGCCCAGGGTTCTGCGACCCTGCGCTGGCGTCCCACGTCAATGGACACGGTGAACGCCAATATCCAGCTTGCGCCCACCTGGAACCACCTGGACACCATCCAGTCCGAGGTGACGGGAACCGGCGCCCCGCGCAGCCTCCTGATCGGCCGGTCCGATTTCGAGGCCAACTATACCGGAGAGCTTGGCGCGGACTGGGAGCGGCAGCTCGGCGGCGGTTTGTCGGCCAAGCTGGTGACGCTGGTCTCCAACGGCAGCGTCGATCAGCGCGACGTGTTCAACATCCAGAATTTTCCCGCTACCTTCGTCACGCGTACCCAGGATCGGACCACCCGGAACGGGGAGCGCATCGCGCGCGGTCGTATCAAGTGGACCGTGAACCAGGCGCACACGCTCGAGTTCGGCGGCGAGGGGGCGTTCAACTATCGCGACACAACCTTCAACATCACCAACCAGATCGGCGGCGGGCCAGTGGTCAAGGTGCCGCTTGCGGTGTCTGACGCGCGCGTCGAGGAGACCCGGGGCGAGGTCTTCGCCACGGACGTCTGGACGGTCTCGCCGGCGCTGACCCTGGAGTACGGCCTCAGCCTCGAGGCCTCGCGTATCACCCAGACCGGCGATCCGCAAAAGGAACGCAGCTTTCGCTTTGTGAAGCCACGCGCCACGGCGACCTGGACCATGGGGCCGGCCGGCACGCTGCGCGCCAGCCTGGTCCGCGACGTCGCCCAGCTTGATTTCGCGGAGTTTTCCAGCACCGTCGATTTCGTCAACGCCGCCGCGACCCAGGGAAACCCCAATCTGGTTCCCGAGAAGGCCTGGAAGGCGCGACTGGAGTGGGAAACCCGTCTCGCGCCCCGCACCGCCCTGACGGTCGCAGCCTTCGCCGATCGGGTGGACGATGTTCGCGACCTGGTCGAGATCGCTGGCGCCGACGCCTTCGGCAACATCGGCCGCGGCAGCCGCCTGGGCCTGGAGGCGCGCGCCGCCACGCCACTGGCCTTCATCGGTCTTCCGAACGCCGAGCTTCGGTTCAACGGCGTGTGGCAACGCACGCGGGTGACCGATCCGATCACCGGCGAGCAGCGGTCGTTCTCGGTCCCGCTGGAGCGGCAAGGTACGACGGCGGGCAGCCCGACGCTCAATCTTGGCAACAAGGACTGGGCTTATGTGCTCACCTTCCGCCAGAATATGCCGTCCTGGCATCTGTCGTGGGGAGCGTCGGTGGTCGACTGGTCGGATCGCAGTGAGCATCGGCGGCTCGAGGTCATCTCCTACGAACGCCCCCTGCCCCGACTGGACCTATTCCTCGAGACTACGGCGATCCGACCGGTGACCGTGCGGGTTTTCGCCAACAATGTCCTGTCGCCGCGGGAAACGCGCACGCGTGAGTACTTCCAGGGCGCCCGCGCCACCGGCCGGATTGACCGGCTGGAGATTCGCAGGGCGCTCGGCGGCCCCGAGGGCCTGCGCACGGAAGGTTTTCAGGTGTCGGGTCGGTTCTGATCCGGCAGACCGGGTGTGTTCTGAATCTCGAAATTGGAGCGGGCGAAGAGATTCGAACTCTCGACCCCAACCTTGGCAAGGTTGTGCTCTACCACTGAGCTACGCCCGCGCTCCGTAGGGGGAAATCGACCCCCAAATGCGAGAGGCGGCTATATGGCAGAGGCCCTCGCGCTTGGCAAGCCGGGCGCTGGCCCAATCCGTCAGCCGCGTTTCGGGGTCTTCAATTTGCGCTTGTTGACGTGGCCCTCGGGGCTGGGGGCGTCGACCTCTTCCGGGAATTCGCCCTTGAAGTAGTAGCGTTGCCAGGCGGCCTTGGTGGCCTCGGGGTCGCCCCGGAAGATCTTCTGGTTGAACTCCGAGCGGTGCTTTTCCCAGACGTCGTACTGGTGGCGCAGCTCGGGGTCGGAATCCATGCGGCGGATCACCGGCTGGATGTCGTGCAGCATCTTGTCCTGCACCAGGGTGATGAAACAGAAGGGCTCGCCCTTTTCGAAGCGCACCCGGCCAGGCCGGGTGAACAGCCAGTTCATGGTGAAGGGAAAGGGCAGCCAGTCGGTTTCCACCACCCCGGCCAGCGCCTGGATGCCGTCCTTGGGCTGGTTCGGCGGGCCCATGGCCATCATCGACCAGCCGGGCGGCGTGCGGAACAGATAGCCGGGGTGCATTGTCAGCACGCCGTGGCTGAAGTGACTGGTCGCCAGGCGGTGGAAGTCCGGATTGGGATAGTCAGGCTTCAAGGTGATGTCGGCCTGCATCAGCCCGCCATTCCATTCGGCGGTGAAGGCCACGGGGCATAGAATCTCCCAGCCCGACGAATTGGCCATGTTGAGCGGCAGGCAACGATAAGGGTGGCGCGAGGTGAAGCTGTCCATCCAGGCGCGCTGCGGCCGACCGGGCACGATTTCCGGCGGGCGCTCGGTGGTAGGGAAGCACTCAAGCTCCATGCGCGGCTGGGTCATGCGGACTCCCGATCAACGATACCGAGCCATAAGGCCAGACGGCGGGAATTGGAAACCGTTGACCCGCCCCAAAAACAAGAAGGGCTTCGACCCGCCGCAAGCAAGGATCTCTCTCGATTCCCGAGGGGGCTGGGCTTCTCGCTCAATACCCGGTGGATGCTGCCGCGCCATGACCTCGTCCAGCCTCTCGCTTCCCGGACTTGATGTCTCCGCCAGAGTTCCCCCCTCAGGGGAGTGGCTACAATTTTCAGATGCTGGCGACCGGAGCAGCAATCTGGGAAACGCCGGTATCAGTTAGTGAGTTTGGGTTTAGTGTTCATGCGTAAGTATATTCTGGCCGGAGTGGCGGCGGCGGTTCTCGGGATTGCGGGTTCAGCCCAGGCGGCCACCGTCGTGTTCTTTTCAACCTTCAATGGGTTGCAACCGCTGAACACGTGGAGCGTGGTCCAGTCTGCCGATGGCTGGACCGCGACCGGCGGTCCCGGCATCGAGCTGCAGAACCGGGTCGCAGGCAATCCCAACACGGCGGCTCTGAACGATGTGTTCGTTGAGTTGGACAGCCACAACGGCTCCATTGGCCAGAACAACAGCTCCATGTCGCGGCAAATTACCAACGCCGGGTCCTATCTGCTCGAATTCCTCTACTCGCCCCGCCCGGGGGTCAGCCTTCAGAGCAATGGCATCGGCGTATTCCTCAACAATGTACAGATTCCGCCGACCTTCGAGCAGGCCGGAGGCAGCCAGACGAGCTGGTCTCTGAAGACGATCGAGTTCTATGCCGCCGCCAACTCCACGCTCACTTTCTCGGCGCTGGGCACGTCCGAGACTCTCGGCGGCTACGTCGATGATATCAAGCTGACCGCGGTGCCCGAGCCTGCGACCTGGGCGATGATGATCATGGGCTTTGGCGGGGCCGGCGCGCTGCTCCGGCGGCGTCGGTCACTCGAGGCCGCCTAACCGAGACACTGTCCTCCAGGCGCCGTCGCCAGGGGCTTGGCGACGGCGTTTTTGCGCCTCGCGTCCAGAAGGCTGCCATGGCTGGCGACCTGATGTGTTTCGGCTATCTATGCGCCACATGAAGACCCGCAAAGATCTCATGCGCTACCTGGCGGAACAGGACATAGAGGCCAGGAGCCTTGATCACCCGGCTGTCTTTACGGTGGGCGAGGGTGGGGAAATCAAGGCGTCGCTTACGGGCGCCCAAACCAAAAATCTGTTCCTGAAAGATGACCGGGGTCAGCTCTGGCTGATCTCGGCGGAAAGCCACGCCATCATCGATCTGAAGAACCTGCACCGCATCATCGGTTCGGGGCGGCTGTCGTTCGGCAAGCCGGAAGTGATGGTGGAGACACTCGGTGTGACGCCGGGGTCCGTTACGGCGTTTGGCCTGATCAACGATGTGGATCATCGAGTCAGGTTCGTTCTCGACCGGACCCTTGCCGAGGCCGATCACGTCAATTTCCACCCCCTCACCAATACCGCGACGACGACAATCAGCGGCGCAGGCTTTAGACGGTTTCTCGCGGCCCTTGAGGTCACGCCGACAATCGTGGATTTCGTCACAATGAGCGTGGTCCCGATGGGTCAGGATTGAAGCCGGTGGCTGATGTGGCCATGTTGCGTAGTGGTGACCCGCACGGGTCAGGAAGAGGACTATTCAGGCCATGACCCTGATCGGTGAAGCACAAGGCGCACCCGTCGCCGACCTCATCAAGGACACCACCGACGCCACCTTCATGGCCGATGTGGTCGAGGCGTCGAAGACGACGCCGGTCATCGTGGACTTCTGGGCCACCTGGTGTGGCCCTTGCCGACAGCTGGGCCCGGCGCTCGAAAAGGCGGTGACCGCCGCAAAGGGCAAGGTAAAGCTGGTCAAGGTGGATATCGACAAGAACCCGGCCTATGCGGGCCAGCTTCGGGTGCAGTCGATACCTGCCGTGTTCGCCTTTGTGGACGGCCGGCCGGTGGACACATTCTCGGGCGCCTTGCCCGAGAGCCAGGTGAAGGCGTTCGTGGACAGGGTCGCCAAGCTGGGTCGCGGCGGCGCTTCGCCGGCCGACCAGTTGCTGGAGATGGCCCGCGAGTCGCTGGAGCTGGGCGATCCGGGCGGCGCCGCCCAGGCCTACGCCCAGGTGCTGCAGATGGATCCCGCCAATGTGAAGGCCATCGGCGGCATGGCCCGGCTTTATCAGCAGGCCGGCGATCTGGAGCGCGCTGCCGAAGTGCTGGCGCTGGCCCCACCGGACGCGAAGGATCCGGATATCGCCAGCGTCCGGGCGGCGCTCGCTCTGGCGGCCGAGGCGCCCTCGGAAACCGCAGCGTTCGAGGCGCGTCTGGCGACCGACGCCGACGACCACGAGGCGCGCCTGGAACTGGCCAAGGCTCTGGCTGGTGCGGGCCACATGACAGAGGCGGTGGACCAGCTGATCGAAATCATCCGGCGCGACCGCGCCTGGAACGACGAAGCGGCGCGCAAACAGCTCCTCGTCGTCTTTGAAGCTGCCGGGCAAATGTCTGATGTCGCCAAACAGGGGCGGCGCAAACTCTCCGCCATCCTGTTCAGTTGAAGGTCGCCATGGCTCCATACCGCCAAACCGCCGATCTGCCCCAGTTGATCCCGGTGTTTCCCCTGGACGGCGCGCTGCTTTTGCCCGGCGGCGAGCTGCCATTGCAGATATTCGAGCCGCGCTATCTCAACATGATCGACGATGTCATGGCTGGAGACCGGGTGATCGGCATGATCCAGACCCGCCAGGGCGGCGACCGGGCGCGGCCAAAGCTGGCCGACGTCGGCTGCGTCGGCCGGATCACCAGCTACAACGAGACCTCGGACGGTCGCTATCTGATCACGCTCACCGGGGTTTGCCGTTTCGAGGCCGGCGAGGAGCTTGATTTGCGGCTGCCTTACCGACAGCTGCGCGCCCGCTACACGCGGTTTGGCGGAGATCTCGGGCAGAATGAAAGCCTGGAGGCGCCGGCGCTGGCCCGTGCACGTTTCGCCCGCGCCCTGAAGCGCTACCTCAACCTTAGGCAACTCGACATTGATTGGGAGAGCGCCCAGGAGGCGCCGCTGGAGGCCCTGGTCAACAGCCTCTGCATGGGCCTGCCCTTCGAGCCTGCCGAGAAGCAGGCTTTTCTTGAGACCCCCGATCTGGCCGGTCGATTCGAGATCCTGACCACCTTGCTGGAGATCGACGCCGGAGATCCGGATGACGAGCCGCCGCGCCTGCAGTAAGGGTCAGCAATGAGCACCCCCGAGACAAACGTCGATGTCGACCCGCGGCTTCTGGAAATCCTGATCTGCCCCGTCAGCCGTGGCCCACTGATATATGACCGCGAAAAGGCCGAGCTTGTCAGCGCCAAGGCGCGGCTGGCCTATCCGATCCGTGACGGGGTGCCGATCATGCTCCCGGAAGACGCCCGCGATCTGGGCGAGGGGGAATAGCCCTGGGGCGGGTTGAGGAAAAGTGGGAACCGGTTTTCCGCCCGCAACGCGCTCTAAACAAATGAGGGCGATCACGTCGAGATTGGATTGATTCAATCCAATCTCGACGTGATCAAGCGCCTACAGCGCCTCGCCGCGCAGCAGCCTTGGCAAATCCCCAACTGCGCCACCGGCTTCCTGCATGAAGAACTTCCGGGCTGGCGCGATCCGGTTCACCGCTGCCATGCCCACGCCCCGGACCAGCCGGAGCAGCGGATTGTCATTTGAAAACAGGCGTACGAACAGATCCGTGCCCACCGCCAGGGTGACGGTGTCGAAGGTGCGCCAGGCGGCATAGCGCGCCAGCACCACCTCTGAGCCGATGTCCTCGCCCAACCGAATGGCGTCGACCAGCACCTCGGCCAGGGCGGCGGCGCCCTTCAGCCCCAGGTTCAGGCCCTGGCCGGCGATCGGATGGATGCCGTGGGCCGAATCCCCCAGCAGGGCGACGCGCGGGGCCACGAAGCGCTCGGCCAGCTGCAGGCTGAGCGGATAGGTGAAGATCGGGCCCTCCACCGTAAGTTCGCCCAGGAACTCACCGAACCGCCGCGCCAGATGGGCCTGGAACACTTCGGGCCGGGCGGCCTTCAGCGCCTCGCCCCGTGCGCTGCTCTCGGTCCAGACCAGGCTGGCCCGATTGTCGGTCAACGGCAGGATTGCGAACGGGCCGCCCGGCAGGAAATACTCGTGCGCCACGCCGCCATGCGGCCGTTCCATCCGTACGGTCGCCACCACGCCGGTCTGTGGATAGTCCCAGCCGACAGCCCCAATCCCTGCGGCTGAGCGGATCACCGATCCGCGCCCCTCAGCGCCGACCACAAGCGGCGCGGTCAGGACCCGGCCGTCCTGCAGGGTCACCGTGGCCTCACGGGCGGTGACGTCTGCCCGGATCACTCGGGCCGGCGCCATCACCTCGATCCCGGCGCGCTTCACCGCGCCAGCCAGCACCGCGCGGATATGACGGTTCTCCAGCAGATAGCCCAGCGGCTCCCCTTCGGACCGGTCCGCGATCTCGGCGGAGTCGAAGCGCAGGAAGAAGGGGGTTGGCGCACCCGCAGACGCGCCCGGCGTCCGGCCATCGGTCACCAGGATCTGTTCGATCCGCTGGGCATGGGGTTCCAGCGCTTCGGCCAGGCCCAGGGCTCTCCATTGCCGAAACGCGGAGTAGGCGATGGCCGAGGCGCGACCATCAAACGTCGGGGCGATCTGGTCGTCGAACGCCACCGGATCGATCAGCATTGGCCGCAGCCCCGCCTGGGCCAAGGCCAGCGCCAAAGTCGACCCGGCGATCCCGGCGCCGGCGATGATCACGTCGTGTTGGGCTGAGCCCGTCATCTTGCGAACCGCCTATTCGGCCTCATCTTCGGAGAAGCCCATGATGTGGAAGCCGGCGTCCACATGGATTACCTCGCCGGTGGTGGACTTGCCGAGGTCAGACAGCAGCCACAACGCCGCCCCGGCCACGCCCTCCATGGAGGTGTCTTCCTTCATGGCCGAGAGCGAACGGCCCTTGGCCAGCATGCCGCGGCCGCCGGAAATGCCCGCCAGCGACAGCGTCTTCATGGCGCCGGGTGAGAGCGCGTTGACGCGGATGCCCTTCGGTCCGAGGTCGCGGGCGGCATAGCGCACCGCCGCCTCCAGCGCCGCCTTGGCGACACCCATGGTGTTGTAGTTCGGGATCGCCCGCTCCGAGCCCATGTAGGTGAGCGTCAGGATCGACCCGCCGGTCTCCGGCATCAGTTCGGCGGCCCGCCGGGCGCAATCCACAAAACTGAACGCTGAGATATTCATCGCCCGCAGGAAACCGTCGCGCGTCGTATTGTCGACGAAGCTGCCCTTCAGCTCGTCCTTGCTGGCGAAGGCGATCGCGTGGATAAAGAAGTCGATCTGGCCGTAGGCCTGCTTCACCACATCGAAGGCGGCGTCCATGGCCGCGTCATCCGTGACATCGACAGGGGCCAGCACCTTTACGCCGATGCTGTCGGCCAGGGGCTGTACGCGACGCTCCATGCCCGGCAGGTGCAGGAAGGCGATTTCCGCGCCCTGGGCGGCAAGCTGGCTGGCGATCCCCCAGGCGATGGACTGGTGGTTGGCCACGCCGGTCACAACCCCGCGCTTGCCCTTCATCAGGTTACCGGTGGGCATCTGATAATCGTCGGCCACGTCGCGTTCTCCCTTGTTGAGGCGGGTTTTGAACGGGGACAAGCCGAAGGGCAAGGGAGTGCTCGCGGTCAGGGCTCGCGGGACAGGCGATCCATCACCTCGGCGGGGTCATGACCCAGCACCCTGACGCGGCCTTCCCACCGCTCCAGCGCCTTGTCGTAGTAGTCGAAGATGCACGGATAGCAGCCGCGCTGGCAGCACGTCTCCGGGTCCGGCGGGACAGGCGGTTTTGGCAGGAGCTGATCCGCCGCCACGCAGTCCTCAGAGCCTGGCCATCACCAGGCAGCCGTTGGTGCCGCCAAAGCCGAACGAATTGCTCATCACAGTCTCCAGCGGCATGTCGCTGCGTTCGAGCAGGATGGGCAGGTCGGCGAATGCCGGATCCAGGGTCTCGATGTGGGCGCTCTCGCAGGCGAAGCCGTTGTTCAGCATCAACAGGCTGTAGATCGCCTCCTGCGCGCCGGCGGCGCCCAGGCTGTGGCCGGTCAGGGACTTGGTCGAGGAGATCAGCGGCGGCTTGTCGCCGAAGACGGACCGAACCGCCTCCATCTCCTTGATGTCGCCTACCGGTGTCGAGGTGCCGTGCGGGTTCAGATAGTCGATGGATCGCCCGCCGATGGTGGACATCGCCAGCTTCATGCACCGCGCCGCGCCCTCGCCCGAGGGCGCCACCATGTCGAAACCGTCTGAATTGGCGCCATAGCCTACGATCTCGCCATATATCTTAGCGCCGCGGGCCCTTGCGTATTCCAGCTCCTCAAGCACCAGGATGCCTGCGCCGCCGGCGATCACGAAACCGTCGCGGTTGACGTCATAGGCGCGGCTGGCCACGGCCGGCGTCTCGTTGAAGTTGCTGCTCATGGCGCCCATGGCGTCGAACATGACGCTGAGGGTCCAGTCCAGTTCCTCGACGCCGCCGGCGAAGACCACATCCTGCTTGCCCATCAGGATCTGCTCGTATCCGACGCCGATGCAGTGGGCCGAGGTGGCGCAGGCCGACGAAATCGAGAAGTTGAGACCCCGGATCTTGAACCATGTCGACAGCGTCGCCGAGGCGCCGGAGCTCATGGCCTTGGGCACCGCGAAGGGCCCCACGCGCTTCGGACCGCGCTCACGCGCCGTCGCGGCGGCTTCCACAATCACCCGGGTCGATGGCCCGCCCGCGCCGACCACCAGGCCCGTGCGTTCGTTGGAGACCTGGCTCTCGTCAAGGCCGGAGTCGGCGATGGCCTGTTCCATCGCGATATGGCCAAAGCCTGTGCCCTGGGCCAGGAAGCGCGCGGCGCGCCGGTCCACCATCGCCTCCCAGTCGATCTGGGGCGGGGCGTGAACCTGGCTCCGGAAGCCAAGCTCGGCATACTCAGGGGCGGCGACGATGCCGGACCTTGCCTCCCTGAGTGAAGCCAGAACCTCGTTGGTGTTGTTACCGATGGACGAGACTATGCCCATCCCTGTGACGACGACGCGGCGCATCAGAGCGTCTCCTCCCCGTGTGTTGGCTTTCAGCCTTGTTCCTTGAAAAGGCCGACCCGCAGATCCTTGGCCTCATAGATTGGTTTGCCGTCTGCAAGCAGCACCGCGTCACCGATGCCCATCACCAGCCGGCGAAGGATCACACGCTTCATATCAATTCGGTATGTCACTTTCTGGATATCGGGGGTGACCTCGCCCGCGAACCGTACTTCCCCGCAGCCCAGTGCGCGGCCGCGCCCCGGAGCGCCGCTCCAGCCCAGGAAGAAACCGACCAGTTGCCACATGGCGTCCAGTCCCAGGCAGCCCGGCATCACCGGATCGTTGATGAAATGACAGTCAAAGAACCACAGGCCGGGCCGTACATCGAGCTCGGCCTCAATATGACCCTTGCCGTGGGGACCACCGTCGGAGTTGATTTCGATGATCCGGTCGAACATCAGCATCGGAGGCGCCGGAAGCTGGGCATTGCCTGGACCGAACAACTCGCCGCGACCACACGCGATGAGCTCCTCATAGGAGAAGCTGGAAGGCCGGGCTGCCGGATCGCTCATCGAGAAGGCTTTCAACTAAAGAGCCTCAGGGCCTAGCACAGGCCCGCCCGCCGCCTCAACGACATTGCAGTACGTCGGATGTACCCCAGAGGCTGCCCACAGGGACCCAGCCCTTGGCGCCCGGCGCCTTCACGCGGCACCAGCCTTTTTCGCACCTGTCCAGCTCGGCCATCGCGCGTACGTTCAGATAGGCGGTGGGCGTGGCGTCGGCCTTGGCCGAGCGGTAGATCGGCGCCGGCGTCTTGCGGGTATTGATGACTGTGCGCCGCCCATCCGTCAGGCGTTTGTGAATCCAGGCGACCTGGCCCTCGGGGTCACAGACCCGCCGCCACGCCGTGGTCTCGGCGATCACCTGCAGTGGAAGGCCCTTGGCGCGATAGACGAACAACAGCTTGTGATCATCTCCCGGGCCGGCGCGCGCGTTCACGTTGCCGAATTTCAGGGTGATGTAGCGTGGCACGGCGTAGCCGGAGGGTGTCTGGCGCTCCGCCGCCGCCATTGAGGGCACAAGGCAAAGTGCGGCTACAGCGCCCAGACCCAGTCGTTTCATCCGCTGATCGCTCAAGCCGCACACCCCGCCTTGGCCCTGCCCACGCCGTTTGCTAGGGTCCGGATAGTGAGCGCCCGGGAGCGGCGCCGGAAGCAATCCTTTTTTCGTAGGCACATGGCCCCCCGCAAGCCGAAAGTCATCGTCACCCGCAGACTGCCGGACTCGGTTGAGACCCGCATGCGCGAACTGTTCGACGCCGAACTCAACGTCTCCGATGAGCCGATGAGCCGCAAGGCCCTGATCGAGGCCATGGGGCGCTGCGATGTTCTGGCGTCCACCATAACCGACCGGATCGACGCCGGATTGATCGAAAAGGCTGGAGAAAGGCTGAAGCTGATCGCCAACTTCGGCGCCGGGGTCGATCACATTGACGTGGCCGCCGCCGCCGCACGTGGCATTCTGGTCACCAACACGCCCGGCGTGCTCACCGAAGACACCGCCGACCTGACAATGACCCTGATGATGGTCACCCTGCGCCGGGTGATCGAAGGGTCCAACGCGGTGCAGTCCGGCGAGTTCGCCGGATGGGCGCCCACCTGGATGCTGGGTCGGCGAATCACTGGCAAACGGCTGGGAATCATCGGCATGGGCCGGATCGGCACGGCGGTCGCGCGCCGCGCCAAGGCGTTCGGTCTGCAGATTCACTACCACAACCGCAAACCGGTCAGCTCCCGGGTGGCGGAGGAACTGGGCGCCACCTACTGGGACAGCCTGGACCAGATGCTGGCCCGGATGGACATCATCTCCGTCCATTCGCCGCACACGCCGGCCACCTATCACCTGCTGTCCGGGCGGCGGCTGAAACTGATGCCGAAGCACGCCATTCTGATCAATACGGCCCGAGGTGAGATCATCGACGAGGTGGCCCTGGCGGATCTGCTGGCCTCCGGCGACCTGGCCGGCGCCGGGCTCGACGTGTTCGAGCAGGAGCCCCGGGTGAACCCCAAACTCCTGAAAAACCCCAACGCCGTGCTGCTGCCGCACATGGGTTCGGCCACCGTGGAGGCGCGGGTCGAGATGGGCGAGAAGGTAATCATCAACATCAAGGTCTGGATGGACGGCGAGAAGCCGCCGGACCGGGTGTTGCCCCAGATGCTCTGATGCGCTCCTAAGTCGATGCTTTAGCCGTTCTCCTCCCCCGTCGGGGGAGGGGGACCACGCGAAGCGGGGTGGAGGGGGCTTGCCGGGAGCAGCGTGCCTGACACTCTGACCCTATGTACGCCCCGAGGACGACAATCCGTCGCGCGCGGTC
>NZ_JBIKNZ010000060.1:0-20363 GCF_044358365.1 Phenylobacterium sp. | reverse complement strand
TGCGCCACGATCCGCTCGCGCAGGTCCATCGAATAGCTCTTGCCCATGATCCACCTCCATCCACGGTGAATCACGCTTCGCCAGATTTGGGAATCCTTCGATTCCCGATTCAGGCACGACGCTCTAGGCACCCTGCCTCGCCCCCCTACGTCAAGAGCTGCGCCTAAGCCGGCGGCTATTTCGCCAGCTTCAACCCCGGCAGCGCCGCGGCCTGCTGGGCGTCCAGCTGGGTCTTGCGTAAACCCACCCGCACGCCGCTGGAGGCGCCGAACTCCATCAGCCGATCGGATGTTGCGTCATAGGCCGGCCAGGCCTCCGCGCCGCACTTTGGCGTCGAGGTTCTGGCGAACGACACCCAGCAGGCGTGCATCAGGCTGGCCATGGCGCGGTCTTCATCGGACACCACGCTCATCGGCGTGCGCCGACCCCAGTATTCCCAGACGTACTGGATCTCGGCGGCATGGGCCGAGGTCGTCGCCGCGGGACGGTATCGGGCGCCCACATAGGAGAAATAGTAGAGCCACGCGGGTTTGCCTGCAGAGGCCTTCGCCGCCACCCAGCGCGCCGGGCCGCCCATCAAGCGATCGGTGAACATGGCGCGCGCCAGGGTGTCTTCTCCCTTCGCGGCCTCCTCCGGATAGGCGGGCTTCAGCGCCTCCACGCCGAAACGGGCCAGGGCCGCCATCGTCTGTTTCGCCGGACCCATCAGGGAGTCCTCGCCGGAATTCGAGCCGATCATCAGGGGCACATCCGCAAACCGGCCGCGCGCCAGCGCCTGGGAAGCCGTCTCGGTCATCAGCTTGCCGTCGATGAAGGGCTGGTAGTCGCCGTTCACCGGGACCAGTTTCTCGACAGGGATGGCGCGAAGGTCGGCGGCCGTGGCGGTTTCGGCCACGCCGAGCCGGGCGAGCGCGGCGGCGCCCTCCTTCTCCTTGTCGGCCAGGGTTTTCGGCTCGAACCAGCCGGCGCCGCTCTGGACGATAGCCTTGGCGTAGAGGCCCCTGGCCGACGAGGTCGCCAGCAGCGACAGGATGCTCATGCCGCCCGCACTCTCGCCAAACACCGTCACGTTGCGGGGATCGCCGCCGAACGCGGCGATGTTCTTCTGGACCCATCTCAGGGCGGCCACCTGATCCATGAGGCCAAAGTTGCCTGTGGGCTTGCTGCCCGCTGCCCTGGTGAGCGCCGGATGGGCGAAATAGCCCAGCGCGCCCAGCCGGTAGTTGATCGAGACGACCACGACCCCGTCGCGGGCGAAGTTCTGGCCGTCGTAGACCCAACCTGCACCGGTCCTGTGGCTCCCGCCGTGAACCCAGACCATGACAGGCGCGCCCTTGGCCTGCTTCGGGGTGAAGATGTTGAGTTGCAGGCAGTCTTCGCTGACCGGTCCGTTGGCGCCGCCGCCGTTGGGCATGTCGTTTGGCAGCATCGGCTGCGGACAGGACGGCCCGGCCCTGGTCGCATCCCTCGCGCCGGTCCAGGCGGGCGCCGGTTGCGGTGGGGCCCACCTCAGGTCGCCCACTGGCGCCGCAGCGAAGGGGACATTCAGGAAAGTGTTGGCCCGGTCGCTGGCCTTCCCGACCACAACGCCAGCGGACGTCTTGACCGAGACCGACTGGGCCAGCACGGGCGTTGTCAGCAGGGTTGCGGCCAGGATGGCGCCTGCGATCCGGATCATGGTCGTCTCCCGTTCATTTGGGCCGGATTAGCCCTGCTTTCGGACGCTTCGGCAACCGTCAGTCGAACGCGCCGCGAGGCTTCGATTTGATCCCGGCAAGGAAGTCTCTAGTAGAGGCCCATGAGATTTGCCTTTTTCGGAGACGTGGTCGGTCGTTCAGGCCGCGAGGGGCTGGCGGAACACCTGCCGGGTCTGCGCCGCGCGCTTCAGCTTGAGTTTGTGATCATCAACGCCGAAAACGCCGCTGCGGGGTTCGGGATCACCGAGGCCACGGCGCGCGAGCTGTTCGACGCCGGCGCCGACTGCCTGACGCTGGGCAACCATTCCTGGGATCAGAAGGAGGCGATGACCTATATCGTCCGGGAACCTCGCCTGATCCGGCCCCTGAACTATTCCGCCTTTTCCCGCGCCCCCGGTCGGGGTTCACAGCTGTTCGACACGCCCGACGGCAAGCGCATACTGGTGATCAATCTGCTGGGCCGGGTGTTCATGGACGCGCTTGATGATCCGTTTGCGGCCGTAGACCCGGAACTGGACGCCTGCCCGCTGGGCGCGGTCGCCGACGCTATCATCGTCGACATGCACGCCGAGGCCACCTCGGAGAAGATGGCCATGGGCCATTTCTGCGATGGCCGGGCAACCCTGGTGGTCGGCACCCACAGTCACGTGCCCACCGCCGACGCACAGATCCTGCCAGGCGGCACGGCCTATCAGACCGACGCCGGCGCCTGCGCCGACTACGACAGCGTGATCGGCAACCAGAAGGAGGAGCCGCTGCGGCGCTTCACCACCCGCATCTCCGGTGGCCGCTACAAGCCCGCAGAAGGCCCGGCGACAGTCTGCGGGGTGTTTGTCGAAACCGATCCGGCCACGGGGCTGGCGCGCCGCATAGAGCCGATACGGATCGGAGGGCGTCTGAAGCCGACGGTCCCGACGCTGGATGCTGTCAACAGCTAGGCTACAGCCCCGGACCTGACAGCGGCTGGGGCCGCCTTCAACGCGTCGGCGATGGCGTTGATTAACGCGGACGGCTGCACCGGCTTGGCCTGCAGGGCGTTGAAGCCAAGGCCCTGCAAGTGCTCCGCCTCGCCCGACATGGCGTCGGCAGTCAGGGCGATCACAGGAATGTCGCGACGCCCCGCCTGGCCGTCGCGCAACCGGCTGAGCGCCTCGACACCGTCCATGATGGGCATGTGGAGGTCCATCAGCACCAGGTCGAAGCCGCCTGATCGCAGTCGATCCAGCGCCTGACTGCCGTTGCTGGCCGTCTCGATCGTGGCTCCGGCAGCCTCCAGGATCGCGCGCGCCACAGCCAGGTTGACCGGATTGTCATCGGCCACGAGCACCTTGCAGGTCAGGAGGGCGGCAGGTTCAATGGCCTGCGGTTCCGTCATCTGGATCGCCGGCAGCGGTAACCAGACGTGGAAACTGGATCCTACGCCGGGCTCGCTTTCGACACAGATATCGCCGCCCATCATCCTGGCCAGGGTTCGGCAGATCGATAGGCCCAACCCGGTGCCGCCGTAGTGACGGGCCGTAGAGGCCTCGGCCTGGGCAAAGGGGCGGAAAATCAACGCCACCTGTTCGGGGGTCATGCCAATGCCGGTGTCGCTGACCACAATCGCGACGCCGCCATCGCCATCGGCGCCGGGCGCAGGGCGCAGTTCGAGCCGAACGTGGCCCTCGCGGGTGAATTTCACGGCGTTGGAAATCAGGTTGAGGATGATCTGGCGTACCCGCGTCTCGTCGCCCAGCAGCGCTTCAGGCAGGTCCGGGTCGACATGACAGGTCAGGGCGAGGGACTTGGCGGTCGCGATCTCGGACCAGAGCTCGACGGTCTGGGCGCCGGCGGCCCCCAGGTCGAACGCCACGACATCCAGCTCAAGATGCCCGGCCTCGATCTTGGCGAGATCCAGCAAATCGTTGAGCATGGTGAGCAGGCTGTCGCCTGAGCGCAGGACGGTGTCGACGTAGCCAGCCTGCCGTGTGTCCAGATCCGTTCGGCGCAGGGCCCGCGCCATGCCCAGAACACCGTTCAGTGGCGTGCGGAGCTCATGGCTCATCACGGCCAGAAATTCGGATTTGGCGTTGTTGGCCGCGACCGCATCGCGCTGGGCGACCTCAAGCGCGGCGGCGGAGCGCATGTTGGCGTGGGCGCTGGCGCCGACATAGGCCAGCAGCATGGCCAGGGAGACCATCAAGCTCAGGAGCGAAAGCCCCGAATAGTTACCATCAGAAAGCGGCAGGGCGATGAGGGCCAATGTCGGCGGGATCATCAGCGCGGCCAGGGCGACCGGAGCGCGAAAACAGAAGCACTGGGCATGCACCAGAACACCGGCCAGGATAGCGAAGGCGACCAGCCGGAAAGCCTCACCGCCTGCCCACCAGTAGAGGACGCCCATCAGGGTCCAGAGGGCCCCGGCGCCAAGCAGAACGAGAAGATAGGCGATGCGGTTGAAGGGCGCCAGCGCGCCGCCGGCCACCGCGTTGCGGCAAACCACTATGATCAGCGCTTCACTGACGACATAGCCGCCTCCCCAGATCAGAGCCTCTGCAAGGTCGACATTCACGCCCAGCAGGATTCCGCAAATCAGAGCGATCAGGGCGCGCGCCAACAGCGTGTCGCACGAGGTGGCGGCCACCGCGTCCAGTCGTTCGTCCAGAAGGTTGCGGAACCTCATGAGCACCTGAGCGCACTCCCCGTGCGGCGCCGGAAGCCTACTTGGACGTCTGACAAGATCTGTCCTAAGCGATATATGTAAACAGACCATTGTTCTTTGAATTGTGTTCTTTCGGGCGGCGAGCCTCAAGATAGTGGCCGGTCGGGGCGTTCAGGGGCTAGGCTGACGGTCCTGGCTCCCGGGAGACACGCAGATGCTTGCCAAGTTCCTCGTCCGCGCGGTGTTCGCCGCCCTCGGCCTGTGGGTCGCCTCCGAGGTCGTACCCGGGGTCGATGTCAGGACAACCGGCGCCCTGATCATTGCGGCCATGCTGCTGGGGGTGGTCAACGCCATTGTGCGCCCGGTGGTGTTCATCCTGACGCTGCCGATCACCATCGTGACACTGGGCCTGTTCCTGCTGGTGGTGAACGCGATGATGATAGGCCTGGTGGCCTGGCTGGTGCCGGGATTCAGGATTGACGGCCTGCTGGCAGGTTGCCTGGTCGCCATTGTCACCGGAGTCTCCAGCTGGATCGGGGGGCTGGTGCTCCGGGACGATAAATCGAACAGGCGGTGAGCTGACGATCAACGGCTGAGACCTGGGCAAAGAAAAAGGGCGGAACCCTGCGGTCCCGCCCTTCATTTTCAGTACGTTTTGAGCGTGGACTAGAAGTCCATGTCGCCCATGCCGCCCATGCCACCGCCGGGCATGCCGCCACCGCCGCCGCCGCCCTTCTTGGGGGCTTCGACGATCGCAGCTTCCGTGGTGATCAGCAGGCCGGCGACCGAGGCCGCGTCCTGCAGAGCCGTACGCACAACCTTGGCCGGGTCGATCACGCCGGCCTTGACCATGTCGACGTATTCTTCGGTCTGGGCGTTGAAGCCGAAGGTGGCCGAACTGTTCTCGAGCACCTTGCCGACCACGATCGAGCCTTCGACGCCAGCGTTCTCGGCGATCTGACGGATCGGAGCCTGCAGCGCACGGCGCACGATGGCGACGCCGGCTTCCTGGTCGTCGTTGTCACCCTTGAAGCCATCCAGAATCTTGGAGGCCTTCAGCAGGGCGACGCCGCCGCCGGGGACGATGCCTTCTTCCACGGCCGCACGGGTCGCGTTCAGGGCGTCATCGACCCGATCCTTCTTTTCCTTCACTTCGACTTCGGTCGAGCCGCCGACGCGGATCACGGCAACGCCGCCGGCCAGCTTGGCCAGGCGTTCCTGCAGCTTTTCCTTGTCGTAATCCGAGGTCGTGTCCTCGATCTGGCGCTTGATCTGCGAGATGCGGCCTTCGATGTCGGACTTGTCACCCGAGCCGTCCACGATGGTGGTGTCGTCCTTGGTGATGGTGACCTTCTTGGCGCGGCCCAGCATTTCGAGCGTGACGCTCTCCAGCTTGATGCCCAGGTCTTCCGAGATCAGCTGACCGCCGGTCAGGATCGCGATGTCTTCCAGCATCGCCTTGCGGCGATCGCCGAAGCCCGGCGCTTTGACGGCCGCGACCCGCAGGCCGCCACGCAGCTTGTTGACCACCAGGGTGGCCAGGGCTTCGCCCTCGACGTCCTCAGCGATGATCAGCAGGGGCTTGCCCGACTGGACCACGGCTTCAAGCACCGGCAGCAGGGGCTGCAGCGAGGAGAGCTTCTTTTCGAAGAGCAGGATCATCGGCTCTTCGAGGTCGGCCTCCATCTTCTCGGGGTTGGTGATGAAGTAGGGCGACAGGTAGCCGCGGTCGAACTGCATGCCTTCGACGACGTCGAGTTCGGTCTCGGCGGTCTTGGCTTCCTCGACGGTGATGACACCCTCGTTGCCGACCTTGGCCATGGCCCGGGCGATCATCTCGCCCACTTCCACGTCACCGTTGGCAGAGATAGTGCCGACCTGGGCGATCTCGGAGTTGTCGGAGACCTTCTTGGAGGTCGCCTTGATCTCTTCGATGACCTTGGCGACCGCCTTGTCGATGCCGCGCTTCAGGTCCATCGGGTTCATGCCGGCGGCCACCGACTTCAGGCCCTCGACGACGATGGCCTGGGCCAGCACGGTCGCGGTGGTGGTGCCATCACCGGCCTTGTCGTTGGTCTTGGAGGCGACCTCGCGGATCATCTGGGCGCCGAGGTTCTCGAAACGGTCAGCCAGTTCGATTTCCTTGGCGACCGAGACGCCGTCCTTGGTGGAGCGCGGGGCGCCAAAGGACTTCTCGATGACCACGTTGCGGCCCTTGGGGCCCAAGGTCACCTTGACGGCGTTGGCGAGGATGTTGACGCCGCGCAGCATGCGATCGCGCGCGTCGGAGGCGAAATAGACGTCTTTCGCAGCCATGTTGGGTTCTCTTTTTCTGAATAGAGGGAATGTGAAGGTCGGTTAGGAAACGACGCCCAGGATGTCGCTTTCCTTCATGATCAGCAGGTCCTTGCCATCAAGCTTGACCTCTGTGCCGGACCACTTGCCGAACAGGATGCGGTCGCCGGCCTTGACGTCGAGAGGCTGGACCTTGCCGCTGTCGTCGCGGGCGCCGGGGCCGGTGGAGATCACTTTGCCTTCCTGCGGCTTTTCCTTTGCAGTGTCGGGAATGATGATCCCGCCCTTGGTCTTCTCTTCTTCCTCGACGCGCTCCACGAGCACGCGATCTCCCAGGGGACGAAACGCCATGTGTCTTCTCTCTCTGATTCCGTACGAGACGGTTTGAATGCTCTGACGGGCCTGAAGGGGCGCTACTGTTAGCAGTCGCCAGCCCTGAGTGCCAATGTCGGGTGGGAGTTAGGTAGGACAGCCCCGGGAGTCAAGGCAGGCGGCCCCAGCTTTGCCCATGGCGGGTTGGCTTTTCAGCCGTGGTTCCTATTCTGGGGCCTTGGTCAGGAGACCCTCGGTGAATCTGCAATCGGTCCTACTGAACGTCGTTCGGGTCGGCGACCTGACGATCAAGCTGCCCGGCGGGCAAACGCTGAAGTTGGGCGACGGTTCCGGACCGGCCCTGACAGCGCGCATCACCTCCAACAGTTGGGCGGCTCGGATCGCCACCAATCCCGGCCTGGGCGTCGGCGAAGCCTATATGGACGGCGGGCTGGTACTGGAGCAGGGCGAGATCTCCGCCTTCATCGACCTGATCGGCGCCAACGCCGAGTTCAAGAAGAAGAAGCGTCGCGGCCCGATCCGGCGCTGGCTGCGCCGTACGATCCGTGAGGCCAACAACCGCGTGCAGTCGCTGCGCAACGTGGCACACCACTATGACCTCTCATACGACCTATACCGGCGGTTTCTGGACGAGGACATGCAGTACTCCTGCGCCTATTTCGAACGCCCCGACATAACGCTGGAAGAGGCCCAGCTGGCCAAGAAGCGGCACATCGCCGCCAAATTGAATCTGCAACCCGGCCAGAGCGTGGTCGAGATCGGCTGCGGCTGGGGCGGGCTGGCGCTGCAGCTGGTCGAGGATTCAGATGTCGAAGTCGACGCCATCACGCTCTCCATCGAACAGCTCAAGATCGCCAAGGCCCGTGCCGAGGCCAAGGGCTTGGCCCACAAGGCCCGCTTCTCACTGACGGACTACCGGGACCTGCAGGGGACCTACGACCGGGTATTGTCGGTGGCGATGTTCGAGGCTGTCGGTAGGCCCAACTATCAGGCGTATTTCGATGGCGTGGCGCGCCTGATGAAGGACGATGGGGTCGGCCTGGTTCACTCCATCGGTCGGCCGGAGCCCGGCGTCACCAACAGCTGGATCGACAAGTACATCTTTCCAGGCGGCTATAGTCCTTCACTCTCAGAGGTGATGCCCGCCATCGAGCGGGCGGGCCTGATCGTCACAGACGTGGAGATCCTGCGCCTGCACTACGCCGAGACCATCCGACACTGGCGCGTCCGATTCGAGGCCGCACGCGCCGATATCGCCGAGCTCTACGACGAGCGGTTCTGCCGGATGTTCGAGTTCTATCTGGGTATCGCCGAGCAGAGCTTCCGCGCGCGACGGCAGTACATCTGGCAGATTCAGCTGGCCAAGCGCGTGGACGCGCTCCCGATCACGCGGGACTATATCGCCGAGAACGAGCGCGCCTTTGCGAAGCCGGCGAAACGGGCGGCTTAGGCGCCGTACACATCCCGAGTGCGCGACCGGCGGCGCCATTTTCTCTGGACCGCGACGAATGCGCCGCTAGGGTTCGCGCGAGAAACGAAACAGAAGACCGTTGGAGAGAATACCTATGCGCCGCGCCCTTGCGATCGCTGTTGTCGCCGCCCTTGCCGTGACCAGCGCCGCCTCCGCCGAGACCTGGACCAAATACATCGATGGGCCGAACGGCACCGCCTGGTCCTTTGATGGCGACTATACCTATCGTGATCGCCAGACAGGGCGCCTGGTCGTCATGCAGGCTGTCTCAAAGCCGGAAGCCAAGCTGGGTCCGGCAGGTCCTGGCAAGTCCGACGGCGTCGGCAATATCGTGGCGCTGGATTGCGCCAACAAGAACATGATCATGATCGGATCCTACAAGCCGTCTGCTCCCTTCGAGGAAAAGACCGGCTGGCGTCTGCAATCGCCGAAGAAGGCCGATGGCCCGGACAATGAGGCCCTCATGGCGGCCGTCTGTCCGATGGCGGCCAAGGCGCCGTCGAAGTAGTGACCCTGGCCGGTGCGGGTCCCAGGCGCGCGCCGCGTCTTAAAACGTTTGTTTGATTCCCGGCGAAAATGATCCAAAGCTCTCGATCAATCGCTGCGCGCGCTGGCGCGCGGCGACACTGACCACAGAGCCGGCGACCCGAGCCCTGACCAACATATCCAATGGGAGACATCCGATGAGCGAAACCCAGACCAAAGCGCAGTCCGGCTTCAAGCTGAGCCCGCAGGACGAACTGAACGACCTGCGCATGTCCGACAAGGCGTTGCCGCTGTTCAACGCCGTCAAGGCGTTCATCAAGGACGTCGCGGAGCCGGCCTCCGAGGAGTGGCATCGCCTTGGCGAGGGTCGCCCTGATCCCTGGCAGTACGCGCCGGGCCAGCTCGAAGTGCTGGAAGCCGCCAAGGAAAAGGCCAAGGCTGCAGGCCTCTGGAACTTCTTCCTGCCGAACGCGGAAACCGGTGAAGGCCTGTCCAACCTGGACTACGCCTATATCGCGGTCGAACTCGGCAAGGTGCGGCTGGCCTCCGAGATCATGAACTGCGCTGCGCCTGACACCGGCAACATGGAAGTGCTGGAGCGGGTGGGTACGCCGGAGCAGAAGAAGCAGTGGCTGGAGCCTCTGCTGGAGGGCAAGATCCGCTCGGCCTACTGCATGACCGAGCTGAACACCGCCAGCTCCGACGCCAAGAACATCGACACCCGGGCGGTGCTGGTGGGCAACGAGTACATCATCAACGGCGAGAAGCACTACATCTCCGGCGCCGGCAGCCCGCGCTGCAAGATCATGATCTGTATGGTGCGGACAGGCGGCGAGAATGATCCGCCCCAGCTTCAGCAGTCGCAGATCCTGGTGCCGCTGCCCACGCCGGGCGTGGAGATCGTCGGCGGACAACATGTGTTCGGCGATCCCGATGCGCCGCATGGCCATATGCACATCCGGTTCAACAATGCCCGGGTGCCAGCGTCGAACATACTGCTGGGCGAAGGCCGTGGTTTCGAGATCAGCCAGCTTCGCCTGGGTCCCGGTCGTATTCACCACTGCATGCGCGCGATCGGCTCGGCGGAAAAGGCTCTGGACCTGCTGGTCATGCGCGGCATGACCCGCGTCGCGTTCGGCAAGCCGATCATCCAGCTGGGCGGCAATCTCGAGATCGTCAGCCGCGCGCGGATCGAGATCGAGGCGATGCGCCTGATGGTGTTGAAGGCCGCCAAGGCCATGGACGTGCTGGGCAACCGCGAAGCCCGCGTCTGGATTCACATGGTCAAGGCCATGGTGCCCGAGCGGGTCTGCAAGATCATCGATCAGGCGATCCAGATGTATGGCGCCCTGGGCGTGTCGCAACACACCCCGCTGGCGCGGATGTACGCCAACACCCGCACCCTGCGCATCGCCGACGGCCCCGATGAAGTCCACCACATGGTGGTGGGTCGCAACGAGCTGCAGCAGCTGCGGGAGATCGCCGAGGACTCCTCCATGGCGGCGGTCTTCCGGAACTAGGTTCCGATCTGCAAGCCCTGAAATGGCGAGGCCCCGACTGCAAGTCGGGGCCTTTGTCGTCTCTGGTTCCCCAAGTCGCTCACCTGTGATCAACTCATCCCAACAAACGGTACGGGGGGAATCCGGGATGAAATGGATGATGATGGCGCTCGGCGCGGCGCTGGCCGTTGCGACGCCGGGACTGGCGCGAGCCGAAGTGGCCTGTGCAGACCTCAAGGGTGTCGAACTCGATCATGCCGAGGTGACCGCCGCAAGCGCGGAAACTTCCGGCGCCGTGGCGCTGTGCAAGGTCTCGGTCACCAGTCGTCCGACGTCTACATCGGACATCCGTATTGAAGTCTGGATCCCGGCGGGCGGCGCCTGGAACGGCAAGTTCGTTCAGATCGGCAATGGCGGGTTCGCGGGGTCGATCGCCTCGGGTCGTCTCAAGGCCACGGCGGCGGGCGGTTATGCGGCGGCGGGCACCGACAACGGTCACCAGGCGGCGGGGACCTCGGCGTCCTGGGCGTTGGGCTATCCGGAGAAGCTGGTGGATTTCGGCTGGCGCTCGCTGAAGGAAACCGCGGACATCGCCAAGGCCCTGATCAAGGCCCAGAAGGGCGGCGGCCCGCAGACCTCCTACTTCTTTGGCTGCTCGGACGGGGGCCGCGAGGCCCTGATGATGGCACAGCGGTTCCCCGCCGATTTCGACGGCATCGTCGCCGGTGCGCCAGCCAACTACATGAGCCGGCTGTTCGGGATCGGCGCAGCAAACCAGCAGGCGTTGGCCAGGCCCGGCGGCTATCTGGGCGCGCCGCAACTCCAACTGCTGCAGAAAGCCGCCCTGGCCCAGTGTGGCGGCGAGGCCTTCATTCGCGACCCGGCGGCCTGCAAATTTGATCCTGCACGTCTGCAGTGCAAGGTCGGGCAGACTGAGGAATGCCTCACCGCAGCTCAGGTCCATTCCGCCCGCACGATCTATGATGGACGTCGCCATCCGCAGACCGGCAAGATCGCGTTCCCCGGGTTCAGTCCCGGCGCGGAAGCGGCCGGCGGCAGTTGGCAAGCCTGGACCACGGGTCCTTCCGCCGACCGGATCGGTCAGGCGGCCTCCTATCAGTTCACGTCCAACGCCCTGAAGTACTTCGCCTATGGCGACCCGGCCTTCAATTTTCTGACCATGGATGTCGGCGCCCAGTTCGACCGGGCCCAGACGAAGATGGCGCCGATCATCGACAGCGCGAGCCCAAACCTCAAGGCATTCAAGGCGCGCGGTGGAAAGCTGATCCAGTTCCATGGCTGGAACGATCCGGCGATCCCGGCGAAATCCAGCATCCTCTATTATGAGGACGTAGGCCGCACGATGGGTGACACCTCGGGCTTCTATCGGATGTATCTGGTGCCCGGCATGCTGCATTGCGCAGGCGGCGCGGGTCCGAACACCGTGGACTGGCTGGCGCTGGTCGACCGGTGGGTGGTGGGCAAGGACGCGCCCGGCCCTGTCACGGCTACCTCCGTCGCCAACGGCTCGCAGCTGCTCTGCCCCTACCCCGCTGTAGCGCGCTCGGACGGCTCCGGCGGCTGGGCCTGTTCGTCCCGGAAGAAGGGCTGAGCGTCATGAAGCGATTTATCCTGGCAGCGGCCATGGCATTGGCGGCAGCGCCGGTGGCGGCGAACGCTGAAACCGACTGCGCCGACCTTGCAGCGCTCAAGATGCCACATGCCGAGGTAACATCCGCCCGGCTCGAGACACTGGCGAATGGATCGGCCTGTCGTGTTTCGGTCACCAGTCGCCCGACGCCGACCTCGGACATCAGGATCGAGGTGTGGATCCCGGTGGGAGCGGCCTGGAACGGCAAGTTCGTGCAGGTGGGCAACGGCGGACTGGCGGGCGCCATCCCTGTGGCCCAGATCAGGCTCCGGGCCGAGGCAGGCTACGCAGCGGCCGGCACTGACGACGGCCATGTGGGCAATGGTCGCACCGCTGTCTGGGCGCTGGGCTATCCGGAAAAGATCCGGGACTTCGGGACCCGATCACTTAAGGAGACCGCCGACGCCGCCAAGGCCCTGATCCGCGCGCAGAAGGGTGATGGCCCCAGCCAATCCTACTTCGCGGGCTGCTCGGCGGGCGGGCGCGAGGCCCTGATGATGGCGCAGCGGTATCCGACCGTGTTCGACGGCATCGTCGCCGGCGCCCCGGCCAACTACAATACCCTGATCACAGGGGGCCGGGCTTACATGCAGCAAATGTTGGCGCGGCCCGGCGCCTATCTGGCCAGAGATGACCTGCAGCTGCTTCAGGACGCCGCGTTGAAAACCTGCGCGGCGGGCGGGGCCTTCATTCGTGACCAGAAGGCATGCCGCTTCGACCCGGGCGTTCTGCAATGCAAGGCCGGAGCAGCGCCGGGGTCGTGTCTGACCGCGCCGCAGGTGGCCGCCGCCCGCGCACTCTACACGGGTCGGCCCGGCCCCAACGGGCGTTCGCTGTTCCCCGGCTACACACCCGGCGCCGAAGCGATGCCCGGCGGCTACCAGGCCTGGAACACCGGCGCCTCGATGGAAACTTTCGCCGAATCCGCCGGCCACACGATCTCGTCCCAGTTCATGAAATACTTCATCTACGGCGATCCGGCGTTCGACTTCCTGAAGGCCGACCTGGGCCCGAGGTACGACCGCGATAGCCGCAAGGCCGCCGCTGAACTGGACGCGGTGAACCCGGATCTCCGACCGTTCAAGGCCCATGGGGGCAAGCTGATCCAGTACCATGGCTGGAACGACCCGGCGATCCCGCCGCTCGGCAGCATTCGATACCATGATGAGATGCGCGGCCGCATGGGCGACACCTCGGATTTCTACCGGCTCTACATGGTCCCCGGGATGCTGCATTGCGCCGGTGGGGCCGGACCGGGACGCGTAGATTACCTCGATGTGCTGGACCGATGGGTGACGAAGCGCGAGGCGCCGCAGAGCCTGATCGCCAGGGCCGATGCCGGAGACGAAACGCAACTCCTTTGCCCCTACCCCGGCGTCGCCCGCGGGGATGGCAAGGGCGGCCAGGCCTGTGCCGCACCAAAGCCGAAAGGTTGATGGAGCCGAGCAAGCTTGGCCTCACACCAGGATCGGCGTAGTCGCAGGTCGACTCGCCAGAGACTGAAAACGTCTTTCCGTCGCCCGGCCCCGGCCAGGGCGCCCAGGACCCGATCTGCCGGTGCAGAGGCGGGGTCCCTGCCCGGCGCTCGCCCTGCGAGGCTTGCAGCGCCCTTCCAGTCCCGCGCGCGACGCGCAGCGGGTTCGTGATCGGTAGCGGCCTGTGCCCGCTTCCGGCGCGGGCCCCGACCTTGGAGGACGAAATTGACCCTGCCCGCAGCTCTGTTTGTAGTCTGCATGGCCTTTGTCACGGCTATGCTCTCTGGCGTGTTCGGCATGGCCGGCGGTCTGGTGCTGATGGGCGCGCTGGCGCTGGTCCTGCCGGTGCAGGCCGCCTTCGTCACCCACGGCATCCTGCAGCTGGTCGCCAACGGCTGGCGAGCGATCCTGCAACGGAAGCACGTACGCTGGGAAATCGTTGGCTGGTACGCGCTGGCGTCACTGATCGCCGGCGGGGTCGTCGCGCTGCTCAGCTTCACGCCCTCCAAGCCGCTGCTGTTCCTGATGCTGGGCCTGGTGCCTTTCCTGACGTGGCTGCCGCAAAAATGGATCAATCTGGACGCCGGAAAACCCTTTCAGGCGTTTCTGTCAGGGCTCACGGTCACGGGCCTGAACCTGACAGCCGGTGTTGCGGGCCCGCTTCTGGATATCTTTTTTGTCCGCACGGAACTGACCCGCCACGCCATCGTCGCCACCAAGGCCGCGACCCAGGTGTTCGCGCATACGGCCAAGATACTGGTTTACGGCGCGCCTCTAGTCGCAGGCACAGGGGTGGGCTTGCCGCCGCTATGGGTGTTCGCCCTGGCGATCCCCTTGTCCATGGCCGGCACGGCGGTAGGCGGGGCGATCCTGAACCGGTTGAGCGATGTGGATTTCAAGCGCTGGACCCGGTGGATCATCACGGCGATCGGGATCAGCTATCTGGTGCAGGCCGCGCAGCTGATGCTGGGCTGAGCGCCAACTGGACTGTTGGCACGTGTAAACTGGATATTTCCGGCGCCTGCGCCCACGCCTAAGAGGCCTGCAAGGCAGGAAGAAAGGCGAGATCATGCGATTGAACTCTGAAGTCTTGCAGAACGATTTTGTCCGGCTCGAACCGTTCAGCGATGCCTGCAAGGAAGAGCTTCGCGCGGCGTGCGCGGCTGATCCCGCGACCTGGAACGATCTCTATCCCTACTCGATGCTGGGTCCCGGATTTGACTTCCACTGGGCGCGCATCGGGCAGGAGATCGCGGAAGGCAAGACCATGGGCTTTGCGGTGGTCGTCAACGGCGTTTGCCGGGGAATGTCCACCTACATCGGGATCGACGAGATGAACCATGCGGTGGAGATCGGCGCCACCTACTACGAGCCCTCGGCGCGCGGGGGTCCCGTGAACCCGTCGGCCAAGCGGCTGCTGCTCGGCCACGCGTTTGATTGCGGAGCCACCCGGGTCCAGTTCAGGGTCGACGCGATCAACGCCAGGTCCCGCGCCGCCGTGTTGAAGCTGGGCGCGGTGCAGGAGGGGATCCTGCGGCAGGATCGCGTGACCTGGACCGGCCGTGTGCGTGACACCGTCCACTTCTCGATCCTCGCCGACGAGTGGCCCGCCGTCCTTGATCGCCTGGATGCCCGACTGGCGGCGTTCGCGGTCTAACCGCCCAGACCCGACCACATGGCCATCGCCAGGGCGAAGGCGCGCATATCGCCGGTGGTGGTGCCGGCCATCTTGTTCATGGCGTAGGCGAAGGTGGTACGGGCATCCATGTCAATGATCACCAGCGATCCGCCATAGCCACCCCAGAACATCGAGTTGGGGTTAGGCAGCGGGACCGCGCCGCCCGCCAGCCCGAAGCCCAGCCCGAAGCGGGCCGGGCCGCCGAGGATCAGGTCGGTCCCCTCGATCTGCAGTTCCAGCGCCTTGCGGCAGCCAGCCTCGGACAGGAAGCGCTTGCCCTTGGCCACGCCCCCATTCGCCAGGATGGCATGGATCTCGGCCACCGAGCGGGCATTGCCCGTCCCGCCCGCCGCCGGGATCTCGGCGCCGCGCCAGCCGCGGGTGCGGGTGGCCATCACGTCGATCCCGGGATTGCTCGACATATTGGCCTGCAGTTCGCTCTGGGCCGGGCCATCGGCGATGGCGGCCCCTGGCGGCGGCGGGATCAGGTGGGCGACGCGGTGATCCTCCGGGGCCGGGAGGCCGATATGAAAGTCGGCGCCCAGCGGTTCGGCGATCTCCTCGCGGAACACAGTCCCCAGGGAGCGGCCGGTGACGCGGCGGATCACTTCCCCCACCAGATAGCCCTGTGTCAGGGCATGGTAGCCGGGCGCAGTTCCCGGCTCCCAGTACGGCGCCTGGGCGGCAAGCAGGCTGGTGACCTTCTCCCAGTCGTACAGGTCGTCGTTGGTGATCGGTTCCTCCCAACCCGACAGCCCGGCGGAATGGGCCATCAGGTGGCTGACCTTCACGCCCGCCTTCCCGTTGGCCGCGAACTCCGGCCAGTACTTCGCCACCGGCGCGTCGAAATCCAGGTCTCCGCGATCGGCGACCAGCAACGCGGTCAGGGCCGTCATGGTCTTGGTGGTGGAGTAGACGTTGACGATGGTGTCCCGCTCCCAGGCCCTGGTCTTCTCCGCGTCAGCGAACCCGCCCCAGAGGTCGACGACGGTTTCACCCTCGAGGGTGGCGCAGAACGAGGCGCCGATATCCTGGCCGCTGGCGAGATGGCCTTCGAAGACTGCCCGCGCATCTTTGAAGCGGTCGTGGGTCATGCCCTGGGTTGAGCCGTCAGCCATGGGGTTATCCTCTTGCTTGCGGCGTCAGGCGCTGGCGGCCGTACGTTCGGTAGCGTCGGCGAAGAACACCTTTGACGCGTTCTCGGCCACCTCCTGGGCGGTATAGGGCCGGCCCGGCTGGAAGCCTTCGGTCTGCAGCATCTTGATTTCGCGCACGCCCCGACTGGAGACGCCCAACACCTTGCCCGAGTGGTCCGCGGCCAGGTCCGAGACCATGTAGAGCACGCCGGGCGCGATGTTCTCGGGCAGGCTCAGCGGGTCCGGGTCCTTGCCAATGCGTCCGGGCAAGTCGGCGGTCATGCGGGTGTAGGCGCCCGGCGCCAGGCACATGACGCGGATGTTGTACTTGCGCCCCTCGATCGCCAGCACGCGGACCATGCCGTAGATGCCCGCCTTGGCGGCCCCGTAGTTGGTCTGGCCGAAGTTGCCATACAGGCCCGAGGTGGACGAGGTCAGCACCATCGAGCCACCCTTGCCGTTGTCCTTCATCCACTTCCAGACCGGCAGGACGCAGCAGTAGGTGCCCTTGAGGTGCACCTTCACCACCAGATCCCAGTCCTGTTCGGACGTGTTCGCGAAGGACTTGTCTCGCAGGATGCCTGCATTGCAGACGAGGATGTCGACCTGCCCGAACGCGTCCAGGGCCGTCTTCAGGATGTTCTCGCCCCCGGCCATGGTGGAAACGTCGTCGCCATTGGCCACGGCCTTGCCGCCCTCTGCGATAATCTCATCGACCACCTTCTGGGCCGCAGCGCTGGTCCCGTTCCCGGAGCCGTCGCGTGAGCCGCCCAGGTCGTTGACGACGACCGAGGCGCCTTCCCTGGCGAACAGTTTCGCATAGGCCTCACCCAAGCCACCGCCCGCGCCGGTAATGATTGCTACCTTGCCGTCCAGCAGACCCGCCATGATCGTCCTCCCATACCGTTGTTTGGAAGCATCATCCCGCCGGGAGGGTGGCTCTGGCAAGCGCCTACTTTGAGAGTTTGTAGCGCCAGTCCTGGCTCCGCAGTTTGCCGCCGACGGTTCCCTCGCGCCGCGCGCAGAGATCGGCGTCACAGCGGCGGTAGATCACCCACTGGGGAAAGTCGTGCGCCGTGTTCTCGAAAACCGCGTCGGCGGTGGGCCTGGTATGACGGCGGCTAAGGTCGCGCCTGCCGACTCGGCGCTGATCTTCATGAACTCGACAAAAGACCGCCGGTCAGCGCGGTTGATCTGACCCATTCCCGGCCCCCGTCAGCATCACATCCCGCCCCCGGACTTTCGACGCGCCCGGAAGAACCCCTTCAGCAGGCTGGCGCATTCTTCGGCCAGAACGCCGCCGGTCACTTCGGGTCGCCAGTGGCAGGTGGGTTGCTCGAAGAAGAGAGGGCCGTTGACCACCGCCCCTCCCTTGGCGTCCTCGGCTCCGAACACCAGCCGCCCAATACGCGCATGGCTGATAGCGCCTGCGCACATGGCGCAGGGTTCCAGGGTGACCACCAGGGTCAGGCCGGTCAGCCGATAGTTGCCCCGCTTAAGCGCCGCAGCGCGCAAGGCCACGATCTCGGCGTGGGCCGTGGGATCATGGGTTCCGATGGGCTGATTGGCGCCTGTGGCGATGACTTCGCCGGTCGCGGGATCGACCACGACAGCGCCCACAGGCGTCTCGCCATTGTCGGCTGCGGCTTGCGCCGCCTCAAGCGCGATGCGCATGGTGCGAAAATCATGATCCACGATCCACTACGACCCTATCGCGATGACGACGGTCAACCTCGCAATGACGGCGATGAGGGCGAAGGCGGCGAGCGTATCGCCAAACTGCTGGCGCGTTCGGGCGTGGGATCGCGCCGCGATGTGGAGCGTCTGATCGGCGAAGGCCGGGTCGCGATCAACGGCCAAACCCTGACAACACCCGCGGTGAAGGTCAGCGCGGGCGACATCCTGACGGTCGATGGCGAGGTCGTGGGCGAACCGGAACCGGCGCGGGTGTTTCGCTATCACAAGCCGGTAGGACTGGTGACCACGCACAAGGACCCGGCGGGCCGGCCGACTGTGTTCGAGAACCTGCCCGAAGGGTTGCCGCGCCTGATCTCGGTGGGCCGTCTGGACATCAATTCCGAAGGCTTGCTGCTGCTGACCAACGACGGTGGCCTGGCCCGGGCTCTGGAGATGCCGTCAACAGGCATCGTGCGGCGTTACAGGGCTCGCGCCCACGGCCGCACCACCCAGGAGCGACTGGATACGCTGAAAGACGGGATCACGGTGGAGGGCGTACGCTACGGCCCGGTCGAGGCGAAACTCGACAAGGCCAAGGAAGGGCCGCAGGGCGCCAACCTGTGGCTCACCGTCACCCTGCAGGAAGGCAAGAACCGCGAAGTCCGGCGTGTGCTGGAAGCCATCGACCTGAAGGTCAACCGGCTGATCCGTCTGGCCTATGGACCATTTGCACTTGGTACGCTGGGCGACGGCGAGATCGAGGAAGTCGGCCCCCGGGTGATCCGCGAGATGCTGTCCGAGCATATCGAGCCCGAAAACCTGCCGACCGGCGAGCGGCCCCAGTTCCGGTCGGCCAACAAGAGCGCCGCACGGCGCGCGCAGGAGGCGGCCAAGGTCGAGGCCGATCTGGCGCCGGTCCGCACACCCAAGGAAAAGCCGGTCTACAAGGCGGGATGGGCCACGCCGAAGCCCAAGGCCAAGCAGCCGCTGAAGGACAAGGCCGTCGCCAAGGCCCGCGCTGCCGGCAAGTCGAAAGCCGCGGCCAAGCCGAAGTGGTTCCCTGCGAAGGACACCCCCACACGGCCCGGGATCATCGACCGTCCCAAGCTGGGCGCGCCCCGGCCCGGCCCGGCTAGACCTTCTGGATCTGGGCGGGCGGCAGCCCCTGCGCCAGGCCCACGCGGGCCGAAGGGGTCCGCATCACCTCCTGGAAAGACCGGCGCTCGTCCGCCAGGCCCTCCGAAATCGGGCGGTCGAGGGCCGCGCGGGTGAGGCGCTTGGCGTAAGCGATACCGTCCGCGCCGCGGGTTTCCCATTCGCTGGCGATTTCCAGCGCGCGGGCCAGCGGGTCGGCGGCCAACTCATGCACCATGCCGATGGCGTGCGCCTCGGAGCCAGAGAAGGTCAGGCCCCGCAGTATGATCTCCAGCGCCCTGGCCTCGCCCACCACGCGAGGCAGCCGCTGGGTGCCGCCGCCGCCGGGGAAGATGCCTACGCGGGTCTCCGGAAGGCCGATGGCCTCGACGGTCGGGCTGGCGATCCGGAGGTCGCAGGCCAGCGAAAGCTCGAATCCGCCACCCATACAGAGGCCGTTTATGGCCGCGACGACCGGTTTGGGGGCAGCGAAGATCGCGTCGACCAGCGCCAGAAATCCCTGCGCCGGCGGAGCGTTAGAAGGCGGCAGCACGGCGGCGTCCTTGAGCTGCTCGCCCATGACAGCCAGCTCGCCGACATCATAGTGGCGGATGAAAATGTCTGGCAGGCCGCCGGTGATGATCACGGAGCGCACCGCTGGGTCGGCGCTGAGCGGTCGGAACAGATCCAGCATCTCCTGCGCGCCAGCGGCCGTCATCGTGCCCAGCGGTGGATTCGCATAGGCCATCACCGCGATTCCGCCCTGGCGTTCCACAGTCACCAGACCCATGTCGTTCTCCCTGACGTCGGTTCATCTTGATTGTTGGCCGAAACCTTGGAACGGGAGAGCAGGACCAGCAAGGAGCCATCTGTGCGCATCGTATCGGGCGAGTTTCGCGGCAAGGCCCTCGTAACGCCGACGGGTGATGCAACGCGACCCACCTCCGATCGTGCGCGGCAGGCGATCTTCAACATCCTGGAGCATGCCGCCTGGTCACAGGGCGTGCGCGGGCGGCGCGTGATCGACCTGTTTGCAGGCTCGGGCGCACTAGGTTTCGAGGCGTTGTCGCGGGGTGCAGACTTCTGTCTCTTCGTAGAGACGGACGAGGCGGCGCGCGGCGCGATCCGCGACAACGTCGAGAATCTGGGTGGTCTGTTCGGCAAGACCCGTGTGCATCGTCGCGACGCGA
>NZ_JBIKNZ010000111.1:0-6297 GCF_044358365.1 Phenylobacterium sp. | reverse complement strand
GCCACGTGGATCTTCGTATCCTGGGCGGAAACGCCGATCATCTCCGAACCGCGCCAGGCGATAGGCCGGACGTAGGCGTCGGCGAGGCCGTTCTTCGCACACGTTTCCCGGCAAGCCTGATCGATCTCGGCCACCGAATAGGGGATCTCGAAATCCAGATAGTCCGCCGACTTGAACAGCCGCTCCGTATGCGCCGTCAACTCGAAGATCTCGCCGCCATACATGCGCTCGCCCTCGAACACGGCGGAGGCATAGTGAAGCCCATGGGTCAGCACATGGACCTTGGCGTCGCGCCAGGCCACAAACTGGCCATCCAGCCAGATCCATCCGTCGCGGTCGTCAAAGGGAACGATGGTCATGAGTGTTGCGCCGCCTTTCAGAAGCGTTCCTTGAACCGCTCCCTCACCGTCACGTCAAACAAATTGGTCCGAACGGGCGTCAGCTTTCCACCGCCGTTTGCGTTATCGCTTGGCGCTGGCCAAATCCCCGCGCAGATTCGCGCCGGGCGATAGGAGGGCGGAAACCCCTGATGAACTTCGCAGATGCGCCGCCGAAAAGTCGCCACCTGCTGGTGGTGGACGACGATGACCGGATCCGGGAGCTCCTCAAGGAGTATCTGACCCGCGCCGGTTTCCGCGTAACGGGCGCCCCCGGCGGCGATCCGGCCCGACGGCTGCTGGCCACCCTGGATTTTGATCTGGCGATCTTCGACGTGATGATGCCCGGCGAGGATGGCTTCTCCCTGACCCGTTGGCTGCGCCAGCAGCGCGGCAAGGCGGGCCGCACGCCGGTGCTCATGCTGACCGCGCTGGGTGAAGCTGGCGACCGCATCGAGGGCCTGAAAACCGGCGCCGACGACTACCTTGGCAAGCCCTTCGAGCCGGAGGAACTGCTGCTGCGCATCGAGGCCATCCTGCGGCGCGCGGGCGACCAGGCCCAGCCCGGCGGGGTTCTGTCGCTGGGCCGCTGCCGATTCAATTCCGACCGGGGCGAGTTGACCTGCAACGGAGAACCGGTCCGCCTGACCGAGGCCGAAGTTACCCTCCTGCAAACCCTGGCCCTGACCCCCCATGAACCCGTCGACCGCATGGAACTCGCGCGCGGCTCGGTCGACCCTTCGGGCCGGGCGGTGGATGTGCAGGTCACCCGTCTGCGTCGCAAGATCGAGGACGACGCCAAGGCGCCGCGCTACCTCCAGACCGTGCGCGGCATTGGCTACAAGCTGGCCCCGGACTGATGAGGACCCCCTCGTCCCCGCGCGTCTTGCTCCGCTGGCTGAAGCGCAGCGTGCCGGCGACCCTGTTCGGGCGTTCGCTGCTGATCATCGTACTGCCCGTCGCTCTCATGCAGATCGCCGTGACCTACGTCTTTTTCGATGCCCACTGGCAGACCGTCACGGCGCGGCTGTCGGAGGGTCTCGCCGGCGACATCGCCTGGGCCGTGGAGAGCTACCGGGACGACCCCCGGCCGGAAAGCTTCGTCCGCCTCTCCCAGCGCGCCGAAAAATCCATGAGCCTGTCCATCGCCCTGCAGCCTGGCCGCGCCTTGCCGGCCCGACGGCGCGATCCCCCCGCCCTGCTGGAACCCTTCGTCGCCCCCATCGACCGTTCGCTGGAACGGGCGCTGTCCGACCGTCTGGATGCGCCGTTCTGGTTCGATACCACCCGATATCCCGCCTACGTTGACATCCGCGTGGGCGTCGAGGGCGGGGTCATGCGGGTGCTGGCCCCGCGTGAGCGGGCCTTCGCCACCCAGGGCCACATCTTCGTGCTCTGGATGACCCTGGCGACCGTGCTGCTGACCACCGTGGCGATCCTGTTCATCCGCAACCAGGTCCGCGCCATAGAGCGGCTGGCCAATGCCGCGGAGGCCTTCGGGCGCGGCGCCGACACACCCGCCTTCAAGCCCCACGGCGCCCGCGAGGTCCGGCGCGCCGCCACGGCCTTTCTCGACATGCGCGGGCGCATCCAGCGCCATATCGAACAGCGCACCGCCCTGCTGGCCTCGGTCAGCCACGATCTGCGCACGCCGCTCACCCGACTGAAGCTGACGCTGGCCCTGGCCGAACCCACCAACCGGACGGCGGACATGAAGCGCGATCTGGCCGACATGGAACACATGATCGACGAGTATCTGGCCTTCGCCCGCGGCGAGGGGGGCGAAGACTCCCGGCTGGTCCGGCTCCTCCCCCTGATCGAAGCTGTGCGCGACGGCGCGGCCCGGCTGGGCGCCGACGTCAAGGTCGCCACCGATCCCGACCTGTCGGTCACGGTACGCCCCAACGCCCTGAAGCGCGCCCTGGCCAATCTGGTGATGAACGCAGCGGCGCATGGCGACCAGGTCGAGGTCGAGGCGCATCGCCGCCCGGATGGCGCCCTGGAAATCCGGGTCGACGACAACGGACCCGGCATCCCCCCGGATCAATACGAAGACGCCTTCAAGGCCTTCGGTCGTCTCGACGAAAGCCGCAACCAGAACACAAAAGGCGTGGGCCTGGGCCTGGCTATCGCCCGCGATGTGGCGCGCGGTCACGGCGGCGACATCATATTGAGCAACTCGCCGCTGGGCGGGTTGCGCGCCACAATCCGGCTTCCCGGCTGAGCGCATTCATGCTGGGTTCAGCGGCGCTGAAGATCCTTCAGGAAACCTTGGAGAAGCCGCCGATGCGCCACCTGCTGTTCGCTTTCATCCTGGCCGCCGGGGCCACCCCGGCCCTCGCCACAGATCCCGTCCAGGGTGAATGGCTGACTGTCGGCGGCAGCGGAAAGGTGAGAATCGCACCCTGCCCGGCGCGTCCGGAGCGGATGTGCGGAACCCTCGTCTGGCTCAAGGACCCGGTCGACGCAAAGCGGCTCGACGCCAACAATCCGGACCAGGCGCTGCGATCACGGCCCCTGGTCGGCCTGCCGATGATCCGCGACTTCAAACCGGCCGCGCCCGGCCGCTGGACCGGCGGCAAGATCTACGATCCGGAGAGCGGCAAGACCTACGACAGCAAGATCGCGATCAGTGGCAATGGAACCCTCAAGGTCGAGGGCTGCGTCCTGATGCTCTGCCAGGCCCAGACCTGGAAGCGGAGTTAGGGCGGGTTGAGGAAAAGTGGGAACCGGTTTTCCGCCCGCAACCCGCTCTAAACATATGAGGGCGATCACGTTCCTCGAGACTGGATTGATTCAATCCAGTCTCGGCGTGATCTAGGCCCCCAGTTCCTTGGACCGCCGCACAGCGGCCCCCACCGCCTCGCGCATCAGCACCTGCAGACCCTTGGGCCCCAGCAGCACGTTCAGCGCCGCCTCCGTCGTGCCGCCCGGTGATGTAACCTGACGGCGTAGCTCGGTGGGCGCCTCGCCGGTCGTAGCCAGCAGGGCGGCGGCGCCCGTGACCGTAGACCGGGCGAGATGGCTGGCGTCTTCCGGGGACAGTCCGGCGGTGATTCCCGCCGCCTCCAGCGACTCGATGAAGGCGTAGAGATAGGCCGGCGCCGAGCCTGACACGGCGGTCGCCGCATGCATGGCGCTCTCGTCGCCCAGCGCCACCACCCCGCCCAGCGGCTCGAACAGCGCCCGCGCCGTCGCCAACGCGGCGGCGTCATCGGCATAGAGGCTTGCAGTCCCCTGCCCGATGGCCACAGCGGTCGTGGGCATCACCCGGGCCACGCGGCGCCCGCCGAACGCCTGGGCGATATCAGACGCCTTCACCCCCGCCGCGATCGACACCACCACGGCGTCGGCCGCCAGCATCGGCGCGATCCCGGCAGCCGCTTCGCGCCACAGCTGGGGCTTGACGGCCAGCACCACGGTCTTTGCAGACGCGATGTCCGCCTCGGTGGGGTCGAGGTTTGCGCCGGCCTCGCCGGCCGCCAGGGCCGCCGGGCCCGGCATGGGGTCCCGGATCATCAGGTCGCGCGCCGCGAACGCATGCGCCCGCAGCCAACCCTCCAGCATTGCCCCGCCCATGCGTCCGGCGCCCAGCATCAGTATCGGCGTGTTCATGGCGGAGCTTTAGAGGCCCGGGACCGCCGCGTCATCCCCAAGCCGCCGCCGGGTGACAGACGCCCGCTCCGGCCCTATGGCTTGCGATCTCTCTGACCCGGAAAACGACCCGATGTTCCGAACCCTGCTGCTGGTCGCCGCCCTGACCCTGGCCTTCGCGACCCCCGGACTGTCTGAGCCCGAGCGGCGCACCGTCGGCGCCATCACCTATGACGGCGCGCTGCCTGTCCCCGATACACTCCGCACGGCGCTCGCGCCTTACTACAATGCCCGCTCAGCCATGTTCGAGGGTTGGCTGCCCGACGGCTCCATGCTGATCGTCACCCGGTTCGGCGAGACCAACCAGATCCACCGCGTCGCCCGCCCAGGCGGCGACCGCACCCAGCTCACCTTCTTCAGCGAACCCGTCAACGCCGCCCAGGTACTGCCGGGCGCCGCGCGCTACCTCTATCGCCGCGACGTCGGCGGGGCGGAGTACTATCAGGCCTGGGTGCGTGACCTGGCCGGCGCCGAGACCCAACTCACGACGCCGGGTACGCGCAATGAAAGCTTCGTGCTGTCGCGCGACGGCAAACTGGCCGCCTGGACCCAGGTGACCCCGGGCGACCCCAACTACGATATCGCCCTCGCCGACCCGGCCAATCCGTCCACCCGCCGCATTGTGCTGGAGGGCACAGGCGTCGTGGCTCCCCTGGCCATCGCACCGGACGGCAAGAGCGCCCTCATCAAGCGACGCCATTCCGTCAGCTGGAGCCAGCTGTTCCTGCTCGACTTCGCCACCGGCGCCCTGACCCCGGTCGGACCGCAGGATCGCAGGATCTCCTACGAGGGCGGCGCCTTCATCGGGGATGGCTCGTCTGTCGTCGTCCTGTCCGACGACCGGTCTGAACACCTTCTTCCCGTGGTCATCAGCCTGGCCACCGGCGCGGTCCGCGACCTCGATCCCGGCGCCAGATGGGGCGCCGAGGGTTTCACCATCAGCCCCGACGGACGCGTCATCGCCTTGACGGTGAATGAGGAGGGCTATTCCACCCTGGTGCTGCGCGATCTCGCCACCGGGGCCCGCCTGCCCGGCCCCACCCTGCCGCAAGGCGTGCTCACCGGCGCCGGCTTCTCCCCGGACGGCGCGCACATCGGCCTCAGCCTCTCCACGTCGCGCTCGTCCGGCGACGTCTGGAGCTATGACCTGAGGTCCGCGGCGCTCACCCGCTGGACCGAAAGCGAGACTGGCGGCCTCGACCCCCGGACGTTCGTCGAGCCCGCGCTGTTCCGCTACCCCACCTTTGACGGTCGCCAGATCCCGGCCTTCATCTATCGCCCCACCTCGCCCGCAACCGGCAAACGCCCGGTGGTGATCCAGATCCACGGCGGACCGGAAGGCCAGGAGCAGCCCAGCTTCAGCCCGCGCCGGCAGTCCTGGGTGAACCAGCTGGGCGCCGCCGTGATCATCCCCAACGTCCGGGGCTCCACCGGCTACGGCAAGACCTACGAGGGTCTCGACAACGCCGCGAAACGCGAAGACTCCGTCAAGGACATCGGCGCTCTTCTCGACTGGGTCGCCACCCAGCCGGACCTCGACGCCAGCCGCGTCGCGGTGGTGGGCCAATCCTACGGCGGCTACATGGTGCTGGCCGTCGCCGGCCACTACAGCGACCGCCTGGCCGGGGTGATCAACCTCTACGGCATCTCCAACTGGATCACCTTCCTGGCAAACACCGAGGGCTACCGCCGCGACGCCCGCCGCGCCGAGTACGGCGACGAACGCGACCCGGCCATGCGCGCCGTCTTTGAAAGGATCTCGCCGCTGGCCATGACCGCCAATATGACCAAGCCGATGATGGTGTTCCAGGGCGCCAACGACCCGCGCGTGCCCCGCTCGGAATCCGAACAGCTGGTGGCCAAACTCCGCACCCAGGGCGCCGACGTCTGGTACCTGATCGCCGCCGACGAAGGCCACGGCATCGCGAAAAAGGCCAACCAGGAGGCCGTTCGGGCGACCGAGGTGATGTTCCTGAAGAAGGTGCTTGGGGTGAAGTAAGGCGGCGAAGGCGGGAAAGGGGCGACAAGGTCACATTCAGAGGTTCTGCCTTGGCAAAACACGCCCCCAGGTTACAGTCCCGCCCATGGGCCAGGCGAAGCCAAACCAAAGCGCCTACCTCCCCCGTTCAACGCGTAACGTTGACATCGCGTAATTGAGGTAGGCCCATCCAGACCTGAAGATACGAAGTCGGAGCGAGTGGATCGCGCTGCTTCAAACAGGAGGATGGACCCAATGGAAGTTTATGTCGGGTTGGACGTGTCGGAC
>NZ_JBIKNZ010000059.1:0-20656 GCF_044358365.1 Phenylobacterium sp. | reverse complement strand
GGCTCAATCCGGCGCATCTGCGCCTGCGACAACCAGATCAAATCACTCATGACGACGCCTCCATGCGCCGCCAGTGAATCAGACCAACCCCGCCTTGGGAATCATTTCAATGGGTCCTGAGCCTAGAAGCTGACGTCCACCGAAGCCCTGACCGAACGCGGTGTTCCGAAGAGGATGTTGTTGTCGCCATGGCTGGTGGCGGCATAGCGGCTGTCGAACAGGTTCTCGAGGTTGATCTGGCCGCGAACGCGCTTATTCATCTTGAGGAACACGGCGATATCGGCGCGGGTGAAGGCTGGCAGAGTCACCACGTTTGAGATCGACGCAAACCGGGCGTCCTGGTGGATCAGGCCCAGACCCAGCGACATGGCCGGCGTTACGTCGTAGCGATTCCACAGTGAGAACGTCTGTTTCGGCACAAGCGCCACATCCCGGCCGGCAGGGGCGGCGGCGGTCGCACGACGGATCTCGGCTTCCTGCAGCGCATAGCCGCCGGCGACCTCCCAGCGGGACGAAAGGCGACCGGCGATACTGACTTCAAGGCCGCGGGATCTCTGGGCGCCGGTGAGCACCACCTGTCCGGGTCGCGCCGGATCCGGAGAGGTCGTGTTGTCACGGTCGAGTTGATACAGGGCGGCCGTCATGAGCAGGCTGGGGTTGATCTCCCACTTGGCGCCCACTTCAAGATTTTCAAACGTCTCGGGTTTGAGCCCTTCGGTGATCGTCGTGAGGGATGAAAACTGATCGCCCGACGCCGGCAGGTACGAGACGCTGTAGCTGCCGTAGATCGAGACGGGCGTTACCGGTTTGTAGACAAGGCCAAGCCGAGGCGACCAAAGCTTATCGCGACGGCTGAAATCCCGTCGAACGACTGCGGTCGCCCGGCGATCCTGGACCTCCACCTCGAACCGGTCGTACCGCAGACCAGCCAGGAGCTGCCATTGCGACGTCAACTCGACCTGGTTCTGAACATAGGCTGCGGCGACGGTGGCCTTGACCTGGTTGCTGGCGTCGGCGCCCGTGTTGGAGAAGACAATTGGAAGTCCACGCCTTGCAGGATCAGAAAAGGGGTTTCCGGGTAGGGTCGTCAGGCCGTTCGCTGCGCCGAAGCGACCCGTCAGGCGCAGGTTCTCGGTCCGCTGGCGACCAAATTCGAACCCCGCCAGGATCGTGCTGGACATACCGCCCCATGTGGTCTTCCAGACGACGTCCGTCTGGTTGAAGAGGTTGTCGCGCGGCGAGATGTTGCGGTAGGCCTGCAGGGGATAGGTCGCCGGAGCCCCGTTGGATCCGGCCACAGCCGCACCGCCCGGGAAGATGTTGTCGTAGGTCTTGGCATAGTCGCCATAGACGGTCCGGTTGCGGAGCGTCAGGTTCGCCGACAGCTCATACTCCATCGCCAGATTGACCAGATCGATATTGGTCGTGCTGTAACTGCGCTCCGGATCTCCGAAGAAGGCGCTGCGCGGCGCGGGAGACGGGCGGCCGCTGAACGACGGAACCCCGCGATCAGTGGTCCGGTCATCCTCGAAGTGTTCATAGGCCAGCGAAATGGTCAGACCGTCGGCATTGCGCCAGGACACCGAGGGATTGATCCCCCAGCGTTCCAGGTTGACGAAATCCCGGAAACTCTCGGAGCGCTCGAAGAGACCGACCACGCGCCCGGACAACCCGCCATCCAGGGACCGGCTCATATCCAGGGTGAACCGGCGGTGGTTCCATGATCCCAGTTCAGCTGACAGCTCGCGCTCATCCGAGCCATCGGCGGTCTTGGTCACCCGATTGATCACGCCGCCGCCGCCGCCGCGCCCAAAGATCATGGCGTTGGGCCCCTTAAGCACTTCCACCCTCTCAACATTGTAGAGGTCGCGGATGTACTGGACGTCGTCACGCACGCCGTTGACGAAGAAGTCCGCCGTGGTGGCGTTGCCACGAATGGTGGGCGCGTCCCGATGGCCCTCGCCCTGCCCGACGCCCACCCCCGGCACGTAGCGGAAAACGTCCGAGAGGTTCTGGATCGACTGGTCTCGGATCAGCTGGTCCGTGATCACGCTGACCGACTGGGGCACATCGCGCAGCGGCGTGTCAGTCCGGGTCGCTGTCGACGTCCGGGATGAACCATAGTCAATGTCGCGCCGGGCCGTCACGACCAGGGCGGAGACTTCCGGTGCCTCGGCGTCTTCGGATTGCGCCGGCGCAACCCCAAGGGCGAGGATCAGCGGCGCGAGGGTTACAGCGACGGATAGACGGGAAAGGATCATGAGCTGACAGACCGAAAGACTACTGCAATTGAGAAGCGTTCTTAAGCCATCGCACCCGAACTTGCAATGCGAATGATTATCAATAACGACTTCGGACTACTTCAAACGCCTTTTCGGCCAAACTGACGGCGCGCCCACAGGATGGCGCCGCTGAGACCCAGGATTGCCGGGGCCAGTCCACCCAGGAAGATGACGATCTGCCAGCCCACTCCCATGTCATGACCGTCGTGGATCCTGCGCACCAGAGGTGAGACCTGATCGGAAGCGCGGCTCCCGCCGGCGGGACGGTCTGCGCGAATGGCGGCGGTGGAGTCGACCACCTGGACGGTCCGGGTCGCTCCGGCTCCCGGCATCACCAGACCAACGCGCCAGGTCGGCGCCTGGCCCTGGGTCGGAACGCTGACCTCTGTGACGGATGCGCCGGGCGTCGCGGTCAAGGCGATGCCGACAGCCTCGGCGAGCGATAGGTTCGGCGCGGCAAGGGGCGGTGCAAACCTTACGGCGGCCGGGGGTCTCGGCGGCGGCTGGGGAAGTCCGAAGACCGCGCGACTGGTCTCGGGGAAGGAAATGTAGACGCCGGTCAACGACAGTACCGTCAGGGGGATGCAGACCCAGAAGCCAACCACATGGTGCAGATTGTAAAGACTCGATGCGCCACGCCGCCAGGCCAGGCCCTGCAGCAAGCCGCACCGCCTGGGCCACCAGAGCCAGAGGCCGGTCGCCGAAGATAAGAACATGGCCCAACCCAGCCAGCCCACCACCTTGCGACCGACCTCTGGGATCAACAGCGTACCGTGAACCCGGTGCAGGACCATGCTGAAGCCCCGCGCCGTCTCGGCGGTGTCGAGCACCCGGGCGGTCGGCGGATCAATCCAGGCATTCAGAGTTCGCGGCCTGCCGCCCTGCCCGGGTTCTCCGGCCATCCGCCCCACAGCCACGACCGGGTCTCCGGCCTTCTTTGGCAACCGCACCTGAGTGAGTATCGCGCGGGTTCCGAAGGCTGCCTGCGCGGCATCAGCATAAGCCTCGATCGGCTCCGCAACCCTGGCCCCGGATAAAGCGTATCTCTCAGCATAGAGCACACGGTCGATCTGATCGTGCCAGACCAGGACGGAGCCAGTGACACTCAACGGGATCAGCGCCACGAGCAGACCGACGCCCAGCCACAGGTGGATGGTCAGCCAAACGCGTCGGAGGCCTGCAAGCGGTGTCATGATCGGTTTCCCAGAGGGCCAGAATCTGACCGCAGAAATTGCTAATGCGAACAATTATCAAAAACAAGCCCTGACCTTTCTGCGCCCCTGGGGCCCCCTGAACGTTGAGTCTTCGGTAACCCTTCAGGCGCAGGCTTCGATCTGCAACATGGCGGTTCTGAAACCCTTCCTGATGTTGGCGAGCGTCGCCTTTGTGACCGGGTTTGCGGGGTATCTGGCTGTTCTGAGCCTTACAGCGCCGGTCACGCCCGACGACTACCAGCACGCCCGGACGCCGGCGGTCTCATCGCCGGATAACTGGAATATCGGAAAGCGCATCTAGGCGGAGCTCAGCCCCCGCGCGCGACGAACCAGCCATTGCGGAAACCAGCGTCCGCCTTGCCATATCCGAACGGCTCGCCTTCGGGGGTCAGGAAGGTTCCTCCGGCTGCCTCAAGCACAGCATGACCAGCCGCAACATCCCATTCCATGGTAGGCCCATGGCGTGGATAGATGTCCGCCGAGCCCTCCGCGATCCGGCAGAGCTTGATCGAACTGTCCATCGGCTCCCGGTGATCGAAACCGTATTCGGCGATCAGCTTCTGGATCGTCTCGTCCTTCATGGTGTGGCTGACCAAAGCAATGGCCTCGCCCTTTGGCCAGGGCCGCACCCGCACCTGCGCGGAGGGGCCGCCCCGGGTCCGCTTCAGCACCCCGCCCATTTGCGTATACCAGGTCTCGCCGGACGGCGGCGCCGACACAGCGCCCGCGACGGGGCGACCATCCTGGATCAGGCCAATATTGACGGTAAAATTGGGGTCGCCCCGCACAAATGCCTTCGTGCCGTCCAGTGGATCAACGAGGAAAAATCGCGGGCCAATGGCGTCGGGCGTGCCGAACTCGCTCGCGTCCTCCTCCGAGATCACTGGAATGTCGGGAAACCGCGCCGCAAGACGCTCCAGAATCAGGACCTCGCCGCGTTTGTCGGCTTCGGTCACGGGGCTCTCGTCGGCCTTGTGCGTGACGGTCAGGCCCGAGCGCCAGAGCGGAAGTATCAGGGCGGCGGCAGCCTCGCATATCTCGGCCAGCACCTGACCAACGTCATTGTCTTCGCGCAACTCACCCTCAGCGTTTTCATTCGGGAAGCGCCGAACGGCGACCTCGCGGCGTGATGGACTTCGTACAGACACCGCGGCGTTTGCCCAAGGCGCAAATCGGGCCAAGCTGGAGGAACCATGACCGACCCTGACGATGCCACCGTGATCCGCCCTGCCGAGCTGGCCGCCTATCTGGCGGCGCGGATGTGTCATGACTTCATCAGTCCTGCCAGCGCCATCAGTTCCGGCCTCGACCTGCTGGAAGACCCTTCGGCGCAGGACATGCGCGAGGAGGCCATGGGCCTGATCGCCAGCTCCGCGAAGAAGCTGGCTGACCAGCTGTCGTTCTGCCGCGTGGCGTTCGGAGCCTCGGCCTCGGCAGAAACCTTTGACGTTAGGGAACTGGAGAAGCTTGCGCAGGGCGCCTTCGCCCACATGCGTGCGACGTTGGACTGGAATGTGGACACGCCGGCCGTGAACAAGCCAGCGGCCCGGACCCTGCTCAATCTGGCGCAGATGGCGGGGGCGGCGTTGCCCACCGGCGGGATTGCGCGGGTGCGGGCGGTTCAGGAGGCGACTTCCCTTGTGATCGCCATCGAAGCTGAAGGGCCCCGCGCGCGGTTGCGTCCCGAGGTGCTGGCCGGGCTGCGCGGCGAACCGCAGGGAGAAGGCCTCCATGGTCACTGGGTACAAGCCTATTACGTGCACCTGTTTGTCACCGACGCGGAAGGGCGGGTGTTCGCAGACGCCCAGGCCGAGCGGGTTGTGTTCGCCGCGACCTTGCCGACCTAGCCCCAACACCCGGCGTTAACCCGGCCGAGCGACAATCCGGTCGTACGAATCCGGAGTCTGTCCGCCCTTGAAAACCTGCCTTGTCGTCGACGATAGCCCTGTGATCCGCAAGGTGTCGCGCCGCATCCTCGAAGACCTCGGTTTCGAGGTTGCCGAGGCGGCGAACGGCGTTGCGGCGATGGCCTGGTGCGACGCGATGATGCCGGATGTTATCCTGCTGGACTGGTGGATGCCCGAGATGGATGGTCTCGAAGTCCTGCGCCGTGTGCGCGCGTCGCACGGAGGAAACGTCCCGCAGGTTATCTTCTGTAGCGGCGAGACCGAGATCGAACGCATTCGCGAAGCCCTGGAAGCCGGGGCCGACGAATACATCATGAAGCCCTTCGACGGTGCGATCGTAGCCGGAAAGCTCCAGAGCCTCGGCCTCTTGCAGGTGCGCGCAGCATGATTGAAGCCCCGGACCGCGCCTATCTGGCCGCCCTTTGTCTGGCGCGTGCGGGCCTGCGGGTGGACCCTGAGAAGTCATATCTCATCGAAAGCCGGCTGGCGCCCGTGGCGCGTCGAGAGGGTTTCGTATCGCCCAAGGACCTCATCGGCGCGCTACGCGGACGGAGTGATGAGCGGCTGGCCTGGGCTGCGGTCGAAGCCATGGCGATGTCCGATACCGAATTCTTCCGGGACCGCCCGGTGTTTGACCGGCTGGCTGCCGAAATCCTGCCAGAACTGGCCCGTAGCCGTGGCGGGGCGCCGGTGCGGGTCTGGAGCGTTGGGTGCGGGACCGGCCAGGAAGCCTATTCACTGGCGATGATTCTGGCCGATCTGCCTGCAAGCGCCGGGCCCTGGGATCTGCTCGGCTCCGACCTGTCGGAGCGGAACCTGGAGAAGGCGCAGGCCGGCCTCTATTCACAGTTCGAAGTCCAGCGTGGATTGCCAGCGCGCGCCCTCGTGCGGCACTTCGAAAAGCAGGGTGAAGGGTTCGCATTGTCACCGCAGATCCGGCAGATGGTCCGCTGGCGGCGGGTCAACCTTCTGGATGACCTGTCAAGTTTCGGGCGATTTGATCTGGTTCTTTGTCGCAATGTGCTGAGCGGCCTCGCGCCGGAAGCCCAGACCAGGGTCCGGACGTCATTGATGCATGCGCTAGCGCCCGGGGGCCGGCTGGTCATAGGGCCGAGAGACACACTTGGCGAATCCTTCAAGGCCCTGGCGCCGCGCCTCGGTCTCTACGCCGCAGCCTGAGCCGCTCCGGGAGGGCGTCGACGGTTCGGCGTCGAGGTCGGAAAGGCGAGCGAGGCTGTGACACCCCCGGCGGCGTTGCGGACAAAAACGGCCTGTCCGTTCAGCTGTCGCGCAAAAGCGATCATCAGAGTGCGCCCGACGCCTGGCGCGACCAGCGACTCATCGGCGGCGGCGCCGTCATCGGCGATGGAAAGCTCGGCTTCGTCGCCGCGAATGGTCAGGGCCACCCTGAGCACGCCTCCACGGCGGTCGAAGGCGTGTTTCTGGGCGTTGTTGATCGCTTCAACCGCAAAAAGGGCCAACGGCGCCAACCGATCCGGCTCGATAATCAGCTGCTGAACCTGGATTTCAGTGCTGACGAGCCGGCCAGCCACGGCGTCTGCGGACACCAGCTGTGCGGTCAGCTCCTCAAGGAAAACCTGCAGGTCGACACGCTTCAGATCCGGACCCTGGTAAAGGGCGCGATAAATCAGAGCGAGCGCGCCGATCCGTTGGCGCATGTCTCCCATGGCCAGCTTGGCCGCCGGATCCGAGAGCGCGCGCTGCTGCAGGCTGAGCAGGCTGGAAATGACCTGAAGGTTGTTCTTCACCCGATGATGGATCTCGCGCATCAGATCGTCCTTCTGCGCCAGGGCCTCACGCAAGGACGCATCGCGGATCACAATCGCGTCGGCCATGTCTTCCAGGGTTTCGGCCAGCTCCCGGATTTCCGGCGGCATCTGCTCGGCCTGCACCGGACGCACACTGAAACGGCCCCGTGCATAGAGGGTGGCGATCCTTTGCAGATAGACGATCCAACGCACGACGACGCGATCCGCAGCCAGCGACACGGCGATGAGGGCAAAGAGAAATGTCAGCAACGGCAGAGCGATGCTGGTCAGGGGATTGAGACGCGCCCACGACCAGACCCCCGGGGATGGGGCCGAAAGCACTACATAGACCTCGTCGCCCACCAGCGGGGCTGCGGAGTAGACCCGGGGTTGACCGGAACTATCCTCGCCGAACCAGACCAGAGATCCCCGGTCGGTCACCTGAGCGCGCCAGTCCAAAGGCAACTGCGGGAACGCGCGGGAGTTGGTCACCGTAATATAGCGCCCGGTCTTTTCCGCCAGTCCGACCTCGGCGCCGCGCGGCAGGGAGGGATCGTTCATTCGCGGCTGCAGGCTGGACAGCGCAATCACGGCGACCACCGCGCCATCAAACGCCCCGTCTGGCGCCGTGGCCCTTGCGGCGGCAAGCACGGCGGGTTCCGACGCATAGGTGGGTCCCGGATCGCGGGTGATCGCCAGGCTTCGGCCTGCGGCCAGCTGGCGGAACCAATCGCGGCTGGCGCGGTCCGGATCGGCGGGCGCGGTGCTGGCAGAACAGACCACGCGGCCCTGCCGGTCGAAGCGGATCAGGTTGCGATAACCGGGGATCCGTTCGATCACTTCTCCCAGTCGCTGGGCGCACTGAAATCCCACAGCGCCTGGCGCCAGGGTGCGCAGCAGAATGTCGGCGCTCTCCATCCGCGCCCGGGCGACCGCAGCACTGCGCTCCGCCGAGAAGGTCAGGTTTTGCCTCAGCTCCCGGCCGGCATTCTGGAAATCGATAGTCGCCTGGAAGGCGCCCAGCGCGAGCACCGGGAGCAAGGCCGCCGCCAGGGCGGCCGTCAGACGAAGGCGAATGGTCGTCAGTTGATACGGGGGCGTGTCAGTCAAGGCGCGCCTCCGGACTATCTGACGCTGCTCAACCGCTCCGCATCGGCCAGGATGGACCGCATGGCGTCGGAGGCGGACCTCCCGTCCCGATCGTAGCTGCCGCTATCCAGAATTACCTGAAGCGCTCGGCGGGCGCGGCTGACCCGGCTTTTGACGGTGCCGGCGGCGCACCCGCAAATGGCGGCAGCCTCTTCGTAGGCGAAGCCCCCCGCGCCAACCAGGATCAGGGCCTCCCGCTGTTCGGCGGGGAGCATGGCGATCGCCAGTCGCAACTCATCCAGCGCCACCGGGGCGGACGGATCATCCACGGCGACCAGCGTCTGCTCGGCAGCCTGCTGATCCAGGGGTGTCTGGCGCCAGTTGCGGCGCTTTTCCGAATAGAACTGATTGCGCAGGATCATGAAGGTCCAGGCCTTCATATTGGTGCCCACGCGATAGCTGGCACGCGCCGCCCAGGCCTTGACCATGGCGTCCTGGGCCAGGTCGTCCGCTACGGTGGGATCGCCGCATAGGGACCGCGCAAAGGCGCGGAGGTGGGGAATGAGCTTCACCAGCCCGGCTCTGAAAGCTTCGTCATCGACCATCGGGCCGGAAGGTTCGTTGGCGGGCGGCGGCTCGGACGCCACGCTCAAGGCTCCGAGCCGGATTCGTCGGCACGACGCAGGATTTCCAGGAACGACTCCGGGACAGGTTCGTGAACCACCTCATCGAACATTTTCCGGAGGCCGACGCCAATTGCATGCTGGCGGAGATGCGTTTCGTCCAGCGCCACGGGGGGTCTGCGACGCTCGACAGCTGGTCTGTGATCGATCATGTCGCTGTTGTCCCGCTCCGGCGTGGACCGCCCCCGATCTGGTTCCCTGTCTTCGTTCAACGCCTACGCCTCGTCAGGGTTCCTCACCCGGTGCGCACAGGATGCGCAAAAGCAGACGTCTTGGGAACCTGTTCCCAACACAAGCGTTCCGTTTCATGATGGAGCGGCGTCAGCGTTCTCCCATCCCTAGCGGCTGGCCGACAGATGCGGCTACAGGAGTTGTACACGTGAGCTTGCTGACGCAGTTGGCGCCACATCTTCCATACCTGCGTCGATACGCCCGCGCCCTTACCGGCGGGCAGACGGACGGCGACCAGGCCGTGCGAGTCGCGCTAGAGGCCGTGGTCTCGGCCCGGTGCGCTCTGGATCCCCGGAAATCATCTCGCGTCGCCCTCTACCGTGCCTTTCATGAATCCCTGCTCACGCCGGCCTCTGAAGCACATGTGACCAGGCGTCATGACGAGGTGACTGACCCCGCGGCGAGGATCTCGCGGATTGCGCCGCAGTCACGACAGGCTTTCCTCCTGGCGGCGCTTGAGGGCTTCGCGCCGTCCGAAGTCGCCGAAATCCTTGGCGTCAGCTTCGCCGAGGTCACGCAACTGATCACCCAGGCCCAGGTCGAGATTGACGCCGAACTGGCGACCGATGTCCTGATCATCGAGGATGAACCGGTGATCGCCGCCGACATCGAAGCTCTGGTCACAGACCTTGGTCATCGGGTGATCGATATCGCTACGACACGGACAGAGGCTGTTGATGCGGCGTTGCGTCGCCGGCCCGGACTCGTACTGGCGGATATCCAGCTGGCCGACGGATCGTCGGGGATCGACGCGGTTCGGGATATACTGGAACGGGACAATCTACCGGTGATCTTCATCACCGCCTTCCCGGAGCGCTTGCTGACAGGCGAGCGCCCTGAGCCGACGTTCCTGATCACCAAACCCTTCCAACCCGAAACTCTGAAAGCCGCCATAAGTCAGGCGCTGTTCTTTCACAGCGGTCCGGCAAAGCGTCATATCGCATAGCCGTTCGTCCGGGACTTTACGGCCGGGTTGGCGTCCTGCGTTCCACGCCCCACATGTTTGTCCGCGCCAGGCTAGGGGGACAGAGCCCGGCGACCCCTGGCAAAGGAGTCACGACACTGTCCCGGACGACTGAGACTTTCGCATCACAACTCTCGGCCGACGATCGCATCGAAGTCGTCGCCAATCTGGCCTCGGGCAGTGTCGGCCCCGACGCGCCTGCACAGCTGGCGGCGATCCTCGAAGAGTACGGTCTCGTCGCCAATATCCGGGCGCTCGATGCGGCAGATCTGATCTCCAGTCTAGAGGCGGCAATTGCGACAGCCCCCCGGCTTCTGATCGTACTGGCAGGAGACGGGACGGCGCGGGCCGCCGCCGAACTCTGTGGTCTGAGCGGGCCGCTCCTCGTTCTACTCCCGGGGGGCACCATGAACTTCCTGTCTCGCGCCATCTACGGCGCCAACCCCTGGCCACAAGCATTGCGGCTGGCGCTTGACGAGGGACAGCCGCGCACTCTGGGTGGTGGCTGCGTTGAGGGGCACCCCTTTCTTTGCGCTGCAATCCTGGGCTCGCCAGCCCTCTGGGCGCCCGCGCGTGAAGCCCTGCGCAAGGGCAAAATCGGGCTGGCTTTGCAACGGGCGGGTCAGGCTCTCGGGAGATCGTTCGGCCATCGTCTGAGATATGTCATCGACGCGGGACGCCTGGACCGGGCCCGGGCTGTCGTTGTGATGTGCCCGATCGCGTCAAAGGTCATGGATGAAGACGACGGCAGGCTGGAGGCCGCCGCTTTGAATTTTCAGAACGCCGCAGACGCTCTGCAGCTTGTTGGCAGCGCTCTGGTCGGGGACTGGCGCGAGAATCCGCTTGTTGAGAACCGACCCTGCAAAACGATCCAGATCTGGTCTTCCCAGCCGATCCCGGCAATTCTGGATGGCGAGACCGTGAGCCTGGGCCGGATCATCGAGACGCACTACGACCCTGCCGTGACCCGCGTGCTGGCGCCGCCCCGCAGCGTGCGGTGAAGATGTTCCGGATTGCACATCTTTCCGACCTCCACTTCGGCGACGAAAACCCGGCTGCGCTGGACGCTGCAACGAAATGGCTGGGCAGGGAGGCCATAGATCTGATCGTCATCTCCGGTGATCTGACCCGCTATGCGACGCTTCCGGAATTCCAGGTGGCTTCTGCGTGGCTGGCGGGCCTGTCAAACCCCTGGCTCGTGACGCCCGGTAACCACGACACCCCTTATGTCGGCCTGGTTGAACGGGCCATCGCGCCGTTCGGCCGCTTCGAGAAATTCATCGGTCCAGCGGCGACCCAGAGCTGGCGCGGCGAGGGCGTCGCCGTGCGTGGGGTCAACACGGCGAGAGGGCTACAACTTCGCCTGAACTGGTCCAAGGGCGCTATTTCGCAGCGTCAGGCGCGTGAAACCGCTGACTGGTTCCAGGCCGACGACGCGCTGCGCATCGTGGTGGCGCATCATCCGCTGATCGAGATGATTGGCGGACCGATGTCAGCCAGGGTTCGGGGCGGGGCAAGGGCCGCGGGCAGACTGGTGGACGCGAGAGTCGATCTGGTGTTGTCGGGCCACGTACACGCGCCGTTTGTCTGGCCCTATCCAGATGGCGATGGGAAAACCTATGCTGTTGGCGCGGGCACACTTTCGGTGCGCGAACGCGGCGTGTCGCCAAGTTTCAACCTGATCGAGACCGATGCTGACCAGATCAGGATCACAGCGCTAGGCTGGTCCGGCTCGACCTATGCGCCGACGCACAGCTGGGCGATTGACCGCCGCGAGAGCGCCTGAGGCTATTTCCGGCCCTTGGCCGCGCCGCCACTGACAAATGCGGTCACCACGGCGGCGACCACAGCCGGGTTGCGAAACAGCACAACGCCCGCCACCGTCGCAGCAGCGACCGCCACCAACGGACGCTCCTTGGCCAGTCCCATCACCTTGTCCAGGATACTCTCATCCGACGGCTTTGCCTTCATCGCGGCTTTCGGAACCGCCTTGCGGGTGGCCATAGCGGCGCCCCCCACAGCAATCAGGGCGAAAACAGCAGCCACCACAGCCGCAGCGCCTGCCGGGCTCAGCCAGATGTCAGCCAACGCGTAGACCGCGAAGGACAGGGCGACAACGCACACGCACGCCGCCGCTACAATGGCCCCCAAAGCCGCAGCCAGAAAGAGGATGCGCCTGAGATTCAACGCCGGCCAGACGACAGCAGCAGGCCGATCAGCACGCCGACCCCCAGCGCCAGGCCGGTCGCGGCCAGCGGACGAGCGCGAATCTGTTCACTGGCCATACGGGAAGCCTCATCCAGCTGTTCTGTCGCGACATCGGCATAGACACGCGACTGGGCGCGGACCTGCTCGAGACCCTGCTGGACAGCCGCTTCAATGCGCTTGGCGGCGTCCGTGATCGCCTTCTGGGCGTCAGCACTGATCTTGGCGGTCGTTTCGGTGGCGACGTCGACTACTTCTTCGGTTTTCAGTTGGCCGGCTTTGGTTGCCATGTCCAGATCTCCAGATTGACGATTGCGCCGCCAGGTAAGGTGGGCGCGTGACCCCAACGCCACGCTACATAGGAGGTTCCAGCCTGACCGGAAAGACTGGCGCAACCTAAAAGAATGGCGCGACCTAAATGATGCCCCGCGCGCGAAGGGCGCCCAACTGTTCGGCGCTGCAGCCGGCGCGCTCGGCCAGAACGGCGTCGGTGTGCTCACCCAGTTTCGGCCCTGGCCAGCGGACCCGGCCCGGTGTGGCGGACAGCTTCGGAAAGGCGTTCTGCATACGGATCGGCCCGAACACCTCATGGTCAACTGAAACGATCGCGTCTCGCGCCGTGAACTGCGGATCCTCCATCATGTCCGGCGCGCGGAATACACGGCTGGCCGGCACGCCCTGGTTCTGGAGCAGGGTCAACAGATCCGCCAGGGCATGGCCACTGGTCCACTGCGCAATGATCCCGTCCAGCTCCTGCTGGTTCGCCCCCCGGCTGGCGTGATCGACGAACTTCGGATCGACCTTCAGATCCGGGCGCCCCATCGCCTCGGTCAGCCGCGCGTAGACATTGTCGCCATTGCCGCCGATCAGGATCATCTCGCCGTTCGCGCACGGATAGGCGTTGGACGGCGCAATCCCCGGCAGCACCGAGCCCGAGCGTTCGCGCACATAGCCGGTGATGTCATACTCGGTGACCAGGTTCTCCATCACCGCCAGCACGCTTTCGTAGAGGGCAGCGTCGATCACCTGGCCCTGGCCTGTGCGGGCCCGATGGTGCAGCGCCATGGTGATCCCCATCACCGCGTGCATGGCCGCCAGGCTATCACCGATGGAGATGCCTGCCCGCGCCGGCGGCCGGTCGGGTTCACCAGTCACGTGCCGCAGACCGCCCATGGCCTCGCCGATCAGGCCGTAGCCGGCCCGCTGCGAATAGGGGCCAGTCTGTCCGAAGCCGGAGATCCGGGCCATGATCAGGCCGGGGTTGTCCTTCGAAAGCATGTCATAGCCCAGACCCCATTTCTCCATGGCGCCGGGGCGGAAGTTCTCGATCACCACATCGGCCTGCGAGATCAGGGTCCTGGCGATCGCCTGACCCTCGGGCGTCCGCAGGTCTAGCCCCACCGACTTCTTGTTGCGTCCGATCACCGGCCACCAGGGCGACAGACCCTTGGGCAGGCTGCGCCCCCATTGGCGCATGGGGTCGCCCACCTTCGGGTCCTCCACCTTGATCACCTCGGCGCCAAAGTCGCCCAGGATCTGGCCGCAGAACGGACCGGCGATGAGGGAGCCCATCTCGATGACCACGAGGTCAGCGAGCGGGCCGGCGAAGGTGGGAGTCGGGATAGTCACGCTGTCACTCTCCGGCGTTGGGTCAGGAACCACACCAGCAGGAACACCGCCGCGAACGCCCCGCCAGCCCACAGGCCTGCGCGGATGAGCGTTGATCGAAGCTCCATGACCACGGTCAGGGAATCGACTTTCCCGACGGACCAATAGACCCACTCCCCGGCCAGTTTCGTGGCAAGAGCGCGATTACCGGTTTCCAGTAAAACGATGCCGTCGCCGGTCGCGGGATCGAGCCGCGCCGAGGTGTTGATCGCCGGTCGGTTGCTGCCGTCATGGCCGATGACGAAATCGCCGGACCGGTTCGGCGCATAGAGCACAACGCCTGAACCCCAGACATCGGCGCCGTACTGCTGAGCCTGGGGCTTCCGCATCGCGACGAGGGTTTCCGGGCGCAACACGCCGCGCCCGACAGGCTCGCCGGCCGGACCGGGCCGGTGCGCAGCGATCAGACGAGCCATATCCGCCGCGGTGGTGAACAGCGACGTCGCAGCCAGGGCCGTGTATCGCGGCAGGGGCGACTTCGTCCCTTTCGCATCGAAATTTTCGGCAACGTTTGCCGCGCCATCTTGCAGCAGAAAGGTCGACCCGGTCATGCCCAGGGGCGCCAGAACGGCGTCGGTCATGTAAGCGTTGAACGTCCGGCCCGAGACCTCCTCGACGATCAGTTGCAACAGGGTGTAGCCGCCGCCGGAGTATTCAAAGGCCGCGCCCGGCTCATGGCCAACCCGTGTCCTGCCCTCCGAGCCGGGATCGGCATCGGCCGCGCGGGTCAGCGAGGCCTCCAGGGATTGCACCGGCGTCCCGGGAGCAAACCCCCCATATCCCAGTCCGTCCGTGAGACCCGCGGTGTGGCTGAGCAGCCGACCCACCGTGACCTTGCTGTTGTCGAATTCACTGGCGGGTAGTTTCCAGCGGGTCAGATAGGTCGAAACCGGCGCATCCAGGTCGATCTTGCCCTGCTCGACCAGAGTCATGATCCCCACGGCGGTGACCCACTTGCCCATCGAGGCGACCTGAAACCGGGTGTCGCGATCCACGGGTGCGCCTTTGGAGACAAACACCTCGTGGACCGGCTGGCCCGCCTTCACCAAGATAAGCGCCGCGTTGCCGCTCGTCTCTGCCCGGAGCCGGTTGGAAATCGCGACAGCGAAGGCCGCATCGTCGCCGAACGATGCCAGCGGCTTGCGGCCCCATCCCTCCAGCGCACCGAACACAATGATGGCGGCGCAGACGAACGCCGCCAGCAACGCTGCGGCGAATGACAACGCTATGCGCCGGATCATGCCCGGAAGTTCAATGCGGCCTGCACCCTGTTACGCCACCATGCGGGCGTTCCGCTGCATCACCGCCTCGGCCTGGGCCATGATGTTGCGGACCATCTCGGCGCAGGTGGGGATGTCGTGGATCAGGCCCTGGCTCTGGCCGGTGGACCAGATGCCGCCGTCCATGTCCCCGCCCTGCATGACATTGACCCGGCCGCGGACGCCGGCCACCAGGTGGCGGACATCCTCGATGGTCTTGGTGGGATCCTGCTGGATCTTGACCACTTCCTCCGACACCGCATTGCGGGCCACGCGGGACGTATTGCGCAGGGTGCGGTTGGTCAGGATCGTGTCGCGCTCGGTGTTCTCGACGATCTTCTGTTTCACGTTGTTATGGATGGCGGCTTCCTGGGTAGCCATGAAGCGGGTGCCCATGTTGACGCCCTCTGCGCCCAGCGCCAGCGCAGCAGCCAGGCTACGGCCGTCCGCCATGCCGCCAGATGCGATCACCGGGATATCCAGCTTGTCCACCGTGGCAGGGAGCAGCACCACCAATCCGATATCGTCCTCACCGGGGTGACCGGCGCATTCGAAACCGTCGATGCTGATCACATCCACGCCAAGCTGGGCGGCGGTCACCGCGTGACGCACCGAGGTGCACTTGTGGATCACCTTGACGCCGGCTTCCTTGAAGTCGGGCATGTGGGCGACGGGGTTGCGGCCGGCGGTCTCGACGATCTTGCAGCCGCTCTCGATGATCGCGCGGCGATACTCATCGTAGGGAATGGGGGTCAGCGACGGCAGGATGGTGAGGTTCACGCCGAAGGGCTTGTCGGTCTCGTTCTGGACCCAGCGGATCGCCGCCTCCAGCTCCTCGGCCGTGGGGTACAGGTGGGCCACGATGAAGCCCAGGGCGCCCGCCTTGGCCACGGAGGCCACCAGCGGCGCGTAGCCAACGCCGGTCATGCCGCCCATGACGATGGGCGTGTCCACGCCGAACATCTCGGTGATGCGTGTCTTGATCATAGTGTTCCGTCCCGGTTCTGCCACTGCAGGGTTGGATCCCCGCAGCTGTCGAAGCCCAGATTGCGCCGTTTCCGCTACGGCGCGCTAGACCCGTTTTTCGGTGAAGTGCGGCGGGCGCCTGGCATTGGACGACAAGGTCCGACACGGCCATAAGGGAGGGTGACCTGGCACTGGACGGAGGCGGAGGCCGTGACCCTCACCCTTGAACGCATCGAAGCCTTCGACATCCGCTTTCCCACCTCGCGCTGGCTGGCCGGGTCGGACGCCATGAACCCGGACCCGGACTATTCGGCGGCCTATGTGGTGATCCACACCAGCCGCGATGACCTGAAGGGCCACGGCTTCACCTTCACCATCGGCCGCGGCACCGAGCTTTGCGTGGCAGCGATCCGGCTGTTGGCCCCGATGCTGGAGGGCCGGTCGCTGGACGAACTGGTGTCGGACATGGGCGCGGTCTGGCGCAGGCTGGCGGGCGACAGCCAGCTGCGATGGCTGGGTCCGGAGAAGGGGATCGTGCATCTGGCGCTGGCTGCGGTGGTCAATGCGCTGTGGGATCTCTGGGCCAGGGAACAGGGCAAGCCCCTTTGGCGGCTGGTGGCGGACATGTCGCCGGAGGAACTCGTCCGGGTGATTGACTTCCGCCACATCACCGATGCGCTGACCCCCGCCGAGGCCCGGGACATCGTGGCGCGGGCGCAAGCCGGGCGCGGCGCCGTAGGGCCGATCCTGGAGACGCAGGGCTATCCGGCCTACACCACCTCGGCAGGCTGGCTGGGCTATCCCGACGACCAGATCCGCGAACTCTGCGCCCAGGCCGTGGCGGAGGGTTGGGGCGCGATCAAGATGAAGGTGGGCCGCGACCGGGCCGATGACGCGCGACGCTGCGCCATCGTCCGCGAAGCCATCGGCGAGCGCCTGCTGATGATTGACGCCAATCAGGTGTGGGAGGTGCAGGAGGCCATCGACCACGTCCGCTCCCTGTCGGCGTTCGATATCTACTGGATCGAGGAGCCGGTCAGCCCGGACGACATCCTGGGCCACGCCGCCGTCCGCCGGGGCGTGGCGCCCATCCGGGTGGCCACCGGTGAGCACGCCCACAACCGGGTCATGTTCAAGCAACTGCTGCAGGCCGACGCCATCGATGTGGTGCAGTTCGACTGCTGCCGTCTGGGCGGGGTCAACGAGGCGCTGGCGGTGTTCCTGCTGGCGGCGAAATTCGGAAAGCCGGTGTGCCAGCACGCGGGCGGGGTCGGTCTCTGCGAGGTGGGCCAGCACCTGGCTTTCCTAGACGCCTTGTCGATCAGCGGATCGCTGGAGAACCGCATGCTGGAACATGCCGGACACCTGCACGAACACTTCTGCGATCCCATCACCATCGAGCGCGGGCGCTACCGGGCGCCACAGGCGCCGGGGTTCAGCACGGAGCTGAAGGCCGACAGCTTCCGCGATTATGCCTTTCCGGGCGGCGCGGAATGGCGCGGCGCAGCGTGAGCCCGGGGTGATCCTCGACGCCCATCATCATCTCTGGTCGCCGGCGCGCGGCGACTATGGCTGGCTGACCCCGGATCTGACGGCGCTCTATCGCGACTTTCTGCCGAAGCACCTGGAGCCGGTGCTGGCGGCGAACGCGGTCGACGGAACCGTCATCGTCCAGGCCGCGCCGTCGCTGGCGGAGACCCGGTTTCTGCTGGAGCTGGCCGACGGGTGGCCCAGAGCCCGCGCCGTGGTCGGCTGGATCGACATGACCGCGAAGGATGCGGTCCGGACACTGACAGACCTGGCCACCGATCCATTGCTGCGCGGTATCCGCCCGATGATCCAGGACGAGCCGGATCCGGACTGGATGCTGCAGGCCTCGGTCGGACGGGCTCTGGCCGCAATCGGCGAGGGCGGGCTGACCTTCGACGCCCTGGTTCGCCCCCATCAACTGGGTGCGCTGGGGCGGCTGCTGGATCAGCATCCGCAGGTGTCCGTGGTGATCGACCACGCCGGCAAGCCCGGGATCGAGGCCGGCGCCTTCCAGCCCTGGGCCGACGACATCCGCGCCCTGAGCAGGCGCCCTCAAGTCATGTGCAAGCTCTCGGGCCTGCTCACCGAGGCCGGGCCACGCACAGCCGATGAGGACCTGCGACCCTACGTGGATCACCTGCTGGCGTGTTTCGGGCCCGCGCGGTTGATGTGGGGCAGCGACTGGCCGGTGCTCAATCTGGCGGGGGACTATGGTGACTGGCTTGAACAGGCGCGCCAGCTGGTCCAGAGCCTTGGTGCAGATGAACAGGCGCAGATCTTCGGCCTCACGGCGGCGCGGTTCTACGGAGTGACGGAGACCCCATGAGCGCAAGACTGGCCGGAAAACTCGCCCTCGTAACCGCCGCAGCAGCAGGTATCGGCCGCGCCATCGCGCTCACCTTCGCCGCCGAGGGCGCCGAGGTTCTGGCGACCGACATCGACGAAGCTGGCCTGGCCGCTCTGGGTCCAACGCTTCGAACCCGGGTGCTGGACGTGACCGATGCGACCGCAGTCGCCGCCCTTTTCGCCGCAGAGCCCGCCTTCGACATCCTGGTCAACGCCGCTGGCCGGGTGGACGGCGGTACGATCCTTGAGGTTTCCGACCGGGTCTGGGATCTGGCCTTCGATCTGAACGTCCGCTCCATGCACCGGATGACAGCCGCCGCCCTGCCCGGCATGCTGGCAAAAGGCGCGGGGTCGATTGTCAATATCGGCTCGGTGGCGTCGTCGCTTAAGGGTGTGACTAATCGGTACGTCTACAGCGCGACCAAAGCTGCTGTCATCGGCATGACCAAGGCCGTCGCCATGGACTTCGTGGGCCAGGGCATCCGCTGCAATGTGATCTGCCCGGGGACCGTCGACACCCCCTCGCTGGGCGGGCGCATCGCGTCGGCCGCCGACCCCGAAGCCGCGCGGCGCGACTTTGTGGCGCGTCAGCCCATGGGCCGCTTCGGCACGGCTCAGGAAATCGCCAACCTGGCCCTCTATCTGGCCAGCGATGAGGCAACCTTCACCAGCGGCGCCGTCCATGTGATCGATGGGGCATGGTCGGCGTAGGGTTGCGCGCCCGGCATACCGAAGCCGACACCATCAAGGCCCACACGGTCGCCGCCATCGCCACCCTGGCCGCCAGCAACCGCGCCGAGGCGGTATTCAAGGCGCGGGAGCTGGGCCTGATCTGAAGCGGGCCGACATCGCCCCGCGGGGTTCACATCGCGTGCGCACAGGCTTAAACGCGTGGTCATGACCGGATATGTGATCCCCGCTCCGCCCCTCCCCGTGGTGCCCGTCGAGGGCGAGGCCGCAGGTTTCCCGGTTCGCCGGATCATCTGCGTGGGGCGCAACTACACCGCCCACCGGATCGAGATGGGAGGCGATGATCGCGACCCGCCGATCTTCTTCACCAAGCCGGGCGACGCCGTGGTTCCGCCGGGGCGCGACGCCGCCTATCCGCCGCGCACCAACGATCTGCATCACGAGATCGAGCTGGTGGTGGTCATTGGGACGGGCGGCAAGGACATCCCTGTCGGATCGGCGCTGAGCCACGTTTACGGCTATGCCGTTGGGGTCGACCTCACGCGACGCGATCTGCAGAACGCGTCAAAGGACAAGGGCTATCCCTGGGACACCGCCAAGGGATTTGATGAATCCGCACCGATCTCGGCGATCCGCCGCTGGAGCGGCCAGGAGCCGCTGGGCCGCATCTCGCTCTCGGTGAACGGGACCGTGAAACAGGACGGCAAGGTGGCCGACATGATCTGGACCGTGGCCGAGATCATCGCCGAGGCCTCGCAGCTGTGGACGCTCGCGCCGGGCGACCTGATCTACACAGGCACCCCGGAGGGCGTCGGCCCGCTGGTCCGCGGCGATCTGGTCGAGGGCGAGGTCGAGGGCGTGGGCGCCCTGACGTTCAAGATCGTCTGATGCCGCTGACGCTGCACAGCGCCTGGCGGGCGAGCGCGCCCTACCGGGTGCGGATCGGGCTCTCGTTGAAGGGTGTGGCTTACGAGTACGCCGCCCTCGATCTGCTGGCCGGCGATCAACGTGGCGCGGCCTATCGCGCGGTGAACCCGCAAGGTCTGGCGCCGGCGCTGGACCTTGGCGACGGCCAGGTCCTGACCCAGAGCCTGGCGATCCTGGAATGGCTGGAAGAGACCCGGCCCACGCCGCCGATCCTGCCGCGCTCCGCCCTGGACCGGGCCATCGTGCGCGCAATGGCCAATATCGTGGCCTGCGATATTCACCCGCTGAACAACACCCGCGTGGGCGCGCGCCTGAAAACGCTGGGGGTCGGCGACGAGGCGCTGGTGCGCGAATGGATCCAGCCCTGGATCCGCGAAGGCTTCGACGCCCTTGAGCCGATGGTCGCCCGGCATGCGGGCATGTTCG
>NZ_JBIKNZ010000058.1:0-20691 GCF_044358365.1 Phenylobacterium sp. | reverse complement strand
ACGCCGGACTTCCCGAAATTGCGCGTGCCGCATTCGACGCCTGCGCACTGCAGACGCGTGATCTGATCGAGGCCATGCGTTCGGATGCGCCGGACGCTCTGGCGGGCGTCCCTGAATTGCGGATCGACGGCGGCATGTCGCGAAGCGCATGGTTCAGCCAGAGGCTGGCAGACCTGACGGGTGTGGCGGTTGGCCGCGCCACTTATCGGGAAATGACCGCGCTCGGCGCAGCGCTGTTTGCGGGCGTGGGGGCGGGTGTCTATCGCGATGTGGCCGAGGCGGCGGCCTCACGACCCTCGACCGAGGCCTACCGGCCGAAGATGGCCGAGGCGCCGCGTGCCAGGGCCTATGAGCGATGGCGTGATGCCGTAGCGCGGGTGCGGACCGCAGGCTGATCGCCGAACTGGCGTTCAATCCGTGAGGCGGACCCCATGGATTGACCCGGCGGGCCGCTCGACGAGGCGTCCGACAATCCGCGTGTCCTGGAAACCCTCGGCGCGGGCCAGATCCAGCAGGGAAGCTGCGGCCTGCGGCGCGGCGGCGATCAGCAGGCCGCCGCTGGTCTGCGGGTCCGTGAAGAGGTCGCGGCGCCAGTCCGCCATGTCCGGCTCAAGTTGCGCCCGGGCGCCGTAGCTGTCCCAGTTGCGGCCAGAGGCCCCCGTACGAACACCAGCGCGTAGCAGGTCTTCGACGCCCGGCAGGACGGAAGGGCCGCCGACGTTGAGTTCGGCCAGCAGGCCGCTGCCCTCCGCCATTTCAATGGCGTGACCCATGAGCCCGAAGCCGGTGACGTCTGTGACGGCGTGGATCCCGGGTTGATCTGGCAACAGCCTGCCCAGGGTGTTCAGTTGGGTCGTTGTCCGGATCAGGGCCTCGTAGCCGGCGGCGTCCAGCCGGTCCTGCTTGAACGCTGCGCTGAGGACGCCCACGCCTAGTGCCTTGGTCAGGATCAGCACGTCTCCGGCCTGGCCTGTGCGGTTGGTCAGCACGCGATCAGGGTGAACCAGCCCCAGCGCCACAAGCCCATAGATCGGCTCGACGCTGTCTATGGAATGTCCGCCCGCCACCGGCACACCGGCTGCCGCGCAAACCGACGCGCCCCCGGCCAGCACCGCGCCAATGGTGGCGGCGTCGAGTTTTCCAATCGGCATGCCGACAATAGCCAGCGCCATGATCGGGGTTCCGCCCATGGCGTAGACGTCCGACAGCGCATTGGTCGCTGCGATCCGGCCGAAGTCGAAGGGATCATCAACCATCGGCATGAAGAAGTCCGTTGTCGCCACCAGGGCCTGGGTGTCGTTCAGCCGCCAGACAGCGGCGTCGTCGGAGGTTTCGGTTCCCACCATCAGGTTCGGGAAGGCCGCCGCCGCCGGCATCTTCGACATGATTTCGCGCAGCACGGCCGGGGCCAGCTTGCACCCGCAGCCGCCACCGTGGGCGAGGGACGTCAGGCGAACAGGATCAGACATTGGCTCTCCGCAGGATAGAAACCGGGCTATAGCATCGCAATGACCGTGCAGGTGACAGAGGATGTTTCGGTCGAAGCCCTTCAGCGCTTCGACATGGTGATCGACGTGCGTAGCCCTGGCGAATTTGCCCAGGATCATCTGCCGGGCGCTGTGAGTCTGCCGGTGCTGACAGACGCCGAGCGAGCCGAGGTCGGGACGATGTATGTACAGGACTCGCGGTTCAAGGCCCGGAGGCTGGGCGCGGCCTATGTCGCGCGCAATGTGGCCCGGCATCTCGAGGGCGCCGTCGCCGACCGGGACGGCGGCTTTGCGCCGCTGATCTATTGCTGGCGGGGCGGAATGCGCTCCAATGCCATGGCCACGATCTTTGATCAGGTGGGATGGCGAACCACGGTGCTGTCGGGCGGGTATCGCACCTATCGGCGATATGTCACCCGCCGCCTCTATGACGAGGCGCTGGACCTACGGTTTGTCCTGCTGGACGGTCACACCGGGTCGGCCAAGACGGAAATGCTGGGCCAGCTGGCGGAGATGGGGCTGCAGACCCTGGACCTGGAAGGATTGGCGCAGCATCGCGGGTCGCTGTTCGGCGCGCTCGCCGGGCGGCCCCAACCCAGCCAGAAGCTGTTCGAAAGCTGCCTCCTGCAGGCGCTGGACGGCCTCGATCCGAACCGGCCGGTGGTGGCTGAGGCGGAATCCAGCAAGATCGGTGATCGCATGGTCCCGCCAGCGCTCTGGACATGTCTGGCGCGCGCGCCACGCATGGAACTCGTCGCGTCCCGTCCGGAACGGGCGAAGTACCTGGTCGAAACCTACGCCGACATGATCGCTGACCCGTCCGCCCTGATGGTGGCGATCGACCGTATGCCCGTGGCGCCCAGCCCCGAGCGGCGGGCCACATGGATGTCTCTGATCGCGGCGGGCGCGTTCGCCGAGCTGGCCGAAGCCATCATGGCGCTGCATTACGACCCGGCCTACGACCGCTCGGCCCGCAAACAGGATCGCCCCCTCCTGGGTGCGGTGGATGTTGTCCCTACGGAGCCACACAGCGTGGCCCGCGCCAGCGCACGGATCGCTGAACTCGTGGCCGGACTTGACGGTGGCGGCCTGCGGCGCGACGGTTAGGCCAACAATTATTCCAGGGAGACAGCCATGGCGGACGGTTCGGTTGCGGGCGTTTTGTCGCTGCAAGGCAAGGTTAGTGCGGAGGAGTGGCAGGCGCGGGTCGATCTCGCCGCGCTCTATCGACTGGTAGCCCTCTATGGCTGGGATGATCTGATCTACACCCACATCTCGGCCCGAATTCCCGGCCCGGAGCATCACTTCCTGATCAACCCCTACGGACTTCTATTCGAGGAGATCACGGCGTCGTCGCTGGTGAAGATCGATCTGGACGGCAATATCCTCCAGGACACGCCTTACTTCATCAATCCGGCGGGCTTCACGATCCATTCAGCGATCCACGCGGCCCGCGACGACGCGCGCTTTGTGATGCATCTGCACTCCGATGACGGCGTGGCGGTGGCCGCCCAGAAAGAAGGTCTGTTGCCGCTGTCCCAGCACGCGCTGATCGTGCTGCCGCGACTGGCCTATCACGACTACGAGGGGATCGCGCTCAATCACGACGAGCGTGAACGTCTGGTCGCTGACATTGGCGACAAGACCATGATGTTGCTGCGAAATCACGGAACGCTGGCGGTCGGCGACACGGCAGCCAACTGCTGGGTCAACATGTACTATCTGGAGCGGGCCTGCACGATGCAGATCCAGGCGATGTCGGCGGGCCGGGAGAACCTGCTCATGGCGCCGGACGCGTCGCAGGCCGAAGTCCGGAGCCAGACCGCCCGCGGCGTCGGTGGCGCGCTGGCCTGGCCGGGATCGCTGCGCAAACTGGACCGACATCTCCCGGGCTACGACGCCTGAGCACGCCAGACGCCTGATTTGAGGGCGCCGCGAGCCAGCAGCGCGCTCACGCTCTGCAGAATTGCGCCACGTTTCAATTTCGAAACGCTCAGCCATCCATCTGTCACTGGACCGTGCGTATGGACACGCCGTAAGAGCACGGCCTGTCCCGATTAGGTCGTCCGTCACCGTGCGGGCGATGGAGCACCACAGTTTGATCCGACGCCACTTTTTCCTCGTCGCCGCGCTGGTGCTGCTGGTCATCATGGCGGTGGCCGGCGGGCTGAAACTGCTTGGCGGCAAGCCGGATGGACAGGGCCCGGCTGGCCCCGGTGCGTCGGCCCAGGGCGCTTCTGGCGCAGGACGCCCCGGGGGCCCCGGCGGTCGTCGCGGGGGTCCCGGGGGGCCGACCCAGGTCACGGTCGCGCTGATCCAGCCGCGGGTGTTTGAAGATACTATCGAAGTGCTGGGTGTGGCCAAGGGCCGCCAGTCGGTAACGCTGACGGCGGCCGCGACTCAACTGGTAGAGCGTGTGCGGTTCCGAGACGGCCAAAGCGTGGCCCGTGGGGCGGTGCTGGTGGAACTGCGCGATACGGAACAGGACGCCGGCACGGCGCAGGCAGAGGCGCGGCTTGTCCAGGCCCAGCGCGCCTATGATCGCTACAGGACCCTGGGCGAAAAGGGTTTCGCCTCCAAGGCGGCCATCGACCAGTTCGAGGCGACATGGCGCGCGGCGCAGGCCGATGTCGCCGCCGCACGCGCAAGGCAGAGCGATCGTCTGATCCGCGCGCCGTTTGCCGGCGTGGTGGGCCTGTCGGATGTGGCGCCCGGCGCGCTGGTCAATCCCGGCGCGCCCATCGTGACGCTGGATGATGTCTCGTCGATCCGGGTCGATTTCCAGACGCCCGAACGTTACCTTGCCCAGCTGCGGCCGGGTCAGACGCTCCTGGCGACTGCGGATGCCTATCCGGGGCAAACCATTCCGGGGCGGATCGCCCAGATCGACACCCGCGTCGACGAGCGGACGCGCGCGATCACGGCGCGTGCGGAGTTTCCCAATGTCGGCGGTCGACTGAAACCCGGCATGTTGATGAGGGTCGGGATCTCACGCGGTCAGCGTCAGAGCCTGAGTGCGCCGGAGAGCGCCGTTTCGGTGCAGGGCGACGCCGCCTTCGTCTACGTGCTGCGTCAGATGGGCGAACGCACGGTGGTGGAGCAACGCCCCATTCTGACCGGTTCGCGCCAGCAGGGCTTTGTCGAGATCCGTGAAGGCGTGACGGCTGGCGAGAGGGTTGTCGCGGATGGCCTCAACAAGATTCAGCCGGGCCAGCCTGTAAGGATTGCGCGGCCATCTGGCGGTCGACCGGGTGCGCCCGGGAGCCGTCCGGCCAGTGCGCCTGAGGCAGGGCGACCGACGGCGGCGAGGCCGGCTGGATGATGCTATCTGACATCTCGGTCCGGCGTCCCGTTTTTGCGGCGGTCGCGGCGATCATCCTGTGCGTGGTCGGGTTCGCCTCCTTCGGCGCCCTGACGGTGCGGGAGCTTCCCAGTGTCGATCCGCCGGTGGTCAGCATTTCCACCAGCTACCGCGGGGCCTCAGCCGAAGTGATCGAGGAACGGATCACCGAGCTGATCGAGCGCCAGGTGGCCGGTATCGAAGGGATCGACCGGGTCTCTTCGTCTTCACGGGACGGCTCGTCGCGGATCAGTATCTCGTTCAATCTGGATCGAGACCTCGATGCTGCGGCCAATGATGTGCGTGATGCAGTCAGCCGGGTGACAGCGCAACTGCCGCAGCAGGCTGACCCACCGCAGATCCAGAAGGCGACGGCGGACTCCTCGCCGATCATGTTCCTGAATTTCACATCGCAGACGATGGATCGTCTGCAACTTTCGGATTACGCGCAGCGCTTCCTCGTGGAGCGCCTCTCAACAGTGCCAGGCGTTGCGACGGTCGGCGTGGGCGGGGCACAGTTCTACGCCATGCGCATCTGGCTCAACCCCGATGCCATGGCCGCACGCGGGATCACAGTTGAGGACGTGGAAACCGCGCTCAACTCCCAGAACGCGGAGCTTCCGGCGGGGTCGCTGGAGGCGCCTACCAAGGACTTCACGATCCGTGTTGCGCGGGGGTACTCGACCCCCGAGCAGTTCGCCCAGATGCCGATTGTGCCGGCGCGAACAGCGTCCCAGACTACCGGATCGGCCGCGATTGGTGGAACAGCGGCCTCTGCTGGCGCAGCGCAAGGCGTGACAAGGGATATCACGACCTCGTCCGCCGGCCAGGGCTACATCACGCGTCTTGGCGATATCGCCCGTGTCGAGGAGGGGCCTGACGAACGCCGGCGAATTTTCCGGTCCAATGGCCGCGATATGGTGGGCATCGCCATCACGCGTCAAAGTCAGGCCAACGATCTGGATATCTCAGATGGAGTCAGGGCTGCTCTGACCGAGATCAACGCGGGCCTTCCAAAGGGCACCCGACTGGGAATTTCGGTGGACTACACCCAGTTCACCCGTGACGCGATCCGCGAGGTCTGGATCACCATGGGCATTTCGCTCGCGCTTGTCGCGCTGGTGAATTTCCTTTTCCTCGGCACGCTCCGGGCCGCGATCATTCCCACTGTCGTGGCGCCGATCTGCATCCTTTCGACCTTCATCGTCCTGGCCCCGCTGGAGTTCTCGATCAACCTGCTCACCCTGCTGGCGCTGGTTCTGGCCATCGGCCTGGTGGTCGATGACGCCATCGTCGTGGTTGAAAACATCCAACGCCGCATCGACGAGGGCGAGCCGCCGATCGTGGCCGCGCAACGGGGCGCGCGCCAGGTGTTCTTCGCCGTTGTGGCGACCACCGTTGTCCTGATCGCCGTGTTCGCGCCGCTGATGTTCCTGCCCGGGTTCATCGGCCGGCTGTTCGTAGAACTGGCGGTCTCGGTGGCGGCGGCTGTGGCTTTCTCGGCCGTCCTGGCGCTTTCGCTATCGCCGATGCTGGCGTCCAAATTGCTGCGCCCCGCCAAGAGCGAGGGATGGCTCGCGCGCAAGGTCGACGCCGGCATGCATCGACTGCGGGCCTCGTACCATGCCTCGCTGGAGGCGATGCTGGGTCGCCGCAGCGTTTCGATCGCGACCTCGGTGCTGGTGCTATTTCTGGGCGTGGCCGCCTACACGGTCTTCAGCGTCTTGCCGCGCGAACTCACACCGGAGGAAGACCGCCGACGCGCGCAACTCAGCTTCTCGGGACCGGAAGGTGCGGGGTTCGACTACACAGTCGCCGCCAGCCAGAAGGTCGAGCAGATCCTGTCCCGGTACCTGAAGGACGGGACGGTCGAACGCTATGTCTTCTCGATGCCGCGGTTCGGAAATTCGTCGTTCAACTCTGGCGGTGGCAACATTATCCTTTCGCCGGACACCAAGGTCACCGCGCCGGAGCTTTCGGCGAAGCTCAATCGCGAACTGTCTTCGGTCACGGCGGTTCGGGCCATCGTCTCGGCAGAGGGCGGACTCCAGCGGGGTGGGCCTGGCGGCGGCGGGGGTGGTGGAACGAGCTTCCAGATGATCGCCACGGGGACCGACTATCCCGAAATCGCCCGCTGGATCCAGCCGCTGCTGGCGGCGGCCAATGACAATCCCGGATTGGCGCGACCGAGGCTGGACTATGAGCCGACCAGTCCCCGGGTAGTGGTCAGCATCGACCGCGACAAGGCCGCTGCGCTGGGCATTTCGGCCCAGTCCGTCGGGCGCGCGCTGGAGACAATGTTCGGATCGCGGCGCGCCACCACCTATATCAAGAACGGTCAGGAATATGACGTTCTGCTGCAGGCTGATCGGGACCGGAGGCAGACCGAAAGCGATCTCGACAACCTCTACGTCCGGACCTCCTCTGGCAAGGTCGTGTCTCTGTCCAGCGTGGTGACCACCCAGGTGCGCGGCGACACGCCCGACCGGTCGCGCGTGGATCGACTTCGCTCCATCAGTCTCTCAGCGCAGTTGAACCCGGGCTACTCTATGGGCGACGCCATCGCCTTCTTCCGGGCCGAGGTTGCGAAGCAGCCGGGCTCCGTGACCATCAAGTGGGGTGGCGGGGCGCGGGATTATCTTGAGGCCTCGGGCTCGGTCGGGTTGGCGTTCGGGATCGCGCTCTTGCTGGTTTTCCTGGTGCTGGCGGCCCAGTTCGAGAGCTGGATCCACCCGGCCGTGATCATGTTGACCGTGCCTATCGCGGTGCTGGGCGGCCTGTTCGGCCTTCTGATCTTTGGCTCATCCATCAATACCTACAGCCAGATCGGGTTGATCATCCTCGTGGGCATCGCCGCCAAGAACGGCATTCTGATTGTGGAGTTCGCCAATCAGCTGCGCGATGAGGGGCTGTCCATCCGGGAGGCGGTGATCGAGAGCGCCAGTCTGCGCCTGCGCCCGATCATCATGACTTCGATCTCTGCGGCTGCGGGCGCGCTGCCATTGATCCTGGAGGGCGGGGCAGGCGGAGAGGCGCGCAAGACGATCGGTGTCACGATCTTCTTCGGCGCGATCTTCGCCACGATGGTCACGCTGTTCGTGGTGCCGGTCTTCTATAACCTGCTGGCGCGGTTCACGAAGTCGCCGCTTGCGATGGCGCGCCGCATCGAGGCGTTCGAGGACGCGGAACGGGCCAGGGTCGCCAACGCGGCCGAATAAGTCCCGGACCCGACACCAGGGAACCTGTGAACTAGAAGTGACAGATTCCCTGGGTCCGGCGGATGGCGGGGGGGCGCCACCCTTCGGTTCAGAAGGTCAGCCGGGGCAGATGCTCCCCTTCGACGGGGCGACATTGAGACCACTTTTGATACGCGTCAAGGTTGCTTGATGCGGCAAACACACCGCCTCGGGGCAAATTCGATCTAGGGCTTGTGGCCGGTCTCAACCATCAGATAGCCGATCAGGTCGACGCGATCCTTGGCGTCCTTCAGACCCGCGAACGACATCTTTGTGCCGGGAAGATAGGTCTGGGGCTTTTCAAGCCACTGGTTTAAGTGGTTGGCGTCCCATGTCCAGCCGGTTGCCTTGAGTGCGTCAGAGTACTTGAAATCCGGGTTGGCGGCCGCCGCCTTGCCGAAAACGCCGTGCAGGTTGGGGCCGGTCATATTGGCCCCACCTGGGGCGATGGTGTGGCAGGACTGGCAAAGCGCAAACTTGGACTCGCCGTTATCCAGATCGGCCGTGTTGTACGGCGCCGGATAGGTGGCCAGGATCGCCTGCTTTTCGGCGTCCGTCGGGGCCGGCGCAGCGGGGGCATCGGCCTTGGGCGCTGGCTGGGAATTGCTGCACGCCGCGGTCAGCATGGCGAGCGCGCTGACGACGGCAAGGGATCCGGAACGCATGGAAGACTCCGACAATAACGGATCGGCAAGCTAGCGTCGTGCGGCCACGATGCAAGGGTCGCTATCGGCCTTTTCGACGCTCACGGTTCACAGCCTCATCCAGCGCCTGCAGAAACCGTGACCGGTCGGCGACGGCGAACGGCCTTGGCCCGCCGGTGATCTCACCCGTCGAACGGATGTGCTCCATGATCGAGCGCTGGGCCAGCGCCTGGCCGATGGAGTCAGGCGTGAACGGCCGCCCGTTCGGCGCTATGGCCGCCCCGGCGGCCTTCAGAACCCGGTCCGCCAACGGTATGTCATTGGTCACCACAATATCACCCGGCAGCACGTTGTCGGCGATCCAGTCATCGGCAACGTCGGGTCCGGCGTCGACGATCTGCCGTTCAATCATCTCGGAGCGCGGAATCTGGATGAAGCTGTTGGAGACCACAAAGGTCTTCAGGCCATAGCGCGCCGCCACCTTGTAGGTCTCGTCCTTCACCGGACAGGCGTCAGCGTCGATGAAGATGCGCATGGGGCCCCGCCCTACAACAGAATCAGGCCGCCTTCACGCGGATTGGCGCCGCCCCCTCTTGGCGCCGCGCGCTCTTGCCCGCATAAGCGGCGCGATTACGGCGCGCCGGATTAGCTCAGCTGGTAGAGCAGCGGTTTTGTAAACCGAAGGTCACGGGTTCGAATCCTGTATCCGGCACCACCCAAGCCCCAGACAATCGTCAGTCATCGCCGCTCTGGCGCGGAAGATGCGCCGCTTCGGTGGCAGGTCGGGGATGTGTTTCAAGACGGGACACGGACATCTCCGGCGGTCGGGTCTGTCCGGGGGGGGGGGCAGGTCGGGCCTTCAACGCCAGTACGGCGTTGGTTACAGGCGGCCGGGTTGGCGGTGCGTAGGGTCAGTATGCCAAAGGCCCGGTCGTCTGTGACGTTTCAGGATCGCTGATCACCGCGCCGCGCCGCACGTTGCTGCACCAGATAGGTGGCGATCACGCCTGTGGCGACCAGACCGATCAGGATCGTGGAGATCGCGTTGATCTTGGGGTCAACGCCCAGTCTGACCTGGCTGTAGAGGCGCATCGGCAGGGTGGTGGCGCCGGGACCTGATGTGAAGCTGGCGATCACCAGGTCGTCCAGCGAGAGCGTGAAGGCCAGCACCCAGGCGGCCGCGACCGCTGGCGCGATCAGCGGCAGAGTGACCAGCAGAAACGCCTTCCAGGGCGGACAGCCGAGATCCTGAGCGGCCTCTTCCAGATTGCGGTCAAAGCTCCTGAGGCGCGCCTGTACCACCACCGTGGCGTAGGCCAGCGTCAGCGTGGTGTGGCCCAGCGTCACCGTCCAGAAGCCGCGCGGAAGTCCCACAGAGACGAACAGCAAAAGCAGGGACAGGCCCAGGATCACCTCGGGCATCACCAGCGTGGCGTAGATTCCGCCCGCAAAGACCGTGCGGCCGCGAAACCCGCCCCGCACGAGGGCAATAGCGGCCAGCACCCCCAGGATCGTTGAAAAGGTCGCCGATACGGCGCCGACCCGGACGGTCATCCAGACGGCATCCAGCATCTGGGCGTCCTGCAGAAGGGCCTTGTACCAGCGCGCGGAAAACCCACCCCAGACTGTGACCAGCCGGCTGGCGTTGAAGGAATAGATCACCAGGATCACGATCGGCGCATAGAGGAACGCCAGACCCAGAATGATCGAGGCGATGTTGAACCTAGAGGGACCTCGTCTCATGAGATCACCTGTTTCTGCTGACGTTCGAACAGCAGGATGGGGACCAGCAGCGTGGCCAGGAGCGCGATGGCCACCGCCGAGGCCGCGGGCCAGTCGCGGTTGGCGAAGAATTCGGTCCAGATTACCCGGCCCAGCATCAGGGTCTCTGATCCGCCGAGCAGGTCGGGGATCACGAATTCGCCCGACATCGGGATGAAGCAGAGCAGGGCGCCTGCCGCCGCCCCGCTGAGCGACAGCGGGAAGGTCACGCGCCAGAAGGCGGAGACGGGCGTGGCGCCCAGATCCTGGGCGGCTTCGATCAGGCTGTGGTCCTGTCGATCCAGCACCGCATAGAGCGGCAACACCATGAACGGCAGATAGGCGTAGACGAGCCCCAGCAGCACCGCGATTTCCGTGTTGAGGATGTCAACAGACGGCAGCCCCAGCGCGCCCAGCGCTATGTTGAGCACACCGGCCGGTTTCAGGATTGCGATCCAGGCATAGATGCGGATCAGAAAACTCGTCCAGAAGGGCAGGATCACCGCCATCACCAGCGCCTGACGCAGGGCGGGAGGGCAACGGCTGATCCCATAGGCGATGGGGTAGCCAATGATCAGCAACAGCACCGTGGCTATCCCGGCCAACCGCAGACTGGAGAGCCAGGCGTCGAGATAGAGAGTATCCGATATCAGCCGGGCATAGGCCTCGATGTCCAGGCCGCGAGCAAAGGTCTGTAGCCCCGCGATCCCCTGGTTCCAGTCGATCCGGGGCGTATAGGGCGGGATCGAGAGCGCTGTGTCCGACAGCGACAGTCGGCCCACCAGCATGAACGGAAAGGCGAAAAACACCGCCAGCCAGAGCAGGGGCAGCACCGCCGCCAGGCCGGAACCCCCCCGCCTCATCGCGTCAGGATCACAGCGCTGGAAGGCGCGAAGGTCAGCCAGACGGGGTCGTCACAGCCCAGCGGACGATCTACCGAACGGGTGGCGTTGGCGCGGGCGGCACGCAGCGTGCGGCCGGTCTCGACCTCCACCAGATAGGTGGTCCAGTCGCCCAGATAGCCATAGTCGACGATCTTTCCAGCCAGGCAGTTTTCGCCAGGCGGCGGAGGCTCTGCATGCACGGCGATCTTCTCGGGGCGCACGGCCAACCAGGCGGTCTGCCCCGGGGTTGCGACCCCTTCGGCCACGAAGGATCCTTCGGCCGAGACGATGCGAATGCCCGCCGGATCGATCTCGGCCCGGCCCTCGAACAGGTTCACGTCCCCGACAAAGCCAGCCACATAGCGATCTGCCGGTGTCTCGTAGATTTCCGCGGGCCGGCCGATCTGGACGATCTCGCCGGCGCGCATGATGGCGATGCGGTCCGCCACGACCATGGCCTCATCCTGGTCGTGGGTGACGATCATGAAGGTCATCCCCAGGCTCTGCTGGACCGCCATCAACTCAAACTGGGTCTCCTCGCGCAGCTTGCGGTCGAGCGCGGCCATCGGCTCGTCGAGCAACAGGATGCGCGGCCGGGGTGCGAGCGCACGGGCCAGCGCGACCCGCTGGCGTTGGCCGCCGGAAAGCTGGTCCGGACGGCGTCCCCCCAGGCCTTCCAGCTTCATCAGCGACAGCATTTCCTCCACGCGGGGTCCAATCTCGGTCCTGGGCACGCCCTGGCGTTTCAGACCGAAAGCGATGTTTCCCGCGACGCTCAGGTGTGGGAAGAGGGCGTAGGCCTGGAACATCATATGGATCGGCCGCTGATGCGGAGGACTGCCGCTGATGTCTTGCCCTTCCAGCAGGATCCTTCCGGCATCCGGGCTCTCGAATCCCGCAAGCAGGCGCATCAATGTGGTCTTGCCGCAGCCAGACGGACCCAGAAGCGCGAAGAACTCACCCTCGTAGATCGAGAGGTCGACGCTGCGGACGGCTGCGGTGTCGCCAAAGGCGCGCGATACGCCCTCGAACCGTACCAGCGGCTTCGCCGCCGGGTCTTCCCAGGGCGCGAAGCTGGACCTGATCCCGCCGATTTGAGCCCGGCCGTTCAACGCCCCGTCAGGACCTTCGTCCACTGCCGGTTGACGTCACGCAGAAGCGGCTGGTCCTTGGTGGTGGTCACGAACAGGCGCTTCGACAACTCCGGGGTTGGATAAACGTTGGGGTCATCGCGGATCGCCGCTCCGACCATCGGCGTCGCTGCCGCGTTGGCATTGGCGTAGCGGGTGAAGTTGGACGCGCGCGCGATGATCTCCGGGCGCAGCATGAAGGCGATGAACTTGTGCGCCGCCGCCGGATTGGGGGCGTCCTTGGGGATGGCGAAAACGTCGAACCAGACCTGGCTGCCTTCCTTGGGGACCGCGTAGGCGATCTTGACGCCGGTCCTGGCCTCCTCTGCGCGCGCCTTTGCCTGCAGGATGTCGCCGGAGTAGCCGACGGCCACACAGATGTCTCCGTTGGCCAGGGCCTCGATGTACTCCGAGGAGTGGAATTTGCGCACAAAGGGGCGCGCCTTCAGCAGCAGCGCGGTGGCAGCCCCATAGTCAGCCGGTATCTTTGAGTTGGAGTCCTTGCCCAGGTAGTTGAGCGTCACCGCATACATGTCTTCCGAGGCGTCGAGGAAATAGACGCCGCAGTCCTTGAGCTTGGCCAGGTTGGCCGGATCGAAGACCACCGCCCAGCTATCGATCTTCACGCCCGGCAGGCGCTTGGCGACGGCGGCCTCATTGTAGCCGATCCCGATGGTGCCCTGCATGTAGGGCACAGCGTAAGCGCCACCAGGATCGAAGGCCGACATGTGGGCCAAGGTGTCGGGCGACAGATTGGCCAGACCCGGCAATTGGGCCTTGTCCAGCGGCAGCACGGCCTTTGCAGTGATATATCGCGGCAGGTTGTGGTTGGAGGGGACCACCACGTCGTAGCCGGTGTCGCCCTGGAGCACCTTGGTCTCCAGCACCTCATTCGAATCAAAGGTGTCGTAGGTGACCTTGATACCGGTTTCCTTGGTGAACTCGGCCAGCAGCGCCGGGTCGATATAGTCGGACCAGTTGTAGATCCTGAGCACGCCTCCGGCAGCAGCCGTCGGCACTGCCCCGTCGGGTTTGGGGCTACATGCGGCCAGCGCCAGCGCTGCCAGAAGCCCAATCCCTCTGCTCCACCTGTTCATTCCCAAGACCCCCACGGTTGGAATTGCCGTTATAGGTCCCTGACCCCCAAGGTTAAGCGTGAAATGCAGATTGGTGGCCGTGAATCGATGGGATAGGACGGGTTCCAATGGTTCCGCGCCAGAGGGCGTCAGGGGAAGGTAACTTATGATCAGACTGTCAACACTGGCTGTGGCCTTCACGGTTGCGGCAGGCGTCGCCCAGGCCCAGGCGCCCGCGGCCCCGAACGTAGTGCGCGGTGTGGTGACCGCGCTGGACGCGAGCTCCATATCGGTGAAGCCGGCCAAGGGCCCCGTCCAGAAGGTGGGGCTGACGCCCAGCTGGAGCGTTGCGGTAATGAAGCCCGTCGAGATGGACGCTATCAAGCCCGGCAGTTTCATCGGCACGGCCGAGGTGCCCGGCAAGGACGGCAAGGGCCGATCGCTTGAGGTCCACGTCTTCCCGCCCGGCGTGAAAATGGGCGAGGGCCACTACGCCTGGGACCTGAAGAAGGGTTCGATGATGACCAACGGCACCGTCGGCACGGTGGTGGCCGGCAAGAAGGGCAGCCGCCAGATGGAGGTGTCCTACTCCTATGGCAAGCGGATGATCACCGTTCCCGCCAACGTGCCGATCGTGCAGATCGCCGGTGGGACCCGCGCCCAGGTGAAGCCGGGCATCCCGGTGTTCATGGTGGTGCAGAAAGCCGCCAACGGCCAGCTTGTGGCCGGTTCGATCTCAATCGGGGAAAACGGCGCCAAGCCACCGATGTAGGCAAAGCCTGGCGCCGCGGGTGCTATTTCGCCGGCGGCGCCGCGGCGCCTGGCAGCATGGCGACAACCGTATTGGTCTTGGAGATGTACTTCACGCCCTTGACGCGCCCATCCGTAAACTTGGACCAGTCGCCCTTGACCTCGATCGATGTCGGGGTCGCCGCGCCCGGCGTCGCGGGCTTCTGGGCGACGACGTCCACCTCATAGATCCCGTCCGGCGCCTTGCCTGCGTAGACCCTGGGCAAGAAGCCCGCCTGGGTCCAGCCGGCGCCGGCCGTCATGCCCGTCGCCTTCAGGATCACTCCGCCACCCGGCGCGGCTTCTATCGTTCCCGCCTGCAGGGACTCGAGCTTCTCCTGTCCGGCATATAGCGGCGCCTCGCGACCGAAGAACTTCTCCGCGGCTGGCGCCGTTGCGGCCGCATCTGCGGTCGGCTTTTCACCGCAGGCGGTCAGCGAGAGGCAGGTCGTGACCCCCAAAGCCAGAATTGTCTTGTGCAGCATGCGCATGCTCCCATTTTAGGACGGCTGTCCTTGGTAGACTCAGGGGCTGCCGCCATCGCCCCGATAGGTAGAGTTTGCGCCGATAGCGCCGTTTGGCGAGCCTTTCTTGCACGGCGGACTTTGGCGAACCTGCCCGGCAGCCTATAAGCCCGCCTTTCCGCGCAAACCGATACGGCCCATGTCCCGCATTCTTATCACCTCGGCTCTGCCTTATATCAACGGGATCAAGCACTTGGGCACGCTGGCCGGTTCGATGTTGCCGGCCGATGTCTACGCGCGGTTCCAGCGGGGCAAGGGTCGCGAGACCCTCTATATCTGCGCGACGGATGAGCATGGCACGCCAACAGAGCTCGCGGCTGCTGAAGCCGGGCTCGATCCGGCCACATTCTGCGCGAACGCGCACGCCGTTCAGGCCGATCTGGGCGCGCGATTCGGCCTGTCGTGGGACCATTTCGGGCGCTCGTCATCACCGCAGAATCATCGGCAGACCCAGATGTTCGCCCGGCAACTCTGGGAGGCCGGGTTCCTGGAGGAGCGGGTCACCCAACAGGTTTATTCACGCGCCGACAGGCGCTTCCTGCCCGACCGCTATGTTATCGGAACCTGCCCGCACTGCGGCTACGAGTCAGCGCGCGGCGACCAGTGCGAGAACTGCACCCGGGTGCTGGATCCCGCTGACCTGCTGCATCCGCGCTCGGCTGTCTCGGGCTCGACGGACATCGAGATCCGCGATTCCAAACACCTGTTCCTGCGCCAGAGTTTGTTCTCCGACCGGCTGCGCGAGGGGATCGAGGCCCGCAAGGGCCAGTGGCCGCTGCTGGTCACGTCTATCGCCCTGAAATGGCTGGACGAAGGGCTTCAGGATCGCGGCATCACCCGCGACCTGGAATGGGGCGTGCCGGTCAATGCCGCCGACTGGGGCCCGAACTCCGAGGGCCGGACGCCCGATGTGGAGGGTCTTGCGGGCAAGGTCTTCTATGTCTGGTTCGACGCGCCGATCGAATACATCTCTGCCACCGCTGAGTGGGCCGACGCCAGGGCCGGTGGAAAAGCCCCGGATCAGGACTGGGAGCGCTGGTGGCGAAAGCCTGTCGCCGATGACGTCACGTACGTCCAGTTCATGGGCAAGGACAATGTGCCGTTCCACACGGTAGGCTTTCCGTGCACCCTGATGGGCGTGAACGAGGGGGCCAACGCGCCCTGGAAGCTGGTGGACGAACTCAAGGGATTCAACTGGCTGGACTACTACGGCGGCCGGTTCTCCACCTCGCAGAACCGCGGCGTGTTCATGGATCAGGCGCTGGAGCTGCTGCCGCCCGACTACTGGCGCTGGTGGATCGTGGCCAATGCGCCGGAAACCTCGGACGCCACCTTCGTCTGGGAACAGTTCCAGGCGCAGGTGAATGCCGATCTGGCCGATGTGCTGGGCAATTTCGTCAACCGGATCCTGAAGTTCACCGAGACGCGTTTTGAGGGCGTGGTCCCGTCAGGCGGTGCGGACGGGCCGCTGGAGGTGAAACTCAAGGTCGACGTTCAGGCCAAGCTGGTCGAGCTGACCGGGTTCATGGAGGCACGCGAGTTCCGCAAGTCCTCGACGGCTCTGCGTCAGCTCTGGGTGCTGGGCAACCAGTACCTGACCGAGGCCGCCCCCTGGACCGCGCTGAAAACCGATCCGGAACGGGCGGGCGTGGCGGTGCGCACGGGGCTCAATCTGGTGGCCCTGTTCGCCAGGGTCGCCGAGCCGTTCATTCCGTTCACCGCGAAGGTCATCGGCGATTCAGTGGGAATTGGCGTTGGTCCGGGCCTGTGGCCCGATCCTGACAGGGCCCTGGACATCCTCACGCCCGGGCAGACTGTAAAAGCGCCTGAAGTGCTGTTCCGCAAGATCGAGGACACCCAGGTGGCCGAATGGCGTGAGCGCTTCGGCGGGCCGGAAGCGATCCAGGGCTGACGCTTCTTCCGAATGCGGTCAGGTGTCGGACTTGGCGACACGTCAATTCACGCCGCCTCCAGCACCCGGATGATCTGGCTCTCGCGCTCGTTCCAGAGAATAGCGACACCGGCGGCGCGGGTGGCGTGGGCGCCTAGCGCGGCCTCGACCTCGGGCTGATGCAGGCGGTGGGCTGACAGCCTCAACAGGGTGCGATCACCGCCCTGATCCACCGCTACATCGTGAAACCGCAGCACCGCGTCGACCACCGCCGCCGGGGGCAGGGCCGGGCGGCTCGGGAACGAGGGCTTCGCGGGGCGCGGGCTGAAACGGACCGGGCGGCGGCGGGGTTGAAACGTCGAGGCCATGGCTTGAACTCCTTGCGGGCTTTCGATGTTTCGGGTTTATTCCGGAGGTACGACAGAAACGGACGTATCATTACATGCGACACGAGAAAGCCGGTCAGGTGCTGGAGCTGGCCCGGATGCTGGCGAGTACGGCGGAGGGGCTGACGCTCGACGAGATGGCCCAGCGGCTGTCCGTCAGCCGGCGTACGGTCGAGCGCATGCGCGACGCCGTGCGAGACGTGTTTCCACAGCTTGAGGAGGTCGTGGAGTGGCCGGTCACCCGGTTCAGGATCCCCTCCGGGCTCGATCATCTCTATCAGGCGCCCACCGCAGAAGAGATGGCGGCGCTGTCGGCCTCGGCGGAGCTGATGGATCGACAGGGCGCCACCGAACGGGCCAGGGCCCTGCGCTCGCTGGAGCAGAAGGTGCTGTCGGCCACCCGCGCGGCCGCGCGGCGCAGGCTGGCGCCGGATCTGGAAGCGCTTTTGCAGGCCGAGACCATCGCTGTCACCGCCGGACCCCGCCCGTTCGAGGAAGCCAGCGTGCTGTCGGCGGTACGCGAAGGGCTCAAGGCGCTTTCGACCCTGCGGTTCCGCTACGAGGGTGGATCCACGCCCGGGCGCGTTCGTGAAGTCACGCCGTTCGGCATCCTGTTCGGGCGCTCAAACTATCTGGTGGCGGCGGAAGACGCCGGGATCGGCCCCCGAAACTGGCGCCTTGATCGCATCTTCGAGGTCGAGGTCACCGGTACGCCAGGCTTCCGGCCAGAGGACTTTTCCCTTCAGGCCTATGCGGACGAGAGCTTCGGCATCTACCAGGACGACACACACAATGTGGTGCTGAAGATCCTGCCCCACGGCGCCGAGGACGCCCTGCGCTGGCGGTTCCACGCCAAACAACGGTTGGAGCCACAGCCGGACGGCAGCGTCATGGTTCGTTTCCGGGCCAGCGGCATGCGTGAACTGGCATGGCATCTGTTCACCTGGGGCGACAAGGCGCAGGTGGTGGCGCCGCAGGCGCTGCAGGACATGCTGGTGGACGAAATCGAGGTCGCCCGCCGGACCCACGTCCGATTCTGACGTAGCTTAAATCCAGCGTCTCCCCATCAGACAGGAGATCGCCATGACCACGCTCGACTACGCCGCCCTCTACGAGACCGAGTTCCGTCATCGCCGCCGCCGCGTGGTGTGGCTGCGCATCCTGGCCGCTACGGCCTTCACGCTCTGGCCGCTGGCAGTGGTGGGGGCCATGGCGCTGCGGTGAGCCCGGACTTGCTATAACAGGTGACGATTCTTTCGCCCTGGGGTAGAGTTGAAGGCCCATGTCTTTCCGAGTCTCTCCATGCGTCTTGTCGCTCTCGCCGCCGCTCTCGCTGCTGTTTTCCTGATGGGGGCCGCGGCGCCTGAAGACGATCCCTACACCTGGATGGAGGAGATCGAGGGCGCCCGGGCGCTCGATTGGGCTAAGGCTGAGAACAACCGATCCTTGCCGCAACTCCAGAAAGATCCGCGTTACGCCGGCCTCTATGCTGACGCGCTGAAGATCGCTACGGCCAAGGACCGGATCCCGTCTGTGAGCTTCGCCGGCGACGGCTCGTTCCGGGGCTTCTGGCAGGATGCCGACCACGTGCGCGGCATCTGGCGCACCACCTCGGTGGAGAGCTACCGCGCGGGCAATCCCGAGTGGAAGACGATCCTGGACATCGACGCCCTGGCCAAGGCGGAAGGCGCCAACTGGGTTTTCTCCGGTGCAACATGTCTGGCGCCTGATGACCGATATTGCCTGGTCAGCCTGTCCAACGGCGGAAAGGACGCCGTTGAGGTGCGTGAGTTCGACACCCGGACAGGTCAGTTCGTGGAGGGTGGTTTTCGGCTTCCGGAAGGCAAGCACCGGTTCAACTGGATAGACAAGGATACAGTGTTTCTTGTCACAGAGTGGGCGAAGGGCGATGTCACCACCTCGGGCTATCCATTTATCGCCAAGCTGCTGAAGCGCGGCCAGGCGCTTTCCGCGGCCAAACAGGTTTTCACCGGGACCCGCGACGACGGCGGCTATGGCGTGCAGCCCATCATCCTGCGTGATCCGGCGGGCAAGGTGCAGGCCACCCTGATCTATCGCCCGCTCGATACCTTCAACGCGGAATACTACCTGCTCGAAGGTGAGCGACCACTGAAACTGGATCTGCCGAAGAAGGTGTCGATTGAGGGCTACCTCGACGGCCGCCTGCTGGTCAGCCTGAAGGTGGACTGGGGTGCCACGGGCATGAAGGAAGGTGATCTCGTCGACTTCGATCTGGCCGCCGTGAAGCAAAAGCCGGACGCCTTGACGCCCGCCCTGGTGCTGCGTCCCGCCGCCAATCAGGCCGTTGAACAGGTGGCGACCACCCGGGACCGGCTGCTGGTGGTTATGCTGAATGACGTCAAGAGCCAGATGCTGAGCTATCAGCGCAAGGCTGGCCGTTGGACGGCCACGACACTGGACCTGCCGAAGGACTCAACCATCGGCATCGCCTCGGCATCGGACAGTGACAACCGCCTCGTGCTGAATGTCGCCAGCTACCTGACCCCCACCAGCCAGTGGCTTGCCGATGCGGCTGGCGGTGCGCCGGTGAAACTCCGCGCGCTGCCCGACCGTTTCGACGCCTCGCGTTTCGTCACCGAACAGTTCTGGGCCACGTCGAGGGACGGCACGAAGGTTCCGTACTTCGTGGTCCACGCCAAAGGTCTGAAGCTGGACGGTTCCAACCCGACCCTCCTCAACGCCTATGGCGGCTTCGAGATCAGCAGGTCACCGGCTTATTCAGGAATAACCGGCAAGCTCTGGCTCGAGAAGGGTGGCGTCTTCGTCGTGGCCAATATCCGCGGCGGCGGCGAGTTCGGTCCACGCTGGCACAATGCGGGGCTCAAGCTGAACCGCATGCGGGTCTACGAAGACTTCTTCGCTGTCTCCGAAGACCTGATCGCGCGCAAGATCACCAGCCCGAAGAAGCTTGGCATTGTCGGCGGCTCCAACGGTGGTTTGCTGATGGGTGTGGCGCTGACCAGGCGTCCGGAGCTCTACAACGCCATCGTCATCCAGGTGCCTCTGTTCGACATGATCGGCTACGACCACATCGGCGCCGGCGCGTCCTGGATAGGCGAGTACGGCGACCCCAAGGTCCCGGCGGAACGGGCCATGCTGATGACCTATTCGCCCTACCAGAACCTGAAACCCGGCCAGCCCTATCCGCGCGTCTTCATCCGCACCTCAACCAAGGACGACCGCGTCCACCCCGCCCACGCCCGCAAGGCCGGCGCGCGGCTCAAGGAATACGGCTACGACTACCTCTACTGGGAGAACATGGACGGCGGCCACGCGGCCGCCGCCAACCTCAACGAGGTCGCCCTCGGCAGTGCGCTGGAGTTTACCTATCTGATGCAGCGGTTGATGGACTGAGGTCTTACCTCCCCCGCGAAAGCGGCGGGAGGGGGACCGCGCCCCGCAGAGGGCGTGGTGGAGCAACCATGTTCAGGTGGTGGCATGTTTGACCCAGGGCTGGCTGCGGGAGAGGACGAGGTTAGCGGCCTCGATGAGCTTTCGCAT
>NZ_JBIKNZ010000057.1:0-20937 GCF_044358365.1 Phenylobacterium sp. | reverse complement strand
CAGCCGGTGGCGCGATCTGCCTGAGGCGCCGGACAATCCGCCGGATCAGGAAGATGATGACCCTGGCCACGAGGCATCCGGCGCCGCGCCACCGGTCGCCGACACCGGCTGATCTCGCCATCCCACCCCCGCGTGTCATCCCGGTTTTCGTGGAACACGAAAGACCGGGACCCAACCCGCCACCCGCGCCTGATCTGACTGGCGCGGCCCCGGCTTCCACGCCTCACCCAGCCCTGCGCCGCCGCGTCCAGGGGTCCCGGTCTTTCGCTTGCGCGAAAACCGGGATGACACCGCGTGGGTGGAGATCATCGACCCCGCTTCATGTGGAGTGACCGCACCAAAACCGGGGCTCGCGCTCTGCCGCCCTGTTGGCTATGACGAAACCCGAAGCCAGGTGCGCAGACGCCGGTGCGATTAGGGATAGGTCGACGATGCACTATATCGAGTTGAACAAGACCTGGGCCGAACTGACCGGCCCCGGCGCGCCCTTCGAGGTGGCCGAGATCGAGGTGCGGGGCGCGCCGCTCCGGGCCTTCAGGAATGCGCCGCCCAATGTGCGCGCCGTCTGGCTCTCCACCGCCCCCTTCGCCGAGCGCGACTACCTCGTCTATGGGGACGAGCGCCTGACCTATGCCCAGTCCCACGCTCAGGTGGCCGCTGTCGCCAACTGGTTGCTGGCTCAGGGTGTGCAGCCCGGCGACCGGATCGCCATCGCCATGCGCAATTTCCCGGAGTGGATGCTGATCTACTGGGCCTGCGCCTGCCTGGGCGTGGCCGTGGTCGGCATGAACGCCTGGTGGACCGCCGCCGAGATGGCCTATGGTTTCAATGACGCCCAGCCCAAGATCGTGTTCGCCGACGCCGAACGGATCGCCCGGATCGCCGAACAGCCGGACATGCTGGGCGCGTCCCGGCTGGTGGCCGTGCGCGTCGACACCCTCCCGACCGGCGCGACGCCCTGGTCGGAGGTCATCGCCCAGGGCGGCGACCTGCCCGCGGTCGACGTCGATCCCGACGCCGACATGTGCATCTTCTACACCTCCGGCACCACGGGCTTTCCCAAGGGCGCACAGCTCACCCACCGCGGCTGTGTGTCAAACCTGATGAACATGATGTTCTCTGGCCAGGCTCACACGCTCGCCACCCAGCGCGCCACAGGCGTGGTTCCCGACCCCACGGCCGTGCCGCCCATCCCGGTCACCCTGATCACAACGCCGCTGTTCCACGTGACCGCCAACAACTGCGCCGCCTATGCCACGACGGCCGGCGGCGGCAAGATGGTGCTGATGTACCGGTGGGACGCCGGCGAGGCCCTGAAGCTGGTGGAACGCGAGCGGATCGGCTCGGTCAGCGGCGTGCCCGTCATGGCGCGCGAACTGGTCACCCATCCGGACTTCGCCAAATACGATACCTCCAGCCTGCTCTCCGTGGGCGGCGGCGGGGCCCAGTTGCCGCCGGATCTGGTGGCCAAGATTGACGGCACGGTGGCCACTGCCCGGCCCAACACCGGCTACGGCATGACCGAGACGTGCGGGATCATCACCTCGATCTCCGGCGATTTCTTCGTGGACAAGCCGGCCAGCTGCGGCCGCGCCATGCCCACCTTCGAGACCCGGGTCGTGGGCGACGACGGCCAGGTCCTGCCCCCCGGCCAGCCGGGCGAGCTCTGGGTCAGGGGCGCGCCGGTCATCAAGGGCTACATCAACCGCCCGGAGGCCACCGCTGATTCCATTACAGAGGGCTGGCTCCATACAGGCGACGTCGCCTATCTGGACGAGGAAGGCTTCATCTTCCTGGTCGACCGCAAGAAGGACATGGTCCTGCGGGGCGGCGAGAACATCTACTGCGCCGAGGTCGAGGCCGTCCTCTATCAGCACGACGCGGTGGCCGAATGCAGCGTGTTCGGCGTGCCGGATGACCGTCTGGGCGAGGAAGTGGGGGCCGCCGTGGTCGCCCGCCCGGGCATGAGCCTCAACGCCGACGCGTTGCGCGCGCACTGCGCCAGCGTCATGGCCAAGCACAAGATCCCCCGCTACATCTGGGTTCTGGACAGCTCGATCCCCCGCAACGCCAACGGCAAATTCCTCAAGCGCGAACTTCGCGAAACCCTGGACGTGAAGGACGCTGTCTAGAGCCTGTCCGGTTCAGATGGAATCATCTGAACCGGATAAACAGGCTCGTTATCAAATGTTTAGAGCACAACGGGCGCTTCAACCGGTATCCACTTCAAGCTGTCGTGCTCTAGGCGGTCGGCGGGCTTTCCCGTTCAATCCTCCTCGTCGTCAACCTCTTCGCCAGGGTCGCGATCCAGAACCACAAACGCCTCGTGAAACCGCTTGAGCCCCGCCACAGACGCCTGCACTCGCGCGGTCGCCCCCGCCGCGTCCCCCTGGTTGCTGCTGATCACCGCCAGGTTCGTGCTGGCGATGGCGTCGGCCAGGGCCTGCAGGCAGGCTTTCAGTGCGACCAGATCCTCGGCCACCGCCCCGTCGTCGGCGTCTTCTTCCACCGGATCAATGAAGCCCGAAATGTCTACCATCTGTGTTGTTCCTGACTGACCTGAAACGACCTCTACCCTACCGGCTTTGCCGGCGCCCCATTCTATGCGAGAGGCGGATATCAACCTCGGCGCAAATCACCAGACCGGACGCATGAAGCAGTTTCTGATCACGACAGCCGGAGTATTCACAGGTTTGCTGATCTTCCTGATCGGGGTGCCTATCCTGATCATCAGCCTGGCGGTTTCAGCAACCGCGCCAGCACCCCTGCCGGGCAAGGCGGTGCTTGAGCTGGACTTGCGTGGGCCGTTGAATGACCAGTCCCCGCACAACCCCCTGCTGGGGCTCGGAGGCGGCGCCGAGTCCGTCATGTCGATCATCTCCACCCTGAAGCGGGCCGGGACCGACGACCGGGTCAAGGGTCTGCTGGTTCGGCTGCCCGAAGGTGGCATCGAGCCCGGCATGGCCGACGAGATCCGGCTGGCCTTCAAGCAGTTCCGCGCCGCCGGCAAGCCGATCTACGCCCACAGCCAGGGCATCTATCCCGCCGGCATCGTGACGACCACATACATGCTGGGCGCTGCTGCCGATCAGCTCTGGATGCAGCCCGGCGCCTCCCTTCAGGTGACCGGCGTGGCCACCGAGGACCTGTTCTTCAAGCGCTTCTTCGACAAGTACGGCGTCGTGCCGCAGTACGAGCAGCGCTATGAGTACAAGAACGCCGTCAACGGCTACCTCTTCAGCGACTACACACCCGCCCACCGCCAGTCCCAGCTCTCCTGGATCGGCTCCGTCTACGGCTCCAACCTCGGCTTCGCCGCGCAGGACCGCAAGACCGACCCGGCGGGCCTGCGCACGGCGCTCGAGGCGGGCCCCTATCTGGCCGATGACGCGCTCAAGCTGAAGCTCATCGACCGGTTGGGCCAGGTTCGCGAAACCGAGCAGGCCCTGCTGGACAAGGCGGGCGACGGCGCAAGGACCATAGATTTCCACGACTATGCCGACAGCCATCAGGAAGGCGACGGCAAGATCGGCGACTCCATCGCGGTGATCGAAGCCGAGGGCGCCATCCTGACCGGGCGAGATCAGGGATCCAACCCCTTCACCGGCGGCGCGACGATCTACTCGGACGATCTGGCAGGCGCGATCCTGTCCGCGGCCAGGACCGAGGCGGTGAAGGCCATTGTGCTCCGGGTCAATTCGCCCGGCGGATCGGATACCGCCTCGGAACAGATCCTCGACGCCATCCGGGTAGCCAAGGCGGCGGGCAAGCCCGTGGTCGTGTCGATGGGCAGCTACGGCGCCTCAGGCGGCTACTGGATCGCCTCGGAGGCCTCGGCCATCATCGCCCAGCCCACCACGCTCACCGGCTCGATCGGCGTCTTCGGCGGCAAGTTCGCCCTCGGCCCGGCGTTGGAAAAGTTCGGCGTGGATGTGCGCCAGACCGGGGTCGGCGGCGAGTACGCCGGCGGCTTTGGCCTTGGCCAGCCGTTCACCGCGACCCAGCGGGCAGCCTTCGGCGGCTGGATGGACCGGATCTACGAGACCTTCATCGTCCGTGTGGCGACCGGTCGCAAAATTCCGGTCGAGCGGGTGCGCGAGCTCGCCAAGGGCCGCGTCTGGACCGGCGAACAGGCTCGCACGCTGGGCCTGGTCGATGAGCTGGGCGGCTTCTATCAGGCCGTCGACAAGGCCAAGGCTCTGGCGGGCCTCAAGGGCGAGATCCAGTTGCGCCGGATGACGCCCAGCGAAGGGGCCTTCGAGACGCTACAGCGGGCGCTCGGCGTCTCCGCCATGTCGGCGCGCACGCTGGCGGCGGCGGCTTGGGTGTTTGGCGACCCGCGGTCGCAGGCGCTTCTGGATCAGGTGAGCGAAGCCAGGCTGCGCGGTGAAGGCCATGGCATGGTGCTGGCGCCCACGCCTCTGCGTTAGGAGAGCCGGTCACGGCCGGCCGACTCTCAGGGCTCGCTGTTGAAGTCGCGAGCGGCCATGGTCATCGCCTCGACCATCTCGCGTTCGGCGAGCGAGAGCAGCGGGTTCCAGACATCGAAAATCAGGACCGTGCGCGGCAGGTCGCTGTCGTTGCGCGCCTCATGCTCGATCGTATCGTCAAAGATCAGCACCTCACCCTCGGTCCAGGTGCGGTGTTCGAAACCGACCCGGTAGGTGCAGTCAGGTGGCACGATCAGGGGCAGGTGAACGACCAGGCGGGCATTGGTCTCGCCGTGGTGAGGCGGGATCTGGGTATGGGGCGCCAGCACCGAGAACATGGCGTTGGGGCAGAGGCCGCCGATCCGGGCCATCTGCACCGCCTCAAGGGCCTGGGCCGTGCGCGGACAGCGCGCCAGGTTCTCAGGCACACGCTCACCGCCGCGCCACAGGGGATAGGTGCTCCAGCGCTCCGAGTGGTTCAGGTCGATCCACTGGTTGACGGGCTCACCGCGATTGTAGGCGATGTAGGGTGAAAACCCGGTCTGCGCCGTCTGCTGAACCGCCAGCAACTCTTCGCGGATGGCTGGCGTGGCGGCTTCGATCCCGGCCACCCAGTCAAAGTCCCCACGATCAAAGAACGGGATCGCCGGGAGGCGGGGCACGGTCAGCTGATTGGATTCCGACCGGTAGGCCTGGATGCGGCCGGTCATGATCGCGGCGGACTCCGCCCAGCGGCCCGACGCTGCGACCTCGAGGGCGGCGCGGGGGCCGGCCAGGGTGGCCTCCAGATAGGCGGCGAACGCCTGGGTGTGAGCCTCGACGCAGGTGCGCGCATGGGCCAGTTGCGGCCGCAGCGCGTCAGGCCAATGGGTCTCGGGCGGCGCGATCCTGAGCGCATCACGATAGACATTGGCGGCGGCGCGGGTCTGGTTCTGTCGCTCCAGGAAGGCGGCCTTGGTCAGCAGACCGGGCAGATAGTAGGGGTCGACCGCCAGACAGTCGTTGATGGTCAGCCACTCGTTCTCTGTATCGCCCTGCTCGCGCTGGACAACGCTGGCGGTCATCAGGATCAGGGGATCCATGGGCGAGGCCAGGTGAGCTGCACGCAGGAACTCCAGAGCGCCCGACAAATCGCCGCGTTGGAAGGCGTGAACGCCCAGGCTGTAAAGGGCCTGAGGGTGATCGGGCGCAAGGCTGTAAACCTGTCCCCAGAGACGCTCGGCGTCCTGCCAGCGTCCGGCGTTGGCGGCCTGGCCTGCCGCCTGGGCGAGCGCGTTCACCTGATCGGTCATCCGTCTTTCCATCCTGCCGGCCATACTGCCCGATGGCGGTACCAAGCCCGGGCCAAAAAGAAAACGGCGGGCTTTCGCCCGCCGCTTCCCAAATCAGACTGCGGTTTGGATCAGAAGCGCAGGTTCAGACCGAACGAGAACACGCGGCCCAGGGTGTCGTAGTCGCCCGGGAAGGTGTTGCCGCTGTTGGACGCCGTGGTGCCCGCTTCGTTACCAACGATCGGGGCGGCCTTGTTGAAGACGTTGGCCACGGCAGCGCTCACCTTGACGGCGTCGTTGATCGCGTAGCTCGCCGACAGGTCGAACCAGCTGTAGGCCTTGATCCGCTGGAATTGCGGGAAGGTCGCGGCCTTCTGGTTCGGCGCAACGTCGAGGGCGTCGACATAACGCCACAGGTAGGACAGTTGCAGGTCGCCAACCGTCCAGGAGGTGCGCTGCGAGAAGCGGAACTCGTGGGTCGGGGCGCACTGGGTGCTGAACACACCAACGCAGTCGATGACCGGAGTGGCGCTGCCGCTCTGGCGCTCATTGGTCAGGTAGTAGTTACCCGTCCACTGGAAGGCCAGGCTGCCCCACTTCTCGTCAAGACCCAGCTGGGTCATATCGACACCGAAGGCAACCGAACCTTCGATACCCGAAGCTTCCGAGCTCTTCAGGTTGGTCGTGAACAGCTCGATACCCGAGGCCGGCGAGGCGATGTCGCCGTTGACGCGGCGGATCAGGAGGCACGAAGCCGCATCACCGGCCGTGTAGCACTGGTCCAGGACTTCCTGAGCCTGGAACAGGCCGATCGTGCCCGAGATATCGATCTTGTAGTAGTCGACCGAGATCGCGAGGTTGCGCAGCGAGGGCACAAAGTTCGGCTGCCAGACAACACCGATCGTGGTGGAGTCAGCCTTTTCAGGGTTCGGCAGACGGGTGAGGTTCGTCCCTTCGAAAGTGCTGACCTGACCCGAAACGATGTCCTGGATCGTTCCGACCTGAGCGGCCGTCTGGCCGGTCGAGATGCAGAGCGCGCGCAGGGCCGGCGAGATCGGGCTGCGGTTGCCGGAGGAGCAGGGGTCAAAGGTGGCGTTGCGAAGCCCGCTGACCTGTGGCGCGGCCAGTTCACCCACGTTCGGGGCGCGGGCGGCGCGCTGCTGCATGAAGCGGAACCGCAGACCGTCCATCGGCTCGTAGTTCAGGCCGTACTTCCAGGTCTTGTTGACGCCCGAAGGATCGTAGTCCGAGTAGCGGTAGCCGAACTCGAGATCCAGAGACTTGGCCCAGGACTGGTCCGCGGCGATCTGCAAGATCCCTTCGCCGAAGACTTCCTTGACGCTGTAGCCACCCGCGATGGGAAGCTGGTTGCCACCGGCGCCGCCGAGGCAGCTGGTCGGGGCGAGCTTCAGGCATTCGTCGGGCTCGGAATTGCCGAACTCTTCGCGATACTCAGCACCGACGCTGATCGCGAGCGGAACAGCAGCCAGCGGGCTCTTGATCGCGTTGATCGGACCGCCGATGTTGGCCGAGGCCAGCTGCTGGGTGTAGTTGCTCTTCAGGATGCCGACGGCGCCCGAGTAGGCGGCCATGGCCGGGGTGATCGCACCGAACGGACCAAAGATGTCGATCGGCACGCATCCGCCGCCGGAACGGCAGGTAGTGGTGCTGGTTGCGTTCAGCGCGTTGCCGAAGCTGGTGACGTTGGTGTAGCCGGCGCGCACTTCCGTACGGCTGGATTCACCGCGGGAGGCCGAAACATCCCAGTTCCACTCTTCGATGCCGAACGGGTTGTCGCCGCGCAGGCCGAAGACCAGCTGGTAGTAGTTGGTTTCGTAGGTCGACGACCGCGCGCCAAGCTCGCCCGTCCGGCGGCGGACCACCAGGTTCAGGTCGTCGGCCGCATCGATCACGCCGTTGGCGTTCAGGTCGCGGAAGTTCGCGGCCGTGAGCGTGCCGGCAACGCGCGCGGCGTTGGCGGCGGTGATCAGGGTGTTGCGCTGCGCCGCCGAGAGGAACGGGTTGGACAGCGGGACAAAGAACGCGTTGCCGAAGATGCCCGAGGGGGCGATCTGCTGGCGCACGTTCGTGCGGGTGAACATCGTCCGGGCGTAGGCCTCGATGGTGTCGGTCACTTCATAGTGGCCGAGCGCCGTGGCGCTGAAGCGCTCCGAAGGAGTCTGGTAGTAGTTGAAGGGGTTGAAGTTGAACACCGAGCAGTTGTTGCCCAGGGTGCGATCGTCACGCACCTGGAAGGCGCCCGTCGCTGCCGGAACGCCGACCAGAGCCAGGCGCGTCGGGACCGTGGTGGTGGAACCGCCGAAGTTGGTGGGCACCGAGCCGGGGCCGCCGCAGTTTGCAGGTTCCGGGGGCGAAGTTACGCCGAGGCCACCGCCGGTGGCGCTGACGATGCCGACCTGGCCGATGGCGCGGTCGCCGAGCAGAACCGGCTCACGCTTGGAATAGCCCAGGCTCATCGCGATGTTGCCCTTGTCGTCGGGGCTGTTCACACCGAGGGTCAACGAGGCGCGGTAGGTGGCGCCGTCCTTGGCGCCCGTCTGACTGTAGCCGGTATCGAGCTCGATGCCTTCGAAGTTCTTCTTGAAGATGAAGTTCACAACGCCGGAGATGGCGTCCGAGCCGTACACCGCCGAGGCGCCGCCGGTGATGACGTCCACGCGCGCGAGCAAAGCGGTCGGAATCACGGAAACGTCTACCTCGCCGTCTTCGTTGTAGGGCGTGAGGCGCTTGCCATCGATCATGATCAGGTTGCGCTGCGGGCCCAGGCCGCGGAGGTCGACCGTGGTCGCGCCGGCGGTACCATTGTTACGGGCCGGGTTGTCGCCGGGGATCGTCGAGGGCAGGAAGCGGAGCACCTGCTCGACTTCCGAGGTCTGCTGCAGGCGGATTTCGTCGGCACCGATCGAGGTGATCGGGCTGGCCGACTCCAGGCCCGGCGTCTTGATGCGCGAACCGGTGACGACGACTTCTTCGATTTCCTCAGCGCCCGCCTGGGCGTTCGCCTGAGTTGTGAGGCCCATCAGGGCGACGCCGCAGATCATGGAAGACGCCAACAGGCGCTCCCGCATGGATTTGAATATCACGTTTCTGGTCCTCCAGCGTCGCTGCCTGCCCGGCAGCCGCTTCCCACACAAAGAAGGTCCCAGGCACAATACGCACCCGGTTAGGCCGGAGTTACGAGTTGAGAGGCGGGATGGTCAACGTACATTAGCGTCCTGCAATGTTTCGGGCGCCGACCTGTCGCATTCTAGTCACAGATTGCCAGACCAGTGGGGTTTGCCGGCAAGGTTTCAGCAAGGAGCGTTGCCGCGCGGGGCGATTGATCGAACTTTGTGGCCTCAAACGGTCGGAATTGCGACAGGTTGCGCATCCCCCCCGGCCCCGCCTAACAAGGTCACAGGTATCATTTTGCATCGGGAAGGCATGACCATGCGTGCGATCGGACTGGGCCTGGCAGCGATTCTGGCACTCGGGGCGGCGGGCGCCGACGCGCAGGTTCGGCCCCGTGATCGCGCCGGGGCCATCCAGAAACTGATCGACTGCCGCGCACTCACCGACAACGCCGCACGACTGGCCTGCTACGACACTACCGCCGCAGCGCTCGACCAGGCCGAGGCCAAGGGCGATATCGTGGTAGTCGACCGAGAACAGGTGAAGGAGGTGCGCAAGCAGGCCTTCGGGTTCAGCCTACCATCGCTCAACGTGTTCAACCGGGGCGAAAAGGCCGAGCGCGAAGCGCCGCTGGATCGCATCACCGCGAAACTCACGAACGCTTATCGCAACAGCGGCGGCAAGTGGGTGATGCAACTGGAGGACGGCGCGGTCTGGGTGCAGACAGACACCGAACCCCTGCCCCGCGGCGCCAAGGCCGGCTCCACCGTCGAGATCCGCCAGGCGGCGCTCGGCAGCTTCCTTGTGAACGTGGACGGGCAGCGCGCGATCCGGGCCAACCGGTCGAAGTAGGCGCCCGTCGCCGAGGCCGGTTGGCAGAGTTCGTTTCTCCTCCTCCGTTGGAGCCTACCGGATTCACACCGTGGCTCGAGGCCACGATTGTCCTTCGCCTCTTGTGGGATTGTTGCGCACTCCAGCGTGACCGAGAGTCTCAGACTCCAAGGTGCTCAAGACCCCCTTCGCCCCTTGTGGGAGAAGGTGGCAGGCGAAGCCTGACGGATGAGGGGTCACGCCAATCTATCGGAATGATTGCAAGGACTTGCTTGAGAGATTTATCGACCCCTCATCCGAGCCGCTTGCGCGGCCCACCTTCTCCCACAAGGGGCGAAGGATTCTTTCGGCCGGCACACCGAAGTGTGAATTCCGCAGTTCCGCCGGGGGAGGAGACCTTTAGGCTGGGCTACCGGTCCTTGGGGTCGATGGCGTCGCGCAGGCCGTCGCCGATGAAGTTGAAACTCATCAGCGTCATCACCATCACCAGCGACGGGAAGATCAGGAGCCAGGGCGCCAGTTCCATATCGGAGGCGCCCCCTGCGATCAGGGCCCCCAGCGAGGCCATGGGCGGCTGCACGCCCAGGCCCAGGAAGCTGAGGAAGCTCTCGGCCAGGATCACGGCCGGGATGGTCAGCGTCACATAGACCACCACAGGACCCAGCAGGTTGGGCACGATGTGACGGAAGATGATGGCGCCACGGTTCAGGCCTGCCGCACGGGCGGCCTCGACGAACTCCTTGTTCTTCAGCGTCAGCGTCTGGCCACGGACAATCCGGCTCATGGTCAGCCATTCCACGGCGCCGATGGCCACGAAGATCAGGATGATGTTGGAGCCGAAGGTGACCATCAGCAGGATCACGAAGAAGATGAACGGCAGGGAATAGAGGACATCCACGAAGCGCATCATCACCTCGTCCAGCTTGCCGCCGACGTAGCCGGCCACCGCGCCCCAGGCGACGCCGATCACCAGCGAGACGAAGGTCGCCACGAAGCCGATGGCCAGCGAGACCCTGAGGCCCACCAGCAAGCGGGTCAGCAGGTCGCGACCGAGGGCGTCCGAGCCCATCAGGTGGCCGCCTTCAAGCGGCGGCAGCCAAACGTCAGACTTGTTGACCTCATCATAGGTGAAGGGGCTGAGCCAAGGGCCCACTGCGGCGGCCACCACCAGCAGGCCGAGCACGATCATGCCCGTCACCGCCGCCCTGTTGCGCATGAGGCGGCGGCGGGCGTCTTCCCACAGGCTACGCCCCTGAACGGCGGCCGCCTTGGTGATGGTTTCGGCGCGAGTGCTGGCGAAGGTCATGCGAGGCGCACCCGGGGATCGAGAACGGCGTAGAGCAAGTCTGCGATCAGGTTCAGCAACAGGATCAATCCGGCATAGAAGATCACCATCCCCATCACCACGGTATAGTCGCGCTGCAAGGCGCTGATCACGAAGAACTTGCCCAGGCCCGGCAGGTTGAAAATCTTCTCGACAACCAGCGAACCGGTGATCAGCCCCGCGCATGCCGGCCCGAGATAGCTGACCAATGGAAGGATGGCGGCGCGAAGCGCATGTTTGCGCACGATCAGCCATTCCGGCAGGCCCTTGGCCCGGGCGGTGCGGATGTAGTTTGAGTGCAGCACCTCGATCATGCCGGCCCGGGTGAGGCGCGAGATGATGGCGATCTGTGGCAAGGCCAGCACGACCACAGGCAGGACCATGTTCGGCAAGGCGCCATCGTTCCAGCCCGCTGTCGGCAGCCAACCCAGCTTGGACGCGATCCCCAGCACCAGCAGGGGCGCCGTCACAAAGGTCGGAATACAGACCCCCAGGATGGCGATGGTCATCACCACATTGTCCGTCATCCGATTCTGTCGCAGCGCCGCCATCACCCCCAGACTGACCCCGATGACAGAGGCGATGGCGATGGCGAAGAAGCCGAGCCGCAGCGAGACCGGATAGTTCTCCTTGACGATGTCCAGCACCGTCTTGTCGCGATACTTCAATGAGGGACCCAGGTCGCCCTGGACCACACCGGCCAGATAGTCGACGTACTGCTGGCCGAGCGGCTTATCCATTCCGTACTGCGCCAGAACGTTGGCCTCGATCTCGGGCGAAAGCTTGCGGTCCATGTCGAACGGACTGCCGGGCGCCGCGCGCATCATGAAGAAGGCGGCGGTGATCACCAGAAACAGGGTCGGGATCGCGACCAGAAGACGCCGGCCGATGTATTGCAGCATGGACGCTGAAAAGCCTTTTACTATGAGCGTGCGGGGCGCCGGTTTGCGTGAAACTTCCACCCGCCCCGGCTGATGTCAACGAAGGTCAGGACGGCGAGCAGATTCAGGCTTCGGGCGCCTTGGGCGCGCCCTTTACACACAGGAACTGGGTGGGGTGGATGTCACCGAGGTTGGCGACCCACCCGGTGACTCGGGGGCTGACCAGGTTCTTGTTCACGTAGAAGAACACCGGCGCGATCGTGGCGTCGTCCAGCATGATGCGTTCGGCCTTCGCCAGGTAGCCAGCCCGGACCGCGGCATCGGGTTCATTGTCAGCCTTCTTCAGAAGGGCGTCGAAGGCGGGGTTCTTGTAGTCGCCGTAGTTCTGGGCGCCGGTGGTGGAATTCATCAGGTAGAGGAACGTCATCGGATCGTTGTAGTCGGCGACCCAGGCCGCATCGCCGACCTCGAAGTCCCTCGCGCGGTAGGCCGCATAGGCGATCTGGGGTTCGTTCTGGGCCAGGCGGGCCTCAACGCCGATGGACTTCCAGTCGGCCTGGATGGCCGGCATGATCAGACTGGGGTCGGCGGAATTGCGGTGCTTGATCTCGATCTTGAGCGGCCGGCCCGGACCGTAGCCGGCCTCGGCCAACAACCGGCGCGCTTCGGCCTGACGTTTTTCAAATGGCCATGCCGCCCACTCGGGGGGCCGTACGGCCTGATAGTTCGCAACGCCCGGCGGCACGAAGGTGTACGCGGGCTGCTGGCCGCCGCGCATCAGCTTCTTCGTGATGAACTCACGGTCGATCGCCATCGCCAGAGCACGTCGGACCCGAACATCGCGCAGGGCCACGACGCTGTTGTTGTAGGTAAGATACGAGACGCCCAGGTAGGTGTGGGTGCGCACGTAGCCGGGCATCTGCTCCCGCAGAAGCGCGATGCGGTTGGACTGGATGTCGGCGTTCATATCGAGTTCGCCGTTGCGGACCTGGCGCTCGGCCGTGATGTTGTCCGTCGTCGGGTAGTAGGAAATCTGGTCCACACAGACCTTGGCCGCATCCCAGTAGCGAGGATTTTTCACCGCCTTGATCCGGTCTCCCAACTTCCAGCTGACAATGGTGTAGGGGCCGTTGGAGACATAGTGCTCGGGCCTGGACCAGGCGTTTCCGTGCTTTTCGACCACATGCTTTGGCACTGGGTACATCGTCTGGTGCTTGGCCAGTTGCAGCAGGTAGGGCGCCGGATGCTCAAGGCGGATTTCCAGAATGCGGGGCGTGACCGCGCGCACGCCGAGCGTCTCCAGCGCCGCCCTGCCCTCGTTGACCGCCTGGGCGCCCAGGATGGGATAGAGCAGCGAGGCGTACTCGGCGGCCGTCGCCGGGTTCAGGATTCGCCGCAGCGAAAACACGAAATCATCGGCGGTGACCGGCACGCCATCCGACCAGACGGCGTCGCGCAGATAGAAGGTCCAGGTCAGGCCATCGGCGCTGGTTTCCCACCGTTCCGCCGCACCCGGGGCTACTTTGTCGCTGGCGTCGGCCATGGTCAGGCCCACCATACTGTCCAGCAGCACCCGGTGATCACCGACGCCGGACACCTTGTGTGGATCGAGCGAAAGGACCTCGACGCCATTGCCGGCCCGGAGGCAGACCTTCCCCGCCGGACAGTCGTCGACCTTGGACGTTCCGGGCGAGCAGCCCTGCAACAGAAGGATGGCGCTGGCGAACCCGAGGGTGAGACTGACGAGATTGCGACGGAACGGGCGATACATGAACGCGAAAACGCCTCTATGGTCGGACTTAAATGTGGCCGGGCGTTGCGAAACTTTCACCCGACCCCGATGATGTCAACGAAGCGCCCGCAAACCACAGGCCATGGACCCAATGAGCGACTTTCGACGTGTCACCGATGACCTCTCCGTGGCGCCGCAGATCTCCCTGGCCGACGTGGCCGAGGCCGCGCGCCTGGGATTCAAGACCCTGATCAGCAACCGGCCCGACGGCGAGGATCCAGGACAGCCCAGCGCGCGCGAGATAGCTGCGGCCGCTGCAGAGGCGGGAATTCCCTTCTACCATATTCCCATACGCGGCGCGCCGACGCCCGAACAGGTCGAGGCGACCAGACTGCTCCTGCAGGATGCCGAGACTCCGGTGCTGGCGTTCTGCCGATCCGGCACCCGCTCCATCGTCACATGGTCGATCTGTCAGGCGACCTTCGGCGCCATGGATCGCGGCGAACTGGTCGCCCTCGGACGGCAGGCCGGCTACGACCTGTCGGGCGTGCTCGGATGATCCCCTATGTCCGCGACATCGAGGTGGTCTATGGCCGCTGCGATCAGGTCTCGCCCCTGATCCGGCGCGTGACCGCCAACAACCCGGGCCCCTTCACCTTCAAGGGCACCGGCACCTACATAGTGGGCAAGGGTGAGGTGGCAGTCATCGATCCCGGCCCGGACGACCCGGCGCACCTCGAGGCAATCCTGGCGGCTGTGGCCGGCGAGCGCGTCACCCACATCCTGATCACCCACCACCACTCCGACCACTCGCCTCTGGCCGGCGCGCTGAAGGCCGCGACTGGAGCGACGATCTACGGCTGCGCGGTCGCCGGGCACGAGGTAGAGGACACCGGCGAAGTGAAAATGGAAGCTGGTCACGATCTCGATTTCCGGCCCGACGTGAGCCTTTGCGGCGGCGGCGCAGTCTCCGGTCCTGGCTGGACGATCGAGGCGATCCCGACGCCGGGTCACACCTCCAATCATATCTGCTTCGCGCTGAAGGAAGAGAACTGCCTCTTCTCGGGAGATCACATCATGGGATGGTCCACGACGGTAATCACCCCGCCCGACGGCGACATGGGCGACTATCTGGCCAGTCTCGCCAACATCGAAGCCCGCCATTTCACGACGCTCTGGCCAACCCACGGTCCGCCAATCCGCGAGGTAGACGCCTTCATCGCCGCCTACACCGCCCACCGACACGAACGCGCCAACCAGATCCTGCGCGCGCTGGAGGCGGGGCCGGGCCGCATCCGGGATCTGGTGCCGCGTCTCTATGCCGATGTCGACCCCAGGCTGTGGCCTGCGGCATCCAGGTCCATGCTGGCGGCGATCCTCTACCTGAGTGGCGAGGGCAAGATCGTAGCCATCGATAACGCCGGGTCGGATAGCGAGTACCGGTTGGCGGACTAGATTGGCTTCTCCAGCATCTCAAAGAACAGGTCGGCGCGCGTGGGCGTTCCAACCCGTGGATCGCCATAGGGAAACGCGCCGGTCTCGCCGGTGAGCGCGTAGCCGCGCCGCTGGTACCAGGCGATCAGCTCATTGCGCTGGTGGATCACCGATATGCGGATGCGGCGGGCGCCGTGAGTGCGAGCATAGTCTTCGGCGGCGGTAAGGATGATCCTACCCAACCCCGCGTCCTGATGGTCCGGGCTGACGGTAAGCATGGCCAGGTACCAGACGCCGTCGTCCGAGGAATCAAGCCGGACATGGCCCAGATGCTCGCCGCTCCCATTGCGCGCCACCAACAGGTTTGCCGCCGGATTGGCGAGGTCGTCGCGCAGCAAGGCCTCGTCGATACGCTGACCGCTGATGATGGTTTCCACTTTCCAGGCGGCCTGCCCGGCCGGCGCGCGGTAGGCGCGGTTGGTCAGGGCGATAATCGCCGGGTAGTCGGCTTCGTTCGCAGGCTGCAGATTGAGATTCACGCGCGCCTCAGGCTGGCTGGAAGTCGGTGAGGACGCGCCGCCCCTCCGGGTCACTACGGCAGGCGATGCGGGCGCCCAGTGGCTCGGCGGCGATCATCGCCCGGGCCTGGCCTGCGTCCACCGGATCGGTCATTGCCAGGAAGCGCGCGCCGGCGGCGTCGCGAGCGACCACCACCCCGGCAGGCGCCTCTCGGCTGTAGTCGATCGTATAGGTCTCCACGATGCCGGAGGTCGCCTCGCCCGCCAACGGCGGCGCGGGCCAGCCATCGACCTCGGCCTGCAGCGCGGTGCTGGAGAACCCGCGCCAAGCTGTCGGTCGGGTCGAATAGATGCCCACAGAATACTTCGACAGGAACCCGCCATTGGCCGCAATCAGACCGAAGGCGCTGTCGGCCTCCCGTAATGCCCGGATCATGCTGGAGATGGCGTGCATCGAGTAGTTGTTGCCAGCCCCGCCGAAGAACGGCAGTCCGCCGGTCATGGTCAGCGGGCGCCGATCATTGCCTGCGATGCCCAGGCCGTCGCGCACGGCGAAGACAGCAATCGGAAAGCAGCTATAGAGGTCAAACAGCGCCAGATCGTCCACGCCGACGCCAGCACTCGCCAGCGCCTGCCGCGCCGCCATCACAGCAGCGGGATAAGCGGCCATGTCCTTGCGCTCCATGGGCATGCGCTCGGCAGCGTCTGCGCCGCCGTGCAGATAGACCCAGCGGTCCTGAGGCACGCCCAGGGCACGCGCCTGGCCCGCCGAGGCGATCAGAACGGCGGCGCCTTGATTGGCCTGGTCACGGGCAATCATCCGTCGCGGGAAGGGGTCGGCGATCAGCCGATTGCGCGGCGTGACCGTCGCCAGGGCCTCGGCGTCGAACACCTCCTGTGACATGGCGTGCGGGTTGGTCGAGGCGACCGTCGTGAACGGCGCGAACAACCGGCCCATTTCCAGCGCGTAGTTGGCGCGGTCCAGGCCACGCTGGCCGCGTCTGGCATTCTCGAACAGGGCATAATGGGCGATGGCTGTACGCACGCCATGTGCGCGCAAGTCCAGAGAGGAGAGCGGCGGTCCGAAGCCACGATCCTCCAACTGGCCGCCCAGCGTCTCCGTCCAGTCGCGCGTCTCGCCTTTTCCTGCGAGATGCCGAACTGTGGAGATAGCTTCCGAGCCGCAGATCAGAGCCATCTGCAATTCGCCCCGCCCAATTTCCTGGGCGAGTTCGTTCACCAGGTGCTGAGGTCCTTGCCCGCCCACCGGCTCCAGGATCGCCCGCGCCGGATCCGCTCCGATCCGGCGGGCGACGCCGCGCGGAAAGTTATCAGTACGCCCGAATGGCACGGGCGCATTGGGTCCCGACACCTCGAACTGTCGGATCGCCGCCAGCGTCTGGATCGCAGCGGCGACCCCCCGCCCGCCCGCATCCGAGACCGCCGCCGCAGCCGCCCGGGAGGCTAGTTCCACCGGCGAAAGAGCCTCGTAGTCCGCAGAATCAATCCGCTCGGACGCCTCTCCGACACCGATGATGATGGGGGTGTGATCGTCCACCGCGAACTCCGGTCCAAGGCCTGCTTTGCCGCGTCTCGTTTGACGGGCTACGCGGGCGATGTCCAGAGATCAGGAACGAAGTGGATCACGCCTTCTCGACTGCCTTCGCACCCGGCAGGACATAGTCCTTCATCCGGTCGCGGATCAGCTTCTTGTCGATCTTGCCGGTGGCGCCCAGCGGGATGTCGTCGACGAACACCACATCATCCGGCGTCCACCACTTGGCGATCTTGCCTTCGAGAAAGGCCAGGAATTCGTCCTTTGTGCTCTCGGCGCCTGGGTTCAGCTTGACCAGCAAGAGCGGCCGCTCGTCCCATTTCGGGTGATAAACACCGATCACCGCGGCAAGAGCGGCCTTGGGATGGCCCACGGCGATGTTTTCAATCTCGATCGTGGATATCCATTCGCCGCCGGACTTGATCACGTCCTTCGCCCGGTCGGTGATCTGCATATAGCCATAGCCATCAATGGTGGCGACGTCTCCTGTGTCGAAGAAACCCTCGGAGTCCAGGATCTCGCCGCCGTCGCCCGCAAAGTATTGTCCGACCACGAACGGGCCCTTCACCTTCAGCTTGCCGAAGGTTGTTCCGTCATGAGGCAGGCGTTGGCCTGCATCGTCCTCGAGCTTCAGGTCGATGCCAATAGGCGGGCGCCCCTGTTTCAGGGTAAAGCGCAGCTGATCCTCAGCGTTCATCGCAGCCACCGCAGCATTGGGGTTGGCCAGTGTCCCCAGGGGCGAGGTCTCGGTCATTCCCCAGGCGTGGGTGACAGACACGCCATACTCATCGCGGAACCCGCGCACGATGGCTTCCGGCACCGCCGAGCCGCCGATCACAACGCGCTTCAGGGTCGAGAGCTTTCCGTTGGTTTCACGAAGGTGGGTCAACAGCATCTGCCACACCGTGGGCACCGCCGCCGAGAAGGTGACACCCTCGCTTTCAAGCAACTCATGTACCGACGCGCCGTCCAGCTTCGCCCCCGGCATCACCAGCTTGGCGCCGGCCGCGGGGCACGAAAACGCCAGACCCCAGGCGTTGGCGTGGAACATCGGCACCACCGGAAGCACCGTGTCCGTCGCCGAAAGGCCCATGACGTCCTTGCTCATGGTGACAAGGGTATGGATGAAGTTGGAGCGGTGCGAATAGAGCACGCCCTTGGGATTACCCGTCGTGCCGGAGGTGTAGCAGAGACCAGACGGCAGGGTTTCCGCAAAGCCACCCCATAAACAGTCAGCCGAATGCTGCTCCACCAGGGTCTCGAAGCAGAGTGCGCCAGGCAAATCGACACCCTTCATGCCCGCCTCGTCGGTCATGACGACGATATGTTTGATGGTAGGCATTTGCGCGCGCAACTGCGCCACGATGGGTACGAAGGTCAGATCCGTGAACAGCACCTGATCCTCGGCGTGATTGACGATGTAGACCAGCTGTTCGACGAACAGCCGCGGGTTCAGGGTATGGCAGACGGCCCCAATCCCCATTATGCCGTACCAGGCCTCGATGTGGCGGCCGGTGTTCCAGGCCAGGGTCGCGACACGGTCGCCAACCTGCACGCCCATGCCCTTGAGCGCATTGGAAATTCGCTTCGCTCGCTCGTGGATCTGCGCGTAGTTCGTCCTGACGATGGGGCCTTCCACCGACCGGCTGACGACCTCGCGGTCAGGATGCCAGCCCTTGGCGTGGTCGAGGATTTTGTCGACCGTGAGCGGCCAATCCTGCATCAGGCCCAGCATAGGTGTTCGTCTCCGAAGAACTCGTGTGTGTTGTTGCTGGGCGAGAATTAGTCAGCGCGGACGTGTTTCGCAATGCGGTCCTTCAGGGTTCGGACCGGACCCAGGCTCGCGCGGCTTCCTCCGTTGACCCGGAGACGTCTACCTTCGGCCAATGCAGAGGACCAAGATCGCGCCGGAGTTGCTCGCGCAAGACCGCAATCGTGGCATCGGAAGCATCGCCTGTACGGCTGGCGACGCGAGCTTCCAACACCTCGGACGGGGCTTGCAACCAAGCGGCCCGTAAGGGGACACCGGCGTCGAGCGCCAGCGCTTCGGCCCGCGCTCTCTGTGCGGGTTCCATGAAGCTGGCGTCAAGAACCACTGAACACCCTGCCGCCAGCAAAACGCGCGCGTTGGCGAACATCTCGTCGTAGTTTCGGGCATAGGCGTCGGGCGCATAGCTCTCAGACCCGGCGGGCATGATTGCGGGCTGCTTCAGCAATCGCTTTCGAACCTCGTCGGTCCGCAGGATCACCGCGCCCGGAGAGGCGCCCAGCAACGGCGCGGCAACTCTTGAGAAGGTCGACTTGCCCGCCCCTGCCAAGCCCCCCACGGCTACCAGCAAAGGGGCCTTTGGCGCCAGGTGCGCGATGGCGGCTTCCACATATGCCCGCGCCGTGTCCGGATCGTCGCTGTGCGCAGTGACATGGGCACGAACGCCGGCGCGAACAGAGAGCATGAGGGGCAGAAGCGCCACACCCGCCCAAAGATCCGACGGGAAGCTACGCGCGGCCTCATCCAGGTACGCCGAAAGCGCCCGCACGGCCGCGTCCCGGCGGCCGCGAAAATCGAGATCCATCAACAGGAAGGCGAGATCGTACAGTACATCCAGATCCGAGAGGACATCGTTGAACTCGATGCAGTCGAACAAAACCGGGCCGTCATCCCTCAACAGGATGTTACCCAGATGCAGATCCCCGTGGCAGCGGCGAGCGTAACCGGTGGCGGCGCGATGGGCCAACAGCGCCGACCTTTTCTCCAGTTCGGTCTCGGTCAATGCGATCATGATCTCGACCCTGGACTGATCGAGTCCCGGGCAGGTTTCGCGCAACAGCCGGGCGTTGGAGCCTACCGTATAGGCTATCGCGGTTAGTCCGCCCTCGGGGCGGAGCGGGGCGTCGCGGTGATACCCGGCGATGGTTCGCCCCAGAGATTCAGACAGTTCGCCGGTGACCCGCTCAGGGCAGGCCGACAGCACAGCCTTCTCGTCGAAGCGCTGCATCTCCAGTACATGATCGATGGTGACACCGTCGCCATCCAGAGCGAGCGACCCGTCGGACTCGCGGGTGACCCGGCGGACCGCACGATAGATGTCCGGTGCGGCAGGCCGATTGAAGACCAATTCCCGATCCAGCGCCCAGAGGCGGCGTTCTACGGTGGAGAAGTCGACATAGCCCAGATCATCGTGGCGTTTGAGCTTCAGCGCCCGGTCCGGACCCAGGAAGACGTGGGCGCAGGCTGTGTCGATCGTTCGCTCGCTGAGCGGTGACAGCCAGGCGACGATCTCAGCTTCGAGTGCGCTCTTCAAGGAAACAGCCGGCGCGTGCTCCAGCCACCGTCGGCTCGGTCAAACACCAGTCTTTCATGAAGGCGGAACGGCCGATCCCGCCAGAATTCGATCGTTTCCGGCGCCAGGCGAAACCCGGACCAATGTGGCGGGCGCGGCACCTTGCCCAAACCGAAGCGCAGGCCCACTTCCGCAATCCGCTTTTCCAGCGCCAGGCGATCCGGCAAGGTCCGGGACTGTTCCGACGCCCAGGCCCCCATCTGAGCTGGTCGGGCGCGGGTGGCAAAATAGGCGTCAGCTTCTTCGTCACTAACCGACGTGACCGAACCCCTGAGCCGTACCTGACGGCGAAGCGACTTCCAGTGAAACATCATAGCCGCCTGGGGATTGGCCGCCAGTTCACGCCCCTTCGCGCTTTCCAGGTTTGTAAAGAATACAAAGCCGTCTGCATCGTATCCCTTGAGCAGCACCATTCGCACGTCGGGCATGCCAGACGCGTCAACGGTGGCGAGCGCCATGGCGTTGGCATCGTTAAGCTCCTTGACTCT
>NZ_JBIKNZ010000017.1:0-57379 GCF_044358365.1 Phenylobacterium sp. | reverse complement strand
CTGCGACAACCAGATCAAATCACTCATGACGACGCCTCCATGCGCCGCCAGTGAATCAGACCAACCCCGCCTTGGGAATCATTTCAATGGGTCCTGAGCCTAGCCCAAAGCGTGGGCCTATATGCTGCGGGCGCAGCCGTCGCACTTGGCGCCGGCCGGGTGCTCTATCTGGACGATAGCCCTCAACGGCGCGAGCGGGCGTCGCTGATGAACGCGGAGACAGCGCCCCTTGCGCTGGCCGAGGGTCGACTGGCTAGCGAGCAGTTTGATATTGTCGTGGAAGCGGCCGGAGACGCCGCTGCCCTCGGCTTTGCAATTGAATCCTGCGCAGCGAACGGAATTCTCACCAGCGTCGCCATTCATCTGGGCGCGACGACACCTGTTCCACTCACCCGCGCTTACTACAAGGGTCTGACATTCGCGACCGGTCGCGTTCAGTCCCGCCCCACATTTCCCCACGCCATGGCATGCATCGCCTGCGGTGCGTTCCATCCTGAGAAGGTCACTCATCGGATTGTGAGCATCAACGACGCAATCGAGGCCATGACGGATCCTGGTCCGAAAGTGGTCTTTCGATGTGAACCCGTGAATGCTCCCGATTGAAACGGGATAGACCTTGCGACCCAAGGTCATTCGCCTACTCTGTCGACATGGGTACGAAACCGCCTCCAGCCCTAGCATCGATCAGGGCCTTTGCTGTGGCCGGGCGTCTGCAGAGCATACGCGACGCAGCAATCGAGCTCCACGTCAGCCCCTCGGCGGTCAGCCACCACGTGAGGGCGATGGAGGATTGGCTTGGGGCGCCGCTGTTTGTGCGGTCGGTCCGCCAGATCCGTCTCACCGAGGCGGGACAACGCCTCTCTGACGATCTCAACGTCGCCTTCAAGGGCCTCAACGCCGCCCTGGCCTCGGCGCAGGAGGCGCCCAGGCCGCTGACGATACGAGTCAGCGCATTGCCGCTGTTTACGTCAGTCTGTCTGATCCCCCGTTTGGCCTCTTTCGAAGCGCGATTTCCCGGTGCGGCCATCGAGATCGAGACCAGCAACCGTGTCGTGGACTTCGATAATGACACCGTCGATGTGGCCATCCGAAACATCCGGCAGCCGACACAGGGCCTCACCGCATACAAGCTGATGGACTTGCGCGCCACACCGCTCTGTTCACCCACCCTGGCGGACGACCTCAAGTCGCCAGGTGACCTCAGGCGGGCGACTCTGATTCATATTTCCAGCAGGCCAGACGGCTGGCGTAAGTGGCTGTCGGCCCAGGGCATGGCGGAACTCGAGCCCAGGGGCATTCTTACGGTCGACACGCTCCCTGCAGCGCTAGATCTGGCGACCCATGGCAGAGGCGTGATCCTGGGCCTGGATCCCCTTATCTGGGACGCCGCTCAGATCGACCGGCTGGTCGTTCCGTTCGCGTCGGCGCCGGTCAGCGCGGGAACCTACTTTCTGGTTCATCGCCGACATGATCGCTCCAACGTAGCCATCCAGGCTTTCGTTCGCTGGCTGCGCCAGGAGGTCAAATCCGACGCCGCGCGTTTTGCAAGGCTGAGATCAATCCACGGGAGCCGCATCGCCTCGGGCGCTGAGCCGGCTGGCTCGCAACCATAAGGCGCACCCAGCTCACGATCTCAATCCGGGCGCACATCGATCCCGATGTCGCTCAGCAGACCGTATTGCTGGGAGGCCGTTACCTTCATGCCGAGGAGGCTGCCCAAGACCGTCAGATCCACGCCTGAAAGCTCCCCCTCCCTCAAGTCGGCGCGCGCCAGTTTGCAGCCGGAGATCAGGGCCTGGAACAGGTCACAACCGGTCATGTCGCAACCTTCGAGATCAGCTCCCGTCAGGTCGGCCTCTCGCAGCGACGACCGCGACAGGTCGCAGCCGGGCAGGGACGCGTCTGACAGGTCGGCCAGTTCCAGATTGCAGCTCGTGAACGCGGCGGCCGTCCGCACCACCTTGCCCCCGAACGCCCGGCTGAAGTCGGCCTTGTGGAACCGGGCGCCGCGCAGATTGCAGGCCTCGAACGCGACGCCATAGAGGCTGGACCGGTCCACGTCGGCGAACGACAGGTCGCAGGCCAGAAACCTGGCCTCGTCCAGCCGGGAGAAAGCGAACTGCGGGCCGGAATGGCTGTCCGGGTCGGCGAAATCGCAGTGGTCGAACAGGGCCTCGCGCAGATCCGCATGCGCAAACCGGCAGCGTACGAACCGGCAGCGGGTGAAGCGCGCGTTCTGCAGGATCACCGAAGACAGCCGCGCGTCCATCACCGTGCAGTCGGTCAGGCGGATGTCCGTCAGGTCCCGCTCGGCCCATTCGAAGCCCGAGAGTTCCAGGCCGGAGTAGTGGCCACCACCTTCGAGATCGGGAATCGCCCCTACTCCGCCGGCGTCACCGGCACCAGGATCTCCCCGCCGCCGGCGCGGAACTTCTCCGCCATCTCGGCCATGCCGGTGGCGACGTCGTTCTGGCTGCGGGCCTGATCGCGGATGTCCTGGCTGATCTTCATCGAACAGAACTTGGGGCCGCACATGGAACAGAAGTGGGCGGTCTTGAACGCCTCCTTCGGCAGGCTCTCGTCGTGGTACTCGCGGGCCGTCTCGGGATCGATCCCCAGATTGAACTGATCCTCCCAGCGGAATTCGAAGCGTGCGCGCGAGATCGCATCGTCCCAGGCACGCGCCGTGGGATGCCCCTTGGCCAGGTCGGCCGCGTGTGCCGCCAGCTTGTAGGTCATCACGCCGACCTTCACGTCCTCGCGGTTGGGCAGGCCCAGGTGTTCCTTCGGCGTCACGTAGCAGAGCATGGCCGTACCGAACCAGCCGATCATGGCCGCGCCGATCGCCGAGGTGATGTGGTCGTACCCCGGCGCCACGTCGGTGGTCAGCGGACCCAGGGTGTAGAACGGCGCCTCGCCGCAGACCTTCAGCTGTTTGTCCATATTGGCCTTGATCTTGTGCATCGGCACGTGGCCGGGGCCTTCGATCATCACCTGAACATTATGCTTCCAGGCGATCTGGGTGAGTTCGCCCAGGGTCTCCAGCTCGCCGAACTGGGCCGCATCGTTGGCGTCGGCGATGCAACCCGGACGCAGGCCATCGCCGAGGCTGAAGGACACATCGTAGGCCTTCATGATCTCGCAGATGTCTTCGAAGTGCTCGTAGAGGAAGTTTTCCTTGTGGTGGCTGAGGCACCACTTGGCCATGATCGAGCCACCGCGGCTGACGATGCCGGTAACGCGGGTGGCGGTCAGCGGCACGTAGGCCAGGCGCACCCCGGCGTGAATGGTGAAGTAGTCCACGCCCTGCTCGGCCTGTTCGATCAGGGTGTCGCGGAACACTTCCCAGTTCAGGTCCTCGGCGACGCCGTTCACCTTTTCCAGGGCCTGATAGATCGGTACCGTGCCGATCGGCACCGGGCTGTTACGGACTATCCAGTCGCGGATGTTGTGGATGTTTCGGCCGGTGGACAGGTCCATGACGGTGTCGGCGCCGCAGCGGATCGACCAGACCATCTTGTCCACCTCGTCAGAGACGTGGCTCAGGACCGCCGAATTGCCGATGTTGGCGTTGATCTTTACCAGGAAATTCCGGCCGATGATCATCGGCTCCAGTTCGGTGTGGTTGATGTTGGCCGGGATGATGGCGCGGCCGCGGGCGATCTCGTCGCGCACGAACTCCGGCGTACAGAAGTCCGGGATCTCTGCGCCGAAGTCCTCGCCGTCACGGATGAAGGCGTCGCCCTGCTGGCGGCGCAGGTTCTCGCGGATGGCCACATACTCCATCTCCGGCGTGATAATGCCGCGCCGCGCATACTCCAGCTGGGTGACGTTGGCGCCTGCCCTGGCGCGATAGACCCGGCGAGGCGCATCAAACTGCGGCGCCAGATGCGCGCCCCGGGCGAAGCCGTTGTCCTCGGGCTTCACCGCGCGAGGATTGGCCACCAGCTCCACGTCGCCGCGCGACACCACCCAGGGCTCGCGCGTCTTGTGCAGGCCCTTCTCGATATCGATGGCGGTGGTCGGGTCGGTATAGGGGCCAGAGGGATCGTACAGGGTCAGCGCCGGCTCATTGGCGCTGGGATGGACAGCCACCTCGCGGAACGGCACGCGGATGTCCGGCCAGAGCACACCCGGCTGGTAGACCTTCTTGGACCCCGGGCGCTCGCCCGTGGGGATGCTGCCGGGTTGCAGTTTGCCAATCAGCTTGTTCATGCGCGTGCGGTCCCAAAAGGTGGACGGACCATGGGCGGAGGATCAGGAACGCAATGCACCCTTCCCTTCGCCGGCATGACCCGGATCAGGTTCGACGGGTCGTGGGCTCACCCACCTCTCAGCCGCTCTGGCGCGGCCCCCCGAGGAGAGGAGACAGAGTAACCCTCTTGTCCACGCCTCGCCAGCCGCAAAAGCGAAGACGAAAAGCCTCGACGCGCGTATCATGCTGATGAGGGACCCTATGGAGACACGCTCATGAAACGCTCGATTGTCGCCCTGGCCGCCCTGGCGACCCTGTCTGCCGCCGCCGCCTCTACTGCCGCCTATGCGGCCAAGGACTCCTTGCTGGGCGCCGCGCCCGAGCGCGGAACCGGCTTGCCGTCGGGCCAGTGCCTGCGCAGCCGTGATATCCGCGCCCACACCATCGCCGACAGCAACACCCTGTTGATCAGGGGCGGCGACAAACAGACCTATCGCGTGACGATGGCGGGCGGTTGCCTGGCCGGCGCCACACAGTCGGATCCGATCATCACCCGCAACCCGCCGGGCGCTGACCGCATCTGCAAGCCCATTGACCTGGACATCGGTATCGCGCGCGACGGGTTCGAGACCCGTTGCATCGTTGAGTCTATCGTCCGGCTCAGCCCGGAGCAGGTGGCCATGGTGCCGAAGAAGCTCAGGCCCTGACCAGAGGGGTCAGACCCCGCGCCGGATAACCAGCACCTTGCCCGCGTAGGCGGCTACGTCCACGCGGGCGACGCGCTGTACCTTTCGCCCCGTGGCGCTCATGAACGTCACCTCGACGGTGACCTGCCGGGCGCCGGGCAGGCCGAAATGGACCGGCGTCGCGCCCTGCGAGCCGTAGCCGCCGCCGGTCGAGACCTGTCCCGTACCCAGCAGCTTTCCACCGGCGCCATAGACCCGCACCTCGGCCCCGGCCTGGGTGTAGCGCCCCTTGGCGTCGAGCACGCTCACCTGCAGGCTCTGCCGCGCCTGGCCGGCCGGCAGCAGGTTGCGGAACAGGTAGTGCCCGCCTACCGCCGTGTAGCCCTTGGTCACAGACAGATCGACGTCGCCATCGCGGTCGAAATCGGCCCAGGCCACGCCATGATCGCCGACGTCCAGGGGCCCGCCCTGGATCAACACATTCCGGAAACCCTTGCCGCCCTCATTGTGGAACAGGCTGTTGCGCGGAACCTGCTGGCCGGGCGGTCCCGCGTAGGACATCACCGACAGATCGGGAAAGCCGTCGTTGTCATAGTCGCCCCAGGCGGCGCCCACGGCCTCATTGTCCAGATCAACGCCCACAGCCGCCGCAGTGTTGGCGAACCGACCGTCGCCTGATCCCCGCCACAGGGTGTTGCGACCATAGTTGGGGACGAAGAGGTCCAGATTTCCGTCGTTGTCATAGTCGCCGACCGCGCAGCCCACCCCGCCCTGATTGCTCTTGCGCCCGGCGTTCTCCATGCCCAGCTGCGGCGCGACATCCACAAAGGCGGTCCCATCATTCCGCCATAGCGAATCGGTCTTGCCCGACTGGTTGGCCAGGAAGAGATCCAGGTCGCCGTCCTTGTCGTAGTCCAGCCAGCATGCGCCGACTGTAGATCGCGCCCCGGTGGGCCCGGCGTCCGCAAACACCTGACTGAACTTGCCGCCATCGTTGCGATAGAGCTTGTTCGGTCCGACCCGGTCTGTGGCGAAAAGGTCGACATCGCCGTCATTATCGTAGTCGACCCAGTTGTTCTGGCGTGAAGCCCGGCCCATCAGCGTCAGGCCGATCCCGTCGGCTACGTTGACGAAAGACTTTCCGGCCTGGTTGCGGAAGACGGCAGTGGGCTTCTCCGGCAGGCTCGACCCCGCCAGCAGATCCAGCCAGCCGTCGCCGTCATAGTCGCCCCAGCTGATCGCCCGGAATTCACCGCCCGACGTCGGCAGGCCCAGGCCTGCGCCTGCGCTGGCCAACACACCGCGCTCATTCCGATAGAGCCTGATCTCGCCGCTCTTCAGCGATACCGCCATGTCGAGGTCGCCATCATTGTCGAAGTCGGCCCAGGCGTTGGACAGGGAGCCCGGCATGGCCAGCAGTTCAGGCTGCACCGGCGCAAACGCCGGCTCTCCGACCGGTGCGGCGGCAACGAGCAGGAGGGCGCAGACCGCCGCGGTCGCCGGGAGAAAGCGCCTGGTCATGTTCGTCTCCTCAGTACGGGGTCGTCGCCTTGAGGTTCTGTTCGACCTCGGCGCGGGTGGTCCAGAGATTGCGGAAGGTCTTCTGCGACAGATGCTCAAGCTGGTCGCTGCGGTGCGGCGAGCCGGGCTGGGTCGAGTTGCCATAGCTCATGAGCCCGACCGCCTTGATCGGCGTCGAGAACTCCACCATCGACATCCAGGTCTCACCGTGAACGGGCGTGCGCTTGCCGTCCTTGAGCGGGCTCCAGGTCATGACGTGGAAGACCCCGAGGTTGCCGAAGCCGCCGTTGCCAGGCAGGTCGACCTTGCCAAGGGCGAACCGCGAGACCTCGCCAAACGGCCGATCAAGGGCGCCGTAACTGGCCCTGGCCTCCGTCGCGGCGGCCTTTAGCATGGCGACGGCCTGGTCCGGATCCTTAAGGCCATAGGGCGTGTCGATGGGTCGGGCGGCGTCCCAGCGGACCTTGTAGTTGGCGTCGCTGATATAGTTAGGCCCGGCGAACCTGCGCGCCCAGGCCTCGAACAGCAGGGCGCCCCGGGCATCGGCGTTGACCGTGCGGTCCCAGGCCTTGAGGACGGTGACGGCGGCCTGGACGTCGGGGTCGGCGCTTGCGGCCGCCGCAGCGAGCAGATCGTCCAGCACCCGGTCGGTCATCAACACATGACTGGTCAGCTTACGGACCACGAAGTCGTCGAAGGTGATCTTCGGCGGATCGGCCATCAGGTGCGACGCCTGCTGGGCGCGGAGCGACATCGGTCCGTTGTTGGCCATGTAGGCCGGGTAGTCCTTTGCCTGGATCGTCTGCGGATAGGTCGCCACCCAAGGCGGGTCATTGGAGTTCTGCACATAGCCGCTGGGCGGATCGATGACCTTGGGCAGCTCGGCGTAGGTATGGGTCTCGGTCCACAGCGTCTTCGAGGTGTCGCCGGGGACGAGGCCGCCCCACCTGGCGACATCACCATCCGCATGTTTGGGCAGAATGCCGTTGTAGAGGTACTGGATGTGCCCCTCCCGGTCGCCGTAGACGATGTTGAACGAAGGCACCTGCAGCCGGTTCATGATCGCCTGGTAATCGGCGAAGCTCTTCGACTTGCCCATGTCCCAGTACTGGCGAAGCCCGCCCGGACGATCGAGACCTGCCACACGCAGGGCCACCGCCTTGCCGTCGGCGCGGGTGAACACCGGGCCGTGCACCGAGGATCGCAACTCCAGGGTCTCGGTCTTGAGGGACCCATCCGCCTGCCGGACCTTGAACGTGGTCGTCGAGGTCGTAAACGGGCGCACCTTGCCATCGTAGAGATAGCCGCCGTCAGCCAGCTTCAGCTCGTAGTTGGTGGCGCCCAGGATGCCGTTGACGGTGTTGGTGAAGCCCATCCGCTCGTTGAACATGAAGCGCAGCACCGGCAGGCCCACCTGGGTGGCGCCGTACATCTTGATGCCGGGTCCGTTGAGGTCGGCCTCGAAATAGGTGAGCTGGCTGGGCGCCCAGGGCAGGTGCGGGTTGGCCAGCAGCAGGGTGTTTCCGCTGGCCGATTTCTTCGGCGCAACCGCCCAGGCGTTTGAGCCCGCGTCGGCGTTGCCCATGGTGCGCGCCTGAGGCGCCACATAGACATAGTTCATCAGGCGGTGGCCGTGGGCCATGACATCGACGCCGGTGATCGGAAAGACCTGCCGCACCGAAGGATCCAGCGCCTCGGGGTGAGCCTTGGCATAGGCGTTCATGCCCGCCGCGAAGGCATCCAGATTGGCCCGGAAGCTGGCCGGCTCCTTGGCGTACCAGGCCCTGGCCCGTTCGTAGATTCCGTTGGCGAGAACCCACTTGTCAGACTCAATCTCCGAGGCGCCCCAGTACTCGGCAGCCCGACCCCGGGCCTGACCGTACAGCTTGACCACAACGTCGCCGTGGTTCTGCGCGGTGGCGTAGCCGAAGCCGAAGAAGACACCGGCCTCGTCCTTTCCGTAGACATGCGGCACGCCGTAGCTGTCCCACAGGATCTCACCGCGCGGCCCGGGAGCTGCACCCGCCGTACCTCCCAGAGCCAGCAGGATCATGGCCGCCAGGGCCGCGAACATTGTCGAAATCGCCCGGCTCATGATCCCTGCTCCCTCAAATCCCGATCAGAAATCCCACTGCACCCGGGCGTAGTAGGACCCGCCTGTGAAGCCGATCGGCGAGGTGCCGGGGTACTGCCCGGCGCCAAGGTTAGCATTGAAGATACCGACCGCGTCCGGATAGTTGTTGAACAGATTGTTCGAACCCACCGCGAACGTCACCTTGTCACGGAATTTGTAGCTGACCTCCAGGTCCGTGATCCATTCAGCGCCATAGCTGCGGTCGTTTGCCGCAAGATTCTGCCTCACGGTGTACTTGCCGAAGCGGGTCTGACGCAGATTCACGCTCACATCATTCCAGGTCCAGGCGGCGCTCAGCGCGATCTTGTCCTTGGGGATCGCCGTGGTCAGGTTGCCCTGGCTCAACCGGTCGAACAGCACGAACGTCGGGCCCAGCGCGCTCAGCTGCGGCGGGTTGGCGATGATGCTGCGGATCTCGGTTTCATTGTGGTTGTAGCCGGCCGAGGCCCGAAGCGCGCCCCAGTCGCCCAGGTCCTTCTTCCAGATCGCCACGATGTCGATCCCGTCCGTCCGGGTATCGATGGCGTTGGTATAGTACTGGCCGCTGAGCGAGCCTGGCAGGCCATTGGCCACCAGGATCGCCGACACCGCAGCGCCGGTCAGGGTGCTGGTGATGGCGATGCGTTTGTCGATATCAATGCGGTAGGCGTCCACCGTGATCGCCAGGTCCGGCATCGGCTCCAGCGTGAAGCCCAGGCTGATGTTGGTGGACTCCTCGGGCGTGAGCGGCTGTGCGCCAAGCGCGCGAGCCTCACGCGAGCCTACCGGCAGGGTCTTGATCTGCAGCAGGTCCAGCACCCCGCTCACCAGCCGGAACTGGCTGGACGAGGCCGCATAGTTCTGCTGGGCCAGCCCCGGTGCGCGGAACCCGGTGGAGACCGCGCCACGGACCGCCAGCCAGTCAGTGACCTCGAAGCGGCCGTTGACCTTGCCCACCAGGGTATCCCCGGAGGCGTCACTGTAATCCTCGTAGCGGACTGCCGCACCCAGGAAGAGCCGCTCCGTCGGCGACCACCCCAGTTCGCCATAGGCCGCGTAGTTGTTGCGCGACGAGGAACTGGCGTCCGACGGCTGGAAACCGGGCGTCGCCTGGGCGCCGGTGGCGGGACGCTGCCCGGCGAACGGCTGGCCCGCCGGGATCACATAGAGACCGGCCTGATAGCTGGCCAATTCACCGGCTTCGACCCGGTAGGTCTCGCGCCTGTGCTGCGCACCGAGCGAAACCTGCAGATTTCCGGCGCTCTCCAGCTCGAAGGCCCGCGTCAGGTCCAGCGAATTGACCCACTCCGTTGAGCGCAGGGCGCCGACGTAGAACACCGTTGGACTGCTCGGGCCCAGGCTGGCGTTGATCGTATTCGAAGTGTTTTCGGTGGCGCGGTTGTAGCCGAGGGTGGAGGAGATATCCCAGTCCCAGCCGCCAGCCTTGCCGCGGACGCCAGCGGCGAACTCATAGTCCCGCTCGCGGATCACCAGATTGGGCCGGAAGCCCTCCGGGTAAATCTGCGGCAGGCTGTTGACGCTGTTGGGCGCGCGGAAGGTGAACGGCAGATCCGACACCCGGCGGCTGACCGTACCGAAGGAATAGAGCTCGGTCTCGTCGTTCAGCGAATAGGTGATGTTATAGCCCGCGTTCGTGCCGATCTGCGGCAGCACGCCGGAGTTCAGGGTGATCAGCCGGTCGACCGTCAGTTCGCGCGGATCCGGCAGGCCTGACGGGATCAGGCGCGGATAGATCTGGATGTTCGGCGCCACGGGACTAGCCCGGTTCGACAGGAGCTGGCTCTTGTGACTGGCGAAGACATTCAGTTGCGCCTTGTCGCCAAGAGCCCAGCCGTAGGTGCCGTTGAGCTGCCAGAGCTCACCGTCGCTGCGGTCGAAGTTCTGGCCCCAGCTCGTACCGATATAGCCGCCGTCGCCCTCTTTGAGGATTATGTTGATGACCCCGGCGATGGCGTCGGAGCCATACTGGGCGGCGGCCCCGTCGCGCAGCACCTCGATGCGGCCGATCGCCGACGTGGGGATCAGGTCGAGGTCGGCGGGCACCGAACCGTTGTAGAGCGAGGACACCGAATTGATCAGCGAGGTCTTGTGGCGGCGCTTGCCGTTCACCAGCACCAGGGTCTGATCGGGATTCAACCCGCGCAGGCCGCCGGTCGAAATCACGGTCGAGATCCCGCCCCCGGCGCGCGCCGGCAGGTTGAACGAGGGCACCAGGGTCTGCAGCGAGGCGAACGCGCCGGCGCGCCCGGTCTTTTCCAGTTCCGCCCCGTTCAGCACATCAATGGGCGTCGGACTGTCGATTACGGTTCGCGGCGCGCCGCGCGTGCCGGTGACCACCAGTTCCTGAACATCCGTGGTCTGGGCAGCGGCGGCGCCGGCGGTCGCGGCAAGGATCGCGCTGATGGCTGCCGAATGCGCAATCCTGCGCCGAGAATTCTTCATGGATCTCCCCCAATTTGCGTCTGTACCGTTGGCATAACAGTAATGTGTCAGACATCTCACCGAATACCTGATCCGACACATTACGAGAAAAACTGTCATAATGCCCAGCTTGCGGGCAGACGCAGGCGTGATACGCCGGGCATATGCATTTTTCTCGCTTCAATCCCGTCCGGTTCGCCCACCTGCCAACCCCGTTCGAGCCGCTGCCCGGCCTTACCGAGCAGCTGACCCGGGAGGACGGGAGCGGACCCACTCTCTGGATCAAGCGCGATGACTGCACCGGCCTGGCCGGTGGCGGCAACAAGACCCGCAAGCTGGAGTACCTGTTGGGCGATGCGCTGGCCCAGGATGCAGACACCCTGGTGACCCAGGGGGCCATCCAGTCGAACCATGTACGCCAGACGGCCGCCGCCGCCGCGATATTCGGCCTGAAGTGCGAGATCATTCTGGAGGCCCGTACCGGTTCCAACGCCGTCGATTACAACCGCTCGGGCAATGTGCTGCTGGACGAGTTGCTGGGCGCACGACACCGCACGGTGGCCGGCGGCTCGGACATGAACGCTGAACTGGCCCGGGTGGCCGCAGAGGTCTCGGCGGCCGGAGGCCGGCCCTATGTCATTCCCGGCGGCGGATCCAACGCCATCGGGGCGCTGGGCTACGCGGAGTGCGCGCTGGAGCTGGTGACCCAGGCCAATGAAATGGGCCTCGAGATCGACCGCATCGTCACCGCCACCGGCAGCGCAGGCACTCATGCCGGGCTCGTCGCCGGGCTGGCGGTGATGGGGGCGGATATTCCCGTGCTGGGCATTGGCGTGCGCGCGCCCAAGGACGTTCAGGAGGCCAACGTCTTCCGCCTTGCTCAGGAGACGGCCGGCTTGTTTGGCCACGCCGAGCGGGTGACCCGGGACATGGTGGTGGCAGACTGTGACTACGTGGGCGCAGGCTATGGCCTGATCGACAGCGCCGTGATCGACGCGCTCAAGACCATCGCGCGTTCCGACGCCATCCTGCTGGACCCGGTCTATACCGGCAAAGCGATGAAGGGTCTGATCGCCCTGGCGACGGCCGGCAAGTTTGACGGCGAGACCGTCGTCTTCCTGCACACTGGCGGCGCCCAGGGCCTGTTCGCCTATCAATCCGAAATGGAGGGCCAGCTATGACCAAGCTCATCCTGGGCGTGCTGGGCGGGATGGGTCCGGCGGCCACGCTTGAGTTCCTCACCCGGGTGCAAGCCTACACCCCCGCCAAAAAGGACCAGGACCACATCCGGGTGATCGCAGACATCAACCCGGAGGCGCCCGACCGCAATGTACCGGGAACGCAGGCCGGCGTGGTGCTGGCCGAGATGGCCGGCGGATTACAGGGCGCCGGCGCCCAGGTGCTGGCCATACCGTGCAATACTGCCCACGCCCATGCCAGCCTGATCCAGCGCGCCTGTGGCCTGCCGCTGATCGACATGATCGACCTGGGCGCCGAAGCCGCCCAACGCTCCGGCGCCATGCGGGCCGGGGTTCTAGGGACGAAGGGCGCACTGAAGCTCTACCGCGAATACCTCGCCGCCCGCGCCATGGGCCTGGTCACCCTGCCGCAGGACAGCCAGGACGCCTTCATGGAGACGATCTACCGCATCAAGGCAGGTGACCGGAGCGAGGAAGTCCGTCTGGAGATGCAGGGCTACGCCGCCGAACTGAAAGGCCTCGGAGCCGACATCCTGATCGCCGGCTGCACGGAAGCGCCGCTGGTGATGTCGAAGGGCGACACACGTCTGGAGATGATTGATCCTGGCGATTTGCTGGCCCGCCGCGCGGTTGGCGTCTGCATGGGTTGGGACCCGCTGCCGCTCAGGCAATCCTGACCGCTCTCCCGGAGCAGAGGTAACCTAAAGCCGTCCGGTGCTGAACGTGTCGCAGGCGTCGGGGTCGCCCGATTGTGAGCCCTTGCGGAACCAGCGCATGCGCTGTTCCGAGCTGCCGTGGGTGAAGGCGTCCGGCACGACACGGCCCTGGGCCTTGCGCTGTAGGGTGTCGTCGCCGACTGCAGCCGCGGCGCGCAGACCATCTTCGATATCGGCTGGATCGAGCGACACCTGGCCGCCCGAGACCTCAGCGGCGCGCGCCGCCCACACCCCGGCGTAACAGTCGGCCTGCAGTTCCAGCCGCACCGAGCCGCTTTCGGCTCCTTTGGCGCCCATCTTCTGCGCCTGGTCATTGGCGCCGGTCAGGTTCTGGACGTGGTGGCCGATTTCGTGGGCGATCACATAGGCCCGCGCCGCCTCACCGCCCGCGCCGTACCTGGTTTCCAGCTCCTGCCAGAACGACAGGTCCAGATAGACCTTACGATCCGCCGGGCAGTAGAATGGGCCCATCGCCGACTGTCCTGTGCCACAGCCGGTGCGGGTGGCCTCATCGTAGAGCACCACCGCATCCGGCGGCCGGTAACGCTGTCCAGCCTGCCGGAACACCACCGTCCAGACGTCGTTCACGTTTGCAGAAACCACATCGACAAATCGTCCGGCCTCGTCCGCCGGCGTCCCCCGCACGCCCTCCTGCTGAGCAGGCGGGGCTGCGCCGCCAACGACGCTCAAGGTGGTCGACGGATCGACGCCAAACACGAAGTAGCCGATCAGCGCCAGAACCACGCCGCCGACGCCCACGCCGCCGACGCCGGCCGGGCCCATTCCGCGGCGATCCTCGACCCCGCCGCCGCCACGTCCGCCTCGCCAGCGCATAGGCTAGAAACTCCGACCTACCGGGAGACTCAGCGTCGCCCGACCGTGAAACGCGCCAGTTCCTTTTTTGGCTGCTCCCACTCAGGCTTCAATTCGATTGCCTTCTGATAGTCGAGATATGCCGCCTTGACATTGTCCAGGCCCTCGTAGGCGAGCGCGCGATTGTAGTAGGCCTTCTCCGGCTCCTCCACGCCCAGATCCAGCGCCTTGTTGAGGTCCGTCAGGCCATCGGCGAAACGCCTGGATCCGACCGAGGCGGCGCCGCGGTTCACATAGGCCTCGCCCAGATCCGGCTTGGTCTCGATCGCCCGGTTGAAATCAAACTGGGCAGACGAGAACTCCTTGCGCCGAAGCTTCAGCACACCGCGGTTCACATAGGTGCCGGCGCGGTCGCGGAGACTGAGCAGTTCGCTGTCCAGCGCCATCGTGCAGATGGCCTCGAACTTGGCTTCCGTCTCACCGCCCAGGGCGGCCTTGGAGCAGGCCTGGGCCATGCCGCCGCCAATCACCGTGACGGAGGCCTGGGAGGCTGTGGCGGCGAGCGCAAGGACGGCGGCGGCGATAAGGGGTATCTTGAACATGATGTCGGCTCCGGAAATCGGACGGGGCGCGGACGGCCCGCGCGGCCTACTGACGGGGAGAGTCCGCCCGTATCACCCCGCTGTCAATTCTCGACGGCGCGGAAGCGGCGCAGTTCCCGGTGCAGGATGTAGACCCCGCTGCCGGCCACGATCACCGCGCCGACCAGGGTCAGGGGATGCGGCAGCTCGCCCCAGATCACCAGGCCCAGTCCAGCGGCCCATACCAGTTGAGTATAGTCGAATGGCGCAATCACCCCGACAGGCGCATTTCGCAACGCCTCGGTCAGCAACAACTGGCCTACGCCGCCGACGAGCCCGGCAAGGACCAGCATAGCCATGGTCAATGGATCAGGCGTCACCCAGTGGAACGCCGAGCCTGCCAGCCCCAGCACCACACCGCCAACGGTGAAGTAGAAGACGATCGTCGGGCCCCGTTCGGTGTCGGCGATCTGGCGGATGGCGACCATGGCGCCTGCGGCCCCAAGCGCGCTCAGAATGCCCAGCGTCACCCCCGGCACATTCAGGTGGCCAGGTATCGGGTTCGCCATGATCAGAACGCCGATGAATCCCACCACCACGGCCGCCCAGCGGTGCCGGCCAACCGCCTCACGGAGCAGGAGCGCGGACAGGGCCGTCATGAACAGCGGAGAGGTGAACTGCAGCGCCGTGGCTTCGGTAAGCGGCAGGTGCTGAACGGCGGAAAACCCGCAGACCATCCCGGTCAGCCCGACCACCGAGCGGGTCAGATGCCCAAGCGGCCGCCGGGTCTTCAGCACCTCGAACCCCGTCGTGCGCCAGATGTAGAGGCCCAGTGGAATGAAGGCGAAGAGGTTGCGGAAAAGGATGATCTCGAACACCGGGATCCCGCGCGACCCGGTCCACTTCACCAGCGCCGAGAGACAGGCCAGAAACGCCATGGCGCCCACCCGCAGGGCTATGCCCAGCAGGATCCGCGGCTTCTGGGCATGGCTGACGGCGGGTTCGGTCACATGGCGGCTGTACGTGGCCAGATCGGACGCGTCCAGCGCCACCGGGGCCGGAGTGGCGCCCGGCATCGGGCCTTTACGTCGGCGCGCGGGTCTGGCTTCACTGTCGGCCAAGCCTGAAGCCGGGAGCCGCACTTATGCCCAGCCCTATTCTCCAGCCGGTCGCCTCGCTGTTGCTCTCGACCTTGACGATCCCCGCCGCCCTTGGAATGTCATAATGCCGCGCCGCCTGATCGATCTGTCCATCCCGATCTGCAACGATGTGGTCACTGATCCGGAGACCATGCGTCCCAAGGTGACTTACTCCGTCCATGCTGACACCGTGCCCCAGATGGCGGCGTCATTCCCCGGGCTGACCGCCGCCGACATGCCCGACGGCGAGGGCTGGGCGGTGGAACGCGTGAGCCTGTCCACCCACAACGGCACCCACATGGATGCCCCCTGGCACTTCCACTCCACCACCGATCAGGCCACCACAACCCGCGCGGCGCCGACCATTGATGAGGGGCCCCTGGAGTACTTCCTGCAACCGGGCGTGAAACTGGATTTCCGTCACTTTCCCGACGGCTATGTGGCCACGGGCGCCGATGTAGAGGCCGAACTCGCGCGGATCGGCCACAAGCTGCAGCCTCTGGATATCGTGCTGGTCAACACCGCCGCGGGCGCGGCCTATGGCGCCCCGGACTTCATCCACAAGGGCTGCGGCATGGGTGAGGAGGCCACCCTCTACCTCACTGAACGCGGCGTGAAGGTTGTGGGCACCGACGCCTGGTCCTGGGACGCCCCCTTCAGCCACACCGCCAAGCGATGGGCCGAGACCCGAGACCCGAAGATCATCTGGGAAGGCCACAAGGCCGGCCGCTTCCGCGAGTACTACCAGATCGAAAAACTGACGAACCTGGAGGCGTTGCCCGCCAACGGCTTTACCCTCTCCTGCTTCCCGGTGAAGATCGCCGGCGCCTCCGCTGGCTGGATCCGGGCGGTGGCGATTGTGGATTAGAGTCGGTCAGCACGCAGAAGGCGGACTTCCCACCATAGCCGCGCCCTACCCCTTCGGCGTCAGCTTCACGATCTTGCCCACGGCCCCGCCCTGCAGCAGGTAGATCGCGCCGTCCGGGCCCTGGCGGATGTCGCGCCATAGGGCGCCCGGCATGTCCAGGCGCTCTTCGCCGACCACCCGCTCACCCTTGATGGTCAGGCGTTGAACATTGCCGCCAGGCAACCCCTGGGGCTGGAAGCCCGAAACGAACAGGCTGCCTTTCCACTTCGGGAACAGGTTGCCCGTGTAGAAGATCATCCCCGAAGGGGCGATCGTCGGGTCCCAATAGTAGAGCGGCTGCTCCATGCCGGGCCGCTGGGTCTCGCCGCCGGTGATCGGCGCCTTGGCCGGGCCATAGTTGACGCCGTAGGAAATGGTCGGCCAGCCATAGTCCTTGCCCTTGCGGGCGATGTTGATCTCGTCGCCGGCCTGGGGGCCGAACTCCACTTCCCAAAGTTCGCCGGTCTGCGGGTGCAAGGTCGCGGCCTGGACGTTACGATTGCCCCGGGTCCAGATCTCCGGCCGCGCGCCGGTCTGGCCGACAAAGGGATTGTCCTTGGGGATCGAGCCGTCCGGATTGATCCGCACGATCTTGCCGAGGCCGCTCGCCAGATCCTGTGACTGCTTCTGGCCCGCCGGGAACGAGCGCTCGCCCTGCGTCACGAACAGCTTGCCATCGCGCGCAAATACCAGTCGCGATCCGAAGTGCAGCGGAGAGGCCAGCGACGGCCGCTGGCGATAGATCACGGTCAGGCCTTCGATCCTGGGGGTCGCACCCTCGACCAGCTGGCCCCGCGCCACGGCGGTGTTGTTGGTCCCGTCCGCTTGAGGCTCGGCATAGCTCATGTAGATCAGCCGGTTGGTCTTGAACGCCGGGTCCAGCACCACGTCCAGCAGGCCGCCCTGCCCGCGCGACATCACCGTAGGCGTGCCGGTCACCGGCTCCGAGAGCGTGCCATCCTTGCCCACAATCCTGAGCGCGCCGGCGATCCGCTCGGTCACCAGCATCCGGCCATCGGGAAGGAAGGCGATCGACCAGGGATACTTCAGGCCCTGAGCGACGGTCGTCGTCTGGAAGGCCACGCCCAGCTTCTGTTCCGGCGCCCGGGTCTGGCCGGCGAAGGCGGGTTTGTAGGCTGTGATCGGCGGGCGGGCTTCCACGCTGGCGGGCTGGGCGCAGGCGCTTCCGCTCAATCCAGCCATCAGGGCCGCGGCGGCAAGCATCTTCGAGGTCACAGCCATAAACGTCACTCCAGGGTTTCGCGCACAGAGATAGCGATCATCCTGCGCCGACAGAAGGCCTATCCGTGGCGCGGCAGCAGTTCTACCAGCGAGCGGATGATCTGATCGGGCCGAACCCTGCTGCCAGCCGACAATCCCCAACCGTAGCCATCGAGCCACACGCCGGTGAGGCCCAGCCGCTGGGGTATCGTCCAGATCGATCAGCATCGCCCTGGGAAGCGTCATACCCGCGCCGCCACCCAGGCGCAGAGCAAGTCAGCCATCGCCTCGCGCTCCTCACGACTGTCCTCGAAGTAGTGGGCGCCCTTGATCAGCGCCAGCTGCTTGTCGGCCACGCCCAGGGCCTCGAAGATCTTGTGCGCATCGCTCGGGAACACTCCCGTGTCGGCCAGACCCTGCACCACCAGGCTGGGGGTATCAAACTTCGCCAGCTGATCGGCGCCACGGCAACGCGACGTCTCCAGGCTCCACATCGACAGCCAGGTCTTCAGCGTGTTGGCGCGGCCGATGCTGGGCGAGCGATTGGCCACCGCCGGGTGGCCGCGGTAGCACATCGGCGTTTGCCGTTCGGACGGGTCGATGCTCCCGTCCATCATCCGCAGGTCACCCCAGCATCGGAACAGCGGAAACAGCCGATCCGGAATCCCCGCCGCGTTCAGACGGGCCAGCTCGCTCTTGGCCCAGTCAGTGATCCGCTGGTTCCGCGCCCGCTGCGCCTCCCGGTAGCGGGCGATGAATTCCGGCGAGTAGGGTGGGCCATTGTCCGGATTGAACGGGTTGAGGCTTTCGTCCGTGGCCACCGGATCGGTCTCGTCCGTCACCGAAGCGTCCATCCAGTCGGTCAACACATCGGGCCGCCCCAGGTGCGCGTTGAGCGACACATAAAGGTCAGCCTTGGGCAGCGCATGCAGCGCTTCCAGCCCCGCCCCGCGTAACAGGTCGCCCAGCGTCGGCCGGATCGCCTCGGCCTGGTAGGCGCCCATCAGCGAGCCGCCGCCCGAGTTACCCAGGATGACGATGGTGTCGACGCCCGCCTGCTCGCGCAGCCAGCGCATTCCGACCCCGATGTCCAGCACCGCATGTTCCAGCAGGAACATGTCCTCGGCCCCGCGAAACCGCGTGTTCCAGCCCAGAAACCCATAGCCCCGCGCGGCCAGCCAGGGCGCGATGTAGTGCTCGGCGAAGTCCACATTGTAGTGGGTGGCGATGAAGGCGGTCCGGGGCCGCTGGCCGCGCGGCGTCGTATAGACCCCCTGGCAGGGATGCCCGCCCGCCCCGACGCGCGGCGATGTGGGCGAAGGCAGGCCGATGAACTGCCGTTCCACCTTCGCCATCAGGTCGCTGTCATCGATCACAGGGTCTCTCCCGGCTTGGCCTGCGCCACGCGGCGTGGTCAGTTACCCTCAGAGACCTAAACTCCAGCCCCGGATTTTCCCATGCCCGTTCTGCGTCAGGTGCCCCGCGCCGAGGTCACTTCCGAGGTGGTCCATCGCTACTATGACGCCCTGTTCGGCGCCGGGCGGGATCCGGTCGCCGAGCCCGGCACCGCCACCGGCACACCCGGCGACTGGTGGACCGTCTTCGCGCTGGCGCCCGACATTTTCAAGCACGCCGTCGATGGGTTCGCCGTCTACCGCCACCCCGAGCGCAAGATTGACCCGGTTCTGCGCGAGCTGGGCCAGACCCGCGCCGGCTGGGTGAAGTCCAGCCAGTTTGTCTTTTCCCAGCACTGCAAGTCCCTGCGGGCGCTGGGCGTCTCCGACGATAAGATCGCCGCCGTGCCCCACTGGACCGTCTCCGACGTCTTCAACGATCAGGAGCGCGCCGTACTGGCCTACGCCGACTGCCTCACCGCCGGCGACGGCCGCACGCCGCTGGAGGTGATCGACAAGCTCAAGACGTTCTGGAGCGACGAGGAAATCTTCGAGTTCACCTACATCACCACCCTTTACGCCATGCACGCCGTGATCACCCGCGCCCTGCGCATGGAATACGACAACCGGCCCGAAGCCATCGTCGAGGTCGCCGCCCCCAAGGGCTTCGAGGCCCAGGACTTCCTCAACCCGGCCACGCCGCCGAAGGGGCGGTAGAAAAATGGCCCCGAAGTCACCGGCGCAGGCCGATCACTTCGGAGCCAAACGGGATAGCCGCGAGCGGCCGCTCCTAGTTCTTGATGTCTTCCTTGACGTCCTTGGCAGCGCCTGTGACGGCCTTGCCTGCCGATGATACATCCTTGCCTGCCCCACCGACGGTGTTGCATCCGGCAAGGCCGATCACCAGGGCCGCCAGGAGCAGCGGGATTGAATGGCGTTTCATGGAGTGGTTCACATCCCCGCCCTGTCGGCGGCCTTTGATGCGTTTTCGCGCCAGGTCTTGACCTGGGCGTGGGCCTCATCACGGGTCACGCCGTAGCGCTCCTGGACCGAGCCGGCGAGCTTCTCGACATCGCCCTCGGCGCGCAGCAGATCGTCGTCGGTGAGCTTGCCCCACTGACGCTTGGCCTCGCCGACCAGTTGCTTCCACTGGCCCTTCATTGTGTCTTCGTTCATCGGTCTTCTCCTTGAGAGCGCCCAGGTCAGGGGCGTGGGGACAACCGCTCAGAACCCGTATGGTTGCCGGAAATCAGCGACGGCTCTCACGATTGGAAGAACAGTGCCTGTCCAATCGTCGCCTTCACCGTGTCGGGCTTGAAGGGCTTTGTGATGAGATAGGTTGGCTCCGGTCTCTCGCCTGACAAAAGTCGTTCGGGGAACGCGGTGATGAAGATCACCGGCAAGGTGTGGCTTGCCAGAATGTCCTGGACCGCATCGATGCCGGAACTGTCGTCAGCCAGCTGTATGTCGGCGAGGATCAATCCCGGTCGGTGCGCCTGCGCCATCGCGACCGCCTGATCGCGCGTCCGCGCCACCGCGACGACATCGTGGCCCAGGTCCATCACCAACGCCTCGATATCCATGGCGATGATGGGCTCGTCCTCGATGATCAGCACACGCGTCTTCAGGGCCGCATCGATGTCGACATGGGCGGAGGCGACGTCACGCAGGACAGTGTCCTGCGAAACCGACAGTATGTCTGACGCTTCCCCGACTGTGAAACCTTCCATGGTGGTCAGGAGGAAGGCCTTGCGGTTGGCGGGTGACATCCTCTGCAACGTCTCATCGGGTTTGAGCGTGGGTTGGATATCCGGCTCCAGGGTCGCGCCGGTGCTGTCCCATATGCTTTGAAACACCCGGTAGAGGCCTACACGTGAAGAGTACGAGGGCTCCAGCACGGCATCCCCGGCTAGGATCGCTTCCAGCGTTGCGCGGACATATGTGTCGCCGCGGGCCTGATGACCGGTGAGTGATCGGGCATATCGCCGGAGATAGGGTAGATCAGCGGCGACCTGTCTGGCTGTCATTGTTGTGATCCGCCCCTCGGACTATTTGATCGATCAGGTCGATCTTCAGGAACCGTACGCCGTCGGAGGCGTAGGGTTCCAAAGAGCCTGAAAACGAGTTGCGTGCGTTGCGCCGACGTCGTGGCGGTTCAGTGACCAGTAGGACGCAGAATTTGACCAACGACGAGAATGGAACGTCAAAGTTCGGTGGAGACCTGCGGAACCTGCAAAAAGCGGTGTCGCGCCGCAGACAGGGACAGGCCATCGGGCAGGAACTGCGCAACCAGTTCGAGAGTCTGGTCGCAGAGCCGCTGCCAGACCACCTGCTTGATTTGCTGAATGAACTTGAACGCCGGGAGGTTGGGTCGTGACCGTGCCGGCAACCCGGCGCCCGCCGATGTCTGACGCCCGGCTTGCCGAATTCAAGGCGGCTCTCATCACTGTTCTGCCCTCGCTTCGTGCGTTTGCAAGATCTCTGTGTCGAAACGCGGTCGAGGCGGACGATCTGGTGCAGGAGACGATGCTGAAAGCCTGGAGCGCGAGAGAATCCTACATCGAGGAGTCCAATTTCAAAGCCTGGGCATTTCGAATTCTGAGAAACTCGCTCTACTCGAACTGGCGGAAAAACTCCCGCCTGACCCAACTGGATGACACGGTTTACGAGAAGACGGCCAAGGCGACGGACAATGCCGAAACGGCGCTGGAGCTGGCAGAAGTATCCGAGGCAATCCTCGACCTGCCGCTGGAGCAGCGCGAAGCCCTGATCCTGATCGCAGCCGGCGGCTTCAACTATGAGGAGGTTGCGGCGATCGCCGGCGTGGCGGTCGGCACGATCAAGAGCCGCGTGTCCCGGGGTCGGGCAAATCTCATTGCGCTGATGGAGAACCGTGCGCATCGGCGCCCCCAGATCTCGGCGCTTGGCGCGGCGCAAGGCCTGATCAGCGACGCTGACCGCCTGGTTCGCAACGCCACCGCGTCGGGATGAAAACCTCGGGGTCCGAGCCGCCGCCTCAGCCTACGCGCACACAACTGATAGCTGAAAACACGAAGCTCCGGCGCGAGATCGACCACAGGGTTCGCAACAGCCTCCAGGTTGTTGCGTCGCTTGTGGATGTTACGGCGCGCAGCGCGACCGAGCCGTCAGCTCTGGCTGTTCTGGACATCCTGCGAGCCCGCATCTCTGCCATGATTGCGGTCTACCGAACGCTGGACGATGTCCCTCACCGCGCCTCTGTAAACATGGGTGATACACTCCGCGATCTGGTGGACCAGGTCGCCGATAGCCGACCCACCGGGACGCCCAGAAACGAGGCCCAGATTAATGCCGAGAACATCATCCTGCCGCTGGATGATGCGATGCCCGTGGCTCTCATGGTGATCGAAGTATTGTTGGCGACCGCCCTGCAGGCTGACGCCAACTCCACAGGCCCGACGGCCACAGTGGCCCTCACGCGCGAAGGAGATGATGCGCTTCTGAGGATTCACCTGGTCAATGCGACGGGAGATGCGCTGATGCCCCTGTTGACCCATCATGCGCAGGAGATGATCGAGGCGCTTGCGCGACAATTGGGTGGCCCTTTGATCGTCGACAATGACGAGGGTGTCAGTCGAACCGTCGAAGTCCGGTTTCCGGTCCGGAATCTGGCACGGACGCATGAGTGACGTGGAGCGATCCAGGCCGCGACGTTGCAGCTGGGGCGACGGGAGTGACAGCATTGCTGCTTGAGGCTGGAAGAACCTGCTGGCGCGCCAATCAGGCCAATCGCGCCGCCGTGCTGATCGATGCCGCAGCGTACTTTGCCGCTGTGAGATCCGCCCTGCAGGCGGCGACGTCTTCAATCCATATGCTCAACTGGGCTTTCGATCCCGACACCAGACTTTGCCCTCGAGATGAGGATGACGCGGGGCCGGAGTTCGAGCTTGGAGCCTTTCTGATACAGCTGGCAGCCGAGCGCCCCGAACTCAAGATCCGCATCCTGTGCTGGAAGTCTGCGGTGCTGGTATCCGCGACCCAACACTTCTTTCCGCACCGTGCGAGGCGTTGCTTCAAGGATACGCCGATCCAGTTCTACCTGGACGCCACCGTTCCGCTGGGCGGCTGTCACCACCAGAAGGTGATCGTTGTGGATGGAAAGATCGCCTTTGTCGGCAGTTGCGACTTCTCCCCCGACCGCTGGGATACGCCCGAACACATGGACGCCGATCCGAGACGGCGGGTTTCAGGTCGTACAGCGGCGTTTCACGAGCCCCGGCACGAAGTCATGGCGATTGTTGATGGCGCCGCAGCGCAGTCCCTGGCTTCCCTGTTTGCCAGACGTTGGCGCCACGCCATCGGCGAGGACCTGACACCCGACAAGGCAATCGAGGTCGATGCCTGGCCCGACCGTCTTGAACCGCAATTCAACAACGTCACAACCGGCCTGTCCCGCACTGAGCCAGGGTGGCGGGGGCGCGAGGAAGTTCGCGAGATCGAGGCGTTGCATCTGGCCTCAATCGCTGCGGCCCGCCGATGCATCTACCTGGAAAACCAGTATCTCACTTCGCCTGTTGTCGGTGCTGCGTTGGCGGCCCGGCTTGCCGATCCGGATGGTCCGGAGGTTGTTCTGGTCTCCAACCAATTGTCACCCAGCTGGTTCGATCAGATGACAATGGATCGTCGGCGCTCCCGGATCATCAGTTTGCTGCGGGCGGCGGACACCTTCGGTCGGCTAAGAGCCTATGTTCCTGTCACGGCGGCAGGCACGCCCGTCGTGGTTCATGCCAAGCTGTCGATCATGGATGACGACCTGCTGCACGTGGGATCCGCAAACCTCAACAACCGCTCGGGCGGCTTTGACACCGAGTGCGACCTCACAATGGAGATTGAGCCCGCAGACGATGCCAACCGGACCGAAGTCGCCCATTGCCGCAACCAGTTGATCGCCCACTGGCTCGCCTGCTCCGTTCCGGATGTGGCGTCGGCTGTTGCTGGGGCCGGCAGTGTCGGCGGCGGCATCGAGCATCTGAGAGCCCAGGGCTACACACGCCTCTCGCCCCTCGAGTCCAGGCCGCTGGGGCCGATCTCCGCCCGCTTTGCCAGCTTGCATCTGGGGGATCCCGTAGGCGTCGACGACTCCTGGAAACCGTGGAAGAGAACCCGGGCGATCCGAGCCGCACTCGCGATAGGGCTTCGCCGCGCGGCATGACCCGGGTCATGACCTACAACGTCCACCTATGCATAGGGACCGATCGGCGGCTCGATGTTGGTCGCGTAGCCGACGTGATTGCAGCCCAGGAGCCCGACATCATCGCCCTTCAGGAACTGGATGTCGGCCGCGCTCGAACCGGCGGCCTTGACCAGGCGCAGGAACTGGCGACGCGGCTGGGGATGCGGTTCCACTTCAATGCCGCCATGACCTTCGAGAACGAGGCCTACGGCGACGCGATCATGACTCACCTTCCCGAACGGCTGGTCAAGACAGGTCCGCTGCCGGGATATGCCCGCCTGCGCGGACTTGAGCCACGCGGCGCACTCTGGGTCTCGGTGCAGGTCGGCGACCGTGACGTTCAGGTGATCACCACCCACCTGGGCCTTTTGCCTCAGGAGCAGCGACGCCAGGCGGCCGCACTGGCCGGCATCCACTGGCTGGGCGATCCGAAACGCCGTAATCCAACGATTTTCCTGGGCGACCTCAACAGCCATCGCGGCAGCCCGATCTGCCAGGCGTTGTTACATGGCCTCAAGGACACGCGGGATGGCGCCGGTGGCGTCCCGACTTTTCCATCGACCTTGCCCATCGTCGGAATTGACCATGTGTTTGTCAGCCACGACATCGCCATCCAGGCCATCAGCACACCACGGGATCGCCTGTCACGACAGGCATCGGACCATCTCCCGCTTGTCGTCGATTTCAGTTTTGCCTGACCCCTAATCCGGGCTCGAAACCCAGCCGTTCATCCGGGCCCGCCGCTGTTCGGCCGCCAGCAGAGACCTGATCATGGCCCGACAGCGTGCGTCCGGGGCGCTCCGAAGTCTGTGGGCGTAGTGAGCGATGTTCTGATGGTGCACGAATCTGTCCAGCGCCTCCGGGATCTGGGGAGCTTCCCCTACTGGCGCACCCGACGGGTTGGCCTGAATCCTTGCGGTCATGCGGGCAACGCTGATTCTGCAGCGGCAGGTCTCTTGGCGGTGAGCGGCGAAGGGGTCTCTGTCGTCCTGCCGTCAAAATGCTCAGGGTCTGCACTCGCCTCGGCCCGGGTCTCGCGCACGATCCCGTCCTGATGATGCGGCGGCGAGTACAGCGTATAGAACCGCAGGGGCTTGGACCCGGTGTTGACAATGTTGTGCAAGGCGCCCGCCGGCACAAAAATGGCGTCTTCCTTGCCGATCCGGGTCCGCTTGCCGTCGATCCAGGCCTCGCCCCTGCCCTTCTCCACACGGAAGAACTGGTCATTGCCCTTGTGGGTCTCGGTTCCGATCTCTTCACCGGGCTTTAGGGTCATCAGCACCAGCTGCAGGTGCTGGCCCGTGTACACCACGCGCCGGAAGGCAGCATTCTCGTCCGCCAGCTCGGCGATATCGTCGATGAAACCCTTCATGCGTCTTTCCCTTGCCCCCACTGCGCCTGCCGCACCGGACACCTAGGGGGTCAACCCACGGGATCAGAAGGTGTTCCCGCGAGCGCGCACTATCCACAGGCGTCAAGTCGCAGCAGCGAAACACGAGCAACGCAACACGCACCCATTCACGCCCACTGGCGAACAAGGTGTTGGTGCCCCAGGCCGGACTCGAACCAGCACGTCTCTCGACAATAGATTTTGAGTCTACCGCGTCTACCATTTCGCCACTGGGGCAGCGGGGCGCGAACATAGGCGCCAGGCGCTCCGCGTCAATGTGAGCCTTGCGTTACAGCGACACCGATTGTACCTGATAATCGTTCGCAAGTGTTGCGGGCGTGGGAACCCATCCATGAGAGAGACCCAGGCCAGTACTGCAGACCCCGCAACGCAGGCTGGCGCGATCCGGCTTTCGAAGGCGCGACCGGGCGACCGGGGAATCATCGTGGATGTGCGATCAGATTCACGATCCCGCGACCACGGCGTGGATGACGCGGAGTTGCTGCGCCGCCTGCTGGAGTTCGGTTTTGTCGAGGGCGCCCGCATAGAGTTGATTCATGAGGGCGCGTTGGGTCACGATCCTATCGCCGTCCGGCTGGACGACATGCGCGTGGCGCTTCGGCGGCGCGATGCCCAGGACATCTGGATCCAGCTGGACGCACAATGAGCCAGGCGATCCTGAAACCCGCCCGCGTGGCGCTGGTCGGCAACCCGAACACCGGCAAGACCGCCCTTTTCAACGCACTGACCGGGGGTCGCCAGAAGGTCGCCAACTACGCCGGCGTCACGGTGGAGCGGAAGGAAGGCCAGCTGGTCACCGCCAGTGGTCGGGCGCTGTCGATCCTGGATCTGCCCGGCACATACTCCCTGCGCGCCCGCAGCCCCGATGAGGCCGTCACCCGTGACGCGGTGCTCGGCCGCCTGCCCGGCGAGATCGAGCCCGATGTGGTGATTGCAGTCGCTGACGCCACAAACCTGCGGCTCGTGCTGCGCCTGATCCTGGAACTCAAGGCCGTGGGGCGACCCATGGTGCTGGCGCTCAACATGTATGACATCGCCCAGCGCCAGGGCCTGCGGATCGACATCGAGGGCCTGCAGCGCGATCTGGGCTGTCCCATCGTCACCACCGTGGCCACCCGAAAGCGCGGCATTGAGGAACTGACCGCCCAGGTCGAGGCTCTGATTTCGGGCGGCGCTCTACCCGTGCGCAACACCTGGCATGAGCCCGACGCCGCCGGCATCCGCGACGCCCACCGCGAGGCGCAGCGGCTGCTGAAGGCTCATGTACGACCACCGGAACGCCCGGACACCCTCACCGCACGGATCGATGATGTGCTGCTGCACCCGGTGGCCGGCCTGGTGATCCTGCTGGGTCTGTTGTTCGTGATGTTCCAGGCGGTTTTCGCCTGGGCGGCGCCGCTGATGGACGGCATCGACGCCGGGTTTGCCTGGCTCAGTGTATTTGTGGGCCAATCCCTGCCGGATGGGCTGATCAAGGATTTCATCGCCGACGGCGTGATCGCCGGCGTGGGCAGCGTGCTGATTTTCCTGCCGCAGATCCTGATCCTGTTCTTGTTCATAATCCTGCTGGAAGACTTCGGCTATATGGCGCGCGCCGCCTTCCTGATGGACAAGCTTATGGGGGGCGCCGGGCTGCATGGCCGCGCATTCATCCCCCTGCTCTCCAGTTTCGCCTGCGCGATCCCGGGCATCATGGCCGCGCGCGTGATCGACCAGAAGCGCGACCGGATCACCACGATCCTGGTGGCCCCGCTGATGACCTGTTCGGCGCGGATCCCGGTCTACACCCTGATCATCTCAGCCTTCATCCCGGACCGCGCCGTGGGGCCAGGGCTGAACCTGCAAGGGCTCGTGATGTTCGGCCTCTACGCCTCGGGGATCCTCAGCGCACTGGCGGTATCGTTTGTGATCCGCCGGGTATTCTGGCGCGGCGCCGTGGAGCCGTTCCTGATGGAACTCCCCACCTACAAGCTGCCGTCGGCCGAAAGCGTGGCCCGCAATCTGTTGCTGCGCGCCCAGATTTTCCTGTCGCGGGCGGGCCGTATCATCCTGCCGCTGATGGTGCTGGTGTGGTTCCTGTCAACCTTCCCCGGGCCGCCGCCGGGCGCCACGCTGCCGCCGATCGACTACAGCTTCGCCGGCATCGTCGGCCACGCGATCCAGCCCCTGTTCGCCCCCATCGGCTTCAACTGGCAGATGGTGGTGGCGCTGATCCCCGGCTTTGCCGCGCGCGAAGTGGCGGTGGCGGCGCTCGGCACCGTCTATGCCGTAGCGGAGGCCGAGGCCAATGTGGGCGCGCTCGGCGCGCGCCTGGCCGAGCAGTGGTCGCTGGCCACCGGCCTCTCATTCCTCGCCTGGTATATCTTCGCGCCTCAGTGCGCCGCCACCCTGGGCGTGGTGAAGCGCGAAACCAACTCCTGGGCCTGGACCGCCGTCATGCTGGTCTACATGACCGCACTGGCCTACCTGGCCTCGTTCGTCGTCTACCGGGGCGCGGTCGCGCTGGGGTGGGGGTGAACGCCCGCGAGGCCTGAAACGCCAGGTTGTCTTAATGTCATCTTTTCCGTGCGCCTTAACCCGCCGATAAATGCACCGGGCGCAAGCTCTGTTGCACCATGCAGATCCCGCAAAACATCCAGGCCGACGCCCCGACAGCAAAACGCTCGATCCGCGTCAAACCCGCCACCTGCAAACGCGTCCGCGAGGCCCTGCTCTCACTCGGCGGCGAAGCGCACCGTTCGATGGTGATCGAACACGTGGCCCGCAATCTTGGCCACGATGTTCGCCAGATCCCCGAGGAACTGCAACAGGAGGTGATCGTCTCGTTCGAGGCGACCTGGCGCGATGAACGCAAGCGCGCGGCCTTCGGCTTCCACCTGCCATTCGGCGAGGGCTCCCACCGCTGGGGCATCATGCGCGAGAAAGTGTTCGCCGCCTAAAGCGGCTGGCCCGCCGCCGCCTGCAACCTCGCCAGCAGCCGCTTCAGTAACGCGACGTCCTCCGGCGCCAGTCCGGCGATCAGGGTTGCCTCATAGGCCAGAGCCAGCGGCGCGATCTCGGCATAAAGACTTCGGCCCGCCGCCGTCAGCGTCAGCATGTGGCTGCGACCATCGGCCTTGTTCCGGGTGCGCCCGATAAGGTGCCGTTTGACCAGTCCCTGGGCGGCGCGGCTCACGGTGACCTTGTCCATCATGGTGCGGGCCACAATCTGAACCTGGGTCAGCCCCCTATCCTCGGCCAGTACGCACACCAGCCGCCACTGCGGGATCGACAGGCCGAACCGGTCTTCATAGGCCCGCGCGATCAGGCCGGAGACCGCGTTGGACGCGACCGACAGCCGATAGGGCAGATAGCTGTCCAGCTGCAGCGTGGTCTCGCCGCCCATTCCCGGCGCATTGGCGTTCATGACCCGGCGACGACCTGCTCGATGGCTCCGAAGATGGACGCCCGCTTGCTATCGACCATCTCGATCCGCACCGTATCGCCAGCCTTCAGGAAGGGGGTTACAGGCGCACCGCCGGTCAGGGTTTCCACCGTGCGCACCTCGGCCAGGCAGGCATAGCCAGCCCCACCCTCGGAGATCGGCTTGCCAGGTCCTCCGTCAGGCCCGCGATTGGACACCGTCCCCGAACCCACGATCGTACCGGCGCTCAGGGCCCGGGTGCGGGCGGCGTGGGCGACAAGGGTTCCGAAGTCGAAAGTCATGTCGACGCCCGCGTCCGGTTCGCCCATGGGCTTTCCATTCAGTTCAACTTCCAGCCTGCCGCCAAGCTTGCCGTCTTTCCAGGTCGGCAGGGCGTCCGGCGTCACGGCGACCGGTGAAAAGGCCGAGGCAGGCTTTGACTGGAAAAAACCGAACCCCTTCGCCATCTCGCCCGGGATCAGGTTGCGCAAGGACACGTCGTTGCACAGCAGGACCAACCGGATCGCCGCCAGAGCTTCCTCGCGCGTGGCGCCCAGCGGCACATCGCCGGTGATCACGGCCACCTCCCCTTCCAGATCGCAGCCCCAGGCCTCGTCACCCAGCGGGATCGGGTCGCGCGGACCCAGGAACCCGTCCGATCCGCCCTGATACATCAGAGGATCCGTCCAGAAACCCGTCGGCATCTCCGCACCCCGAGCCTGACGCACCAGGGCCACATGGTTCACATAGGCCGAGCCATCGGCCCACTGGTAGGCGCGCGGCAGGGGGCTTGCCGCCTCATGTTCGTGGAACCGCGCCTTAGGCACCGAGCCGTGCTCCAGGCTTTCCGCCAGGCCGCGAAGCTCCGGCTCGCACCGCTCCCAGTCGTCCAGCGCCGCCTGCAGGGTCAACGCAATGCGGTCGGCCGGCGAGTACCATGCAAGATCGTTGGAAACCACCACCAGGCGGCCATCCCGGCCCCCCTTCAACGACGCCAGTTTCATGCGGTGCTCCCTCCAGTATCTTTCGTAATGACGCGCGTCAGCCGTACGCCGTCCTCAAATGCGCGCGCCTCATAGACCGACACTTCGACGCGGATGTCACCGCCAGTTTCGTGCTCCCACAGATAAGTGCGTTCGAAGCAGACTTCGCGGCCGCCGGGAGTGAAGCCCTCGAAGGTGTCGCCCCAGGGGGTGAGCTTGACCAATTCCCGCCAACCCAGCGTCATGGCCCGGTCCAGCTCGTCATCCGCGGCGGCGGTAAAGTCTTCGGCGAAATCCGTCACGTCTGGATCCGCACGCCCGATGGCGCCGTGAATACCGAGACCTCAGCGTCGCCCGTGTTGACCACGTCGGATGACTCGAAGATCAGGACCTCGGCTTCCTCATCCGACGCGGTGCGATGCTCGACTCCGCGCGGCACCACCAGCATCTGGCCGGCAGACAGTTCCACGACCTGGTCTCGAAACTCAACCCTGAACTGTCCCCTGAAGACCAGGAACATCTCCTCGGCCTCCAGATGGCGATGCCAAGGGAACACGCCTTGAGTCTTCACCAGCCGTATATCCTGCCCATTCATCCGGGCAACGATCTTCGGCCGCCAGTGCTCTTCGAAGGTGGCAAAACTCCGGGTCAGGTCAATCGCTTCAGGTGAGGTCATTCGCCCTTCCAGCTATCGACATACGCCGGGTTCTCGACCGAAGACGCGGCCTCGCCGACCTCGAGCGGATCGCGGGTGTCGATCATGACCGCGTACTCGTCCGTGGCGACTTTTGGCTGAACCAGCATCGACTTCAACGCTTTCGGGTGTGGGCCGTGGGTGAATCCGCTCGGATGAAATGTAAGCATGCCGGCCTCAATATGGTCACGGCTGAAGAAGTCGCCGGCGTGGTAGAACAGCACCTCGTCGAAATCGTCGTTGTTGTGGAAGAACGGCACCTTCAGCGCGCCGGGATCCGTCTCGAACGGACGAGGCGCAAAGGTGCACACCACGAAGCGATCCGACACGAAGGTGGAGTGCACGCTGGGCGGCAGGTGATAGCGGTGGCTCACCACCGGGCGGATGTGGCGGACGTTCAGGCGCACCGGCGCCAGGTCACCGTGCCACCCCACCGCGTCCAGCGGGTTGTAGGGATAGGTGGCCACCGAAACCTGACCACGCTTCTTGATCTCGACCCGCACCTCGCCGGGCTCGTCCTGGTGGACCCTGAAGCCGGTGTCCATCTCGGGTGTGTCCAGCATGGCCGGATCGAACTGGGCATGGCCGCCCATCAGGCCGCGGTCGGGCAGCCTGTAGTGGGTGTTGGTGGCCTCGATCATCAGGATCGCGCAGGGCTCCGAGGGCGCCAGTCGCCACATCGTGCCGCGCGGGAGATAGAGGTAGTCCCCGGTCTCGTAGGCGATCCGGCCATAGTCGCAGAAAAGGTCGCCCCCGCCCTGATGAACAAACAGAAGCTGATCGCCATCCGCGTTGCGGGCCAGAGCAGGCATGGCTTCCAGGATTTTCCAGAAGCGAACCTCGGTGGCCTTGTTGTGCAGCACCACCGCCGCGCCCCATGGCGAGGTCTGGGCGCCCTTCAGCCGGTTCAGATCAAAAGCACGCGGGCGCAGCGGCCCCTCGAACCGCGTCCAGCCGGTGGGTGGCCGGCGGTGATGCAGGAACGCGGCCGGGCCGAAGAACCCCTCCTTGGAGATCTCGCGCTCATAGGTGCCGTCAGGCATGTCGGCATGTGCCTGACGCGAGTGCGACCCCTGTGCGCCCCGAACCGGTATCCAGTCACCCTTGGCCATTGCGGATTACCCTTGAGACGGCGCCGGCAGCACCCCCCGGCGAATCTGATCCAGTTCGATGGACTCGAACAGGGCCTTGAAGTTGCCCTCGCCGAAGCCCTCGTTGCCCTTGCGCTGGATCAGTTCGAAGAAGATCGGGCCGATCATGTTCTCGGTGAAGATCTGCAGCAATAGCCCCTGGCCTTCCGTCGGCGCGCCGTCGATCAGGATCCGGTCGGCGCGCAGCCGCGCCACATCCTCACCATGGCCGGGCACACGTGCATCGATCCCGTCGAAATAGGTGTCGATGGTGTCCTGGAAGGTAACGCCGCGATCCCGCATCGCTTCGACGGAGGTATAGATGTCGTCGGCGCCCAGCGCGATGTGCTGGATGCCCTCGCCCTTGTAGTCGCGCAGGAACTCCTCGATCTGGGAGTGCTCATCCTGGCTCTCGTTCAGCGGGATACGGATCTTGCCGCAGGGACTGGTCATGGCCTTGGAGACCAGGGCGGTCTGTTTGCCCTCGATGTCGAAGTAGCGGATCTCCCGGAAATTGAAGATGTCCTCGTAGAAAGCCGCCCAGGTCGCCATCTGGCCGCGCCGGACGTTGTGAGTCAGGTGATCCAGATAGCCAAGGCCCAGAGCATTGGCCAGCGCCGCCTCGGCTGCGCCCGGGATGGGTACGAAATCGACGTCGTAGATCTCCTGCGCCCCATAGCGATCCACCAGGTAGAGGTTCGACCCGCCGATGCCCTCTATGGCCGGGATGTTCAGCTCCATCGGCCCGACCGGGCCCACGACCGCCCTGGCGCCCCGCGCCACCGCCATCTCCAGCGCCCGCGCCGCGTCGCGTACCCGGAAGGCCATGGCGTTGGCCGACGGCCCATGGATCTCGCGAAACGCCGCCGCCTGCCCTGATGGTTCCATGTTCAGGATGAAGTTGATGTCGCCCTGACGAAACCGCAGCACGTTCTTTGAACGGTGACGGGACACCGCCGTGAAGCCCATCTTCTCGAACAGGCCCTTCAGGCGTTCGGGCGCGGGCGAGGTGAATTCGACAAACTCGAAGCCGTCCGTGCCCAGCGGATTTTCAAACAGGTCACGGCTTGCGCCAGCGGTTTGGACAGTCATGGCAACGCTCCAGGTGTTTCGTCTTTAGTATCATTTGCAACCAATTTCTGAAAGAGCCAAGACAGGTGGCACGGCGCCTGCTAGCTCGGGCGTTCGAGCGAGTCGCCTGGATCGCCAATGTTCCGACAGATGTACCAGTGGGTGATGCGGCTGGCCGCAACCCGACACGCGCCCACGGCCCTGGCCGTCATCTCGTTTGCCGAAAGCTCGTTCTTTCCAATCCCGCCGGACGCCCTGCTGGGACCCATGGTGCTGGCGCGCAGGGAGCGGGCCTATGTCTACGCCACCCTTTGCACTGTGGCGGCCGTCCTCAAACGCTTCGGCGCCGCCATGCTCGCCGAGTTTGAAAAGCGGATAACTTTCTACTCGATCATTCTGCTGGGCCTGCTGATCGCGCTAATCCTTGTTCTGAAGGTCTTCCTGTAGGCGACGCTTGAGCCCATATTCCGGCCAATGCTGAACCCCTTGCTAGAACGCTGGCGACTGTGCGCCGTCCTGATCGCCGCAGGCATGCTGGCGACCGCCCATGCCTTCGAGACTTTCGGGGGCCTGGCGCCATGCACGCTGTGCCTGCGGCAGAGGGAGGTCTATTGGGCCATCCTGACCTTCGGACTGATCGCCATGGTCGTCGTCCGGATGCCGGGCGGGCCACGATGGCGCGGGCTCACCTGCTGGGTGCTGGCTGCGCTTTTTGTCCTGAGTAGCGCGGTTGCAGCCTACCACGCCGGAGCGGAATGGAAGTTCTGGCCCGGCCCGCAGGCGTGCGCCTCTGGCGGCGGCGGGGTAAGTGCTGCGGATATGGCGGCTTTCCTGGACGGTGCGAAGGTCAAGGCTCCTGCCTGCGATGAGGCGCCCTGGGTGCTGGCCGGGCTTTCGATGGCCGGCTGGAACGCAGCCCTGTCCCTGGTGTTTGCCGGCTTGAGCATCGCTGCGGCTGTGCGGGAACGAGGCAAGCTATAATGGAAAAGCTGATCCCACCTCGCCCCGGGCGAGGCGCCCAGAGGGCGCGGCTGGCCGAAATCCTGCGCGTGGACCACGCCGGTGAACTGGCGGCCGTCCAGATCTATCGTGGTCAACGCGCTGTACTGGGAAGCGCAGCCGCGCAGAGCCGTATCGCCGGGCAGCTTGCCGAGATGGAAGCGCATGAAGCCGTGCATCTGGCGCGGTTTGATAGTCTGCTGACCGAGCACAGGGTTAGGCCGACAGCATTGGCCCCGCTCTGGCGACTGGCCGGCTTCGCTCTGGGCGCAGGCACAGCCTTGCTGGGTGAAAAGGCGGCTCACGCTTGCACAGAGGCGGTCGAGACCGTCATCGAGGCGCACTATGCGGGCCAGATCGACGAACTCGCCGAACGCGAGCCGGCCCTGGCCGCCGAGCTGTCGCAGTTCCGGAACGAGGAACTGGCTCATCGCGATCAGGCGGTGAATGAAGGCGCGCACGAGGCCCCGGGCTATGCCCTTCTCGCGGCGGTGATCCGCACCGGCTGTCTTACTGCGATCAGGATCAGCGAGAAAATCTGATCCTTCTGAATCGGGATCGGGACGACTCAAGAAATCTTCAGATAAGGAGTGGTCAGAACTCATAAGTTCTGCTTTTGTTCACTTCAGGGAGTCGCACCATGGCGGACGGAAGCAGGCAGCTTGTACAGAATATGGCCCATGGCGAGGCGCGCCTCGGCTGGGCCACACAGGCGCGGTCAAGCCTCTGGGCGCGGTGCGCCTGTGGTCGCGAGGCGGTGATCAACCCGCGCCCCTGGATCGCCCAGGGTTTGAGCCGCCAGACACTGCATGATCTGGAAGACCGCCTCCGCTGCCAGTGCGGCGCGCGGCGCGCAGATCTGGAAATCCGCGGTCTCGCCCGGGCGCCCCAAGGCGGCGCCGGGGGCATCCACATTTTCAGATAGCCGGGAATCAAAAACGCCCGGGCCGAGGGTCCGGGCGTTCCTGAAAAGCTTCATCCTGTATCAGGCGACGGCAAGGCTGCGCTGGCGGCGCAGCATCACGCCCAGGCCGGCAAAACCCATGATCATCATCGCCCAGGTCGCAGGCTCCGGCACGGCGATCACAAACGACTGATTGCCACTTGCGGCCGGATAGAAGGTCGGTGTGATGAGCGTGAAGCTGGACCCGATGGTCCCATAGTTGTTGTTCACGAAGAACGACTGGTAACTGGCGCCCGACAGATTGTCGATCAGACCGTCCAGGCTGGCGCCGGTCACGTCACGGCCAGATGAAACCTGCCAGATGGCGCCCTGCACGGCGGCCAGTCGGTCGTTCTTGATTCCGGCTGTCAGGCTGTTGTCCCTGGCCACGAAGGTTCCGTAGGTCGCAAGGGTACCAATCTTGGTAAGGTCAGCATTGGAATAGCCAGACGGGCCCGAGAAGTGGTTGGCCTGACCGCCAGGGTTCGAGTCGTACGTCAGCGCGTTGGCGTCGGTGTAGGTCTTGTCCGGCGAATAATCGCCCAGCGTGATGCTGTGATAGATGTCGACGCAGAAGGCGACGATGTCGAAGAACTTCGGGCCGTTCACGCCGTAGGATCCGTCGAAAAGGATCGGACCGGCGTAGACATTCCCGAGACCGGAGACGTTCAGAACCCGGTTGTTGGGCATGTCGCCACGATCGAGGATGTAGGTGGTGGCGGCGTTCGCCGGCAAAGCCGAGATCACAAAGGCTGCAGCCAGCGCGGGCAGTGCAAATCCAAACATCTTGCCAAAGCCGGTTCCGGTCGATTTTTCGTCGGTCTGAGTCATTTGAAGCCCTCGTACTGATATTCGCCAATGGAACTTCAAGAACCGCAACGGACCGGAGATTCGAAGAACCGTGTTTTATTTCATCGCCTTGTTAGCGTCACCGCAGGAAGTTGCAACTGGCTTCGCCTGAGCGGCGAGTACCCCAAACCAAGGGCGAGAGTTCGGGCTTTTCGTGCGCCATACAGGGCCATGCCATGATGCCATTTCTGTCGCGGAACAGCGCCAGAGACGCCCGGCAGTTTCCACACCGCCCACATCGGACCAGTAAATTGCGCTCGACGACGCCACGCTGGCAAGCGGTCGCGCGGACCCTATTCCCAGTCTGACCGGCCTCTTCGCCCGGGTTAGCCTGCCGGTCGGTTGACCCAGACGGGACGGCCTGTATCCCAAGCCTGCAGACTCAGTCTCCCGGAGATCGCGCCATGGCGGAAACAATGAAAACCCTGTCCGGGATCGCCTTCCTCAGGACGCCGAACTCCAGTTTCGAGGGCTTGCCGGGCTATCCCTATCCGCCGTCATTCGTGGAGATCGATGGCCTGCGCATGCACTACCTGGATGTGGGTCCGCGCGATGGCCCTGTCGCGCTGTTGATGCACGGCATGCCCACCTGGAGCTTCCTCAATCGGGGCATAATCGCCCGGCTGGTGGCGGACGGGTGGCGGTGCATAGCCGCCGATCACTTCGGGTTTGGCCGATCCGACAAGCCGGTGGACGACGCCTGGTACTCCATCGCACGCCACACAGCCGCTCATCGCACCCTGATCGAACATCTGGATCTTCAGGGCGTGACCCTGTTCTGCCAGGACTGGGGCGGCCCCACGGGTCTGGCTCAGGCGGCCGAAATGCCCGAGCGCTTCGAGCGTCTGGTGATCATGAACACCTGGCTACACCACGAGGGCTACGACTACTCGCCGGCCATTCATCGCTGGAACGCGGGCTGGCAGCCGGACGGCATGTTCGTGACCAACATTCCCGAGCGTCTGTCCGTGGGCTGGTTCATGATGGTTTCGCTGGGCCACATGACGGCCCGGGAAATGTTCGCCATTATCGAGGACGGCGTCTATCCCACCCTGACACCGGCAGGAGACGCCGCGCGGCGGGGCTATGACGCGCCCTTCGAGGACCTTGGACGCGCCGGCCACGCCGGACCGCGCCGCTTCCCGCTCAGCCTGCCCTTCACAAACCCGGAAGGCGGCAATGCTGCCGCGCAGCAGCGCCACTATGACGCACTTCTGACGTGGACCAAGCCGGTTCACTTCATCTGGGGCGGCGCCGACAACATCTTCACGGAGGCCTGGGGCCGCGAGTGGGCCGGCAGGTTCCCGCAGGCCACCTTCGATGTCCTGCTCGAGGCCGGTCACTTCCTTCAGGATACCCACGGGGACGCCATCGCCGACCTGTTTTTCGCAAGGATGGCCAGTTGAGCCTGCTGCCGCCGTCCACAAATAGCGACGACCGCGGGGCTGATCTTCCTCGTCCTGTCACTCAGACCAGCGCGGGTCTAGAACCCGGCGCCGGGCAAGGTGCGGATGTTCAGTTGACCCGCCAACCCGGCTTTACGGTGGTGCTCGATGGCATGCATCTCCGGCGACATGGCCATGGCCCGGAAGGCGGCCAGCGATGGGTACTCGGCCAGGGCCACCATGTCCCACAGCTCTTCCACCTCGCCCAGTAGCAAGCCGGTCACCTCGCCAGAGTAACGCACCTTGCCCCCCAGGCCCTCGACCAGTTTGCGGACCTCCTCACCATAGCGCGCATAGGCGTCCGCGCCGCTGAGGTCGGGCTCGGAGCCATCGGCATACTCGGCCTTTGGCTTGAACTTCAGCAGATTGACCATCACGAACGGGCCATCCTCCGGACCGCCGAAGAAAGCCATCGCCTGCTGTGGCGACGGCATTACCTGGTTTGTCACATTCATGATCTTGTCCTCAGCTACGGCGGATAAGGGCGTCAAGGATCTCGACGATGTCGTTGGGGCAGTCTTCCTGCAGGAAGTGGCCGCCGCTCAGGGTCACGTGCGGCTGGCCCTTCGCGCCGGGGATCCGGGCCTGGATCGGAAGATCGCCGCCCTTGCTGACCGGATCATTGTCGCTGAAGGCGGTGACCACCGGCTTGTCGAAGCGTTCCAGCACCGTCCAGGCGGCGATGTTTTCCGCCACCGAGCCATGCTCCGGCGTCATCGGCACCAGTGTCGGGAACTGTCGGGCGCCCTCCTTGAACGTTTCGTCGGGGAATGGCGCGTCATAGGCCGCCACCTCCGAGGCCGAGAGATTGCGCGTGGTCCCGCCGTTCACGATCATGCCTATCGGCATGATCGGAACATTCTGGCTGAAGTCCAGCCAGGCCTTGAAGGCGTCAGACATGCCGGTTCCAACCGGCATGCCGGTGTTGGCGATGACCAGTCCAGCAAACCGCTCCGGAAACGCCGCCACCAGCCGCAACCCGATCAGGCCGCCCCAATCCTGGCAGAACAGGCGCAGATCCTTGAGATCCAGGGCGGTCAGCCATTGGCTCATCCAGGCCACGTGGCGTTCATAGGTGTAGTCTGTGCGGCTGGCCGGTTTGTCTGATCGCCCGAAGCCGATCAGATCGGGCGCTATGACCCTATGCCCACGGGCGACAAGTCCCGAGATTACGTGGCGATATAGGTAAGCCCACGACGGCTCGCCGTGCATCAGCAACACCGGGGCGCCGTCTCGCGGGCCCTCGTCCACATAGTGCAGGCGCATCTGCGTACCGTCAGCGTCCGTCAGGGTGTGGTACTGCGGCGCGAAGGGCCATTCGGCCAATCCCTCGAAGCGGGAGTCGGGCGTTCTGAGAACCTGCATTTGGGAATCCCTCGATCACGGATATAATGACACGGATAATGTCACTATATGGATGGGTCAAGGCTTGAGCGAACCCCTCGACAGCTGGTCTCCGACAGGCGAGATGAGGTCATGAACCCTGCGACGCAACAGGACCCTGCAGACTCCGTCGACGGCCGCCGCCAACGCGGCCAGGACAACAGGGCGCGGATCGTGGCGGCCATGATGGACATCGTCCGCGAGGGTCAGATTGCACCCAGCGCCGAGCAGGTCGCCGCCCGTGCCGACGTCGGCCTGCGCACCGTTTTCCGCCACTTCCAGGACATGGACAGCCTCTATCGGGAGATGTCTCTGGTCATTCAAACCCAGGTAAGCGCGATCAGTGAGCGTCCATTGCCTGAGACAGGTTGGCCGGAGCGACTTCTCGAACTGGTCCGTCGCCGCGCCATGGCCTTCGAGACCATCGGTCCCTTCCGGCGCGCCGCCGACGCCTTCCGCCACCGCTCCCGGTTTCTGGGCGCGGATGCGGACCGGCTGGCGACCGAACTGCGCGCCAAGCTGGAACAGGTCCTGCCGCAGGAGGTCGCGGCCGACCCGCTGAAGGTCGAGACCCTGGATCTCCTGATGAGCTTCGAAGCCTGGTCGCGCCTGCGCCGCGAACAGGGTCTTTCCGTGGAGCAGGCCCAGAGAGTGGTCGAAACCCTGGTGCGGCGCGTTATCGGCGACGCCGGCGTCTAGGCCTCCAGCTCGATGTCCCAGTAGAGGTAGTCCAGCCAGCTCTCGTGCAGGTGATGCGGCGGGAAGCGGCGACCGCGGTTCTGCAGTTCGTGGGCGGTGGGGCGGCGGGGCTTCTGGCGGGGGTGCATCTGCGCCTGCGCCGGCATGCGGCCGCCTTTGGTCAGGTTGCAGCGCGCGCAGGCCGTGACGATGTTCTCCCACGTGGTCCGGCCCCCTCGGGATCGCGGGATAACGTGGTCGAAGGTCAGGTCATCGGTCGACGGGCAGTACTGGCAGGTGAAGCCGTCGCGCAGGAAGAGGTTGAACCGGGTGAACGCCGGGGGCCGATCCTGGGTCACGTACTGCTTGAGAGACACTACGCTCGGCAGCTTCATGGCGAAGGAGGGCGAGTGGATCATCTGGTCATAGGTGGAAACCACATCGACCCGGTCCAGGAACACCGCCTTGATCACATCCTGCCAGGGCCAGAGTGAAAGCGGATAGTAGCTGAGCGGCCGGAAGTCGGCGTTGAGCACCAGACAGGGCCAGCCCGTCGGCGCGTGGCTAACCACCTGCATGGCGGCGCCCGCTGCGGTGGAAAGACCTGATGATGGGGTTCAACGTGGACCTGAAGACGAACACCCTCTGGAGAAGATCGGACGATTTCAGAAACTATAGGCTCGATTCGGAGACAACTCTACGACGACACGAGCCTGAGATCGGGCCTGTGGCCTCGCCCGGGACGGCGTCCGGACGAGGCTCCAGCCGCGTTGCAAGTTCAGACACCGAGGCCGGCGGTGGCGCCAGCGATGGTCAGGGTCAGAGCCAGGACGGCGAAGGAAACGCTCAGGTCGAGAATGTGGTTCAAGAGCTTGATCATGGCAGGTCTCCGTTCAGGTTCGGGCCCGGTTGATCCGAGCCCCTCGTCCATCTGGACAGCGATTAGATAGCACCATCTGAACACTGCACAGATAACTGATTTTGCCGATCCGATATGCGTTTCTGCACATCAACGTTTCAGCGAGGAACGAAAAAGGGGGCCACGCGGGCCCCCTTCTCACGGGTATCAACGCCGGTCCAAAGGACCATCAGGCGCTCAGCGTCGCCGTGCCGAAGGCCGCAATCAGGCCGAGGGACAGGAGGAACACCGGAACCGCGCGATCAACGAGCCGTTCGAACTTTTCAAGAGACATGACACACACCTTTTCAGTTTCATGGACCCCCATCGATTTGGGGGTGTTTCTTATTTGAACAGCGCTCAGATAAGAACCCATCTGAGCGGCGTCAAGATCTGTGTACAGCGGGCTCATATGAATTTATGGTAATGTCATGAGCGAAGCCAAAAGCGTCGGACCACGCCCTTATCATCACGGCGATCTCACGCGCGCCCTCGTGGACGCCGCCCGCCGCCTGCTGGAATCCGAAGGTCCCAGCGCGCTGTCCTTGCGCGCCGTGGCGCGTGAAGCCGGGGTGAGTCCGGCAGCGCCCTATCACCACTTCAAGGACAAGGCCGAACTGCTGGACGCCATCGCCAACGAAGGCTGGGACATTCTGGGAACCCAGATGGCCGCCGCCAAGGCCGCCACCACCGGGATGCAGCAATTGACCGCGCTGGGCATCGCCTACGTCTGTTTCGCCCGCGACAACCCCGCGCTCTATCGCGTCATGTACGACGCTGCTCGCGACAAGGACGAGATGCCCGAGGACATACAGTCCAACAAGGACAGCGCCTATTGCATGGTGCGCGACACCATGATCGAGAACGGCGCCGACCCCGAGCAGGACCGACACCTGGAGCTCGCCGGCGTAGCAGCCTGGTGCGGCGCGCACGGCCTGGCCGAAATGGCGAGCTTCAAACAGTTCGACCACCTGAAGACCGAGCTCGGCGGCGAGCGGCCGTTCTTCGAGGCGGTGCTCAGCCATATGGGCCTGTTCCCCAAACCGCACCTGGACTGCTAACTGGGCGGGTGTTCGTCACCCGCTTCGCCCCCTCGCCCACCGGCTATCTGCATCGCGGCCACGCGTTCTCGGCGCTGACGGCGCATCGGGCTGCCCAGGCCGCAGGCGGTCGGTTCCTGCTCCGCATCGAGGATATTGACGCGACGCGATGTCGGCCCGCGTTCGAGGCGGCGATCTGCGAAGACCTGACCTGGCTGGGCCTTAGCTGGGAGACCCCGATCAGACGTCAGTCCGAGCATATGGCGGACTACCAATCTGCGCTCACTCGCCTCGAGGCCGATGGACTGCTCTATCGCTGCTTCCGCACCCGGAAAGAGATCGTCCAGGCGATGACATCTGCGCCCCACGGCGCTGTGGACGCCTTTCGCAGCGCGCCCCTGCCCGCCCGCGAGGAGGCCCGGCGAATGGCCGCCGGTGAACCCTTTGCCTGGAGACTTTCCCTGGACACGGCAAGGCAGCGCCTGGGCGGATGGCAAGGCCTGACTTTTTCAGACTCTGGCCAGACTTTCACCGCCAACCCTGAACCAGGCGGCGACATCGTTCTGGCCCGCAAGGATGTGGGGGTGGCCTACCACCTGGCCGTGGTGGTGGACGACGCCCTGCAGGGGATCACACACGTTATCCGGGGAGCCGACCTGGCCGAGGCCGCCCACGTTCAACGCCTGCTGCAGGCGCTCCTCGATCTGCCGACACCCGCCTATCAGCATCACCCCCTGTTGCTGGATGCCGAAGGTCGCAGGCTGGCCAAGCGAACCGGCGCAGAAAGCCTGCGCGCTTTGCGCGAACGCGGTATGAGCGCGGCAGAGCTTAAGGGGGAACTAGGCTTTGACTGAGACGACGGCGGAACCGGCAGCGCGCATGGACTGGCGCGCCGTGGGTGTGCTGCTGTTCGGCGCCTGTGTGATCGGACTATCGCCGATCTTCGTTCGACTTACGGAAGCCGGGCCGGCGGCGGCGGGATTCTGGAGACTGGCTCTGGCGCTTCCCCTGCTCGCACTCCTGACGGTCCGCAATACAGGCGGCATCGGGCGCCCCCCGGTCATGGCGCTCTGGGCGGGGCTGTTCTTCGCCCTGGACCTCGGCTTCTGGCACTACGCCATCCACTATACGTCGGTGACCAACGCCACCGTCCTGTCGAACCTGACGCCGATCGTCGTCACCGCCTTTGCCTGGATCTTTCTGAAGCAGCGACCCACGGGCCTGTTCCTGCTGGCAGTGGCTGCGGCCACCGGCGGCGCCTGGGTCATGGCCTTCGAAAAGGGCAGCGGGGCTCTGGTCAACCAGCCCCTGGGCGACGGGCTGTCGGTGCTGACCGCCCTTTGGTACGCATTCTACTTTCTGTGCATGGCGCAGGGCCGAAAGACCCACGGCGCCAGCCAGCTGATGTTCTGGGTGAGCATCGTTGGCGCCCCCCTGTTGTTGGTCGCAGCCCTGCTCGCCGGCGAACCGATACTGCCTTCCAGCGCCCTCGGCTGGGCCGCGTTGGCAGGGTTGGGCCTGATGCATGTGGGCGGACAGGGTTCCATCGCCTGGGCAATGGGGCGGCTGCCGACATCGACCGCCTCGGTGGTGGTGCTGGTTCAGCCGGTCGTGGCGGCTTCACTGGGGTGGGTGCTGTTCGCCGAGGCCATCGGGCCATTGCAGGCGACCGGCGCCATGGTCACGCTGTTGGCCGTTATCCTGGCGCAATGGGCGTCTCGCCCGAAGGCGGAACAAGGCCCCAGGCCCGACGCGCCGCCTCCACCCGAACCAGCTTTGCGCTGAACGCCGACCAATCATCCGCCTCGGCTATGGGCGCCCAGATCGCCTCGATCTCGTCAATCAACAACGCCTCAGGCTCGGGGCCGGAAAAGTAGGGATCCGCCAGCCGTTCCGGGCGCAGAGGGGCATGTGCGGCCAGACACTGGCGGAACGTGAGGAACGGCTGGGTGGCGTAGAGCCCGCCTCTGGGCCCGGCCAGGGCGCGATCTTCGCCAGCGCAGAACCAGTCGAAAAAGAAGGGTTCCCACCTCAGCGACGGACCGCCCTCCGCCATCGCCTGAAAGGCGGACTGAACCAGTATGGCGTCGGCGTCATCTCCCTCGGACCCTACGCCCAACCGCGACAGCATGGCGTCCATGAGTGCGCGCCGATAGGCCGGTCCAAAGCCGTTCAAGGCATCGACCAGGGCGTCGCTGTTGCTCACCAGTGAGAAACACCCGGCCAGTTGCTGCAGGTTCCAGAACACCGCTTCCGGCTGACGACCGAAGCTGTAGAGCCCCTGATGATCGAAATAGGCGGCCGTGAAGTTGGGATCGGAGTGCGGCAGAAATCGATAGGGGCCGTAGTCAAAACTCTCGCCCGTCAGGTTCATGTTGTCGGTATTGAGCACGCCGTGGACGAACCCCGCCGCCATCCAGCCGGCAGTCATGCGCGCTGCCCGTCCAGCCACCGCCTGCAGCAAGGCTGAGGGGCGGTCGTTCGCGCCATCAAGGTCGGGATAGTAGTTCGCGATCACGTGGTCGATCAGGGCGCCAACCCGTTCGGCGCTGTCGAAGTAGGCATGGCGCTGGAAACTGCCAAAACGGATGTGGCTGTGCGAGAGGCGAACCAGCACCGCGGCGCGGGTGGGGCTGGGTTCATCGCCCCGCTCCAGCGCCTCTCCAGTCTCGATCAGCGAGAACGACCGCGATGTGGGAACGCCCAGCGCTTCCAGCATCGCCGTGGCCAGCACCTCGCGCACCCCGCCCTTCAAGGTCAGCCGGCCGTCGCCGGACCGCGACCAGGGCGTCTGGCCTGATCCCTTCGTTCCGAGGTCGAGCAGCCGACCGGAACCGGCCTCCCGCATTTGGGCGAAGAGGAACCCGCGCCCGTCGCCCAGGTCTGGGTTGTAGGACCGGAACTGGTGGCCATGATAACGTTGGGCCAGCGGCGGATCGATGTTGCCAGGCAGGGGCTGAAACCGGCCGAAGTGGGCGGTCCACTCGGCGTCGCTCAGGGCGTCGAGGCCGACACTTGCCGCCGCCCGATCGTTGCGAAACCGCAGGATCGTCTGCGGGAAGTCCGCTGCAGCCACGGGATCGCCGTACTCCGGGCCGAGGGCCGGGAACTGTGGGTCAGGTCGATAGGCGGTTGAAGCAGGCATCCTCGCACCTAGCCGTCGGCGTAGCCTGAGGGCAAGCGTGGGAAGCCGACGCAGGCGCCCGGGCCATTCCGATTAGCCCCGGATCAACCGATTCTGACGCCCATGCCGCCGTCCACCGGCAGGATCGCCCCCGTGATGAAGCGCGCATCGTCCGAAGCCAGAAACAGGGCGGCATGGGCGATGTCCCAGGCGGTTCCCATCTTGCCGCCCAGCGGCACACGGGCGTCGCGTTCGGCCCGGACCTCGGCCTGGCTGCGGCCGCTGGCCCCGGCGATCCCCGCCACCGCCATCGGCGTATCGATCAGGCCAGGCTGGACCGCGTTGCACCGGATTCCGTATCGCGCCTGCGAGATGGCCACGCTGGCGGTCAGCCGGTTAACCCCTGCCTTGGAGATCTCGTAGGCAAGCTGGATGCCCCCGGCCTGCGCCGCCAGCGACGAGATATTGACGATCGCTCCGGCCTTCTGCTCGCGCATGACACCCAGCGCCGCCTTGGTGACCAGCCACATCCCCTTGAGATTGACAGCAAGGATGCGATCGAAGGCCGCCTCCTCAACGCGATGAACCGGCCCGTCCCCACCGCCGATGCCCACATTGTTGACCAGAATGTCGATTCGCCCGAGACGCCCCATGGCCTGGGTCACGATCTCTGCGACCTCCCTGGAGCGGGTGACGTCGGCCTGTAGTGCGCTGGCCTCGCCGCCGGCCTCAAGGATCATGGCGGCGGTCTCCTCGGCCCGCTCCGCGATCCGGTCAACGCACAGCACCCGCGCACCCTCGGCGGCGAACAGCAGGGCGATGGCGCGCCCGTTGCCAATCGTCTCGCCCGGCGATTGGCCTGCGCCAACGATGACCGCCGTCTTGCCTTCGAGGCGGCCCGCCATCTCAGTAGCCCTTGAGCTCTGGATCAAGGACCTGTCCGGCGTCCAGCTGCACGCCGAAGGTGTTGAGCATCATGGAGACCTGGGTGTACTGGCCCGTGGTGAAGACCAGGTCCATGCACTGCTTCTCGGTGTAGTGCTGCTTGAGAAGGTTCCAGGTGCTGTCGCTGATGAAGTGATCCGTGTGGAGTTCATCGGTCGCCCGGATCAGCACGGCGTCTGCCTGGCTCCAGCCGGCGTCGGCGCCGCGCTTGATGGCCTCGATCTCTGCGGCGGTCAGGCCCGAGTCCAGGCCGATCCGGGTGTGCTGGGTGAACTCGTAGCCTGACTTGCAGAGGTATCCGACGCGCAGGATGACGATCTCCCGTTCCCGCGCCGGCAGGTCGTTGCGCCGGGACAGCACATAACCGCCCCACTGGTTGAACCGGCTCAGGGCCTTGGGCGCATGGGCCAGGGTGCGAAAGATGTTGAGCACCCCCAGCTTGCCGTTGCGAACCGGCTGCAGGGCCTCGGCCTGCTCGGACGATAGATCTTCATCGCGCAAGGGTGCGACGCGTGGCGCGGTCAGTCTCATTTGGGTTTCCTCACCTGTATTTCTTGGCCCCACCTTAAGGTGGGCGCGGGCCGGCGCCACCGGAATTCGTTTCGGCCCGGATTCAGACTTGCGGCATCGTGCGGGTTGGCGTCCGATACGGTCCTGACACGGGCCAGGAAAACGCCATGATCACCTTTCGACTGAACGGACGGAATGTCACCGTGGGAGGCCCGGACGATGCGCCGCTGCTGTGGGCCATCCGTGATGACGCGGGCCTGACCGGCACCAAGTTCGGCTGCGGCATCGGCCAGTGCGGCGCCTGCACCGTGCATGTGAACGGCGAGGCGGTGCGCTCATGCCTCACCCCCGTATCGTCTGTCGCCGGACAGTCCGTGACGACTATCGAAGGCCTCGGCGGCGAGCATGTCCTGCAGAAGGCCTGGATCGAGACCCAGGCGCCCCAGTGCGGCTACTGCCAGTCGGGCCAGATCATGCAGGCCGCCGCCCTGCTGAAGTCCAAACCGAAGCCGACCGACGCCGATATTGACGCCGCCATGGCCGGAAACCTTTGCCGCTGCATGGCCTATGTGCGGATCAAGAAGGCGATCAAGCTGGCCGCTGGAGTGAAGGCATGAGCGTCTCCCTCGACAACGGCCCCGGGGCCGACCTCGCGCCCTCGCGTCGCGGCTTCCTGATCACGGTGACCGCCGCCGGCGCCATGTTCAGCGCCACCGCACCGGCACACGCCGCCGACAGCTTTGCACCCACCATCTGGTACGACATCGACAGGGCGGGGACGATCACGGTCCACATTATCCGCGCCGAGATGGGCCAGCACGTGGGCACCGCCATCGCCCGTATCGTCGCCGACGAGCTGGAAGCCGACTGGTCGAAGGTCAGGATTGACCACGTGGACTCCGATCCCAAATGGGGCCTGATGGCCACCGGCGGCAGCTGGTCGATCTGGCAGAGCTATCCGCTCTACAGCCAGGCCGCCGCAGCGGGCCGCATCGCCCTGATCGAAGCCGGGGCCCGGCTGCTGGGTGTGCCCGCCTCCGCCTGCGTCGCCCGCAACAGCGCCGTGGTCGCCGGCAAGGCCTCGGTATCCTACGGCGACATCATCGTCAGAGGCGATCTCAGCCGGAAGTTCACCGAAGCCGAACTCGCCAAACTCCCGATCAAGACCCCCGCCCAGCGAAAACTGATCGGCAAGCCGGCGCCGGCGCGGGACATCCCTGACAAGACCAATGGCAAGGGCGTCTACGGCCTCGATGCCAAGGTCCCTGGCATGGTCTATGCGCGCCCGAAACTGCCGCCGACGCGCTATGGCTCCACGGTGGCGTCGATCGACGAAAGCGCCGCAAAGGCGGTGCCGGGCTACATCCGCGCCATCGCCCTGGATGACCCCTCCGGAACCGTCCCGGGCTGGGTGATGGTCTATGCCGACAGTTTCGCGGCCGCTGATCGCGCCACCGAGGCGCTGAAGGTGACCTGGACATCTCCGGACGCCATCAAGGTGTCGGAAGCCGACCTCCAGGCCCGCGCCCGCGCCCTGGTGGCTGACAAGACCAAAGGCAGTCTGGCCGTCGAGGATCCCGGCGTCGACGCAGCCTTCAAGGCCGCGACATCAACCCTGGAGCAGACCTACACCACCGCCACCGCCCTGCACTTCCAGCTGGAGCCGGTCAATGCGCTGGCCTTCGAGAAGGACGGGAAGTTCGAGGTCCACACCGGCAACCAGTGGCAATCCCTGGTTCTGCCCTGGCTGGCCCAGGCGCTGGGGCGCAAGGAGGACACCATTGTCCTGCGCACCTATCTGCTGGGTGGCGGTTTCGGACGGCGGCTGAATGGCGACTATGCGGTCGGCGCGGCCCTCGCCTCCAAGGCGATCGGCGGCAAGCCGGTGAAGATGGTCATGACCCGGGCCGACGACAGTCGCTTCGACAGCCCCCGCTCCGCCTCGGTCCAGACCGTGAAGATGGCCTTCGGCGAGGCCGGCCGCGTCACCGCCATGGAGCACGTGGCCTGCGCGGGATGGCCAACGGAGGCTATGGCCCCCTTCTTCATGCCCAAGGGCGCCAATGGCGTCGCCTACGACCCCTTTGCGATCAGTGGCGCGAACCACTGGTATAACGTCGGCGCTCACAGGGTGCGGGCGGTCGGCAACGACCTGGCCAACCAGACCTTCCGGCCGGGCTGGCTGCGGTCCGTCGGCCCCGGCTGGACCAACTGGGCGCTTGAGAGCTTCATGGACGAGGCGGCGGCCAGGGCTGGCGTTGATCCGCTGGCCTTCCGCCTCAAGCTGCTGGACGCCACCGGCCGAAACGCGGGCTCCGCCCCCAATTCCGTCGGCGGCGCCAAGCGACAGGCGGCAGTCCTGAACCGGCTGGCCGCCAAGGCCGGCTGGGGCAAGCCGCTGCCGAAGAACACCGGGCTCGGTATCGCCACCAGCTTCGGCCAGGAACGCGACATGCCTACCTGGACGGCCTGCGCCGCCCGGGTGAACGTCAACCCGGCGACGGGCGCCGTGAAAGTCGAGAAGCTGACCCTGGTCGCCGACGCCGGGATCATCGTCAGCCCCGACGGCGCCCTGGCCCAGATGGAGGGCGCGGCGCTCTGGGGACTGAGTCTCGCCCTGTTCGAAGGCACCGCGTTCGAGAACGGTCAGGTCAAGGACCTCAACCTCGACAGCTATTCCCCGCTGCGGATGGGCGACGTGCCCGACATGGACATCGAGTTCATCGCCAGCGACGAGGCGCCTGTCGGCCTGGGCGAACCGGCGACCACAGTCGTCGGACCCGCCATCGGCAACGCCATCTTCCGCGCGGTCGGCGCCCGGGTCCGCGACCTTCCGATCCGCGCCGAGGCGGTGAAGGCGGCCATGAAGGGGTGAGGGACCGCGACGGGTTATGGATGCGCAGCCGCTCTATCGTATTCGAGAGGTTGATGAAACGGATGCTGCCCAGATCAATACGTGGCGCGCACTGCCGCATGTAAGGCGCTGGTGGGGTGATCCAACTCTGGAGCCGATTTCAGAAACGCTCAGGGATCCCCGGCTCGCCCTGTGGATCGTCGAGCTTGCCGAACAGCCCCTGGCATTCATCCAGGACTACGCCGTCCACGATTGGTCGCCGCATCACTTCGACTACCTCCCAATGGGCGCCCGCGGGATGGATGTTTACGTCGGTGACCCTTCCCTGCTTGGCCTCGGTCACGGATCGCGCCTTCTGCGGCAACATGTAGACCAGCTCTTCCGGAGCGGCGTGCCGGCGGTTGGCATCGACCCTCATCCGGACAACTCGCCGGCGCGACGGGCGTTTGAGAAGGCGGGCTTTGTCCTGACCGGCGGTCCCGTCGTAAGCCGGTGGAACCGGGCGATGTTGATGGAACGACACGCCGCGCTTCCAGCGGTCGGCGACCAGTAGCTGACAATTGACCGAATCGAGTGTTAAAGTTATACTTCCATATAACAGTGGAGATGTATCATGCACACCACCAATCTGCGGAAAGTCGGTGGCTCCGTGATGCTGGCCGTTCCACCGGCGTTGCTCGATCTGCTCAATCTGAAAGCCGGCGCCTCTGTCGGGATGGCCGTCGATGGAGGGCGCTTGGTGGTCGAGGCGTCGCCGCGACCGCGCTACACGCTTGAGGAACTACTGGCCGCCTCCGATTATTCCGAACCCGGATCGGCCGAAGATCAGGCTTGGATCGATGGGCCGAGCATAGGCAAAGAACTTCTGTGAAGCGCGGCGACATCTACATGGTGTCGCTCAATCCGACCGCAGGTCGTGAGCAACAGGGCCACCGACCGGTCTTGATAGTTTCGCCGACGGCATTCAATCTGGTGACAAAGGCTCCCGTGGTTCTACCTATCACAAGCGGCGGCGAATTCGCGCGCAGGATTGGCTTCTCCGTCCAGATTTCCGGCATCAAGACGACCGGTGTCGTGCGCTGCGATCAGCCGCGCGTCCTTGATATCACGGCTCGGGACGGGCGCAGGGTTGAGGTTCTCCCTGCAGATCAGCTGCAAGAAGTGCTGGCGAAGGTCGTCACTTTGTTCGAGGCTTAGCGTCATGTTCTGTTGCTAGAACGTCTGAGAGCCTCGCCCCGATCTACCCAGGAAACTCACCCATGAGCAAATCCAAGACCGCCCCCGTCGTCCTGATCACCGGCACCTCTACCGGCGTCGGCCAGCACACCGCCATCGCCTTCGCCAAGGCCGGCTACCAGACCATCGCCACCATGCGCGACACGTCGAAGAAGGATGAACTGCTGGCGCTGGCCAAGGCCAGTGGCGTCAAGGTCAAGGTCGAGCGGCTGGACGTCCAGAAGAAGAAATCCATCGAGAGCTGCGTCGCCAAGGTCCTGAAGAAGTATGGCGGCATCGACGTGCTGGTGAACAACGCCGGCGCCGGTTTCCTTGGCGGACTGGAGCAGACCAGCGACAAGGATCTGGAACGGACCATGGAGATCAACTTCTTCGGGGTCTGGCGGATGACCAAGGCGGTCTTCCCCCACATGCGCGAACGCGGATCTGGCCGCATCATCACGGTGACCAGCGTGGGCGGCCTGATCGGTCAGCCCTTCAACGACGCCTACTGCGCGGCCAAGTTCGCTGTCGAAGGCATGATGGAAGCCATGGCGCCGCTGGCCAAGCTGCTGGGCGTCCAGGTCAGTCTCATCGAGCCCGGCCCCATCAATACCGAGTTCGTCAACAGCACCCGGGCGTCCAGCGATCTGGCCGCCTTCACCGCGCCCTATGACGCCATCGTCGCCAAGTACATGGGCGCCACCGGCAATGTCTTCGCCACCTACGGCCAGACCGGCGCCGACATCGGCGACGTCATCCTCAACGCCGCGACCACGCCGGAACCCGATTTCCGCTACATCACATCGGATTTCGCCCGCCAGATCGTGGCGCCCAAGGTGGTCGACCCCAGCGGCAACAACGTGGTCGAGGCCTTCGCCGCGCGGTTGGCGTAGGGGCATCCGAGGCGGCGACCATGTCCTCCAGGCCCACAATTTGTGCGCAACCCGGACAGGCCAGGACTGCCGATCATCAACGTCGGTGATCGCCGCACGTGCGCCCGCGATGGCGGAGGCATGGGTCGAGCCCGGCTACATGCTCGACCAAGGCTGTGCGGACTGGGCTGCGGCAACGCGCGGCCCCAGGGCCACCACTGCGCCGGGCGCCCAGACCTGCCATGGCTTCACCGTACCAATACCCCCGGACCGATCAGCCGCCATTCTTTCGAATCCAGCGGCCGAACAGGTCGGGCTAGGCCGCGCCGGAGCTGTCCTTCGGCAAGCCGAGACCGAATCCGTGTCCGCCGGTCGCCACCAGATGCGCCTCCACCGGGCGCTTCACAGCCTGACAGGCGGCGATCCAGTCCAGACTATGCTGCATCGGCACCAGCGGATCGTCGAAGGCGTGTACCAGGAAAGAGGGTGGCGCATCAGCGGTCACGCGGCGCACCGGCGAGCGGGCCTCGAGGATCGGGTCCGGCAGGCCCGGCATCAACATCCCCGACAACCGTCGATCTCCCGATGGGGAGATCAGGCTGGTGACGGGATAGACCAGCCCGGCAAAGGCAGGTTTCGCCGAAAGCTGGTCGGCGGCGTCGATCGGCGCATAGAGGTTGTCGGCGTGGGACACCACCAGATCACTGGCCAGATGGCCGCCTGCTGAAAACCCGAGAACGCCCAGCCGCGCTGGATCGATCCGGAACTCGGTCGCCCTGGCTCGGATGAACCGCATGGCGCGCTGGGCGTCCTGGATGGCCACCAGATGCGGCGTTCCCCAACCTTCCCGCGGCAGCCGGTAGACCAGCACGAATACAGTTGTCCCCAGGGCGTTGAAGTGCTGGGCCACAGCCAGGCCCTCATTCTGGACCGAGACGAAACCATAGCCGCCCCCCGGAATGGACATCAGCGATGAGCCGTCCGGAACCGCAGGTCTGAAAACGTGCAGTTCGGCATAGGCCACGCCGCGGATCCAGAGCTGGGGTCGCCCGGAACGCCCGTTCATGGTCGGATTGGGCGTCGGCAGGGTGGCCAGCGCGCCGGGCTGCTTGCCCGGCCAGATCCGGTAGACCTCCCGCGCAGGCCAGGCGGGAGCGTCTGGATTACCTGCCGCCGGGCTCGACGGCGGCGGTAGCGAAGGCGTCTGAGCCACCGCCTGGGCGGCGACCAATCCGCCCGTCAGGCCGGCCGCTAGCATCGCTCTACGATCCATCTTCATCGCGACCACTCCATCATCCGACCCTCAGGTACAGGTCTATGTGCCATGCGTCATTCTGGCCTTCGCAGGCGGAGCGGGCTTTCGGGCCTCCGCCAGCAGAAAGGCCCGCAGATCCTCGGCGCTGGCCTCATCGAAGAAGCGACGGAACGGCGCCATGCCGTGCGGTTTCTTGGCCCCGTCCAGCACGATGGCCTTGAAACCCACCGGGTCCAGGATCACCGGCGAACGCGTCAGCACCGGCAGATAGCCGCCGGCATTGTGGCAAGTCCCGCAGAATTGCGCGCTGAGAGCCTGGCCCCTGGCCACGCTGCCTTTCGACGGTGTGGCGGCGGCGAGATCCAGCGGCGGCTGGGCCACTGGCTCCGGGAACGGCTTGGGCGTCACCTTGCCGTCCAGCTTGAACACCAGCAGGCGGCCCTTGCGACGCGGCTCCTCGCCGCCCATCCCGCCGGCCCCGCCGAAGCCCACCATCAGCGCCACATATTGCTGGCCGTCGATGGCATAGGTCGAGGCTGCCGCGATGGCGCCCGCGCCCACGTCATACTTCCAGAGCGCCTTGCCGGTGGCGGCGTCGAACGCCAGGCTTCCCGCACGAAGCGACCCCCAGGGCGATGCACAGCACCGCCGCCCACTGCAGCATCCGAGTCATTCGACGTTTCCCCCGTCTTTTGCCGCACTGTTGCAGAGGATCTGCCGGCGCACGAGTCCCGGCGCAAGGCGGTGTCGGAAAATCTGCACCGCCGGCGTTGGCCGTCCGGATGGCCCATTGTCGATGTGTTGACGTTTGTATGTACAAATGCCATGGAAATCCCTCGATACATGAAGTTGCCGATGGCTTTGAATGGGATGAGGGCAACCGCGAGAAGTGTGTTCGCCACGGTGTTTCGATCGCTGAGATCGAGGCGGTATTCGCCAACCAGCCCGGTGTGGCGCCGGACCTCAAACACGCCGACGTCGAGGCCAGGTTTATAGCCGTCGGGCGCGGCCTTACCGACCGTCCCGTCTTCGTCGCCTTCACATTTCGAACTGTGTCCGGCGTGCGTCGGATTCGACCGATCAGCGCCCGATACATGCACGACAAGGAGCTAGCCCGATATGTCCCGCCGCGTCCCTGAACTCCGCACCGACGCCGAGGCCGAAGCCTTCCTGGATCAGGACCTCTCCGATCTCGACTTCGACCAGTTCAAGCCCACCCGGTTTGAATTCGAGCCGAAGGGCGCCCGCGTAAACATGCGTCTGCCCCAGTCGCTTCTGCAGACCGTCAAGCAGCGCGCCGCCGCGCAGGGTGTGCCCTATCAGCGCTATATCCGCGAGGCGCTGGAATTGGCGGTCGGCCGGAAGCGGTAGCTCCCAACGAAAAAGGGGCCGCCCGAGGGCGGCCCCTTCAACTCGTAGAGGCCTGAGCCCCTACTCCGCCGCAGGCTTCGGCGCGTAGCCGAGGATAGCCTTGGTTTCCAGGAACTCGTGGAAGCCGAAGTCGCCCCATTCGCGGCCGTTGCCGCTCATCTTGTAGCCGCCGAAGGGGGCCATCATGTCGCCGCCGCCGCCGTTGATCGAGACCTGACCGGCGCGCAGCTTCGAGGCCACCTTGCGGGCAGCGTCGAGGTCGGCGGCCTGAACATAGGCGGCCAGGCCGTACTCGGTGTCGTTGCCGACCTCGATGGCCTGATCGACCGTGTCGTAGCCCAGGATCGAGAGCACCGGGCCAAAGATCTCTTCCTTGGCGATGGTCATGTCATTGGTGACATTGGCGAACACGGTGGGCTGGACATAGTAGCCCTTGTCCAGACCTTCCGGACGGCCCACGCCGCCGATGACAAGGGTCGCGCCCTCGTCGATGCCGGCCTGGATCAGCTTCTGGATCTTGTCGAACTGCACGCGGGAGACCACGGGTCCCAACTGGCTGTTGCCGTTGGGGTCGCCGACGGTGACGGTTTCCGCCGTCGCCCTGGCCACCGCAATCGCCTCATCCATCCGGCCCGCCGGCACCAGCATCCGGGTCGGTGCGTTACAGGACTGGCCAGAGTTGGTCATCATGGTGGCCACGCCACGGCCCACGCCCTTGGCGAAGGCATCGTCGTCGAGGACGATGTTCGGGCTCTTGCCGCCCAGTTCCTGGGCTACGCGCTTGACGGTCGCGGCGGCGTTCTTGGCCACCTCGATGCCGGCGCGGGTGGAGCCGGTGAACGACACCATGTCGACGTCCGGGTGGCTGGACATGGGCACGCCCACGCCGATGCCGTCACCGTGGATCATGTTGAACACGCCGGCCGGCACGCCCGCCGCATGCATGATCTCGGCGAAGATCTGACCCGAGAACGGCGCCACTTCCGACGGCTTCAGGACCATCGTGCAACCTGTCGCGATGGCAGGCGCCACCTTGCAGACGATCTGGTTCAGCGGCCAGTTCCAGGGGGTTATGAAGCTACAGACGCCGATCGGTTCTTTCACGATCATCGTCGGCCCGCGATCTTCCTCGAACTTGAAGGTCTTGAGGATCTCGACGGCGGTGGCCAGGTGGCCCATGCCGATCGGCACCTGGGCGCGCTGGGCCAGCGAGGCCGGGGCGCCCATTTCCTCGGTGACCGCCGTGGCCAGATCGCCGAAGCGCTTCTGGTACTCGGCCAGGATGCGGCCCAGAACTTCCAGGCGCTCTTCGCGGCTGGTCTGGCTCCAGGTGGCGAACGCCTTGCGGGCGGCCTTGACCGCCTTGTCGACGTCGGCGGCGGAACCAACCGCGATCTTGCCGCAGACTTCCTCGGTGGCCGGATTCTCGACGTCGAGCGTCTTCATCTCGACCGGCTCGACCCACTTACCATCGATGTAAAACTTCAGGTACTCGCGCATGACGTCCTCCGGGCTCTGTTCGTTGTTCGCGGATGGAGCGCTCAGCCCCGATCTTCAAACATCCGTTTTACAATGATCAGCGATCAGGTTGGAAGCCCTGATGCGCGGCTCAGGTGTGTATCTTGAACGCGGCCTGCAACAGAGGCGCGACAGCGGCCTTGCCCGCAGGCGCAGGCGTCGCTAAAGCCGGACGCTCAAATGACCGAACGGAGATCCCATGAGCGGCTTGTTCATGATCGGCGCCTTTCTCGCGGTAATGCTCGCCCTGAACTTTATCGATTTCGGTCGCCTCGACTAATCGGAGCGACCTGATGGCCAGCCGCGGCGCAGCACTGGTGACGGGCGGCGCGCGGCGGATCGGCCGCGCTCTGGTAGCCACGGCCGCTGAGGCCGGCTACGACGTCGCCATTCACGTCCGCACCATGGACGATGAAGCCGAAAGCGCCGCCGGTGAAGTCCGCGCCCATGGCCGCAAGGCCACCATCCTCACCTGTGACCTTCGCAAGGAGAGCGAAAGCGTCGCCCTGATCGGTCAGGCCGAGGCCGAACTGGGACCGGTCACCCTGTTGATCAACAGCGCCAGCGTCTTCGAGAACGACGCCTTCGCCGACATGAACCGGCACTCCTGGGACCTCCACATGGAGACCAACCTGCGCGCGCCGCTGGTGCTGGCGCAGGTCTTTGCCCGTCGCCTGCCGGCAGACCGCGAGGGCCTGATCGTCAATCTGCTGGACCAGCGGGTGCTGCGCCCGGCGCCGGACTTCTTCTCCTACTCGCTCAGCAAATCGGCCCTGTGGGACGCGACCCGCATGCTGGCCCAGGCGCTGGCGCCCCGCATCCGTGTCAACGCCATCGGCCCCGGTCCCGTGCTGGCCTCGATCCATCAGGACGCCGCCGCCTTCGAGGCCGAGGCGCGATCGACGCTCCTGCAACGGCCGGCGCCGCCCGCCCAGATAGCGGCGGCATTGCGCTATCTGATCGACGCCACGGCGGTGACCGGCCAGATGATCGCTGTCGATTCCGGCCAGCACCTGGCATGAGCGGGACCACCCTCATCAGCTCGAAGGTGTTCGTCACCGGCCTGAAGGTCCAGGCCGAGATCGGCGTCTACAGGCATGAGATCGGCCGCGTACAGCCCCTCGTCCTGGAGGTGGAGCTGGACGTGCCCACGGACGGATCCGACCGCCTGGCCGACACCCTGAACTACGAGGTCATCCTCAAGGCAGCGAAGACGGTGGCGACCAGCGGCCATATCGATCTGGTGGAAACCTATGCTCACCGCCTGGCCCATCTGTGCCTGGCCGACCCCAGGGTCAGCCGCGCCCGGGTCCGTGTCGAGAAGCCCCTGGCCCTGGCCCCCGATGCCGTAGGCGCCGGCGTGGAGATCATCGTCGGGCGCTGAGATTGCGCCGGACCAATCATGACCCCACTTTAATTGGCGTAGTCCGGGGATCCGTAACATCATGTGGATCAAGGGGTGAAAGGATACGCCAGTGACCGAGATCTATTCGACCGAGACGCGCATTGAAGACAAGACCATGCCGGCGGTCTGCTACGCGCTCTACCTGCTGGCCTTCGCCACCGGGATCACGGTCGTCATCGGGTTGGTTATTGCCTACACCCAGCGATCATCGGCGACGCCTGGCATGAAATCCCATTTCACCTACCTGATCCGCACCTTCTGGGGCGGCCTGATGATGATGATCGTCGGCGGCGTGATCTTTGGCGTCGGCGCTCTGCTCAGCATCATTCTGATCGGTTTCCCGATCATGGGGCTGGCCTGGCTGATCCTGACGTTCGCCACCATCTGGTACGCCGTGCGCTGTATCGTCGGGTTGGTCTACCTCAGCCGGGGCGAGGCGCACCCCCGCCCCTATGCGCTGCTTGCCTAGAGCACGACAGCTTGAAGTGGATAGCGGTTCAAGCGCCCGTCGTGCTCTAAACATTTGATAACGAGCCTGTTTATCCGGTTCAGATGATTCCATCTGAACCGGACAGGCTCCAGGGTTCAGGCCCCCACCAGCTCGCGCCGCACCAGCCGGGCGTAGTCATCCATCAGTCCCAGCGAAATGGCGTCCGGCCTGAAGCTGTACTCGCCGATCTGGGCCACCGGCGTCACCTCGGCCGCTGTGCCCACCACGAAGCATTCGGTGAAGCCGGCCAGCTCCTCCGGGCGAATGTGGCGCTCCACGACCGTCAGGCCTTTTTCCCGGGCCAGCCGGATCACGGTTTGCCGGGTGATGCCGTTCAGGAAACAGTCGGGCGTCGGCGTGTGGATCACGCCATCCTGGATGAAGAAGACGTTGGAGCCGGTGCTCTCCGCCACATAGCCGCGGTAGTCGAGCATCATGGCGTCGGTGTACCCGTCCTTTTCGGCAGCGTGCTTGGAGATGGTGCAGATCATGTACAGGCCGGTGGCCTTGGCGTGGACCGGCTCGGTTTCCGGCGACGGGCGCTTGTACTTGGCCCAACACATGCGAATGCCCTTGGCCCGCTCCGCAGGCGAGAAATAGGACGGCCAGTCCCAGACCGCGATAGCCACGTGGATCTTCGTATCCTGGGCGGAAACGCCGATCATCTCCGAACCGCGCCAGGCGATAGGCCGGACGTAGGCGTCGGCGAGGCCGTTCTTCGCACACGTTTCCCGGCAAGCCTGATCGATCT
>NZ_JBIKNZ010000056.1:0-21167 GCF_044358365.1 Phenylobacterium sp. | reverse complement strand
CGCGGCTGGAGGCTGGGGAGAGCGGGACGGTCCTGGCGGTGGAGTCTGGCGTGAAGCGGACGATCATCTACCGCTGGCGCGAGGCGTGGCGGCGTGGAGGGGAGACGGCGTTGCGCGGCAAGCCGGGGGCGTCGGATTACGCCGTCCATGGTGCTGAATATGTTGGCGAATGGCGCGAGCCGCGAAGGGGTTCTGGAGGCCTACCCGGTGCTCGAAGCTGCCGATATCGACGCCTGTCTGCTCTATGCCGCCCGGCTGAGCGACAGCGTCGCTGGCGTCGCCGCCGAATAGGGTGCGCCTGTTCGCCGACACGAATATCGTAGCCCCGGCGGTGCGTGCGTTGCGAGAAGCCGGGCACGATGTGGTCTATTCGGCAGAACGCCCGGCGGATCCTGGAGATCTGGCGCTATTGGCAGAAGCGACGGCTGCGGGCCGCGCCTTGATCACCAAGGATCACGACTTCGGGGCGCTGGTGCATCGTGACGGGCATTCGCACGCGGGCGTGCTCCTGCTGGATGACCTTGGCGATGCGGCGGCCGAAACGGCGCTGATTGTGAAGGTTCTGGCGCGTGACGCCGAACGACAGCTTGCCGGCGAGTTCCTGAGGGCGCCGTAACGGCGGCCCGTGCGACCACAAACCCGTGTCAGTCGACCTCAGTTGTCGGCTGAACGGCGGCTTTCCGGGCGGGTGTCGCCCTGCTGGATCTGGCGGAAGCGCGCCACGTAGATGGGCGCTGCGGCCATCAGGACGCCAAGGCCGTCTGCCAGGACATTCTGGGCCGAGATCATGTGGCCGGTGAAACCCGGCAGAAGTTCGCTGAGCAGCACAACCCATGCCGCCACCAGCGGTATATCGCCGCGTCGGATCAGGGGCATGAAGACGTAGGCCAGGCTGGTGCCGATGTAGAACAGGAAGACCCGTCCGAGGAACGGCTCGGCCAGCGGCGTCTGCGACAGGCCCAGCACCAGGGCGCCGATGGCGAACCCCACGGGCGCATAGAAGCGCCGGGGCAGGGCGGACAGCGTCGGGAGTTCGAATGAACGTACGATCATGGTGGTCCGGAGCGTAAGTGCCCGCTGTCACTCTAGGCTTAATCGACTTGGTTAGCGGAATGTGAGCGCCGCCGCCCCTTGCGCGCCGGGCGGGGACGCGCTTTCAGGGGCCATGGACAAGCTGTTCTTCGATCTGCAGTCGACCCACAATCCGCATCGCTGGTACCTGCCGGTGGAGCCCCGGATCTGTGTCGGGCCGCCGGCCAGCCCCTTCATGTTTGGCGGCGTTGGACTGGCCTCGGCTGTGGCGGCCATGGAGCGTACCTCCGGGCGACCGCTGATCTGGGCGACGGCGCAGTACCTCTCCTTCGCCAAGCCGCCCAGCGTGGTGGATCTGGATGTCTGGACGCCGGTGCAGGGCAAGTACAACTCCCAGGCCCGGGTGATCGGCCACGTGGACGACAAGGAGATCATCACCGTCAATGCCGCGCTGGGGTCAAGACCCAGCGAGCTTTCAGGCCAGTGGGCCGACAAGCCCGACGCGCCGCCGCCCGAGGATTGCGACGCAGCCGACCACTGGCGCGCCGCCGAGGGTGGCCTGCACAGCCGTATCGAGGTGCGGATGGCCAAGGGCCGCTATGGCCTTGACCGGATCGGTCGGCCCGAGGCGGACGGGCGGACCCTGCTGTGGGTCAGGCCGCGAGAGGCGATCACCATCGACAGCACCATGCTTGCGGTGTTTGCCGACTTTGTGCCGCAGGGCATCGGCAATGCGCTGGGCCAGAACGCGGGCGGCAACAGCCTGGACAATACCTTGCGGATCATCCGCATCGTGCCCACGGACTGGGTGTTGTGCGACATCCGGATCATCGGTGTGCATGGCGGATTCGGCCACGGGGTCATGCATCTGTGGTCGCGGGACGGGACCCTGATGGCCACGGCCAGCCAGTCCCTGATCGTGCGGGTGCGCGAACGCGCCGAGGATCGTTGACGCGGCGTGGCGATCATTTCCATCCAGACCGCGGATGATCCACGACTTGAACCCTATCGGCAGGTTCGGGAGCGCGATCTGGTCGGCCGCGACGGTTTGTTCATCGCCGAGGGCAGGGTGGTGCTGGAAAAGCTGATCGGGGCGCGTCCGGATCGAATAGATTCCCTGTTGGTCGCGGCGCATCGGCTGGAGAGCCTGGCCGACCTGCTGGCCGGCGTTCCCGAGGCGACGCCGGTCTATGCGGCCTCGCAGGCGGCGATGGATCAGGTGGTGGGCTTTCCGATCCACCGGGGCATCCTGGCCGTGGGCCGCAAGCCGCAGGTGGATCTCGCAAGGCTGTTGGCTGATCTGCCGGCGGACGCCCTGGTGGTGGGGCTGGTCGGAATCGCCAATCACGACAACATGGGCGGCATCCTGCGCAATGCTGCGGCGTTCGGCGTGGATGCGGTGCTGATGGATAGCGGCTGCTGCGACCCCTTCTATCGCAAGGCGATCCGGGTCAGCGTGGGCGCTGCGCTCACCCTGCCCATCGCGGTCGGGGGTACGGCGGAGGCGTTGGTCGAGACCCTGCAGGCCGCCGGGTTCGAGATCCATGCGCTGTCGCCCGCCGGGTCCGTCTCACTGGACGAGCTTGCGGTCGGCGGGCGAACGGCGATCCTGTTCGGCGCGGAGGGGCCCGGCCTGCCCGCGACGATACTGGACCGGGTGCAGACGGTGCGGATCGCCATGGCCGGAGGTTTTGACTCGCTGAACGTCGCGACCACCAGCGGCATTGTGTTGCACCGGCTGTCGCGATCCCGGCGCGTCAGGCAAACGCGATCCAGCGTCCGGCCGCCGCCGTCGTGACCCAGACCAAGAGCGCGGCGAAGGCGAAGAGCCGGGTTGCCGGGCCGCCTGTGGCGCCGCGCCCTGCCGTGATCACCTGAACGATCACCGCCCCCACAATCCAGGCCAGGAACACGCCGAAGTAGATCTTGTTTGTCGGATCCAGGCGCGCGTAGTCGTCGGGCTTTATGATGATGTGGGTATTCACATACTGGACGATGATCAGAGCGCCCATGCCGACAAGATAGATAATCCGGGTCAGGCCGCGCGTGATGAAGAGGCCGACCAGAGCCGCGGCGGTCACAACATGCCAGAGGCCGGGATTGATCAGCTTGCCGGTCCCGAATACCGCCAGGCCCAGACCCCAGATGGCCAGGCCAACGAGGCCGGCGGCCACCGCGAACGGACCAAGGCGACCGTTTGACCTGGCGGTTGGCAAGCTGACGCCATAGGTCAGCACAAGCGCCGCTGCCAGGCACAGCATCTTGGCTGTAAAGGCCTCTGACGTGTAGAGGCGGTCGGGGTTCGAGGCGCCGATAAGCAAACCCGTGAAGAGGATGCCGAACACGCCCAGATGCAGCCAGGGCGCGACCCCGCGGCGAACCTCGGATGGCGGCGCATCGGTCAGGCCATAGCCCATCAGGCGCAGGTTCAGCAGGATGCTGGAGCCGCCGAGGAGAGCCAGTGAGAGCAGGTGCACCACCTCCCAATGGGCGAAGTAAGGCTTCACCTGCGCGCCGGGAAAGGTCTCGTCGAGGGTTCCGACCCACTGTGCGATCTGCGGGATAAAGTCCTGCGGCGCCATCATTGCGGGAGATCCTTGACGTCGAACGCGCCGTTTTCAGAGGCGGCGCACTCCTGAGCCACGTTCGCCCACTGGGGCAGAGCCTTGCCGCAATCGTACCAGTCGTAGGCGATGAACCGGCCCAGCATGATCACCAGCATCCAGGACGTGATCGAGACCGCCGCGGAAATGCGGGCCTTGCGCGGGGGCTTCTGGTGATCGTCCCAGAGGTGACGGTCGCGCTGGACCCGGAAATGGAAGATCGCGATGTTTACAGCCGCGACGACGAGGAAGATCAGTTTCAGCCGGAACCAGATATTGTGGTAATAAAGCAATGGCTTGGCGTAGAATAATGCGACGCCTGTCGCGACCATCAGGACCAGCCCGAAGATCGTCAGCGGCAGGATACGGTCGCTGATCACCGAGACCGGCGTGTTTTTGAAGCCGATGCCCAGCAGTCGGAAATCGACCAGGAAGATCGTGCCCGCGAACAGCATCAGCGACAGGACGTGGGTGCCTTCCACCAGACCCCAGAAATTCAGGGAGCTGGCCAGCAGCTCGCTCCACGACGGATCGTACTCGCCGGGTCCCTTGCCGACAGCCGCCAGCCAGACCAGAAAATCGCGTATCAACTTAAGGCGTCCCCCTCAAAGCGTACGGCGTCTTCTACAATCCCCCGATGGCAGGTCTATGCCCGGTGTGCGTCATCGGGGAAATGTCCCGGCGCTTTGGCCGATGCGAACCGTTCCGGACTCGAACCTATGCGGCCACGATGCAGGCTGCAATCGCCATGTGGTCCTGGCGACCGTCTGACAAGCGCCCTTGATTTTCCCGTCCGCAGCGTCTCGTTAGGGGCATGAGCAGAAAGCCCGCAGTCACTGTCGCCGGGGGGGGCGTGTTCGGGCTGACATCAGCGCTGGCTCTGGCAGACGCGGGCTGCGCGGTGACCGTGTGGGATCGCGGCGGCGGCAATGCCTCCGGGATGGCCGCCGGCATGATCGGGCCGGTGTTCGAGGCGGTGCTGGATCCTGTTTCGCGGCCGCATCTGGACCTCATGATGGCGGCCAGGAACCTCTGGCCGGAACTGGCGCAGCGGGCGGGCATTGTGCTGGACCGGTCGGGTGCGTTGGCTGTTGGCGGCGAGGGTTGGCTGGATCAGGTCGAGGCGGGGTTCGGCGAGCTGGGTCTGACGCCGATGGCGCTACACGCCGAAACGGCCAGGGCGCTCGCTCCCGGGCTTGCGGTGACCGGACGCCGCGCGTTGCTGACGCGGGAGGACTGGCGGGTCGATCCGCGCCCGGCGCTTGACCGCCTGGCCGCCGCTGCCGCTGGGGCGGGCGTGGTTTTCCGGGAGGGCGCGGTTCTGGAGCGGGGCGGGGCCGATATTCTGGTCGTGGCGACAGGCTGGACGCCGCCTCACCTGGCGCCTGAGCTGGGCTGGCTGGCGCCGATCAAGGGCCAGCTGGTTCGGGTGAACGGATCGGCCGAAGGCGCGGTGGTTCGTGGTGAAGGGATATATGCGGCGCCGGGGCTCGAGATGGTGTTCGGTGCGACCATGGAGCCCGGGTTGTCCAACGTCGACATTGATCAGTCGGTGGTCGATCCGGTGCTTGCCGCCGGTCTTAGACTGTTTCCGGCATTGAGGGATCGGTCTTTCAAGGTTCAGGCGGGTATCCGGGCTGCTACGCCTGACGGATTGCCGATGGTGGGCCCTGCCGCCGCGCCGGGCGTGGTACTGGCGGCCGGGGCGCGGCGCAATGGCTGGCTGTTGGCGCCGCTGGTGGCGCGCATGGTGCTGGATTGCGTGACCGGGCGTGATCCAGGGCCCTATGGTGCGGTGTTTGATCCAGGGCGCTTCGGAAGTCATCGGGGAGTGGACGAATGAACGGGTTCTGGTTCACCGACGAACAGCAGGCGATCCGCGACAGTGTGTTCAGGCTCTGCGAGGATTTCGACGCCGAGTACTGGCGGCGCACGGACGAGACCGGCGACTTTCCCGAGGCGTTTGTCGCCGCGATGGCCGCCGGGGGTTGGCTGGGCGCGGCGATGCCGGTGGAACTCGGCGGCTCTGGCCTGGGGCTCACTGAAGCCGCCATTGCCATGCAGGCCGTGGCCGAAAGCGGTGCGGGCTTTTCCGGGGCCAGTGCGCTGCACCTGAACATTTTCGGCCCCATGCCGCTGGCCCGGTTCGGCACCGAGGAACAGAAGCAGCGGTTGATCCCACGCCTGATCTCCGGGGAGGACCGGATGTGCTTCGGCGTCACCGAGCCGGATGCGGGGCTGGACACCACCAGCCTGACCACGCGTGCCGTGCGCACCAACGACGGCTATGTGATCTCGGGCCGAAAAATGTGGACCTCCATGGCCCAGCGCGCGACCAAAATGCTGATCGTGGCCCGCACCACGCCGAAGGCGGAGGTGAAGAAACCCACGGACGGCATCAGCCTGTTCTACGTGGACTTTGACCGGGAGAGGATCCAGGCGCGTCCGATCCCAAAGATGGGCCGAAAGGCCATCGAGTCGAACGCCGTGTTTATCGATGACCTGCACGTGCCCGCCGATGCGCTGGTGGGCGAGGAAGGCCGCGGCTTCTACTACCTGCTGGAGGGGCTGAATCCCGAACGGGTGCTGATCGGGGCGGAGGCGGTAGGCCTGGGTCGTGCGGCGCTCAAGCGAGCCACAACCTATGCCCGGGAGCGAGTGGTGTTCGGTCGGCCCATCGGCCAGAACCAGGGTATCGCCCATCCACTGGCCAGGTGCTGGGCGGACCTGGAAGCGGCCAATCTGATGATCTTCAAGGCCGCAGCACTCTATGACGCCGGTCGCGAGTGCGGGGCCGAGGCCAATGCGGGCAAGTATCTGGGCGGCGAAGCGGGTTTCAACGCCTGTGAGGCGGCGATCCTGACCCACGGCGGCATGGGCTATGCGAAGGAATATGACGTGGAGCGCTACCTTCGGGAATCGATGATCGCCCGCATCGCGCCGGTCAGCCGCGAAATGATCTTCAACTATCTGGCCGAACGCGTGCTTGGTCTGCCGAAGAGCTATTGAGCAGCGGGCGTCTCCGAGACGGCGCGGCAGATTTTGCCCATGGCTAACCCATCGTTAACCATGATCGCCGACGTTCCTGCCCATGAGCGTCCAGGGTATCCGGGGCATTGTTGAAGCTGCCATTAATCGCGCCGCCAAGGCGACGGGGGTGGACTTCGGATTCCTGATGAAGACCGCGCATCGGGAAAGCAGTTTCAATCCGAAGGCGCAGGCCTCGACCTCCTCGGCGGCGGGCTTGTTCCAGTTTGTCGAACAGACCTGGTTGTCGACGCTGAAACAGCATGGTGCGCGGCACGGGTATGGCCAGTACGCAGACCTGATCAGCCGCGGTTCTGACGGTCGCTACCGGGTCAGCGGCGAGGCGCGCAAGGCCGTGTTGGACCTGCGACTGGACCCGCACGCCGCATCCCTGATGGCCGGGGAGCTGACCTCGGATCACGCTTCCTACCTGAAGGGTCGCGTGGGGCGCGCGCCCAGCGGCGGCGAACTCTATGCGGCGCACTTTCTGGGCCCGCAGGGCTCGGCGCGATTGATCGAGGCTGTGCAGAGCCAGCCGGGCGCATCGGCGGCCTCGCTGTTTCCCGACGCAGCGCGCGCCAATCGCTCGATCTTCTACCGCGACGGCCGGGCCGCGACCGTGGGTGAGGTGTACGCCAACCTGACGCGGGGCGGCGGCTCTGGCGATATCAACCCCAGCGCCCGCAAGCTTGCTGTGGACGAGGGCTTCATCCGCGTGGCGTCCGGCGACCTGTCGACACGCCAGCAGGAGCAACAGGCGCTGATCTCCCTGATTCTCAATGGCACGGACGGCGTGCCGGGCGCCGAGCGGGGCGGCCGCCTGACCGGGTCGATCTTTACCAGCGAGATGCTGAAGATGCTGTCGGATAGCCGCGAAAGCTAGAGCGGGCGCCCTCATATGTTCGGAGCGTGTTGCGGGCGGAAAACCGGCCCCCAATTCTAGATAATCCGCCGCTAGACGGAGAAGCTGACCCCGCATCCGCAGCTCGATTTGGCGTTGGGGTTGCGGATCTTGAACTCGGCGCCGGCCAGTTCGTCGATGAAGTCGATCTCGGAGCCTTTGAGAAAGGCCAGGGACATTTCGTCAACGACCGCAGCGGCCCCGTCACATTCGATCTTCATGTCGTCGGGCTGGACCACGTCGACAAGGTCAAACTGATACTGGAAGCCCGAGCAGCCGCCGCCCTCGACGGCCACCCGCAGCATCACGGGGCGGCCCTCGGCGGCGCCGATGGCGTGGATGCGTTTGGCCGCGGACGGCGATAGGGTTAGGTCTGTTGTGGTCATGGCCTGTTAGACGAATGTCCTTGCTGGACTATATGAGGGCGTGGACGGCTTCGACCAAGTGACCGTGTTATAGAATGAATTGATGACATCCTCCATACCAAGCCGCACGCCTTATTCCGAAGACCCCGTCGCCTCGCGCGGCCGGAAGGTCGTGGAGGCCCATAGCCGCACCCGGACGGACTTCGCCCGCGACCGCGACCGGATCATCCACTCAACAGCCTTTCGCCGGCTCAAGGAAAAGACCCAGGTCTTCGTGGCGCACGAGGGCGACCACTTCCGCACCCGCCTGACCCATTCGCTGGAGGTTGCCCAGATTGCCCGTTCGCTGGCGACGGCATTGGGGCTGGACGCCGATCTCGCCGAGACTATCGCGCTGGCTCATGACCTGGGCCATCCGCCGTTCGGGCATGCCGGCGAGGACGAACTGCAGATCCAGATGCAGGGCTACGGCGGATTTGATCACAATGTGCAGACGTTCCGCGTGGTCACCCGGCTGGAGCGCCGCTACCCGGATTTCGATGGCCTGAACCTCACCTGGGAGACCCTGGAGGGGGTGATCAAGCACAACGGGCCGGTTATCGACCAGCTTGCGAAGCCGTCCTGGAGCGCCATCTCGGAGTTTGACGCCCAGTACGGGCTTCGCCTCGACACATGGGCGTCGGCGGAGGCCCAGGTGGCCGCCCTGGCCGATGACATCGCCTATAACAACCACGACGTGGACGACGGGGTGCTGGCGGGGCTGTTCAATCTCGATGAGCTGGCCGAGGTGCCGCTGATCGGACCGCACGTGATCAGCGCCCGGCGGGACTACCCGACCTGCGAACCCGGCATCCTGAGGCTCGAGGCTGTTCGGCGGATGATCGGGGCCATGGTCGACGACGTGCTGACAGAGACCCGCCGGCGGGCGGCGGCCGGGCATGTGACGTCTCCGGAAGCGGTTCGGGTGCTGGGACACGCCCTGGTCGCCTTCTCCCGCGACATGCTGGAGGATCTGGCCCAGCTGAGGTTGTTCCTGCTGGAGCGGATGTATCGCCACTGGAAGGTCAACCGCACCCGCAGCCAGGCGCGCCGGATGCTGGCCGAGATGTTCCAGCTGTTCATGGCCGAGCCCGACGTACTGCCGGCCGAGTGGTTCGCCCGCGCTGAACCCCGCGATCAGGCCGGGCGCGCGCGGGTGGTCTGCGATTACATCGCCGGAATGACAGACCGCTACGCCATCGAGGAGCACAAGAAGCTGTTCCATCTCGACGTGTGGAGCTGAGCTTGGCGTTATTGGTCGTGCGCGGCCCGATCTTTCACTCGGCGGGTGATGAGACCGCCTTCTTTGGCTGGGTGCGCAAGATCGGCGCCGTGCAACGGGTGAACAGCCGGGGCCGCGATCTGGAGATTCATGTGCGCCCCGGCCGGGTCAGCGCGGACGAACTGCGTGAACTGCGGGCCGCCTTCCATCGCTACGCCATGGACACCAGTGACCTTGAGGGCCTGGGCCGGGAAGGCTGAAGCCTGTGGGCGGCGGCGCATTCGACAGCACTCGATCCAGCGGGCTTCGCTAGAGTGAAGGGATTCGTGAGCGATTCGGCCTGATGGCGGGGTCGCTTGCCTCTGCCCGGATTCAGGAGCTCCCGCGATGTCCGACCATGAGCGCGGCGCCTACACGCCTCCCACCGGAGATGCGCCGCTGAGTTTTGATCCGCGCCGACCCGTGCGGGGCGAGCGACCGATCCCGGTGACGCTGATCCTGAGCGTGCTGGTGCTGGCGGCCCTGGTGGCGGCGATCTTCATGTTCTACCGGTCAGGCGTGCGCCAGGCCGCCGAGGCGCCGCAGGTGGTAGGCGCCCCCATCGGCGGGATAAAGGCGCCTGCGACGCCGGAAGCTCAACCTCAGGACCCGGCGGCGGGCTTGCAGATCTACAAGGCCGACGACGGCGGTGCGATCGGGGCGGCCCCGCCAGAACCGGCGTTTGTGGCGCCGCCCGAGCAGCCCCAGGCGCGGCCGACAGCTCCTGTCGTTGTGACCCAGGTCCCGTCAGCCGCCACAGCCCAGGCCCTGAAACCGGCGATTCCGGGGCCAGCCGTGATATCGCCGCCGCCCGCCGCGAAACCTGCGCCACCGCCGGCGAAGGCGGCGCCCGCGCCGGTCAAGCCTGCGCCTTCGCCCAAGGTCGCCCCGCCCGCCGAGATCAAGAGGCCGTCCACGCCGGAGCCCAAGCCGACCTCCGCCGGCGGTGCGGCAGTGCAGATCGGGGCGGTCTCGTCCACAGCGCTGGCGGACAAGGCATGGAGCGACGCCGTGGCCGCCGCGCCCGGCCTCGGCGCCGGCAAGGGAAAGAGCGTCGAGAAGATCGAACGCAATGGTGGAACGCTCTATCGCACGGCGGTCACCGGGTTCGCCACGAAGGCCGACGCGCAGGCGTTCTGCGCAAAACTTCAGGCGGCCGGGAAGAGTTGCTTCGTCCGGTGACGGTGGCGGCCTGCATCCTGGGGTGTTCCGGTCTGGTCCTGACGACGGAAGAGGTGGCCCTGTTTGCGGACGGCCAGCCATGGGGCTTTATCCTGTTCGGGCGAAACATCGGCTCGCCCGATCAGGTGCGCGCGCTGACTACAGCCTTGCGCGAGGCCGTGGGCCGAGAGGATGCGCCGGTGCTGGTGGATCAGGAGGGCGGGCGCGTCCAGAGGCTGGGGCCGCCGCATTGGCGCCGCTACCCGCCGGGCCGCGCCTATGGAGCTTTGAGCCGGCTCGATCCTGAGGCGGCCGTGGAGATGGCCGGGCTTGGCGGTCGCCTGCTGGCCCAGGATCTGGCGGCGGTCGGGATCACGGTCAACTGCGCTCCGGTGCTGGATGTCGCCAGCCCTGAGGGCCACGACGCCATCGGTGACCGGGCAATCTCGGATAATGCCGCCGATGTCACCCGGCTGGCGCGGGCGCTGGCCGAAGGCCTGCTGGCCGGTGGCGTGCTGCCTGTGATCAAGCACATGCCGGGGCAGGGGCGAGCACAAAGTGACAGCCACCATGAGGTGCCGGAGGTGAAAGCGGACCGGGCCGAGCTCGCCGCCTGCGATCAGGCGCCCTTCCGGGCTCTGGCCGACCTTCCCATGGCCATGACGGGGCATGTGATCTTCGCAGACATTGACCCGGCGCGACCGGCCACAATCTCGCCCACAGTCATCAACGATGTCATCCGGACCGCCATGGGGTTCGACGGCCTCTTGATCACCGACGATCTATCGATGGCGGCCCTTGAAGGCGACCCCAATGAGCGGGCGCGGGCGGCGCGGGAGGCGGGCTGTGATGTGGCGCTCTATGGCCCCGGTGATATGGCCGGGGGCAAGTCGGTGCTCGCCGGCGCAGGCGCGTTGACAGGACCATCAGCCCGTCGGGCCAGAGCCGCACTGGCGCGGCGGGTCGCGCCGCCCATGCCGTTTGACCCCGCGGATGCCCGGGCTCGCTTCGACGCGGCGTTTGGGGGAAGGTGGGCGGCATGAGCCAAGGCTTCCAGCCCTCCCTGGATTTTGCCGCTGCGGTGACTGCTGCGGAGGACGGCGAGGCGCTGATCATCGACCTTGAGGGCTACGAGGGTCCATTGCACGTCCTGTTGGCCCTGGCGCGCAGGCAGAAGGTGGATCTGCTGCAGCTCTCGATCCTGAAGCTTGCGGATCAGTATCTGGCCTTCGTGCAGGACGCGCGGCGACGCCGGTTCTCGCTGGCGGCGGACTATCTGGTGATGGCGGCCTGGCTGGCCTACCTCAAGTCCCGGCTGTTGTTGCCAAAGGTCGAGCAACCGCGCCCCGAGGAAGCGCCCGCCGAGGAGATCGCAACGCGGCTGGCGTTCCGGCTGGCCAAGCTGGAGGCGATGCGTGAGGCGGCCGAGCGTTTGTTGGCGGGGGCGCAGCTGAAGCGCGACGTTTTCGGGCGCGGAGACCCGGAGGCGATCCGGATCATCCCGTCGGGCCAGTTTGAAGGCGACCTCTATGGACTGATGAGCGCCTACATCGGCCAGCGCCAGAAGGAGGCGCAGCGCAGCTACAAGCCCGCGCCCCCCTTGGCCTATCCGCTTGAGGACGCCCGCGAGCGGCTACGCCGCCTGTTGCCCGATCTGGACCGGTGGACGGCGCTGAACGGCATCGCGCCCCCGGGCACGCCGACGACCGGGCCCAGCCGCGCTTCCTATCTGGCGTCGACGTTGTCGGCCAGTCTGGAACTGGTCAAGGAAGGCGAAATGGAGGCGCGCCAGCTGGAGGCGTTTGCCGATATCTACCTTCGGGCGCGGAAGGGCGCGGATGTCGCATGAGATCGATAGCCCTGTCCTGTCTGCCGGATTTATTGGCGCCCTTCTCCGCCCCCGTCGGATTACTGATGTCACGGACTTCGATAAGGCCCGGGCTTGCCCTTCGCCCCTTGTGGGAGAAGGTGGGCCGCGAGAGCGGCTCGGATGAGGGGTCGCGCGGCGAATCCCGAAAAGGAAACAACGCTTTCTGCCGGAAGGTCTATCGACCCCTCATTCGTCAGGCTTCGCCTGCCACCTTCTCCCACAAGGGGAGAAGGGCGACGTCTCAAGTCGCTGATTTTACGGATGTCCCAGAGATCCGTGAAGTTGATAACCCGAAGGGGAAGGATAGGGGTTGTCCAGCGCGTCCCTTGGCTAAGCGGTGGAGCCGGGGATGACCGACGTTACGACCACCCGCGAGATCGAGGCGCTGTTGTTTGCCGCCGCCGGGCCGCTGAGCGAGCGTGATCTGGCGCGGCGGTTGCCGGAGGGCGCCGACGTGGCCGGGGCGCTGGCCGAGCTGGCGGCGCGATATGAGGGGCGCGGCGTGGTGTTGGCCTGCGTCGCCAACGCCTGGCGGTTCCAGACTGCGCAGGACCTGGCCTGGTTGATGACCGAGGAGCGCGAGGAGCCGCGGCGGCTGTCGAAGGCAGCCCAGGAAACGCTGGCGATCATCGCCTATCACCAGCCGGTGACGCGGGCGGAGATCGAATCGGTGCGCGGCGTGCAGGCCAGCCGCGGGACGCTGGATGTGCTGCTGGAACTGGGCCTGGTGCGGATGCGAGGACGCAGGCGCTCTCCGGGGCGGCCGGTGACCTATGGCACAACCGATGGCTTCCTGGAGCATTATGGGCTGGCCAGTCTGACGGACTTGCCGGGGCTGTCGGAGATGAAGACAGCGGGCCTTTTGTCAATGGATCTTCCGCCTGACTTTGCGGTGCCCGACCCCAATGCGCCAACTTTGGACGAAGATCCGCTGGACGCCGACGCGCCCGAGTTCCACGTCGATTTTCTGGGCGAGAACGAGGGAACTTCGTAGCCCACGCGCCTCACCATTGGCGTGACGGCGGCGGACGGACTATATAGTCTCACAAGACATCGGGCGGCGTCGATCTGGCCCCGCGCAAGGAGAGTTCGGCCCATGGGCGCGTTCAGTATCTGGCACATCGCCGCCATCGTCGTGGTCGCGCTTCTGCTGTTTGGCGGGCGCGGCAAGATTTCTGGCATCATGGGTGACACCGCCAAGGGTATTCGTGCGTTCCGCGATGGCCTGAAGGGCGAGGACGCCACAGAGGAGGCCAAGGCCCCGACGCTTCCGAAGGACGAAAAAGACAGCGCGCGCGGCTGAGGCCAGACGCTTTTCCACCATTTGGCGCCGGCCCGCCTTGATTGCGGCCGGCGCTTCTGTTTTAGGCCGCAGCCATGCTCCCCGAAGTCGGCATGTCAGAGCTCGTGGTCATCGCCATTGTGGCGCTGATCGTCGTGGGCCCCAAGGATCTGCCCGTTCTCCTACGCCGGTTTGGTCAGTTCATGGCCAAGCTGCGCGGCATGGCGTCGGAGTTCCGGGCCAGCTTTGACGAGATGGCGCGCCAGACGGAACTGGACGAGCTGCGCAAGGAGGTCGAGGCCATGCGCCGGGGCCAGTTCGCTGATATGGCCGATCACGACGAGGCGATGCGCTCCACCGTCGGCGAGATCGAGCAGAGCATGGCCGACGTGGGCGTCCAGCTGCACCCGCCGATGAGCTATCAGTATGAGGCCCCCGAACCGCCGCCGGTGGAGATCTCCGAAGTCGCCAAGCCCGCCCGCAAGCCGCGCAAGAAGGCGATCGCGCCGGCTGAAGCCACGGTGGTCGAGGCCGCGCCCAAGCGTCGCAAAAGCGCAGCCAAGACGGTCGAGGCGGGCTGATGAGCGTGGACGACGACGAGATCGAGGCGTCACGCGCGCCGCTGATGGATCATCTGGTGGAGCTGCGCAGCCGCCTGATCATCTGTGTGGTGGCCATCGTGGTCGCATTCATCATCTGCTTTGCGTTTGCCGCACCGATCTATCTGTTCCTTCTGCACCCCTTCCAGATGGCGGCGCAGATGTACGCCGACTCCAAGGGTGGAGAGGCTACAGGACCCTTCGATCTACTGTTTGTGCTGATCGGCCTGAAGGAGGCTCCGGCCGCCACCGGCGATCTGCGACTGATGTTCACCGCGCCGCTGGAATTCTTCTTCACCAAGCTGAAGCTGGCCGGCTTTGGCGCTGTGGTGTTGTCGTTCCCCGTGCTGGCCTGGCAGGTCTACGCCTTCGTGGCGCCGGGCCTCTACAAGCGCGAACGCTTTGCGTTCCTGCCGTTTCTGCTGGCCGCGCCGGCCCTGTTCACCCTGGGCGGGGCTCTAGTCTACTATATCATTCTGCCTTTCGTTCTGTGGTTCTCGCTGAGCCAGCAGATCATGGGGGCGGGCATCGCGGTGGAGCTGTTGCCCAAGGTGTCGGACTATCTGACCCTGGTGACGACGCTCCTGCTGGCGTTCGGCCTCTGCTTCCAGTTGCCCGTGGTGCTGACGCTGCTGGGACTGGCCGGGATCGTCAATTCGGAGATGCTGTGGAAGGGCTGGCGCTATGCCGTGCTCGGCGTGGTGGTGGTGGCCGCCGTGGTGACGCCGCCGGACCCGATCAGCCAACTGCTGCTCGCCATTCCGATCATCGCCCTCTATTTCGCCTCCGTCGGCTGCGTGAAGCTGATCGAACTGCGGCGGAAGAAGGAAGACGCGGCAGCGGGCACGGATGTCGCGCTGAGCTGACCTGTCCCTCCCATCATCGCAAGCCGATGGCGGAGGTTGGCGCCCTCGCCGACGCGCTCTAGAGAGGGCCGCCTAGCCCCAAAGCGGACCCCATGCACGACATCCGAGCCCTTCGCGAAACCCACGAACTGTACGAGCAGGCCTGGGCGGCAAAGGGGCTGTCAGGACAGGTGTCGAAGATCCTTGAACTGGACGCAAGGCTGCGGGCGGCCCAAACGGCGGGACAGACGGCCCAGGCCGAGCGCAACGACGCTTCCAAGCAGATCGGCCAAGCCAAGGGTCGCAAGGATGAGGCCGAAGCCGCGCGCCTGATGGCTGTGGTCGAGGGCCTCAAGGGTGTTCTGGTCGAGCAGGCCGAGGCCGAGCGCGCCGCAAGCGAGGCGCTGCACGACATCCTGGCCAGTTTGCCCAATCTCCCCGCGCCGGACGTGCCGCTGGGCGCCGACGAGCACGACAATGTCGAGGTCCGGCGCTGGGGCGAACCCTTCGCCATCGCCAACCCGCGCGACCACGTCGATCTCGGTGAGATGTCCGGCCTGCTGGACTTCGAGGCCGCCGTGCGGATGAGCGGCGCGCGGTTTTCGGTGCTGAAGGGTGAGCTGGCGCGGCTGGAGCGGGCGCTGGGCCAGTTCATGCTGGATCTGCAGACCCGCGAGCATGGCTATCTGGAGGTCTCACCTCCGCTGCTGGTGAATGACGCCGCGGCCTACGGCACCGACAAGCTGCCCAAGTTCGCCGAGGATCTCTTCCAGACCACTGACGGCCGCTGGCTGATCCCGACGGCGGAGGTGCCGCTGACCAGTCTGGTGATGGGCCAGATTGTGCCTGAGGAAGACTTGCCGCTTCGCTTCACCGCACTGACACCCTGCTTCCGATCAGAGGCAGGCGCCTCGGGGCGCGATACGCGCGGGATGATCCGGCAGCACCAGTTCTACAAGGTCGAGCTGGTCTCCATCGTGGCGCCGGAACTATCCGAGGCCGAGCATGAGCGGATGGTGGGGTGCGCCGAGGCCGTGCTGAAGCGGCTTGACCTGCCGTTCCGCACGATGCTGCTATGCAACGGCGATATGGGTTTTGGCGCCCGCAAGACCTATGACCTCGAGGTCTGGCTGCCGTCGCAGGGCAAGTATCGCGAGATCAGTTCCTGCTCCAACTGCGGAGATTTCCAGGCGCGTCGCATGGATGCCCGCGCCAAGAAGGCGGGCGAAAAAGGCACGCGGTTTGTTCACACGCTGAACGGATCGGGCCTTGCCGTCGGGCGCACCCTGGTGGCGATCATGGAGAACTATCAGGACGAGAACGGCCGGATCGCCATCCCCCAGGCCCTTCACGCCTACATGCCGGGCATCACGCACATCGGGGGGAAGGCGTGAGGATACTCATCACCAATGATGACGGGATTCATGCCGACGGGCTGGAGGCCCTCGAGCGGATTGCCGCCAGGCTGACGGACGACGTGTGGGTGTGCGCGCCGGAATATGAGCAGTCCGGCGCGAGCCGGGCGCTGACGCTGGCCGATCCGATCCGCGTGCGGCAGCTGGCCGAGCGTCGGTTCGCGACCACGGGCACACCGACGGACTGCGTCATGCTGGGCGTGAATGACCTGATTGTGGGCAAGCGGCCGGATCTGGTGCTCTCCGGTGTGAACCGGGGCGCGAATCTGGCGGAAGACGTGACTATGTCGGGGACGGTAGCGGGCGCCATCGAGGGGATGGCGCTGGGCGTGCCCTCCATCGCCCTGTCGCAGATGGGCTTCTACGAGCCTGGAACCAGCTACGAGGCCGCCGAGACCTTTGGGCCGGGGGTGATCAAGCGACTGGTGGAGATAGGCTGGCCGAAGGACGTGGTGCTGAACATCAATTTTCCGAACGGCGATGTGGAGAACATCAAGGAGGTCGAGGTCACCCGGCAGGGCTTCCGCGACTTCCAGATCCGTCACAACGAGAAGCGCACGGACCTGCGCGGGCGGGAGTACTATTGGGTGGGTTTCAAGCCGCTGCGCTCCAGCCCGCCCGTCGGCACCGACCTCCGCGCGCTCTACGACGGCAAGATCTCGGTGACACCACTGCATATCGACCTGACACACCAGAAGACCGTCCATGACCTCAAGGGTCAGCTGGGCGGGGCTCCGCCGAAGCTCTGAGTTATGACGGACGCACCAGACAGTCCCGAGACGCAGATGGCGCGCCTGATCCTGGCGCTGCGGTCGCAGGGCGTGACCGAGCCCAAGGTGCTGAACGCCATCGAGACGACGCCCCGGCCGCTCTTCACCCAGGCGCTGTTCAAGGACCGGGCGTTTGAGGATTCCGCGCTGCCCATCGCCTGCGGCCAGACGATCAGCCAGCCGTTCGTGGTGGGTCTGATGAGCCAGGCGCTGAAGATTGATCGGCGCGACCGCGTGCTCGAGATCGGCACCGGCAGCGGTTACCAGACCACCGTGCTCTCGAAGCTGGCGCGACTGGTCTATACGGTTGAGCGCTACCGCACCCTGATGCAGGAGGCTGCGGGCCGTTTCAAGGAGCTGGGCCTGACCAATGTGATCACCCGGTTTGGCGATGGTGGCGAAGGATGGCCGGAGCAGGCGCCTTTTGACCGCATTATGGTCACAGCCGCGGCGCCAGGTGAGCCCAAGGCTCTTCTCACTCAACTGAAGCCCACCGGAATTCTGGTGGCGCCGATCGGGAAGGGACCGGTGCAGGTGCTGCGTCGCTATACTGGAGACGGGCAGGGAGGGTTTCAGATCGAAGACCTGATCGATGTCCGCTTCGTGCCGTTACTGGATGGTGTGGCCAAGGAGCTCTGACCTTTTCGTGTTGGGGTGGATTGTGGGTTGGCGTGGGCGTGGGCTCGCAGCCATGATCCCCACGGACGCCCCGACGATTCTTTGTCACCACCCCGGAGCGGCGATGACGCAGCACCTTCGACGAATTGCCCTGATCCTTCTGGCCGGCGCGGCCTTGCCGACGCTGGCTGGCGTGGGTGTGGCCCAGGCGGCGACTGCTGCGCCCAGCGTGGTCGGGGTGGATGCTGCGGCGCGCACAGGCGCGCCAGGGACCTATACGGTTAAGCGCGGCGACACGCTGGCCGAGATCGCGAGCAAACTCGACAGTGATATCGAGGAACTGGCCAGGCTCAACGGCCTGAAGAAGCCGTATCGACTGATGCCCGGACAGGTCATCAAGGGCCCGAAGGCCGCGTCAAAGCCAGCGGCGAGATCGACGGCGCGGACCTCGTCGAGGGGTGCGCCGGAGAGCTATGTCGTGAAGTCCGGCGACACGCTGTTCGCCATCGCCACACGCCTGGACACGACCGTGGAGGCCCTTCGCGCGGCCAACGACATGGGCCGGAGTTCGGCGCTGACGCCGGGGCGCAAGCTGACCATTCCCGGTTCGGAGGCGGCGAACGCGCCGACTAAGGAGGCTTCGGCGCCGGTCGAGCGCAAGCCAAGGCCATCCAGCCGGATCACGGCGCCGGAGCCGCAGGAAGTCCCGGGTTCCGGGCGCTCGGTTACAGGTCGGGTTATGAACGTGGACACGCCTGGCACCGTCTATCGCGTCAAGAAGGGTGATACGCTCGAGAAGATCGCACGCCGGCTCGACAGTGAGATCGATGATCTGGCGCGCATAAACAAGCTGAAGAAGCCGTACCCGCTCCAGCCCGGCCAGTCGATCCGTGGCCCCGGTGGCTCGGCGAAGGCCTATGTGGTCGGTCGCGGCGACACCCTGGCGGAGATCGCGCAGCGGTTTGGGGTGAGTGTCGACAAGCTCAGGGCTGCGAACGGCCTGCGACGCGGGGCCTCCTTGGCGCCTGGCCGGAAACTGCGCCTGCCGGCGGGGTACAGGGATCGCGGACCGATTGCTGATCCCGCGCCGGAACGTGCTCCACCGGCGGAACCCCGCACGCCTTCCCCGGTTCAGGAGTCGCCGGCGCCCTCCCGCACCCCGGATATACCCGGAGCGGGCCTTCCTGCCGCGCCCCAACCCTATGTGCCGCCACCGCGCCGGCCCTCGCGGCCGCCACCCCAGACGTTCACCCCCCAGGGCACGGTCAACGGTGCGCCGGTGGCCAGCGCCCCGGTCAGCGACGCGCAGATCACCCAGATGGGCGCCGGTCGTTTCGCTTGGCCGATTCGGGGCGAGATCATCTCCGGCTTCGGGGCGAAAGGGCCCAGCCAACGCAATGACGGGTTGAACATCCGCGCCAACGTAGGCGATCCGGTTCGCTCGGCCGCCGACGGCGACGTGGTCTATGCCGGAGATCAGGTGCCCGGCTTCGGCAACCTGGTGCTGGTCAAGCATGCAGACGGCTGGGTGACCGCCTACGGCCACCTGTCCCGGGTCGGGGTGCGCATGCAGCAGAAGGTCAGCCAGGGCCAGGAGATCGGCCAGGCAGGATCGTCAGGCGGAGTTTCCGAACCCCAGCTGCATTTTGAAATCCGCTACGCCGCCACGCCGCAGGAACGGGCGCGACCAATTGACCCGGGGTTGGTGCTGCCGCGCTAAAGAGGCAGTGGCTTGCCCTGCTCTCCCGCCAGATCGCGGATGAACTGCCATGCCACGCGGCCGGACCTGGCGCCGCGCAGCTGTGACCATTGCAGGGCGCGCCGGTCGAGGTCGGGCGTCTCCAGGCCATAGCGTTCGGCATAGCCTTGGACGGCGGCCAGATAGGTCGGCTGATCCATGGGCGGAAATCCGATCCAGAGGCCGAAGCGGTCGGAGACGCTGACCTGTTCCTCGGCGTCCTCGGCGGTCGCGATCAGGCCCCGGTCTTCGTCGTGGCCGCGTGGCATCAGGTGGCGGCGGTTGGACGTGGCGACGAACAGCACATTGGCTGGCGGCCCGGAGACGCCGCCCTCCAGCGCTGACTTCAGGTCCTTGGCCGAGGAGGCGCCCTCCTCGAACGAGAGGTCGTCACAAAGCACGACGAACCGCTCGGCGCGACGTCGCAGGGTGTCGAAAAGGGCGGGCAGGGCGCTGACCTGGTCGCGGTCGATCTCTACCAGTCGCAAGGCCGGGCGCCCGGCGGCGGCGTCCGCAAACGCGGCCTTGGCCAGCGAGCTTTTGCCCGTGCCGCGCACTCCCCACAGCAAGACGTGGTTGAACGGCAGGCCGCGCGCGAAGCGCTCCAGGTTTCCGACGAAGCGCGCCTTCTGGACCTCGATGCCCACAAGCGCCGCCAGAGGCATGGGATAGTCTGGCGCCGGATGGAAGGTTCCCGTGGCCGGATCATGCCGGAAAAGGCGGCCATTCTCGAAGGTGGCCTCCAGGGGAATCGGCGGCGCCAGGCGCTCCAGAGCCTCTGCAATGCGTGTCAAAAGCGGATTCAGGTCGATCTCCATGCCAAGACGCCATAGAGGCAAGCGGGTTCCATTGCAAAAGCGGGGCGCTGCGCATAGCTTCCGCCGACTTTCGCCGGGGGTCTTGTGTCCCGGTTCCTGCTCGCCATTTCGGAGAGGCCATGTTCGCAACCCCCGCCTACGCTCAAGCCGCCGGCGCCGCCGCCACAGGTGGCACCCAGGCCATGCTGCTACAGTTCCTGCCCCTCGTGGCGCTGGTCGTGCTGTTTTACTTCCTGATGATCCGTCCGCAGCAAAAGCGAATGAAGATGCATCAGGCCATGCTGGCTGCCCTGAAGCGGGGCGACCAAGTCGTGCTGTCTTCCGGACTGATGGGCAAGGTCGTCCGTGTCGAGGACAAGGAAGTCGGCGTGGAGATCGCTACCGGCGTTACCGTGAAGGTGGTGAAGGCGATGATTTCCGACGTCCGCGCCAAGGGTGAGCCCGCGCCCGCCAACGACGCCAAGGCCTAGAGCTGAAGCCCTGAAATGCTGACCCTCTCGCGCTGGAAGCTGATCCTCGTCGCCTTGGCGATTGTCTTCGGACTGATGTTCGCATTGCCGAATGCGTTGTCGCCAAAGGTGCGCGAGGGGCTGCCTGGCTTCCTGCCGCGTCAGACACTCAACCTGGGCCTCGACCTGCAGGGCGGCTCATACCTCCTGCTCGAGGTCGACACGAACGCGCTGCGAAACGAACGCTTGACCAACATGGTCGAGGATGTCCGGACCCAGCTGGGAGAGAAGAAGATCGCCTTCTCCGGCCTGGCGGTGGTGGGCGGCGCGGTGGTGCTCCGGATCACCGACCCGAACGATATCCCTGCGGCGAC
>NZ_JBIKNZ010000055.1:0-21195 GCF_044358365.1 Phenylobacterium sp. | reverse complement strand
TCTTGCGGCACGGCCATCAAGGCTCCCCAGCCAGGCCATGACCCCGTAGACAACCATAGACCAAGGTCAGTCCAACAACGAACCTGAGGCAACCGTGAAACCAATTAGACAACACTTTACTTAACCCTTTTTCCGGCGGTACCCATCGACACGCTATCCATTGATCCGTCCAGCGTCCTCGCGCGTTGACGAGACTGCATTCCTATCAGCCAGAAAGGCCTTAGCCTTCGGTAAGTCCCCTAACGGGACCCTTGCGAAAGTGTCTCCCAGAAGTTACATATCTTTGTGGTCCAGGTTCTACAAACCGAGGTCTTCTCTAAGTGGCTGAGGGATCTGCGAGATCGCAGGGCCCTGGCTCGGATTGCCGAACGCCTGCGCCGGTTGGCCCTGGGCAATCCGGGCGATGTGAAGCCGGTTGGCGACGGCTTGTCGGAGCTCCGGATCGACTATGGACCTGGCTATCGGGTTTACTTTGTGCGCCGGGGAGAGGTTCTCATCGTGGTTTTGTGTGGCGGTGACAAAGCCAGCCAGGTGCGCGACATCGCGCGGGCCAAGGCGCTGGCTCGGGAGATTGATGAGTGACCCTGGACCTGCGTCCATTCGACCCAGCAGAGTATCTCGACACGCCCGAGGCGGTCGCGGAGTACCTTGCTGCCGCCTTCGAGACCGGGGAGCAGGCCGTGATCGCAGACGCCCTGGGCGTTGTCGCCAAGGCGCGGGGGATGACCCAGCTTTCACGCGACACCGGTCTGGCGCGCCCGGCGCTATATCGCGCGCTAAGTCCTGACGGGCGCCCCGAGTTCGCGACCGTACTCAAGGTCTTGCGTGCGCTTGGTGTGCGGCTGACGCCCGAGGTCGCTCAGGAGAGACCCCCGGGCGCCGCTACGTAACGTCGCCCCCTCAGTTGCGGCGCACAACAACGCATGCTAGTAGGCGCGCGGCTTTGGGACAGGGGCAGATTACGGCTCTCGGACCGAAGTGCTTTTTTCAAGCGCTTTCAAGCCTTTAGCCGCAGCGGACTGACCCGTTTGCGGCTCGTGAAACGCGACCCGGGCGGATATCAGTGGCCGAAGACTCCAACCTGTCGAATGTGGGCGCCCGTTACGCCCAGGCTCTGTTCGACCTTGCGAACGACCAGAAGGAAGTGGCCGCCGTTGAGGCTGACCTCAATTCGCTGAAGGCGGCGCTCGCCGATTCGAAAGATCTGCGCACCCTGCTGGGCTCGCCCACCTTTGGCTCCGACGACAAGGCCAAGGGCCTGGCCGGCATCGCCGCCAAGGCGAAGTTCGGTGCGACCACGAAGAAATTCCTTGGCCTTCTGGCCGCGAATGGCCGCGCGGCCGCCCTGCCGGCCGTTATCACCGCCTTCGCCACGCTGTCGGCCAACGCTCGCGGCGCTGTGTTCGCCGAGGTGACAACTGCTGTGGTGCTCAGCGCCGTCCAGGAGAAGGGAGTAGCCGCCGCGCTCCGCCAGTCACTGGGCAAAGACCCCGAAATCACGACCCGCGTCGATCCCGCCATCCTGGGCGGGATCAAGGTGAAGGTCGGTTCCCGTCTGTTTGATGCTTCGCTCCGTTCGAAGCTCGACTCCCTCAAGTTCGCCCTCAAGAGAGCGTAAGACACATGGACATCCGCGCCGCCGAAATTTCGGCCATTCTCAAGTCGCAAATCGCCAACTTCGGCGAAGAAGCCGACGTATCCGACGTCGGCTCGGTGCTGTCCGTCGGTGACGGCATCGCCCGCGTCTATGGACTGGACAATGTCCAGGCCGGCGAAATGGTCGAGTTCCCCAAGGCCGGCGTGAAGGGCATGGCGCTCAACCTCGAGCGCGACAACGTCGGCGTCGTGATCTTCGGTCAGGATCAGGCGATCTCGGAAGGCGACGAAGTGCGCCGCCTGTCGGAAATCGTGGATGTGCCAGTCGGCCGGGGCCTGCTGGGCCGCGTCGTCAACCCGCTGGGCGAGCCGATCGACGGCAAGGGCCCGCTGAAGAATGTGGCCGAGCGTCGCCGCGTGGACGTGAAGGCGCCGGGGATCATTCCGCGCAAGTCGGTGCACGAGCCGGTGCAGACCGGCTTGAAGGCCATCGACACCCTGATCCCGATCGGCCGTGGCCAGCGCGAGCTGATCATCGGCGACCGCCAGACCGGCAAGACCGCCGTGGCGATCGACACGATCCTGAACCAGAAAGAGATCAACGCCGGCACGGATGAGAGCGCCAAGCTCTATTGTATCTACGTCGCCATCGGCCAGAAGCGCTCCACGGTCGCCCAGATCGTCAAGACCCTCGAAGAGCGCGGCGCCCTGGACTACACGATCATCGTGTCGGCCACCGCCTCCGAGCCAGCGCCGCTGCAGTTCCTGGCCCCCTTCGCGGGCTGCGCCATGGGCGAGTGGTTCCGCGACAACGGCATGCACGCCGTCATCATCTATGACGACCTTTCCAAGCAGGCCGTCGCCTACCGCCAGATGTCGCTGCTGCTGCGCCGTCCGCCGGGCCGCGAGGCATATCCCGGCGACGTGTTCTATCTGCATAGCCGCCTGCTGGAGCGGGCTGCGAAGCTGAACGAAGCCAACGGCTCGGGGTCGCTGACCGCCCTGCCGCTGATCGAAACCCAGGCCAACGACGTGTCGGCCTATATCCCGACCAACGTGATCTCGATCACCGATGGCCAGATCTTCCTGGAAACCGACCTGTTCTTCCAGGGCATCCGCCCCGCCGTGAACGTCGGCATCTCGGTCAGCCGCGTGGGCTCGTCCGCACAGATCAAGGCGATGAAGGCCGCGTCCGGCCCCATCAAGGGCGAGCTGGCCCAGTACCGGGAAATGGCCGCCTTCGCCAAGTTCGGCTCCGACCTGGACGCCGCCACCCAGCGCATGCTGGCCCGCGGCGAACGCCTGACCGAGCTCCTGAAGCAGCCCCAGTACTCGCCGCTTTCGGTCGAAGAGCAGGTTGCGGTGATCTACGCGGGCACCCGCGGTTACCTCGACAAGATCCCGACCGCCCAGGTGGGCCGTTTCGAGCGCGAACTGATCAGCCACCTGCACGCCAAGCACCAGGGCCTGCTGGACAAGATCCGCATTGAGAAGGACCTGAAGAACGTCGAGGACGATCTGAAGTCCGTGCTGGCCGCTTTCGCCAACATCTTCGCCTAACGACCGTCGCAGGGAGCGAGTAGCCGGCGATGGCCAGCGTCAAGGAAATGCGCAATCGGATCGGAAGCGTGAAAGCCACGCAGAAGATCACGAAAGCGATGCAGATGGTGGCGGCGGCGAAGCTGCGCCGCGCGCAGAACGCCGCCCAGAATTCCAGGCCCTATGCACAACGCATGGCCGCTGTGATTGCCAATCTGGCGGCGGGCGTGTCAGGCGATGGAGCGCCAAAGCTCCTGGTCGGCGCCGGGTCAGACCAGCGCCATCTGGTGGTGATCGCCACCTCGGACCGCGGTCTGGCGGGCGGGTTCAACACCATCATCGTCCGCGCCGCGCGTCAGAAGATCGATGGTCTGCTGGCGGCCGGCAAGGACGTCAAAGTCCTGACCGTGGGGCGCAAAGCCCGCGACCAGCTGCGCCGGATCCACGCCACCCGCATCGTCGGCGACTTCGAGGTCGGCGGGAATCCGTCTCTCGCTGTGGCCGAACAGGTCTCTGGCAAGATCCGCGACATGTTCGAGGCCGGCGAGGTGGACGTGGTCCATCTGGTGTTCAGCCAGTTCAAGTCGGTGGTCACGCAGATACCGACCGTCCGCCAGCTCATCCCAGCCGAGATCCAGGCCGGCGCTCCGACCATCGACCTCAAGGGCGCGTCCTATGAGTATGAGCCGGACGAGGAAACCATCCTCGCCGACCTGCTGCCGCGCAACATCACCACCCAGCTGTTCTCGGCGATGCTCGAGAACCAGGCCGGCTTCTTCGCCGCCCAGATGACGGCGATGGACAACGCTACACGCAATGCCGGCGACATGATCGCCAGCCTGACCCTGCAAATGAACCGAGCCCGCCAGGCGCAGATTACCAAGGAGCTGATCGAGATCATCTCCGGCGCCGAAGCGATCTAAGCCGAACCGAGAGAACCAGACATGGCCACCACCACCGCCGCCAAGAAGCCCGCCGCCGCCAAGGCCCCTGCGAAAAAGGCGCCTGCCAAGGCCGCCTCTGCTCCGAAAGCGACCGCCACCCAGGCCGTCGCCACCGGCAAGCTGGTGCAGATCATCGGCGCCGTCGTCGACGTCGAGTTCACCGGCCACCTGCCGGCGATCCTCAGCGCGCTGGAAACCACGAACACCGACCAGCGTACGGGCGAGCCCTTCCGCCTCGTGCTGGAAGTCGCCCAGCACCTGGGTGAGAACACTGTTCGCGCCATCGCCATGGACACCACCGAGGGTCTGACCCGCGGCCAGCCCGTGTATGACACCGGCCGTTCTATCACCGTGCCCGTGGGCCCGGCCTGCCTTGGCCGCATCATGAACGTCATCGGCGATCCCATCGATGAAGCCGGCCCGATCAACTCGCCATTCTCGGCCTCGATCCACCGCGAGGCGCCGTCTTTCGCCGAGCAGACCACGTCGGCAGAAGTGCTGGTGACGGGGATCAAGGTTATCGACCTGCTCTGCCCCTACACCAAGGGCGGCAAGATCGGTCTGTTCGGCGGCGCCGGCGTCGGCAAGACCGTGACCATGCAAGAGTTGATCAACAACATCGCCAAGGCCTATGGCGGCTACTCGGTGCTGGCCGGCGTGGGTGAACGCACCCGCGAAGGCAACGATCTCTACTACGAGATGATCGAGTCCCACGTGAACATGGACCCCCGCGAGAACAATGGTTCGACCGAAGGCTCCAAGTGCGCCCTGGTCTACGGTCAGATGAACGAGCCTCCCGGCGCCCGCGCCCGGGTCGCCCTGACAGGCCTTGCCCAGGCCGAGTACTTCCGCGACGAAGAGGGCAAGGACGTTCTGCTCTTCATCGACAACATCTTCCGCTTCACGCAAGCCGGTTCGGAAGTGTCGGCGCTTCTCGGACGGATTCCTTCGGCCGTGGGTTATCAGCCGACGCTGGCCACCGAGATGGGCAACCTCCAGGAGCGGATCACCTCGACCTCCAAGGGTTCGATCACCTCGGTGCAGGCCATCTACGTGCCCGCCGACGACCTGACCGACCCGGCGCCTGCCGCCTCGTTCGCCCACCTGGATGCGACCACCGTGCTCAGCCGCGATATCGCTTCCCAGGGCATCTTCCCGGCCGTGGATCCGCTGGACTCCACGTCGCGGATCATGGACCCGCTGGTGATTGGCGAGGAGCACTACAATGTCGCTCGTCGCGTTCAGGAAACCCTGCAGGCCTACAAGGCCCTGAAGGACATCATCGCGATCCTGGGCATGGACGAGCTGTCGGAAGAGGACAAGTTGACGGTCGCCCGCGCCCGCAAGATCAGCCGCTTCCTGTCTCAGCCGTTCCACGTGGCCGAGCAGTTCACGAACACGCCCGGTGTGCTGGTGAGCCTGGAAGACACCATCCGTTCGTTCAAGGCGCTGGTGGACGGCGAATACGACCATTTGCCGGAACCGGCCTTCTTCAACGTCGGTACGATCGAAGATGCGGTCGCCAAGGCCGAGAAGCTGGCGCAGGAAGCTTAAGGGTATGGCCGAGAAGCTTCACTTCTCCCTGGTCTCACCGGAACGCGAGCTGTTCTCCGGTCTCGTGGACCAGGTGGATGCGCCCGGTTCCGAAGGGGGCTTTGGCGTTCTGGCTGGCCATGCGCCGTTCATGACGGCGCTGAAGGAAGGTCTCGTCAGCGTACACAGCGATGGCGCAGTGACGGTGTACGAGGTTCGGGGCGGGTTCGCCGATGTGACCCCGGACGGCCTGACCATCCTGGCGGAGCACGCCGAAGCGACCACGAAGTAGGCATTGGATATTATTGCCGTAATTTTGCCGCGTTGAGGCCTTGCCTCGGACGCCTAGCTCAAGTTTGATGCCGCGCTGAAGTCAGGGAACCTCTCCATGCGTCTCGCCGTCTCCAGTCTTATCCTCGCCGTCGGCATCGCCACGGCCGTCAATGCACAGGAACAAAGCGCTGCGCCCGCCGCCGCGCCCCCGGCCCCGGACGAAGTACCGGCGCCTGAGATCGCGCCTCCAGCCCCGACCCTGCCGACTACCGGAAACGGAGCGGAAGCGATCGCGGTGCTTGAAAAAATCTGCAAGCCTTCTGTGCGCGGCGAAAAGCTGGACGTGCTGGCCAAGGCCAACGGCTATAAGCTTAACCGCCGGGAAGGCACCTGGACCCGCCAACTCGGCGCCGAAAAGGGCTATTCGGTCATCCTGTTTCCGCCGGGTTCAAACAAGGGCGTTTGCCTGACCGAGTTCCGTTATGCGATGGGACAGGACGTCGAAGTGGCCAAGGCGCTGAACGTTTGGGCTTTTGTCCATCAACCGCCGCTCGATCCCACCGCCAACTACACGCAGGCCCAGGATCCTGATGGCTTGAAGCGCGTGCGCCGCTCGTGGGAGTACCTGACGTCGACCGACAGCATCGGCCTAAACTTCTCAACAGTGCGCAAGCCGGACGATACGCCGCTCAGCCCCAAGTATGACACGGCGACAATGCAGTACCAGGAACGCAAGTTCTGATCACCCTGGCGGACGCAGCCGGCCTGGTCGGCGTCTTTGTGATCCTGATTGCCTATGCTGGCGCGGCCATGGGCCGACTGGATCCCAAGAAGCCTGCCTCGCTGCTGGCTAACCTGCTGGGGGCCAGCGCGATCCTCTATTCGCTGTTCACCGAGGCGTTCAACCTGTCGGCGGTGGCGATGGAAGGGGCGTGGGTGCTGGTATCCGGGATCGGCCTGATTCGTTGGGCGATAGGACGCCAAAAGCCTCCGGCGTGACCGTCAGGCGCTTACCGGGAGCGGCTGCGTGGCCAGCCAATCGAGTGTGGCGCCCGCCACGGTTTCCCAGCCGTCCTCACCGATCAGCCAGTGGCTCATGCCCGGCATGACGGCATAGGTCGCGCCAATCCGTTCTGCCGTCTGTCGGACCGTATAGACCGGATGAACAACATCGCGCTCACCGGCGATCACCAGCGAGGGCATCGGCAGTACGCCAGCGCCAACGCTGGTGCTCATGAACGGATCCAGCCACCAGTTGAGGACCTCGCGGATCGCGCGCCCGCTCTCCGGGCAAAGACGATCCAGTATAGCCGCCTGTCGGGCCCTCGGTACGCGGTCGAGGCCATGCGAGCGCATCAGGCCGCGATCCGGCGCCACCGATCCCATCCAGAATGGATCGGCCAGCTGAACACCGAACGCGGTCGCAGCCTCCTCCATTGTCGAGCCGTGGATCCCCCAGGGCGCGGACGGCGCAAGTAGAACCAACGCCCGCGCCTGAGCCCGTCGCGCCGCCAGCTGGCAGATCAGCCCACCCATTGAATGGCCCAGGAGCACGGGTGCTTCACTGAGGGATTCGCAAACCTTTACGATGCTCGTCGCATAGTCGCTGACCGAAAGCCCGGCCGCCGATCGACCGACGCCGCGCCCGGGAAGGTCCGGTGTCAGCACGGTCCAGCCCGCAGCCTCATAGGCTCCACAGAAGTGCTCGAAAGCCCAGCCACCGCAGAAAGCGCCGTGAACCATGACCACTGTTGGCAAGGCGCTCTCCCCCTCAAGTGAACCCCGAGCCGCAACTCTAGCCGGATTGCCGCCGATAGGGGGAAGGAATCAGCGTGTCGAAACACCAGACGCGGCAAATGGCTGGAAGGCCGATACCACCGCTTCGTACGTCGCTCGCTTGAACGGCACGATCAGTTCGGGCGTCTCCGCCAGATCGGCCCAACGCCAGGCCTCGAACTCAGGTTCATGGTGGGCGCCTAGGTCGAACTCTGCCTCATCGCCCTCGAAACGGAACGCGAACCAGACCTGCTTCTGACCCTTGAAGCCCCTCGCCCGTTTCGAGCCGGCGAAGCCATCCGGATACTCATAGACGATCCAGCCCTCGGTACGGCCCAGGACGGTGGCGCTGACGGCGCCGGTTTCCTCTGCGAGTTCGCGTCGCGCTGCGGCCTCCAGATCCTCCCCCTCGTCGATGCCGCCCTGCGGGAACTGCCAATTGTAGGGCGCAGGCGTCTGGACCCGCCGACCGATCCAGACCCGCCCGTCGATGTGGAACAGCACGACACCGACGTTGGGTCGATAGAGGTCGAGATCGTTCATCGCTTGACGGTCAACGCAGATGCCGGAGTCAGCTGATATCCCCGCTCCTCCACCGAAGCCGCCCATGCCGCGACCTTCTCCAGCGTGATCGGATAAGCGAAACCAGACCCAAGCGCCTGTCCCCGTTGCAGGGCGCCTGCTTCAAGAGCGGCCAATTGCTGGTCGATATCGGCGCCCGAGCGCTTGCTGTCGATCACTCGCTCCGCCGATGCCCGAGGGATACCGCCCGCCTTGCCCGCCGCCGTCCCGTCGTCGACGAAAGCCAGGCCGCGTCCGCGAACGGAACTGGCGAAGGCGTCGTAGGCGGCGGGGCTGCCAAGGAACCGCGCCCCCAGATAGTTGGTCAGGCCGAAGTAACCACTGGCCTGCGACAGGATCCACTCCAGTTTCTTGACCGTCTCCAACGGTTGGCCATCGGCAAGCAGGGTGTATGGGCCAGGGTCGTTGTCGGGATAATTCTCCGGCTCCATCGGCGTTTCGAGCAGAACCTCATGGCCCCGCGCGCGAGCCATGTCGATCCAGCGTTGCAAACCCTCAGCATAGACCACGAACGAGAGCGTCACCTGTGGCGGCAATGTATCGATCGCCTGTTGGGTCGTACGCGGATTGAGCCCAAGACCGCCGATCACCAGGGCGACCTTGGGGCGTCCATTGGCTGTAAACGGGCGCGCATAGACCTGGGCCGGCGTGCGACCATCGGCGGCGATGATCGGCAGAAGGCCGCCCGGGCTAGGCGAGGAAAACCCCAGAATTGGGGCCGGCGGCAGTGCGCCGCCCGCAAACACAGGCATTGCGCCTGGCGTCGCAGGCCTGGGCGCCGCGCGGTTGGGCGACAGCGGACGTTCGGACAGACGGACCACGTCTTCATAGATGCGAGGAGCACCCTTCGCGGGTCTCAGGGCGTCGCGCCAACCATCGGGCGCCTCACGAAACACTGGCTCAAGAGGCGCCCGGAAATGGTCTGCGGCGCCCATCGGGCCCAGCAAGGCGAACACGGCGACAACGGCGCCCAGAAACATCAGCGCCGCGCCGATCAACCCGACCAGCGGATTGCGCACCAGCTTGCCGACTTCCACCGGCGGAAGTTTGAACCCGGGCAGCTTGATTTTGGGCAGGGCGATAGCGGCCAAGGGTCGGCACTCCTCAACGGACGACATAGTCGGACATGGTTAACGCGCCATTGCCCGCGCCCGAACGCCGCCTGCGAGAGACTATTTCTGTGCGGGTGTGGCCGCGGCGGGCTTGGCCTCGGCGATCCTGGCCTTGCTCACCACTTCGGCCATCCGCGCGGTAGGTTTGGGCAGCTTTGGCGTCAGGGCCACCGATCCATAGCGAAGCACATCGGTCGCTCGGGTGATCTGGAAGTCCTTCTTGGCGTCGAAGGTCTCCGGCGGCGCCTCGGCGGGCTGGTGGGCGCCCCGACGCACCTTGCCCTCGTCGGCGTTCAGCGCATTCTTGAACGAGGCCTCCGAAAACTGGAATGCCCGATTGGCAATGATCTGGGCTTCGTCGCGGGTGAGTGCGACCTCGAGATTGGGCTCGATGCCGGTCTTCTGGATCGAGCGGCCGGAAGGTGTGTAGTATTTCGCAGTGGTCAACTTGAGCGCGCCATCGACGCCGCCCCTGAGTGGAATCACAGTCTGGACGGAGCCCTTGCCGAAGCTGGTGGTCCCCACCAGTTCAGCGCGCTTGCGGTCCTGCAATGCGCCGGCGACGATCTCGGACGCCGAGGCCGAGCCGGAGTTGATCAGCACCACCAGAGGCAAGCCGCCGGTCATATCGCCCGGACGGGCGTTATAGCGTTCCACATCGCGTGGATCGCGGCCTCGCTGGGACACGATTTCGCCGCCCTCCAGGAACAGGTCCGAAATGCCCACCGCCTGATCGAGCAGCCCGCCTGGATTGTTGCGCAGATCGAGGATCAGGCCCTTGATGTTGGGGTTCTTCGCCTTCAGCTCGGCGAAGGCGGCTTCGGCCTCGTCCGTGGTTTTCTCGTTGAAGGCGCCGACGCGCAGAACGCCATAGTCACCCTCCATCCGGGCCGACGCGGACTTGGGTTTGATCACTTCGCGGATCAGCTTGACGTCAAAGGGATCGGTCTTCTCCCGGGCGATCGTCAGGGCTACGGTCTCACCCGGCTTGCCACGCATCTGCTTGACCGCCTCGGTCACAGTCAGTCCCAGAACGCTCTCGCCATTCACAGCCGTGATGTAATCGCCAGCCTTGATTCCGGCGCGGAAGGCAGGCGTGCCGTCCATGGGCGAGATCACCTTGACCACGCCATCCTCACTGGTCACCTCGATGCCAAGGCCGCCGTACTCGCCGCGCGTCTGATCGCGCATGTCGTCGAAGGACTCCGGGTCGAGATAGCCTGAGTGGGGGTCCAGTGAGGTCAACATTCCGTCGATGCCGGACTGGATCAGCTTGGTGTCGTCCACCTCGCTGACGTACTGGCTTTCGATGATCTTCACGACATCGCCGAAGAGGCCGAGCATTCGATAGGTCTTGGCCTGGGGCTGCGCTGCCGCCATGGCCGCCTGGCTCACATAGGCCATGGATCCTGCGCCGAGCACGAACGCCGAAGCGCCGATCATGAGATACGTCTTCATGGCCTGCCTAACACTCCCTGTGGGCGGATGTCGCCGCCAGCCACACAGACTGTAACAACGGCATTGAGGCCGCAATCAGCCTGTGATGTTTCTGCCCGGATTTCGTTACCCCTGCCGGTTCCGGCCGAGCCAGCGGGAGGGGTCCACGGGTGACCCCTGCTCCCTGACTTCCAGATAGAGCCCCGCGCCGGACTGTCGCCCGCCTGTGGCCCAGCCCAGAGGTTGACCTTCCGTAACCGACTGTCCGACCTGGACCGAAGTTCGTTCCAGACCAGCAAGCACGAGATGATATCCACCGGCTAGTCTTAATATCACGATGACATCCCAGCCTTTCACCGGCCCCACATACTGAACCAGCCCGGCGGCGGGGCTCAAAGCACGTTCACCCCTGTCAGACCTGAACGTCAGGCCATTGGATCGGCCTCCCCCGGCGACCTCGGCGCCAAACCGGCTGATCACCGCACCCTTGACCGGAACGATCAGACGGTCAGGCGGCGTCAGGACTTCAGATCCATTGCGCCCCATGCCGATCCCGGTCACCGTGTCAGGTACCGGCTGGGAGTCCGCCATCAGGCTGTCGCGTTCAAAAAGGGCCTCGCTCTGCGCTGCCGCAAGCCGGCGCTGGCGCATCACCTCCGTGGCGTTTTCGGCGAATCCCTGTGCGCGAGCCTGAAGTTCCGGTGTGATGGCCTTGACGAGGATCGCGGCGCGAACCGCATCACGCGCGTCTTCCGGCGAAACCAGCAGGGCCGGCGGCGGATCGCGACTCAACTGCTCCAGCACCGAAAGCAGACGCGACAGACGGTGCATGTTGACGCCCTGATCAACCGCCAGCTCGGTTTCTGCGATATTCAGTCGCGTCAGCTTTTCGGTCGTCGCAGCCATCGCGGCCGCGCCGACCAGCATCACGCCCACAGCGCCAAGGAGCAGAATCCGTCGCATCAATCCCGATGATACGGCGATCCGCCGAGAATCGAGACTGCTCGATAGATTTGTTCACAGAGCATCACTCGCGCCAGTGCGTGGGGCCATGTCTGAGGCCCGAAGGCCAGGTTGCCCTGAACGGCTTGCGCAAGCTCGGGAGCCAGACCGTCAGCGCCGCCGACCAGGAAGACCAGCCGGCGTACGCCACGATCCCGGAGCGTCGCGATCTCCTCGGCGAAGACGCGGGAGGCCCGGGTCCTGCCGCGTTCATCGCACGCGATCACGTGAGCATCGACCAGGTGTGGACGCAGAGCCTCGGCCTCGGCCAGCTTGCCGGGTTTGCGGCTCTCGACCTCGATGACCTCAACAGGACCCAGGCCCAGCGCGCGGCCCGCCGCCGTCGCCCGGTCGACGTACAGCTTTACCAGCCCGCTCTCCGGAGAGCGGGCCAATCGGCCGATGGCGACGACTGCGATCTTCACGCGACCGAGCTTACGCGATCAGCAACTGCTCGGCGATCTGAACCGCATTGAGCGCTGCGCCCTTTAGCAGTTGGTCGCCCGCCAGGAACAGCGCCACAGAACGGCCCGAGGGATCGCCCAGGTCGCGCCGGATGCGGCCCACCAGCACGTCGCCCTGCCCCTGCGCCTCTACAGGCATAGGGAAGTGGTTGGCGTCGCGGTCATCGACCACCCTCACGCCCGGGGCCTCGGCCAGCACTTCGGTGATCGCCGCCGGGGCTACCGGGGCGTCCAGCTCAAGACTGAGCGCCATGGAATGCGCCCGGAGCACGGGTACCCGGACGCAGGTCACGCCGATGGGCAGGTTGAAGCTGCCGAGGATCCGACGGGTCTCTGCGATGACCTTGAGCTCCTCGCCGTTGTAGCCGGTTTGCGGATCGACCTCTGCGTCGTGACTGAACAGGTTGAAGGCGTAGGGGTGGCGCAGCACCTGCGGCGGATAGGCCTCGCCGGCCAGATGCGCGCGGGTGGACGCGGCCAGTTCCTCCATCGCTGGCTGCCCCGCCCCGGAGGCGGCCTGATAGGTCGCGATCTGCAGGCGTCGCAGACCAAACCGGCGCTGAAGCGGCGCAATGGCGACGCAGGCCAGGATCGCCACGCAATTGGGATTGGCGATGATCCCTCGGTGGCCCACCAGGGTCTCGAGGTTCACCTCAGGCGTGACCAGTGGGCAATCCAGATCCATCCGGAAGGCCGAGGAGTTGTCGATGACGACGGCGCCGGCGGTCACCGCGAGGGGCGCATAGATCTTCGATGTGTCTGCGTCGGCGGCGAAGAACACCAGGTCGACCCCGACGAAACTGTCGGCGTTCAGCACGTCCACCAACACGGCTTCGCCGCGATAGGGGATTTGCCGGCCCGCAGACCTTACAGAGGCGAGCAGCCGGAGACTGGACGCCGGGAACCCCCGCGCCTCCAGGCATTTCACCAGTTCGACGCCCACGGCGCCGGTGGCGCCGACAATGGCAACCGAGGGGTTTCGCAGGGATCGATAGGACGGTTGGGTCAGCATGGGAGCCTCTTGAGGGTTGAGGCCCGTGTGCGTGGTGTTCGGCTTTGGAAAAGCGCCGCGCCCCGCACATCGGGCGGAGCGCTTTGCGGTTATGTTGCGATCAGAACCCGCACACAGCCGCAAACGCCCCGCCGAAGCGGGTCATTTTGCGGCTAATTTTCTGCGTATTCGCGAACATGGTGCCGGCCATTACAGGCATGGATTGGCACTGTAAAGCCTGGAGTCGGGGATCGGGCAGGCGCGATCAGCCGACCGCCAGACCCCGGTGGGCGGAGTCCACGGACCAGATCTTCTCGATATTGTAGAAGCTGCGGACCTCAGGACGGAACAGGTGGACGATCACATCCCCTGTATCAATCAGCACCCAGTCGGCGCTGGGCAGACCCTCAACCCGGCACTTGCCATAGCCAGCTTCCTTCAGTGCGCGCAGCAGGTGATCGGCCATTGCGCCGACGTGCCGCTGCGAACGGCCGGACGCCACGATCAGGCTGTCGGCGACCGGGGATTTACCCTTGAGATCGATGAATACGACATCCTGGGCCTTATCATCGTCCAGACGGCCAAGGATGAGATCCCCGACAGCAGTGATGCGGCTGTCGATGTCTTGTGGGGCCTCGGCTCTCGCGGCGGCCTTTTGCGCACGTGACGCAGGTTTGGGGTCCAGCGGGGTAACTCCTCTTGTCCTCGCCGGAAGGTGTATAGCACAGAACGCGCGCCCGGTCAGCCTTTGCGACGCGCCCTGAGCGCTGTGGAGGACTGGAAGTGGAAACGACCGAACAGGAACGTCCACGCTGGCGTCTTGGCATAGGCCAGTCGGGGTCCGCTCTGGGGCGACTTCCGGAACCGGGAGAAGCGCACCGCCGCCGGTGAAAAGCGGCTCTTCAGCGAGATCCAGGGCCGTGAGACCACTGCAATTGGAACCTCATGCATGATCTGGGTCCAGCCCTTCCAGCGATGAAAGGAAGCCAGGCTGTCGGCGCCCATGATCCAGACGAACTTCACCCCCGGAAACCGGGCCTTCAGGCCCCGGATCGTATCGATGGTGTAGTTGGAGCCGAGCTTGGTCTCCACGGCCGCCACCACCATACCGTAGCCTTGAGTCAGAGTCCGCGCGCCGGCCAGCCGCGCCGCGAGGTCGGCGGTCTCGTGGCGCGACTTCAGCGGATTTTGCGGAGAGACCAGCCAGATCACCCGGTCAAGGCCTAGCCGGCGCTTGGCGGTCTCGGCGACGTGAGCATGGCCGTCGTGGGCGGGATTGAACGATCCGCCATACAGGCCCACCGTCATGCCGCGTTTCAGGTCGAACCCCAGCCTGAGCGCCTGGGGCCGACCGGCGAGCGGCGAGCGCCGCGCCGGACCTGCGAACCACATGGGCATCCGGGGGTTAACCGGCGCGGGGCGGAGTGGTCGCGCCCCCGCGATCAAGGCCCGGATCAGACTGACGCACCAGCACCCGCACCGTGAAGACGCCATCGCCCGCCAGCACACCGCCCCGGGCGAACAACCGCCCGTTCTGCCAGTTGGAGAGACCAAGTTCCGGGCGGTTCAGCGCGTACTGGCCATCCACCCATCGGGTGAACCCGTCGCCCACGAACGGCGCATCAATCGTGGCGTAGAAGCGGGCATGGGCGGCGCGGTCCTCGGCGATCAGCGTCGCGGCGAAACGTGGGCTGTGGGCATTGAACAGTCCAACCGCGTCATCCATGCTATCGACGATCCTGAGACTGACCTCCGGTGTCTCCTCCCATTCCCACTCCCGACCGAGCTGGGCCTCGGAGAGCACATCGACGAGCGCCTCCTCCACCGGACCCTCTGCACGGATGACGGTTCCCCGGCCCGTCCGCCATGGCTCAGGCAGTCGCACCAGATCCGCTTCGGACATATGCAGCTTGCAGCCACGACGGCGTTCTCCGGCCCGGGCCAGCGCATCCAGAAATACCGGCAAGAGGTCAGCAGCCCGCGACGCCACGATGCAGCACACGTTGAGCGTATTGCAGACCTTGCGATCCAGCGAATGGTAGACGGCGGCAAAGAACCGGTCAGCGTCAGCGGTCCCATCCGCCACCAGCCAGGCGCCGCCCGTGCCGTGCAGGCTGACGGGCGTCCCGACCTGGCGCGCGATCGCGCCCAGTTGGGCGACGGCCGGACCCGACCCGCGCGCCACAGCCAGCGCCAGCCGATTGTCAGCGAACATGGCCCAGCCCGCGGCATGGGCGGGACTGTCGACCAGAACCGCAGATCCCGGGGGTAAGCCGGCCTCCGCCAGCGCCGGGTCAAGCGCCTGACTTACAATGGCGCGCGCGGTGCCGAGAGCGTCGGACCCGATTCGGAAAACGACGGTGTTGCCTGCGCGTATCACCCCTGTGGCGTCGGCGAAGACATTGGGACGACCTTCGAATACGAACCCGACCACGCCCAAGGGGGCCACGACCTGGTCTACGATCCAGCCAGGGTGCTCGATGCGTTCCAGCAACCGGCCGCGCGGCGGCTCTGCGTCGCGCCAGACCCTGAGCCCCTCGACCATGTCGCGTCGCATGGTCTCCGAGACGGCCAGACGGGTGGTGGAGCGGCCTCGCGCCCGGGCGCTCTCGACGTCGCCAAGGTTGGCGGCGGCGATGGCGGACCAGACGGCATCGTCTTGCAGCCGTCGGGCGAACGCCTCGAAAAAGGCTGTGATCGCGGCGTCGCTGACCTCCCCCATCCGGGAGAAGGCGGCTGCCGCGCATTCGACAGCGGCGGCGGCGGCACGGGCCTCGGTCTGCGGAATATGCAACAGATCGCCGGTGTCCTGCACGACCACCAGCCGATCACCCGGGCGGAAGGCAGCGGCCAGCTCAGATGTGACAAAAGCGACGCGGTCACCTGCGAAAGGGATGGCCTGACCGGGCGCAAGCGCTTCAAGCCGGCCCGTACGGGCGGCGGAAACAGCTCGACTTGACGATGCGTCGTCCACGGCGGCGACCCTTTTGCTCCAAATGAGCCTTACGCGCTCTGTGGGCTCGCCGCTAGAGCGAGGTCGTCGGCATGGATCATCGGCCCGGAGGTATAGCCGAGCGCCGGCTCGATCGCCGCCGACTTCAGGCCAACGATCCGCCGGGCGTGTTCGTCGACATATCGGATCAGGCCGCGGGCGATCTCCACCCCTGCCTCGTCACGGACCAATACGGCGTCTCCCTTGTCGAAGCGACCCTCGATGGCTGTAACGCCCGCAGCCAGCAGACTCTTGCCACGACGCACCGCCGCTGCCGCCCCGGCATCGACAATCAGCGCACCGGTCGGCGACAGGGAGCCGGCGATCCAGGCCTTGTAGGCCGCTGCCGGCGTGGTGTCGGGTTCGATGACGGTGGCTCTTGCGCCCTCTTCCACCGCCGCCAGAGGACCCGGGCGGGTGCCCAGCGTGATGAAGGTCGCGCAGCCGGCCGCTGCGGCAATCCGTGCTGCCGCCAGCTTTGTCGCCATGCCACCGGTGCCCACACCCGCCGTCGTATTGGCGCCGCCGGCCATCGCCTCGATTTCGGGCGTCAGGTGCGTGACCCGCGGGATGTGGGCGGCGGTGGGATCACGACGGGGATCGGCGGTGTAGAGCCCTTCGATATCCGACAACAGCACCAACGCCTCGGCGCCCACCAGCTGGGCCACGCGGGCCGACAGGCGATCATTGTCGCCAACCCGGATCTCCTCGGTGACGACCGTATCGTTCTCATTGATCACCGGGATCACACCCAGCGCCAGCAGCGCATCCAGGGTGGCGCGCGCGTTCAGCCAGCGACGGCGCATCTCGGTGTCATCACGGGTCAGAAGGATCTGGGCGCAGGCCAGTCCGTGCGGCTCCAGCGCCGTCTCCCAGGCCCGCATGAGGGCCGACTGGCCAGCGGCGGCGGCGGCCTGCTTCTCGGCCAGGCTGATGCGTTTGCCGAGGCCAAGACGCCTGCGTCCGAGGGCCACCGCACCGGACGACACAACCAGCACCTGCTGACCGCGCGCGCGCATCCGCGCCAGATCGGCGGCGAAGTCAGCCATCCAGGCGGCATCCGCCGCGCCATCGGGGCCCACCAAAAGGGCGGAGCCGACCTTGATGACGATGCGTTTGGCTGTGGCCAGTTCGCTCAAGGCGCCCAATCCTCGGGCGGGGCCCCCTCGGCGGCGGCTTCACTCTTGCGTTGCCGCACCAGGGCGTAGGCTTCACGAAGCAGCTCGGTCACGCCATGTCCGGCCGCACCGGACACCAGCCGGACCTTCACGCCAGCGGCGGCCTCGAGCTCGGCGACCTTCGTAGCCTGGGTCTCGGGATCCATCGCGTCGATCTTGTTCAGCGCCAGGATCTCGTCCTTGTCCTCCAGACCTTCGCCATAGGCCTCAAGTTCGTGCCGCACCGTACGCCAGGCCTGGGCCACATCATCCTGGGTGCCGTCAACCAGATGAACCAGCACTGCGGTGCGCTCCACATGGCCCAGAAACCGCGTGCCGATGCCCACACCTTCGCTGGCGCCCTCGATCAGCCCGGGGATATCAGCAATGACGAAGCGCTCGCCAATAGAAAGGTCCACCATTCCAAGATTTGGCGTCAAGGTGGTGAATGGATAGGCTGCAATCTTGGGTCTTGCAGCACTTGATGCAGCAAGAAATGTAGATTTTCCAGCGTTAGGCAAGCCAACAAGTCCGACGTCTGCGATAAGCTTTAGTCTAAGCCAGATCGCTTTTTCTTCGCCGTCAAGGCCGGGGTTGGCATGTTTGGGGGCCTGGTTGATGGGGCCCTTGAAGTGGGTGTTGCCGAAGCCGCCGTTGCCGCCGCGGGCGAGCAGGACGCGTTGGCCGAGGTGGGTCATGTCGATGATCAGTTCCTTGTCCTCGTCGAGGACCTCGGTGCCGACCGGCACTTTCAGGACCACATCGGCGCCATTGGCGCCGTGGCGGTTGCGGCCCATGCCGTGCACGCCCGTCTCGGCGCGGAAGTGCTGGGCGTAGCGGAAGTCGATCAGGGTGTTCAGCCCCTCCACCGCCTCGATCCAGACGTCGCCGCCGCGCCCGCCGTCGCCACCGTCCGGCCCGCCGTACTCGATGAACTTCTCGCGGCGAAACGACACGGCCCCGCCGCCGCCGTTGCCGCTCTTCACATAGACCTTGACCTGATCGAGGAACTTCATCGGGCGACCCATCGAACGGTGAGCGCGGCGGCGAGCGATTTCACCACGGCGCCGGGCAGGAACGGCATGATGCCATATTCGAACGCCGAGCCGGGGTCCATGAACGAGACCAGCCCCGCCCACCCCAGCATCAACACCACCACTTGCCCCGCCAGGAACAGCGCCGCCAGCGGCCATACCCCCGAGACACGTTCGGCGCCGCGCCCGCAGATCCAGGCCGCCGCCGCCATGCCCACCAGAAAGCCCGCCGTGATGCCGGTCACCGCCCGCCAGCCGCCGGCCCCGTCGGCCAGCACCGGTGCGCCAAGCGCGGCGATCGCCAGCCAGACCAGCACCGCGATCAGCGCCAGCCGTGCGCCCAGCAGCCCCGCCATCACCAGCAGCGCATAGGTCTGCAGCGTGATCGGCACACCCACCCCCTCCGGCAGGGGAATGGCCAGCTGCGAGGCCAGCGCCATCAGGCCGGCCCCGAGCGCCACCGCCACGCCCTGCCAGGGCGGCGACAGCGCGCTCAGGCGCTTGGAAAACGTGGCGGCGGGCATGGGCGAAGCGCTTACCACGTCAGGCCAGCCAGACCATCATGCGGGTGGGCGCCGCCGCCTCGGCCCGCCGCACCACATCGCCGGTATAGAGAAAGCCCGCCTTGCACAGCGCCTGTCCCGCTGCTTGATCATCTGCCGCATGGCCGGACCACACCGCGCCGCGCCGCCACGCCTGGCTCGCCCAGCGCAGGCCTGCGGTCATCGCCTCGGTCCCGTAACCCCGGCCCCGGAACGACCCCTCCAGCCAGACGTCCAGTTCCGGGCGCCTGGGCACGGCCTCATGGAAGTCCAGCCGCCCGATGGCGCCGAACTGGCGGTGCTCGATGTCAAAGGCCACCGCGGCCCTGGCCGACGCCTCAGCCATGACCGGCGCGCGCAGGATCAGACGCGGCGTGGCCACCTGCGGCAAGATCGACTGGATGCACATGTCCTACCTCCCGACCCCTCTTGTCGGGGGTCCAAAACGAAACGAAAGCGGGGAGCCCGGCTGACCGGACTCCCCGCTGGGTCGTCTTGCCGGTCCGCCATCTGTGAAGAGAGGGCGGAACCGAAAGGAAGGTTCCGCCTATTCGGCTGCCATCACCTTGGCGTCCACCGGGACGACGGTGGCGTAGCAGCGGTCATTGCGCTTGGTTACGAACTTCACCGCGCCGGTAATCAGCGCGAAGAGGGTGTGGTCCTTGCCGATGCCGACATTCTCGCCCGGGAAGAACTTGGTGCCGCGCTGGCGCACGATGATCGAGCCAGCGTTGATCGCCTCGCCACCGAACTTCTTGACGCCGAGACGGCGGCCGGCGCTGTCGCGACCGTTGCGGGATGAACCGCCTGATTTCTTGTGAGCCATTGTGTGCTCCTGTTCCTAACCGTTGAGCCGCCCGATTACTCGGCCGACGTGTCCTTCTTGGCGGCGGCCTTCTTCGGCGCAGCAGCTTTCTTGGGTGCAGCGGCCGGAGCAGCCTCGGCGGCGGCTTCGACAGCCGGGGCCGCGTCGACAGCCTTGGCGGCGGCGGCCTTCTCGGCCTTGCTCTGCCAGGGCAGGTTCAGCGTCGCGAAGTCCAGACCGCGGGCGCGGGCGTCAAGCTCGGCCTTGGTGGTCATGTCCACCACGCCGTCCCACTTGGTCTCGGCGCCGTTGGCGGTGATGCCGACCACGCGCAGCACGGTCTCATGCTGGCGATGGCCACGGGTGCGGCGATAGCCCTGACGGCGGATCTTCTTGAAGATCTTCACCTTCTCGCCCTTGCGGGTTTCGACCAGGGTCGCGGCCACCGAGGCGCCGTCCACCAGGGGAGCGCCGACCGTCACGGCCTCGCCGTCGCCCAGCATCAGCACATCGCCAAACGCCACGGCCGCGCCGGGTTCGCCTTCGAGCTTTTCAACCACCAGCAGGTCGCCGGGGCTGACCCGGTACTGCTTGCCGCCGGTCTTGATCACCGCGTACATCGTTCGCGCCTTCGGTACTAAAGTGTGTGTTTGCAATAGAAAACGCGCCCGAGAGTTGGCTCACGGGCGAGAGGTGGGCGGTTATACAGCCGGATTGGTGTGAGTCAACGGCGAGGGTGTGGGGCATGGGGCCATTCTGCCGGCGCACTAAGCACTCGACACCCGTTCCTGAACCTGTCCTTAAGCCGCCGCATTCATCGTGGCTATTGTTGACACGCCGAAGCCGTCCCCATCAGAGTGAGGGACCGATTGGAACACCAATGCCGACCTCATACTTTGTAGCTGCGACATGGGACGCCGAGGCTGGCGTCTGGGTCTCCGAAAGCAATATTCCAGGTCTCCATGTTGAGGCCGAGTCCCTCGGTGAGTTTGAAGAGCTGGCCATGGCGCTGGCCCCTGAAATGTTAGCCGAGAACGTCGGCATTCACGACGCCCGCATCCTGATCGACTTCCGCGCCCAGGGCGCCCGCGAAGTGGCGGTCGCCTGAGCCTAGAATTTGGCGTCGATACCCAGGTCCTTCAGGACGCTATTGGCTGTGTGGCGGCTTTTGGTGCGGGGTACGATGACGACTCTGCCGGTTATCGGACTCCACCACTTTTCATGGCTCCCCTTGCCACCGGGCCGCTGCTCGCAGCCGTGCGCCCGCATGAGTTTCAGGAGGTCGGGGTAGTAGGTGGGCATGGACGGGTGAGATGGCCTAGAGCATCGTGCGTTTAATGTGACGTATATCCGGCGGCCTTGAAGAAATTCCAGCATTCATCGGGATCGTAGAGGTCGCAGATGCTGCCGACGGCT